>JAKLKC010000084.1 GCA_023150875.1 Myxococcota bacterium | reverse complement strand
ACCGGGACGACAACTGCGACGGCGAAGTCGACAACGTCTGGGGCGGCAAGGACCTCTTCTACACCGACGCCGACGGCGACGGTCACGGGGATCCCGACGGTGCGCGCCTGGAGTGCGTCCCGGGCGAGGAGTACGTCGAGAACGCGACCGACTGCGACGACGCGCGCCCCGACGTCCACCCCGGCGCCGCCGAGGCTTGCGACGGCGTGGACCAGGACTGCGACGGGACACTCGACGACGAGGGCGAGGACCATGACCTCGACGGAGCGTCACCGTGCGAGGGGGACTGCGACGACCGCACCACCCTCGCCGGTCCCCACCGGGAGGACGTCTGCAACGACGCCTACGACAGCGACTGCGATCCATCGACCTGCACCCGCCGGATCGATGGGCGGATGACCTACGCGGGCGAGGCGTTCCGTTGGCCGGAGACGATCCTCGCCGACATGCTCGGGATGCAAGCGATCCCCGTGGAGGACCAGGACGGCGACGGGGTCGCGGACCTGCTCGTCGCCGCGCCCAGCTCGTACATGTACATGATCACGGGAGATCCCGTGTACGACCCGCCCGAGATGACCTGGGTCTACCACGAGCCCGGCGCCGCGGCCTACCTGCTCGTCGGACCCTGGGACCGGCCCGAGGCGGCGACGCCGGCCCGGGCGCGGCTGGGCGTCCCCTCGGACTACGTCGAGGATCCCTGGTGCAACGTATGCGCCATCCCCACCGTCCAGGACCTCTTCCACGAGTCGGTGGTCGCCGCCGGCGATCCCGACGCGGACGGCGACCTGGACGTCGTGATGGGGCTTCCCCACGCCGGGGACGTCGACGCCGGGGCGGTCCTGCTCTACCGGGGACCGGTCGTGGGCGACTACGTGGACGACGCCTGTGACGCCCGTGTCGACGGCCTCGCCGATGGCGACCGGACCGGCACCGCCGTCATCGTCGGCGATCTCACCGGCGACGGGATCCAGGACCTCGTCATCGGGGCCCCGGGGGCCGACGCGGGGGCGGAGGACGCGGGGCGGGTGTACGTGCTGGCCGGTCCGGCGCCCGAGGCGGCGGGTCTCGCGGGGGCGGTGGCGACGATCACGGGCACCGAGGCGGGCCTCGGCGCGGGGGCGCGCCTCCTCGCCCCGGGGGACATGGACGCCGACGGACTTCCGGACCTCGTGGTGGTGGCCCGGTCCGCGGACGACGCCCTCACCACCTTCGTCCTCCGCGGCCCGTTCGCCGGCGACGTGACCCTCGACGCAGCCTCGGCCCGGATCCCCGGGGCCGGCGCCGGCCTGGCCGCGGGGGACGTGACGGGGGACGACCTGCCGGACCTGGTGGTGGTCGAGGAGGAGGACCTCCCGTACTGCGACGAGGACGGCACGGTCTTCGTCCTGCCCGGCGATCTATCGGGCGAGGTCGACCCCGCGACCGCCTCGGTGGCCTGGGTGGACCCCACCGCGGACATCGACTGCATCGCCGGCGCGGTCGCGGTCGGGGACGTCGACGGGGACGGGATCGGTGACCTGATCACCCAGGGGACGGACGCCCAGACCTTCGGCCGGAGTCCCGGTGCTGTGGTCGCGGTGTTCCGCGGGCCACTGGCCGGGGTCGTCTCCTCGCCGGCCGCCTCCTACCCGCGAGACTGGTTCCCCTACGCCTCGTGGGAGATCCGCTCCCTCGCGGTGGCCGACCTGACCGGTGACGGCCACCCCGACGTGGTCACCGGGACCGTCGGCCGCGAGTCCGGCTACAAACCCCTCGTCAGCTCTGGGGCGGTCGTTGTCGTCGCCGGCGGGGGGCCAACGTGCTCGTTCGAAGTGCTCGATCCCGGGCGCGATCCCCCGCGGACCGAGGAGCCGCCGGTGTTCCGCGCGCTTGGCGACTGCGCCGAGTACCGCGTGGTCCTGGAGACGTCGGGCTACACGCCCGAGATGATTCAGTGGGTCGGAGACTGGACCGCGAGCCCGGTCCAGTTCGTGGACTCCACCGTCTGGGACGGCATCGCGGACTGGGTCCAGCCCCTCGGCTTCCGCGTGGAGGGCCGCACCGCGGAGGGGGCGATCGGGTCCACGCCCGTGTGCTGGTTCCAGGAGTGGGAGGGCCGTTCGGCGCTGGAGAGCCCCGCCGCCGTCCTGGGCGACGCCAAGGACCGGGAGGCCGGCGAGGGAATCGGGCCGGCCGGGGACGTGGATGGAGATCTGCGGCCCGACCTCGCCGTCGCCGGCAGGCTCGACGACCTGGGCACCTGGGTCGTCACCCTCTTCCCCGGGACCCTGGACGCCGAGGCCAGCATGGCGGACGCGCCCCTGGAGGTCATCGTGGTCGGGGAGGACGAGCACGACGCGCCCGAGATCGACGGCCGGGGCGACCTCGACGGTGACGGACGGCACGATCTCGCGGTCGGGACGTCCCTCGGCACCTGGGTCTTCCGGGGCCCCATCGAGGGCGACCGCTCGTGGGAGGACGCCGATGCCTGGCTCCCCGGGGCGGCGCCCCGCGTGGCGGGCGACGTGGACGGGGATGGGCTCGACGACCTGCTGACCGAGTCCGGCCTTTACGCGGGCCCCGCACTGACGGGTGACGGGCCGGTCGCGTGGAGCGACGACGGGAACCCGCTGCTGGCGGCGGGGGACCTGAACGGCGATGGGTACGCGGACCTGGTGCTGCTCGACCAGGCCTGGGCGACGGAGCCCGATCCGGACCTGATCTCGGTCTTCCACGGCCCCGTCGCGGGGTCCCTCGACGATGCGCCCGCGGATGGCCGCCGGATCCTGGAAGACGGGCTTGCCGCCGAGTACCGGTGGACCGCCCCCGGGGACGTGGACGGCGATGGGTTGGGCGACCTCGTCATCCCCCGAGACTGGGGCGCCGGCGCCTGGCTCCTCCGGGGACCGCTCACCGGCGAGGAGGTCGCGGCTCCCGACGCCGAGCTGGACCTGGGTTGTCCCGACTGCGAGTCCGGGCCCGTCGCCCTGACCCTCGGTGACGTGGACGGGGACGGCCTGGCCGACATCGCCCTCTGGTCGTCCCACCTGCCCGGCGTCACCCTGGCGTTCGGCCCGGACTGGAGCCGGACATCGACCCTTCTCGGAACCTACACCACCCGCGTCGCCGGCGTCGGCGACACCGACGGCGACGGCCGCGACGAGGTCCTCGTCGCCGATCCGAACGAGACGCGCGACCTATACCTGCAGGGGGAGGTCTGGCTGGTGAGGGACGCCGGGGCTCCCTGACCCCGCGGCCCCGCGGGCATGATCGCCGCCCCCAAGGGGCGGCGGGGGCCATCCGGAGCGGGGTGGGGAAGGGGGAAGGTGGGTGGCCAGGCGCGGGGGAGGTGGCATCTTTCGGAGTGGATGGGGCACGGCGGGCGTCAGGGTCAGGGAGGGGTACATGCGCGCGATCACGCCCATGGGGGCGCTACTTCGGGGGATCTGCGCCGGCGTCGCCGGCTCCGCGGCCCAGGGCCTGTTCTTCAAGGCGACGGCGTCCCTCACGCCCGGGACGCCCGAGGGAGCCTTCCACCCCCCGGATCCCGTCCAGGAGGGGGAGAACGCCACCCAGGCGGTGGCACGCCGCTTCGTCGAGGGCTTCGCTCGGCGCGGTCCCCTGACGGAGGAGGGGAAGGAGCGGGGAGGGGCGCTGGTCCATTACGCCTTCGGGTCCGCCTGGGGGGGGCTCTACGGGCTGCTGCGGGAGTCCTACCCCGCCGTCGCCTCCCCGCCGGGGGTCGCGGCCTACTCCCTCCTCGTCTGGAACACGGGGGACAACCTGATCCTGCCCGCCTTCCGCCTCGCCGCGCCGGCGACCCACTACCCCCCGAAGAACCACGCCTACGCCATCGCCGCCCACCTGGCCTTCGGCTTCGCCGTCGCCGCCGCCTACGAGCTGACCCGGCCCCGGACCCTCGCCCTGGCGGCGGCCACGGCGTGGGCCTTCACCCGCAAGCGCAGGGCGCATCGGGTCCTGCCGGCCCGCGCCCACGGCGTGGCGGACCGGTTCATCGACACCTACGCCGGGCTCCGGGCCTGATGGCCCGGGGAGTCCCGGGGATCCGGCCTCCCCGGGGACCCTGAGCCGGAGATGCGGGCGGACGAGATCGAGGCGCCGCTGCTGGCGGTCCTGGTGTCCCTGCCCCTGGTGGCGGCGGCGGTCCTGGCCCTGCTTGCCGGCCGGGGTCCCCTGGGGCGGCGGCCCTGGATCCCGGCGCTGGCGGTGGCGGTGGGGCTCCTGGCGGCCTTCCCGGCGCTGGCGGTGTCGGTCCCCGGCGGCTCGGTGGCCGCCGTGAGGGTGCCGTGGATCCCCTCCCTGGGGGTGGACCTGGCCCTGCGCCTGGACGGGCTGGCCCTGCTCTTCGCGCTGATGGTGACCGGCGTGGCCACCGCCATTCTGGGCTTCTCCGTCCGCTACCTCCCCCACCACGCCCACCACCACCACGTCCCGGAGCGGCCGGTCGCCTACTACGCGCTGCTGCTCCTCTTCATGGGGTCGATGCTGGGCCTGGTGTGCGCCGACGACGTCGTCACCCTGTACACGTTCTGGGAGGCCACCAGCATCAGCTCCTTCCTGCTGATCGGCCTCGACCGGGAGCGGGAGGCGGCCCGCGCCGGGGCGGTGAAGGCCCTCGCCCTCACCGTCGCCGCCGGGCTCCCCCTGCTGGTGGCGCTGCTGGCGGCGGCCGCCGCCACCGGGACCGGCGGGATCTCCGCCATGACCGGCCGTCCCGAGGCGGTCTCCGCTCCCGGCCCCTACGGGTGGGTGCTCCTCTCGGGGGTGCTGGTGGGCGCGGCGGCCAAGTCCGCCCAGGCCCCCCTCCACACCTGGCTCCCCGACGCCATGGAGGCGCCCACGCCGGTCAGCGCCTTCCTGCACTCGGCGGCGATGGTGGCCGCCGGAGTGTTCCTGGTCATGCGCCTCGCTCCCCTGCTGGACGGCCTGCCCGGCTACCGTCCCGCCCTGCAGTCCCTGGGGGCCGTGACCTTGCTGATGGGGGCGGCGGTGGCCCTCACCCGGGACCGGCTCAAGCAGGTCCTGGCGTTCTCGACGATCTCCCAGTACGGCTACGTGACGCTGCTGCTCGGCCTCCAGGCATACGGGGCCGCGGCGTTCTATGTCGCCGCCCACGCGGTCCTCAAGAGCGGCCTCTTCCTCAGCGCGGGGCTGGTCTCCGTCGCCTCGGGCCAGGACGACCTGCGGCGGGTGGGCCCCCTGGCACGGACCCACCCCTTCAGCGCGGCGGCGACGTGGCTCCTGGCCCTGGGCCTGGGCGGGGCACCCCTGGTGGTGGGCTTCTGGATGAAGGAGCTGTTCTACAAGGCGGCGGTCGGGGCCCGGGACCTGCCCGTGATCGCCGTGGCCCTGGTGGGGGGGATCCTGACCCTCGCCTACATGGGCCGCTACGCCTTCCAGTCCTTCCACGGGGCAGGGCCCGCGCCCGAGGAACCCGTGCCGGAGCGGGAGATGTCGCCCATGGTGGCGTGGGTCGGGGCCCTGGCGCTCCTGGCGCTGGCGCTCGGCCTGCGGCCGGCGTGGCTGGTGGCCCTCACCGATCCCGCCGCCTCGGTGGCGGCGGGAGCCGCGGTCCACACCGTGGCGGCCCTGGGCTGGCCGCCGCCGGCGGAGTTCGGGTTGACCCTGGCGACCTACGCCCTGGCGGTCCCGCTGGCGCGGTTCTCGATCCGGTCCGGGGCGGAGGCGGCGGCCACCTCGGTCTCCGAGCCGGGGGCCGCCCCCGAGCGGCAGCGGGACCTGGCCCGGATCGGCCGGGCCCTCACCCTGCTGGCGGGCTCCGCGGCGCTGTACGACCGGGTGCAGCGGGGCGTCCTGGCCCTGGCGAGACTGGTGGGCCGCACCCAGTCGGGACTGCTGTGGAGCTACGTGGCGGTCCTCTCCGCGGTACCGGTGGCCCTCGCCGCCGTGCTCCTGACTCGGGTGGACCGTTGGCCGGTCTTCCAGGCGTCCCTCCAACTCCAGGGGATGGAGTGGGCGGTGGCGGTGCTGTCCGCGACGGCGATCCTGCTGGCCCTGGCGTCGGTGTGGCCCGCCCATCCCCTGACCTCCCTCCTCCTGGTGGCGGGCGTGGGCTACGTGATCGCCCTGGTCTTCACGCTGCTGCGCGCCCCCGACCTCGCCCTGGTCCAGGTGGCGGTGGAGACGGTGATCCCCATGCTGCTGCTCCTGGCCATCGGCCGGATGGAGGGGATCCCGTCGGTGCGGCCGGGCCTGCCCGCCCGGGGGGACGGCCCCGGGGGTGGAGGGCGGGAGGTCCGCGCCGGAGCCCTGCTCCCGGCGTTGCTCGCCGTGCTCCTGGGGACGGTGGTGGGCGCCTTCCAACTCGGGATCGCCGGGGCGCGGGGGAGCCCGGCCCTCGCCGCGGCCCTGTTGGAGTCCGCCCGGGTGGAGGGTTGGAAGAACGTGGTGGCGATGGTCCTGGTGGACCAGAGGGCGATGGACACCCTGGGCGAGGCCGCGGTGTTCGCCGCAGCCACCCTAGGGGCGGTGCTGATCCTCTCCCGGAGGATCGGGCGGTCGCCGGCCGGGCGGGAGGGGGAGTGAGGCCGCCCCCCGATCTCGAGGCCCCGGACGTCGTCCGCGCCACGACGACGCTGTGCTTCCCGGTGGTGCTGGTGCTGGCCTTGTCCTACATGGCCAACAGCCACGACAAGCCCGGGGAGGGCTTCACGGCCGGCGTGGTGGTGGCGATGTCGATCCTGCTGCTCATGGTGGGGCAGGGGGACCGCGCGGCGGGGACGCCGCCCTCCATCGCCGGGGGGGCGCTGTCCGCGGGCCTGCTGCTGCTGGTGCTGTCGGCGTCCTGGGGCCTGGTGGCGGGGCTGGGGCTGTCGGGACAGGTGGAGGCGAGGTGGAGCATCGGCGGCGAGACCCTGCTGCTCTCGACGGCGACGGTCTTCGACCTTGGGATCTTCCTGGTGATCGCCGGCGGGTCCCAGGCGGTGTTCCTGCTGCTGGCGCGGGGAGGGGACACGTGAACTGGATCCTGGCGGCCACCACGGGGGCCCTCTTCGGGGTGGGCGTGTATCACATGCTCCAGAGGGACGCGGTCCGCCTGGTGTTGGGCTACTCCCTGGTGCTGGGGGCGGCCAACCTGTTCCTGCTGGCCTGCGGCACCAGGGAGGGTACCGCCGCGCCCTACGTCCCCGCCGGGGAGGCGGCGGTGGACCCCCTGCCCCAGGTGCTGGTGCTGACCGCCCTGGTGATCGGGTTCGGCGTGCTGGCGTGGCTTGCGGTCCTGGTCCTCGCCGCCGCGGCCCGCTTCGGCTCCGCCGACGCCGACGCCTGGCGGGACCTGCGGGGGTGAGCCTTGCCCCCCGCCACCGTCGGCCCCGCGCTGCCCGCCCTGGCCCCCCTCGTCCCCCTGGCGGGGGCCCTGCTGTGCCTGGTGGCGGCGGCGCGGCCGGCGGCGGCGGGGGCGATGGCGGTACTGGCTCAGGCCGCCTTCGCCGGGGTGGCGGCCCTGGCGGTGGCGGGGACCTGGGAGGGGGGCGTCCTCGTCCACCGCCCGGGGGGCTGGGGCTTCCCGGTGGGGGTGGTGCTGGCCATCGACGCCGCGTCGGCCCTCATGCTCGCGGTGACGGCGGTGGTCTTCGCCGCCGCCCTGGCGTGGAGCCTGGTGGAGCCGGATCCCGGGGACCGGGGGCGGACCCTCGCCCTGACCTTCCTGCTCCAGGTGGGGGTGTCGGGGGCGGTGGTCACCGCCGATCTCTTCGACTTCTACGTCTACTTCGAGTTGATGGGGGTGGCCTCCTACGCCCTGGTGGCGGGGGCGGGTCGGCGGGAGCAGGTGGAGGCGTCGCTGAAGTACGCCGTCCTCTCCCTCCTGTCCTCGGCGCTGCTGGTGATGGGCGTGGGGGCGGTGTACGCCCAGACCGGGGTCCTGTCCCTGGCCGCCCTCGGAACGGCGGGGGCGGAGGTCGTCTCGCCGCCCCTCTACCTCTTCTCGGTGTGCATGGTGCTGACGGGCCTCGCCCTGAAGGCGGCGCTGGTGCCGCTGCACTTCTGGCTGCCCGACGCCCACTCGGTGGCGCCGACGGCGGTGTCGGTGCTGCTCTCGGGGGTGGTGGTGAAGGTGGGGGCCTACGGGATGCTGCGGGTGCTGGCGGCGAACCCGGGATGGGTGGGGGAGGCGGTGCGCCCGACCCTGCTGGTGCTGGCGGCGTCCACGGCCGCCCTGGCCGCCCTGGTCGCCGTGGCTCAGCGGGACCTCAAGCGCCTGCTGGCCTGGTCGACGGCCTCCCAGATGGGCTACCTGGTGGCCGCCGCGGCCCTGGGGACGGCCGGGGGGCTGGCCGCCGCCCTGCTCCAGCTCGTCGCCCACGCCCTGACCAAGTCGACCCTGTTCGTGATGGCGGGGACGGCCATCCGCGCCACCGGGGAGCGGGAGTGGGCGAGGATGGGCGGCCTCCAGGGGAGCTCGCCCCTGCTTCCGGCGGCGGGCCTCGTGGCGGCGCTGTCGCTGGCGGGCCTGCCGCCCCTCGCCGGCTTCGCGTCCAAGCTGGCGATCTTCCGGGCGATGGTGGAGGCCCGGGCGTGGTGGACCCTGACGTCGCTGATGCTGGCGTCGGCGCTGGTGGTGTGGCTGATGGCCCGGGTGTGGATGGGGCTGTTCGGCGGAGGAGGCTCCGCCGAGGGGAGGGAGGGGCGGCGGGTCCCGCTCCGGGCCGGGGAGCTGGCGGTGGCGGCGGTCCTGGCGGCGCTGGTGGTGGTGGTCGGGGTGGCGGCGGAGCCGGTGGCGCACCTCGCCCGGACGGCGGCCCGGGGACTCGTGGACGGTGCGGCGTGGCGGGACGCGGTCCTGGCCCCGGGTCCCCGGGGTGAGGGGAGGGAGGCGAGGTGACGGTCCGGCGCTGGGGGGCCTACTTCGTGACGATGATGGCGGTGTGGGTGGTGGCGGCGGACAGCGCCCGCCCCGCCCAGCTCGCCATGGGGACGGTGGGGGTCACTCTGACCCTGCCCGTGGTCTGGAGGCTCCTGGACCTGGGGAGGCCCCTGGGTGCCGCCTGGACGCTGGCGAGGGCGGAGCGGTTCGCGACCTACTTCTTCCGGGTCTTCCTGCCCGACGCGCTGCGCTCGACGTGGGACGTGGCGCGTCGGGTCGTGATGCCGGTCATACCCATGCGCCCCGGGATCCTGGCGGTGGAGGTGCCCCCGATGAAGGAGGCGGCGCTCCTGCTGCTGGTGGACCACATCGGCCTGACCCCCGGCCAGCTCGTCGTGGACCTGGACGTGCCTCGGGGGATGCTCTACGTCCACACCATCGACGCGGGGGATCCCGCCGCGGTCCGCGCCCACGTCCGGGCGGTGTGTCGGGGGGTGATGGAGGTGGTCGGACCATGAACCCGGAGGTGACCTCCCTGGCGCTGCTGCTGGGCTTCTGGTGGATGCTGGTCCTGGTGGCGGGCTGCATGGCGGCGATGATCGCCGGTCCCTCCGCCGTGGACCGCATCGTCGCCCTGGACCTCGGGATCGTGCTGACCGCCCTCTCCCTCGGTCTGTTCGCGGCCCTCCAGGGCAACCCCGCCTACATGGACGCCTCGCTGGTGCTCGCCGTCCTGTCCTTCCTGGTGACGGTGGCGGTGTCCCGATACCTGGAGACGGGCAGGGTGTTCCGGTGAGCGGGGCGCTGGGGGTCGTCCGGGACGTGGTGGGGCTGGCCCTGCTGCTCTCGGGCCTGGTGGTGTGCGGACTCGGGGTGCTGGCGCTGCTCCGAATGCCCGACGTCTACCTCCGCATGAACACCGCCTCGAAGGCGGTGACGGCGGGGGTGGCCCTGACCCTCTTCGGCGCCGCGGCGTTGAGCGAGGCGCCGCTCTGGCTGAAGGCCATCGGCACCACCTTCTTCCTGCTCTTCACCACCCCCATCGCCGCCTTCTCCGCCGCTCGGGCCGCCCACCGCCGCCGATCCCCCAAGGCCGGATGCACGGAGGTGGACGAGTTGGAAGACGCAACCCGGAGAGGAGGGAGATGATGGGGAGTCGGGGCGGGGCGGACCCGGGCTAGCCCGGACCGTTGCCGTCGATCACCACGGTGCCGCCGATGTCGCCGACGCCGATGGCGTCCCTCAGGGCCTCCGCCTGGGCGGCGGTGGGCAGGACGGTGTTCCCCTGGATGCGGAGGGAGCCCCCGAGGGATTCGAGGCCGAACAGGCCGGTCAGCTCCTCCAGCGCCGCGTTGTTCCGGATGGTCAGGTTCCCGCCGGCGGAGGTGAGGAGGTCGAAGCCCAGGACGGTGACAACGCCCGCGGTGTCCTCGATCTCCAGGCTCTGGCCGAGGGTCGAGAGCATGGGGAACGCGTCGAGGGTCGCGGGACCGGCGAGGTCCTGGATCCGCAGGTTCTGCGTGACCTCGCCCAGGGACGGGAACACCGGGATCGTGGCCAGCAGGGGGTTGTCGGTGAGCGCCAGGTCCCCTCCGACCTGGACGAGGTTCATGAATCCCCCCACCACGGTGAGGGCCTCGTTCCTCGAGATCTCCAGGTCGAGCCCGACCTCGGCCAGGTCCTGGAATCCGCCGATGCGGAAGAGGCCGGAGTTGTTGTCGATGTGGACGCGGCCGCCCACCGACTGGAGCAGGTCGAGGCCCTCGATGATCCCCAGCGCCTCGGTCCCGGCGATCTCGAACTCGCCGGTCACCTCGCACAGGCAGCCCAGCCCCGAGATGTCGGCGAGCAGGGGGCCGCCCACGATGAGGTTGCCATCGACGGCGTTGAAGGAGGAACAGAAGTCGGCGATGGCCGTCTCGCTCGAGAGCAGCACGTCCGACAGCGGGTGGAACACCCGGGGGCCGCCGCAGAACCACGGCGGTGCCGTGTCGTCGTCGGCGGTGTCGTCGTCGCCGCTGGTGTCGTCGTCGCCGCTGGTGTCGTCGTCGGCGGTGTCGTCGTCGCTGGTGTCGTCGTCGGCCGTGGCGTCGTCGTCGCCGCTGGTGTCGTCGTCGCTGGTGTCGTCGTCGCTGGTGTCGTCGTCGCTGGTGTCGTCGTCGGCGGTGTCGTCGTCGGCGGCGTCGTCGTCGGCGGCGTCGTCGTCGGCGGCGTCGTCGTCGGCGGTGTCGTCGTCGGCCGTGGCGTCGTCGTCGTCGCCGGCGCCTTCGCAACCCACCGCCAGAGCCAGGACCAGGGGCACGAACCACAGCCTCATATCGGTACCACTCCGCGGGCGCGCGCCCGCGCGCCTCGCCGCGTGAAGGGCCATCGGGGGACCCGATGGCCCTCGTCGAGTCCCCCGCCGGCGGACCATCCGCCCGTTCGGGACGCGCGCGTCACGAGGCCAGATTCTACCGGCTCGTCGCCCGTCGCACCAGGAGCCGACCCGAAAGGGCGTTCCCCCCCTTGCCGTCGATGTTCCGGCCCCAGCAGGGAAGATCAGGGATCCACCAGCACGCCCGGGTTCAGGATCCCCGCGGGGTCCAGGGAAGCCTTGGCCGCCCGCAGCGCCAGGGCGAAGGGCTCCGGCCGCTCGCGGTCGTACCAGGGGCGGTGCAGGCGGCCCACGGCGTGGTGGTGGGTGATGGTCCCCCCGTGGCGGGCCAGCGCCTCCGCGGCGGCCGCCTTGACCTCCGCCCACTGGGAGGTCTCCGAGCCCGGCCGGCTCGGGCCGACGAAGGTGTAGTAGGGGGCGGGACCGTCGGGGTAGACGTGGGTGAAGCGGCAGGTGATCCGGCCCCCGCCGCACACCCGGCGCAGGGCCTCCCCCACCGACTCCACCACCGCGGCGTGCAGGGCCGGGAAGTCCCTCCAGGTGCAGCATGTCTCGAAGGTGTCGGAGAGGACCGTCATCGAGATCAGGGTGCTCTGGAGGTAGGGCATCTCCAGGAAGGCGTCCCGCCACGCGGCGGCGCCGGTGGCGTCCCCCCGCTCCGGGCGCAGGTCCGGTCCCCCCTCGGGGGGGATCCCCCCGTGGTCGCGGCACAGCTCCAGGGCCCGGAGGACCCAGGGCTCCAGGGGGTGGTCCTCGGACTCGAAGGCCAGCAGCAGGACCGAGGACCCGTCCTGGACCACCCGGTGCAGCGCCGCCTCGTGGGGGTCCAGGAGGCGGCAGTTGGCGGGGTGGAGGCCGGACTGGGCCACCGCCCGGGCCGCGCCCACGGCGCCCGCGAAGTCCGGGAAGCGCACCGTCGCCCGGGCCCGGAAGCGGGGGCGGGCCTGGAGCCGCATCCACGCCTCGGTGATGACCCCCAGGATCCCCTCGGAGCCCAGGGCCAGCCCCTTGGGATCGGGGCCGGCGCCGGTGGCGGGCACGGCGCGGGTCTGCCAGGCGCCCCGGGGCGTCACCATCCTCACCGCCTGGGTGAGGTCGTCGATGTGGGTGTAGAGGGTGGCGAAGTGCCCTCCGGCCCGGGTGGCGAGCCAGCCCCCCAGGGTCGAGAACTCGAAGGACTGGGGGAAGTGCCGCAGGGTCAGCCCGTGGGGGGCGAGCTGGGCCTCGAGGCTCGGACCCAGGGCCCCCGCCTGGATCCGGGCCACCCGGGAGGTGGCGTCCACCTCCAGCACCGCTCCCAGGGCGCCCAGGTCCAGGGCAACGAGGCCCGGCCACGCCTCCCGCCCGGCGAAGGTGACCCCGCCCACGACGCTGGAGCCGCCGCCGAAGGGCACCACGGCGAAGCCCGACGCGCCCGCCCAGTCCAGCACCGCCGCCACCTCCCCCTCGTCCCGGGGGCGGGCGACGAGGTCGGGGGCGGTCGAGAAGTCGCCAGTGAATCCGAGGACTTGATCGAGGTAGCTCCGCCCCCTCGCCCTCAGCGCCCGGTCCTCGGGGCCGGCGAGGCAGCAGGGAGCCAGGGAGGCCGGGGGGGCGATCCGGGGATCGGGGACCCGGGGCGGGGCGGGCTCCCGGGGCTCCCCGGGCTCGAAGCCCAGCAGGGCCCCCGCCGCCTTCCCCAGGGCGCGGCGGAGGTCCGCCTCGGGGAAGCGGTCGGCCCACCCCCATCCCCAGAGGCTCCGGGCGCGACCCGTCACGGCGAGGCGGCGTCCACCAGGAGCGCCTTCAGCTCCGCGTAGTTGGCCCCGTCGCCGAGGTTGTGCTCGGTCAGGTTGTAGACCAGTACCACGCGGTTGGCGGCGTCCAGCACCACCAGGTCGCGGTAGGCGACCTCCCACAGGGCCCAGGCCCCCACAAGGTCGGTGTCCTGGAGCCAGGGCAGGACGCGGCCGGTGGTGACGTCGGCGTTGCCGGACTCGTAGCCCGCCTCGTTCACCCCGAGGAGCTGGATCCCCAGCCCCGGGTGCTCGGAGTCGATCTCGGACTGGATCTGGTCGAGGTAGCCGAACTGGCTACTGCAGTAGCTTCACGTGGCGTGGGCGAAGTACCAGCCCGAGACCATGCCCAGGTAGTCCCGGGGCGACACCACGTCGCCGAAGCGGGGAGAGCTGGGGTTGAGGTCCTCCAGGTCGAAGTCCGGGGCCAGGTCCGCCGCCGAGGCGATGACCACCTCGGCCTCCCCCGGCGCCCCGGCGTCGATGCCGTCGTGGGGGGTGACGCGGCAGGTCCACGCCTCGCCCACCGCCGTCCGCTCCGGCCCCACCGTGTCGGCGACGATCCCGGCTTCGGCGCCGTCCACGGCCCAGGAGTATGCGTAGCTCACCGCGTCGCCGTCGGCGTCCTCGGAGGGGGTGGCGACGGAGCAGACCAGGGCGTCCTCGTCGGTGGGGGCCGCGGGTTCCACGGTGACGCCGGGGGCCGTGGGGGGGGTGTTGAGCGCCGCCGAGTCGTCGTCCGCGGCGTCGTCGTCGTCGGCGTCGTCGTCCGCGGCATCGTCGTCCGCGTCGTCGTCGTCGGCGACGTCGTCGTCCGCGGCGTCGTCGTCGGCGGCGTCGTCGTCGTCGTCGGGCGCGGCGGGGCCGGCGCAACCCGAGGCGAGCAGCGCCGCGACGGCGGCCGACCACGCTCCGGTCCTCAGCAGGTGCATGACTCCGTCTCCCGTGGCCGTCCGGTCCGGACGGGCACCGACCCATGATGTCCCGGACGGCGCGCCGACGCCAGCCCGGGGCGCGGGTGGCGCTCCGGTCCCCGCGGATCTATGCTCCGGCACGATGACCGGCCGTCCCCTGAACATCCTCTTCGTCTGCACCGGCAACTCCTGCCGCTCCCCCATGGCCGAGGGGCTGGCGAAGAAGATCGCCGAGGAGCGGGGGCTGCACGTCGACGTCCGCTCCGCCGGCACCCACGCCCGGGACGAGTGGCGGGCTACCCCCGACGCCGTCGAGGTCTGCCGCGAGGTGGGGGTCGACATCTCGGGGCACCAGGCCCAGCGCCTCACCCCCGAGCTGGTGGACTGGGCGGACCACGTCCTGGTGATGGAGGAGATGCACTCCTGGGCGGTGCAGGCCTGTGACTGGCGGGCGCCCTACAAAGTGTGGAAGCTGGCGGAGTTCGTCGGCAAGAAGCGGATCGACGACCCCATCGGCAAGTCGGCGCGCCACTACCGCAAGTGCCGGGATCTGCTGGTGAAAGCAGTGGGTGGGGCCCTGGAGCGCCTCGCCGTCTGACGGCGCCCCCGCCGGTCCTGCCCCGCCTCGTCCCCGGGCCCCTCAGCTCCCCTCGGAGCCCACGACCGCCGCCCCCTCCACCGGCTCGTCCCCGGAGCGGGTGAGGCTCCCCGGGCCGATCTGGCGGCCGGTGTCCTCGTCGCCCCGCACCATCACCCGCGAGAAGTGCAGGAAGAGGGACTGGACGATGGAGACGAGGGGCACCGCCAGCAGCGCCCCCACCAGGCCGAAGGTGTGCTCCCCCGCCAGCAGGGCGAAGACCACCACCACCGGGTGGATCTTGGCGGCGTTCCCCATGATCTTGGGGTTGAGGAGGTTCGCCTCCAGGGCGTGGATCCCCAGGATCCACGCCAGCACCAGCACCCCCGTCCAGAAGCCCGCCGTCAGCCCGAGGAGCACCGCCGGCACCGACGACAGGATGGTGCCGAAGATCGGGATCAGGCTGAATACCCCGGCGACCAGGCCCAGCACCAGCGCGAAGGGGACCCCCAGCAGCACGAAGCCGATGTAGCTCAGCACCCCGTTGATGAGGCAGATCAGGAGCTGCCCCCGCACCACCCCGGCGAGGCCGGAGTCGATGGTGCCCAGCAGCTCGTCGTAGGTGGGGCGGTGGTCCTTGGGGACCAGGGAGCGCACGAAGCGCAGGATCGAGCGGGTGTCCACCAGCAGGAAGGCCGTCACCATCGCCGTGAGCACGGTCTTGGTGAGGCCCCCCACCACCCCCTGGACCACCTTGCGCCCCAGCGCCAGGGCGTCACCGGCGTGGGTGGCGAGGGCGCCCAGCGTCTCCTGGACGCTCTCCCGGATCTCCAGCTCCAGGTCGAAGGCGGGCTGGGACGACGCCCCGAAGACCCGCATGAGCAGGCGGTTCACCCAGGCGGAAGCCTCGGGGAGCCAGCGGTCGTTGGCGTCCTTGATGAGGGCGGGCAGCGTCTGGGAGAGCTTCACCACCTCGTCGATCAGCTCGGGGATGATGGTGAGCGCCACGACGGCGATGAAGCCGGCCACCAGGGCGTAGAGGACCAGCACCGAGGCCCAGCGGGGCAGGCGGAGCCCCCTCCACTCCAGCCGCTGCAGCCGGTCGACGACGGGGGCGACGAGGTACACGAAGAACGCCGCCAGGACGAAGGGCAGCAGGACCTCGTGGAAGAGGGCCGCGGCGACCACGACCAGCAGGAAGAAGACGACGAGGGGCGCGTAGCGGCGCAGCCCCCGACTCCGGGGGGCGCCCCCTCTGGCGGAAGCCCACATGGCGGGCAGTGTAGCCACGGCCCACGCCGGGAGGAAGGGTGGCGGCGAACGCTCAGGAGGGCAGGTCATCGGCGGCGGGGGGAGCCTCGCCGGTGCCCCGGCCCTCGCCGGCCTCCAGGGCGGCCAGGATCCGGGCGGCGATCTGGGGGCCGAAGCCCGGAAGGCCGGCGATCTCGTCCGCCGACGCCTCGCGGATCCGCTTCACCGAGCCGAAGCGCCTCAGCAGCGCCCGCCCCCGGGCCTGCCCCACCCCGGGGATCGCCTCCACCTGGGTCGCCAGGGTCCTCTTTGTGCGCTGCTTGCGGTGGTGGTGCACCCCGAAGCGGTGGGCCTCGTCCCGGACGTGCTGGAGCACGAGCAGGGCGGGCGAGAAGGGGGGGAGGACCACGGGGTTCTTGCGTCCGGGCAGGAAGATCCGGTCGACCCCGTCGGGGTTGGCCCCTCCGTCGTCGCCGTCGGGCTTGGCGAGGGAGCAGACGGGGATCCCCCCGAACCCTGCCTCCCTTGCGGCCTCCACCGCCATGCGGAGCTGGCCGCGCCCGCCGTCGATCACCACCAGGTCCGGGGGGGCCCAGCCCTGCTCCACCCGGGCGAAGCGCCGGGACAGGACCTCGCGCATCGAGGCGAAGTCGTTGGCCCCCTCGACGGTCTTGATCTTGAAGACCCGGTAACCCGCCCGGTCCGGCGCCCCGTCGGCGAAGGTCACCATCGAGCCCACGGGATCGCTGCCCTGGATGTTGGACATGTCGTAGCACTCGATCCGGCGGGGCCGCTCGGGTAGGGACAGGACCCGCTGGAGCTCGTCCAGACCCCGCTCCCGCCGGGCCTCCGCTCCGTCGACGGCCTGGAGTCGCACCCGGGCGTTGGCGCAGGCGAGCTCCACGAGGCGCACCTTCTCGCCGCGCTGGGGGGCGAGGAGGGTCACCTTGCGCCCGGCGCGGTCCGAGAGCCACTCGGCGATGGTCTCCTGGGCCTCGACCTCGATGGGGAGCAGCACCTCGGGGGGAGGCGTGGGGCCGGACTCGTAGACCTGCTGGACGACGTGGGCCAGGAGGGCGGCGTCGTCCTCCACCACCGAGCGGAGCCCGAAGGACCGGGCGTCCTGCATCTTCCCGTCCCGCACCGGCAGCACCGCCACCCCCACGGCGTCCCCCTCCCGGTGCAGGCCCCACAGGTCGCGGTCCTCGCCGCTCCCGGTCTGGACCCGCTGGCGCTCGCCGAGCCTCTCGATGACCCGCAGCCGGTCCCGGAGCGCCGCCGCGTCCTCGAAGCGCAGCTCCTCCGAGGCGCGCTCCATCTCCGCCCGCACCTGGTCCTGGAGGTCCTGGGTGCGCCCGTCCAGCAGCAGCACCACCTGTCGCACCAGTCCGGCGTACCCCTCGGCGTCGATGCGACCGGCGCAGGGGCCGGAGCAGTTGCCGATCTGGTACTCCAGGCAGGGGCGCCCCGAGTGGGCGCGGAAGAAACCGTCGGTGCAGGTCCTGAGGGGAAAGGCCTTCCGGACCAGCGCCACCACGTCCCGAGCGCCGATCCCCTGGAGGTAGGGCCCGAAGTAACGGGCGTCGTCCTTGCGCCACTTCCGCGCCAGCTCCACCCGTGGGAAGCGCTCCTTCACGGCGATGCGGACCGAGAGCCAGGTCTTGTCGTCCTTGAGCCGGACGTTGTATCGAGGCCGGTACTTCTTGATGAGGTTGTTCTCGAGGATCAGGGCTTCCTTCTCGGTCCTCGTGACGACCACCTCGACGTCGGTGACTTTTCGCACCAGCAGGGGCACGTGGGCCCGTCCGTCGGAACGACCCTGGAAGTACTGTCGCACCCGGTTCTTGAGGCTCGTCGCCTTGCCGACGTACAGGACCTCCCCCGCCGCGTCCCGCATGAGATACACGCCGGGTTCGGTGGGCAGGGTGGCGAGGTCGGTGCGGAGGAGGGAGTGGGGAGCGCTCATGGGGGCCGGCGGGAAGGTCACACCATAAGGACCGCCGGGCCGGCGCGCATCCGTGTCACGGCGCGCAGAGGACGAGGCCCTCGCGCACCCGAACCGGCAGGGAGGCCGCGCCGGCGCCGAGGACCTCGGGGGGCAGCGTGAGCCACACGTCGTAGGTGCCCGCGAGGGTCGGGGCGGTGAAGTCCGGCTGGTCGGCGAAGAACGAGAGGCTCTCCCCCTCCTCGGGATCGGTGGTGACCTCGGGATCGGTGATGCCCACCGTGAACTCCCAGCTCGGGTTCCCGGCGATGGGCACGCCGTCCAGGGACACGGTGCCCCCCAGGGTCGCGGGGGCGAAGTCCACGTCGAAGGTCGCCCCCGAGGCGCCCAGTTCCAGGACCCCGGCGGGCCGCGGCAGGACCAGGGCGCCCAGGTCGGCGCCGACCAGGAACTCGTCCAGCTCGATGCGCGCCTCGTAGGCGCCCGGGTAGGCCCGCATCGAGTACGCCCCCGACGTGTCGGTGAAGGTGGTCACCGAGGCCCGGGAGGGGTCGTCCACGGAGGCGAGGTGGAGCCTCCAGTACCGGTCGGGGGAGGACACCAGGGGCTCTCCCCCCAGCGTCACCGATCCCGTGACCCCCGCGGAGACGATGTCTCCGGAGACCTGGGCGCCGCCGGGGCCCACGTCGAGGCCCTCCTCCACCAGGACCGGCCTCAGCGCCTCGTGCAGGTCCCCGTCCAGGCTCGACGCCGGGAGGGTCGCCCACACGTCGTAGGTGCCGGTGAACACGTTCATGGAGAAGAAGCCGCCGTTGGAGCGGAAGTCCGCCTGGACCCGCGCCCCCGTCGCGGGGTCCTCGAACTGCATGGTGAGCCAGGACTTGGGGGGCTGGGGCAGGGTCCCGCCGTCGAGGGTGAGGGTCCCCGAGACGGCGGCGGTCTCCAGGACGACGTCGAACCGGGCGGAGCCCGCGAGGGCCTCGTCCTGGGCGAGGGGAAGCAGGCCGACGGGGTGATACTCGCTGAAGGCGTCTCCCCCCAGCACCTCCTCCTGGGTCGTCAGCGTCACGTCGTACCGCCCCTCGGGGACACGGACGGCGTAGCTGGAGCCCGAGACGGGAAACGTGAACGACTGGCCGGTCTCCACCTCGTCGAAGGAGAGATACCCGCCGTGGAGGGTGCCGCCGTCCACCGACAGCGAGCCCTCCACCGCCACCGTGCGGACGTCCATGGGGAGGGACGTGGTGGGGGTCACCTGGACCGAGCGGGCGGCCACCAGGCGCATCTCGGGCGAGCTGGGATCGAAGTACCCATAAGGGAAGGTGAACCAGACGTCGTAGGTCCCCGCCAGGGTGCGGATGGTGTACGACGTCTCGCCGCCGGGCACCGAGACGAAGTCCCGTGCGGAGGCTCCCGGCTCGGCGAGCCCGACGGAGAAGCCCGCGGCGCCGCTCCCCTGGGGGGGGCCGCCGTCCACCGTCACCGCGCCGGTGATGGTGGCCCGCTGGAGGGCGACGTCGTATCGCGTGTCGGCCCCCACCGCCAGCGCCGTGCCCACCACCACCGGCAGGTCCAGGACCGATGCGTCTCCGATGAGCTCGTCCTCCAGCTCGAACAGCAGGTCGTAGGTGCCCTGGACCGTGGGGATCTGCCAGTTGGGGCTCGTCGCGTAGTATCCGATCCGCGCCGTCCAGCCCGAGACGGGATCCCGCAGCGTCGCCTGGTAGGTGTGTTCCGGGGAGTAGAGCTCCGTCCCGTCGAGGGTCACCGTGCCGTAGAGTCGTCCCGACGAGACGTCCAGGGAGAGGGCGGAGGCGTCCACGACATCGACGTGGGCGAGGGTCGCGGGCGAGCTCGCGTTGCCCGCGGTGTCTTCCGCCGACACATCGATGGCGTTGTCGCCCGGCGCGAGGGAGACGGTCGCCTCCCAGGTCGAGAACCCGTTCCCCGTATCGGTCGCGGCGACTCCGTTCACGGTGACCGAAGCCACCCCCGAAGCGTCGCTCGCGGTGCCGCTCACGGTGACCGTGGCGCATCCGAGAGATGCGCCGTCCGCCGGCGAGGTCAGGGCGACGACGGGCGGATCGACGTCGGTACCGTCGGGCGGAGTGCCCTCGTCATCCTCGCAACCGGGCGCGAGGCACAGGAACAGCGGGATCAGCGCGGCGCGGGTCGCGCGGAGCTTCGGAGCGGGGCGGATCGGCGAGCGTGGCACGGGACCCCCAGGGTGGCCCGGCGTTCAGGGCCGGGCGGTGCGACAGGGGGGACGGTCGCGGGAGCCGCGCCGGTCACCCCAGGAAGACGGTTGTACCAGAGGATCGGTCGTCGCGGAACGCCCCTGGGACGGCGCCCCTCCGGAGCCCGGGCGGATGTTGCAGAAAAGTCGCCGGAACGCTTGACGTTCACCGTCGTCGCCGATACGTTTGCGACGACTTTCGGGACGCATCGCGCGCCGGCGCCCGGACACGCCTTCGCGGGGCTCCGGCCCCGCGGACGGGGGGCGGTCCGGACGAGGAGCGGTTATCTCGGGGCCGGGGCCACGCCCGTCTCCGGTCTCCTTCACCGAAGAGCAGGGTGCGACAGCCACCCGACCCGGTCACCGGCGCCGGACCGGGAGCGAGGCGGATGGTCCGAGCCGTCGAATCAAGGAACAATGGGCGCCTTGAGCAAGTTCATCATGTCCAACATCAACGACTCGATGATCCCGGTCCTCCGCGGTCCCGTCGAGGAGATCGCCAACGAGATCCTGGACCGCAAGGGCATCCCCGACCGCGCCGAGTTCCGCGAGTTCCGCAACGTCGCCGACGGGATCGAGACCTCGCTCCGCCGGGTCGAGCGGCAGTTCGACGAGGCGCGGGCGGCGCTCCGGAGCCTGGAGGACCAGGTCGTCGCCGCCGAGGGTGCCGCGGACGCCGCGAGGGCGGCGGCAGCCACGGCCACGGCGGCCGCGGCCCGGGCGCGCGCCTCCGGGGAGGGGGCCCCGGGACCTGCCCCTCGGGCGGCGGCGGCGGCCCCTCGGGCGGGGCGCCGGGCCGCGCCGGCCTCGGCCGGGGAGCGGATCCGCGCGGCCGTTTCGGCGGCGACCCCCGCGGCGGCGGTCGCCCCGGCCGGGCGGGAGGCCGAGGAGGAGCCCCGGCGGCCCGGCCGCAAGCGCATCGAGGGGGAGTGCAACGTCCCCGGCTGCGGGCGCCCGGTCCGCTCCAAGGGGTTCTGTGGCAAGCACTACCAGTCGTGGAGGCGCAACTCCCTCGCCGACATCGGTTTCCCGTTCCCGGGGTAGGTGAGGAAGGGTGTGAGACCCTCCCCGGGGAGGCCCATCCGCGGGCCCGCCGGCCGCACCCCGAGGCCCGATCCCCGGCGGCCGCGCGGAGCGCTCCCGCCCGCTTCGAAAGGTGATACGCCATGAGTACTTGGACCAACTTCGTCCTGAACAACGTCGCCGAGAAGATGACCCCCATCCTCCAGACCCCGGTGGAGGACATCGTGTACGAGATCCTCGACCGCAAGGGGCTCCCCACCCGTGGCGAGGTCAAGGAGCTGAAGGGCCGCCTGGACAAGCTGGAGCAGGCGGTCCAGGGGTTCTCCGGCTCCTTCGACGCCCTCAAGAAGGACGTGGCGGGGGCGGTGGAGCGCGTCGCGGCGGCCGTGTCCGCCGCCCGGTCCGCCGCCGAGGAGGCTGCCCGGGCCGCCGCCCAGGCCTTCCTGCCCGGCGCGAAGCTGGGCACCGCCGAGCCCATCGAGCGCGACCAGTGGACGATCTACAGCACCTACCGGCCCCACCGGCCGCTGCTGCGCATCCCCGTCGACGATGCCGCCGGCAGCGTGCTTTA
>JAKLKC010000083.1 GCA_023150875.1 Myxococcota bacterium | reverse complement strand
CGACGCGGACCCGGGGGTCCATCCCTGAGGGGATCCGCCCCCCCCTCGCCGGAGCGTCACCCGCCGTACTTCACGCTGCACCCGTAGGACTTGGTGCTGGGGGTGGCCGGAGATCGCCCCGCCTTCACGTCCGCCAGGGCCGACGACAGGTAGTCCACCCGCGCCCCCCCCTCGGGGTTGCCCAGGGGGGCATTGTCCAGGCCGCCCGCGTAGGCCAGTACCCCGGCGGAGTCGATCACGAACATCTGGGGCGTCGTCTTCGCCCCGTAGGCCCGCCCCACCCGGCCCGACTCGTCCAGGAGGATCGGGTGGTCCATGCCCCACGCCTTCGCCGCCTCGCGGTTCACGTCCGCCCCGTGCCCCTGCTTCCCCGGAGCGCCGGAGTTGACCGCCAGCCACACGACGCCGTCCGCCGACGCCCGCCGGGCCATGTCCTTGAGGGGCCCCTCCCCGTGGGCGTGCTTCACGAAGGGACAGCCGGGGTTGAACCACTCCAGGACCACGACGCGGCCCCGGTAGTCCGCCAGGCTCACCTCCCGACCGTCGAGGTCCGGCAGCGAAAAGGCGGGGGCGGTCTTGCCGACCTCCGCGGTGGCCGGCGCGGCGGGGGAGGAGGCCCCCCCCAGGGTCAGGAGGAACAGGACCGCCGCCGCGACGAGGCGGAAGGAGGGAGCGCGGAGACTCATGGGGTGACCACCTTCCTCGGTTCTCCTCCCCCCGGGGAGGCCGGGATCTCGAATGAATAAGCTTCGGTCCGCCCGTCGCGCAACATCTTCAGGACCCCGGTGAGGACCTCGCCGGGGGCCGGGGAGCGCAGGCGCATCCCCAGCACCGCCGCCCCCGCCTCCTCCCCCCGCCGTACCTCCCGGAGCGCCACTTCCAGGCCCTTCCCCGGCAGGAGGTCCACGCCGCCGGCTCCCTTCATCCGGACGTCCACTTCGATCTCCCCCCCCGCGTCCCGGCGGCGGACCTCCGCCCACC
Source organism: Myxococcota bacterium (assembly GCA_023150875.1). Taxonomy (GTDB): domain Bacteria; phylum Myxococcota_A; class UBA796; order UBA9615; family JAKLKC01; genus JAKLKC01. The sequence continues at coordinate 21,348 of JAKLKC010000083.1, read as the reverse complement.
TCAGCTCCTCGGCGGGGAGGGGAAGGCGGGCGCGGTGGCGCGCCATGCGGGCGGGATCCGGGGGCGCGATGGGGCTCCCCGGGGGCGCGGTGGGCACTTCGAGGGACAGCTCCAGGCGGCCCGGCACGCAGGCATCCAGGCAGGCGAGCCAGCGCGCCACCACCTTCATCCGGGTGGGTCGATCGGGGGGAAGGACCGCGGGCGGGGTCACGGTCATCAGGAGCGCCGCCTCGCCGGAGTAGCCGTAGCTCACCACGTCGCCGGGGGAGGTGAACCGCTCGGGGACGGGGTAGGCCACGCGCCCCACCTCGAAGCCTGGTGGCGCCTCGACCCGGGCCTCGGTGGCGAGGCCGGCGTCTCCGGGGTTCTCCCAGTAGATGTGCCAGCCGGGACCGACCTCGAAGACCACCGCCAGGGTGAAGGGGACGCCCGGGCCGATCTCGTCCACGTCCAGGGACGCCGAGACCTTCACCGCCTCGGCCTCGGGTGCCGGGGCGATGGGGGGCGGCGCGTCCCCCGCCCGCGCGGACCGCCCCCCGGCGGTGGCCAGGATGGCCAGCAGCCCGAGGGCCGCGGGCCCGGACGCCGGGCGGCGGAGCGTCGCACCGGTCCCGGGCGGCGTGCCCGTCCCACGTCGTCCCACGACTCCTCCCTTCCGGGCGCCCGGGGCGGGCAGGCGGTGCCTCAGGCGTCCGATCGGGGAGAACCCCCGAGGGCCGCCGAAGCGTCCGCCGCCCGGATCTCCGCTCCCGACAGCGCGTCCCGGGCGGCCTTCACCCGCTCCACCGCCTCCTCGGGAGTGCTCCCCACGGCGGCGAGGTGGCCCATCTTCCGGCCGGGCCGGGGGACTCGCTTGCCGTAGAGGTGAAGGCGGACCCCCGGGATCGCCAGGGCCGCGTCGAAGGCGGGGGGCGTGCCCGACAGCCAGGAGTCCCCCAGCAGGTTGTAGATCGCCGCTGGCCTCACCACTTCGACCGAGCCCAGCGGAAGGTCGCACACCGCCCGGACGAGCTGCTCGAACTGGCTGGTGAGGCAGCCGACCTCGGTGGCGTGGAAGGTGTTGTGGGGCCGGGGAGCCAGCTCGTTGACCAGCAGGGACCCGTCCTTCAGCCAGAAGATCTCCACCACCAGCAGCCCCACCACCGGGAAGGCGTCGGCGATGGCCCTCCCCAGCGCCATCGCCCGGGACGCCACATCCGGCGGGACCGGCCCCGGCAGGACGGACCACTCCAGGATCTGCCTCTCGTGGTGGTTGAGGGCCGGGGGGTACACCGCCGTCTGCCCCCCGGGGCGCCGCGCCACCAGCACCGAGAGCTCCGCCTCGATGTCCAGTCCCCTCTCCACCACGCAGGGCCGCTCGCCGACGGCGGCCCAGGCCCCATCGGCCTCTTCGGGGCCGCCGATCACCGCCTGGCCGCGGCCGTCGTACCCACCTCGGCTGGCCTTGACGAACACCCGCCCCGGGAGGGCGCGGGCGGCGGCGGCGATCCCGTCGGCGGACTCCGCCGGGGACCAGGGACCGATGGGGAACCCGCCCCGCTCCAGCCACTCCTTCTGGGCGCGGCGGTCCTGGACGACCTCCAGCACCTCGGGGGCGGGCCGGAGCGGGGCGAATCGCTCGGCGGCCCGCAGCGCGGGCACGGAGACCTTCTCGATCTCCAGGGTCACCACGTCACAGCCCCGGGCGAGGTCCGCGGCGGCGTCGACGTCGTCGAAGGAGGCGGCCAGGCAGCGGTCGACCACGGAGCGGGCGGCGCAGGAGGAGTCGGGGTCGAGGGCGTGGATGTGGTAGCCCAGGGAGCGGGCCGCCATGGCGGTCATGCGCCCCAACTGGCCGCCGCCCAGGATGCCCAGGGTCGCGCCGGGGAGGATGGGCGAGGGCATCAGGTCGCGCTCGCCGCGAGCACCTCGTCGGTGCGCTCCCGCCGCCAGGCCCGCAGGCGCTCCCGCACCGCCGGGCGCTTGAGCGCGACGATCTCGGCGGCCAGGAGGCCGGCGTTGGCGGCGCCGGGCTTGCCGATGGCGAGGGTCCCCACCGGCACCCCCTTGGGCATCTGCACGATGGAGAGCAGGGAGTCGAGCCCGTTCAGCGCCGTCGCCGGCACGGGGACGCCGAGCACGGGGATCAGGGTCTTGGCCGCGACCATGCCGGGGAGGTGGGCCGCCCCCCCGGCCCCGGCGACGATGACCTCCAGGCCGCGGGCCTCGGCGGTCTCCGCGTACTCGAACATCCAGTCCGGCGTCCGGTGGGCGGACACGACGCGCACCTCGTGGGGGATCCCCAGCGCCTCCAGCACTTCGCACGCAGCGGACAGGACCTCCAGGTCGCTGCGGCTGCCCATGATCACGCCCACCCAGGGCGAGGTCGCCTCGCTCATGTCCACGGTCTCCACGTCGGAAGGTGTCCTGGGGAGGGCGCTGGAGGAGGGTGCCGGCGACGGTGCCACCGGGCCGCCGCCGGCGCCGAAGGCGGGCATTGTAGCAACGGAAGAGGATCCTGGCCGCGCCCCGGTTGTGGAGGCCACGTCGTCGTAGGCCGCGTGACGTGCCCGTGCCCGCGCCCGTGCCCGTGCCCGCGCCCGTGCCCGTACCCGCACCCTCGCCCGGGTCCGTTCCTTTCCTGCGGATCGGGCACGGGCCTTCGGCCCTGGCACGGGCTCGGGCTCGTGTACGGTGAGAACCCGGAGCGCCGCGGTGACCCGCACCACTGGCGGCAGACTTCGACGGGGACCGGAGGTGCGGGGGAGAGACAGAGGCCCCCGGAAGCGGAAGGAGGGCGGGGAAGCCCCTCCGGGACCTCCCCGCCCCCCCTCCCGGATCAGGCGTCGGTGGGGCGACCGCCCTCGCGCTCCTGGCGCTCGGCGCGGTCGACCTCCCTCAGGATCGTGACCCGCTGCTTGTTGCGCTTCTCGTAGTCCCGCACCCGCTCCCGGAGCTGGGGCGACATCTTCTGGACCCGGTCCGCGATCTCCTCGGCGGTCATGTCGTCGTAGCGGGCCATGGGGGGCTCACCACCGCCCCAGGGCTCGGCGCGGGGGGTCGCGCGGCGCGGCTCCCGCTCGCCGATCCGCGCCCCCTCCCCCACCTGGGTCATCGCCTCGGCGGCGCGGTCCAGGGCCGGGACGGGCACCACCACGTGCAGGGCCTCCAGCAGGTATCCCAGCCCCCGCACGGCGCCGATGGTCATGATGCGGACCGCCTCCATGGAACCCTGGAGCGCATCCCTCATCGCGGCCCCGCCAGGAGCCTCGCGGATCTCCTCTCCGGCCCTCATGGCCCGCTCCCGCACGTCCTCGGCGACCTCGCGCACCTCCATGCCGGTGGCGCGGAGCTCCTCGGCAGCCCGGGCGCCGGCCTCCCGCACCTCCCGCCCGCCCCGCTCGACGAGCTTCCGGGCCCTCTCCCGGGCCGGCTTCTCCTCGCGCCGCGCTCCCGCCGCCCTGGCCGCCGCCGCGGGGCGTTCGGCGTGCCGGGCGGGACCCGCCTGGACCTCGGCGAGGGCGCGGCGACGGGCCTCGGCCCGGGCGCGCCGCGCGGCCCCCGACGCCTTGCCCGCCTTGCGGGCCGCCTCACGCCTCGCCTCGCTGATGGGCTGGGCCGCCTTCGCCGCGCCGGCGCCTCGAGCCTCCCTCGCGGCCCTCGCCGCGGGAGCGGGGCGTTCCGCCTTCGCGCCCCGCGGCGCCTTCGCCGGGGTCCCCTTCTCCTTCGCGGACGGCGCGGCGCGGGCGGCACCGGCGGCGGTGGCGGCGCGCTGGCGGGCCTTGCCGGCCCGGCGCTGCGCCTTGCCCGCCTCCTCCATCGTGGCGCCGGCCTTCTCCTGGGCCTGGCCCGCCTCCAGGGCGGCCTCCCGGGCGCGCCTCTCGGCCTGCGGGCCCGCGCCCTTGGCACCGCCCCCAGCCCGGGCCGCCTTCCCAGCCGTCTTCGCGGCCGTCTTCCCGCCGGCCTTCCCGCTCGCCTTCCCGGTGGGCTTCCCCCTTGACCCGCGGTCGGCGCCCCGGCCGCCGGCGACTGCCCCCGGGCCTCCCTTCGTCGGCGCGGCCTCCGCCTTGCCGCCCTCGTTCTTCGTCGCCTCGTCCGAGTCCCGTCCCGCGCCACCCCGCGCGCCCTCGGCCTTGTTGCGATTCTCGTTCCGGTCGTCCGGCATCGTTCCCCTCCCACCGTCCGGCGAGTGCTGCCCACCCGGATGGCCTCCGACGCGGGGGACCGTCCCCCCCCGTCGTTCCCTCCTCCGCCGGCTGGTCACGTCCTCCCGCGGCGGATCGTTCAAGGACCGTGCCACCCCCGGCGGAACGAAGGGCGAGCGGGAACGCACCCCCGTCCACCGACGTTCGCTCCCCGCCCCTCGCCGCCTGGCGGCTGGCCAGGCGACCCGGGCTCCTCACCCCTTTCGGGGAGAAGCGGGTGCCGCCGCGGGTGTTCCCGGCGGTCAACGGGGGCTGGAGGCCGGCTCCGCGCTCCTGCGTCCGCCCGGGAAGGGCCTCACGGTGACCGGCCGGGGCTCCGTGGGCTCCCCCAGCTCGGGCGTCTCCTCCAGGGGCGAGAAGTAGGCGGCGTCGAAGAACTCGGCGTATTCGGGGAAGTGGGAGGCGATGTACCCCATCAGGGCGTTGGCCTCCTTGCCCACCTGCTCCAGGTCCTCGGGGTCCTTCGAGACGTACTCCACCAGCAGCCCGAGCCGGCCCGACGACTCGTAGGTGTCCAAGTGGTACACGATGATCGATCCGCCCCTGCGGCTCCACCAGGGGGTGGGCGAGCGGTTCGGGACGTCGTAGACCTTCAACGCCTGCTGGGCGGCGGTGGCGGCATTCCAGGGCCCGGTCTGGAGGTGGCCGCTGATGAACGAGATCTCCCGGGCCGTCCGGTACTGGAACCACGCGATCCGCGGCTTCCCGCGCCTCTCGGCCTCGCGGCCCAGCTCCAGGTAGGCCCGGGCGTCGCGGCCCTGCAGGGTCGCGGCGTTGAGGAACACGTTCAGGGGCTTCCAGAGGCCCCCCTCCCGGACGAAGACGGCGTTGATCTGGGCGCGCTCCTCGGGGTTGGCGTGCTCGGGCCCCTCGCCGAAGAAGACGATCTGCTCCCCCGGGAAACGCGAGGAGTACGTGAAGTAGCCCTTCTCCTCGGCGTGGCTGCCGCACTCGACGTCGTAGCGCCCGTCCTTCGCCGACGGGCGCACCCGGACCATCCGGACCCGGTCCAGGGTCTCGGGGGCATACCCGTGATAGAGGGCCTGCTGGAAGACCGTCCTCAGGGCCGCGGTGTCGATGGTCCGGTTGAACCAGCCGGAGGCCAGGGCGAATGCCCGCGCGGTGTCGACCTCGCGGACCGCCACCAGCAGCTCCTGGGCGACCCCCCGCACCTGGGCCCCGTCGGCGTTCGAGGCATCGACGTCGAAGCATTCGCCGATCCCCGCCGCCCGGGCTGGGGCGGCGAGGGTCATCAGGACGGCGATCAGGACGGACGCGCGGGCCGGGGCAGGATGTCGGGCGGATCTCACGGGTCCAGTGTAAACCAGCCGGGGGGTCCTGCCATCCCGATCTTCCGAGGAGGCGAAAGGCAACCCGTCCGGCCCCGCTTCCCGTCCGGGGGCGCCCCGGCTATCCTCTCGGTCCCGGAGGCCACGCATGAAGGCCCTGCTCCTCGAAGCCGACTGGGATCCGCGCCCCCGCTATGCCGTGACCGAGGCCGAGAGGTCCTCGGGAAAGGCCACCGTCGCCAGCGAGGTCTGGCGCCACCCCCGCCTCGAGGTGCGGGCGGTGGACGATCCGAGCCCCGCCCCGGACGAGGTGGTGGTCGAGGTCCGGGCCTGCGGCGTGTGCGGCTCCGACACCCACTGCTACGAGACCGATGCCGATGGCTACATCCTGTTCAGCGGACCGACGCGCCTGCCCTGCGTGCTGGGGCACGAGTACGCCGGTCGGGTGGTGGCCGCGGGCCGTGACGTGAAGGAACTGCGGGTGGGGGACCTGGTCACCGCCGAGGGCATGCTCTGGTGCGGGCTCTGCGACGCGTGCCGGGCCGGCCACGTCAACCAGTGCCGCCGCCTCGAGATGGTCGGCTTCTCCGCCCCGGGGGCCTTCGCGTCCTACATCGCGGTACGCGAGCGGTACTGCTGGCGGATCGACGACATCGCCGAGGCGGTGGGCGACGCCGACACCGCCTGCGAGATCGCCGCCCTCATCGAGCCCGCGGGGTGCTCCTACAACGGGATGTTCATCTCCGCGGGCGGCTTCAAGCCGGGGGCCTACTGCGTCATCTACGGCGCCGGTCCCATCGGCCTCGGGGCGGTCCTGATGGCCCGGGCCGGCGGCGCCAGCCTGATCGTGGTCTTCGACGTGAGCGACGCGCGCCTGGAGCTGGCGCGGACCCTCGGCGCCGACCACGTCTTCAACTCCCGGACCCTGGCGGCCCAGGGTCGCCGGCCCCACGAGGTGGTGCGGGAGGTCACCCGGGGCGAGGGCGCCGACATCCAGGTGGAGGCCGCCGGAGCCGCGACGGTGACGATGCCGGAGATCGAGCGCTGCTTCGCCCCCGCGGGAAAGATGGTCTACCTCGGGCGGACCGGCCAGACCGCCCCGGTCTTCCTCGACACCCTGGTCAGCGGCGCCAACAAGATCGTCGGCGCCCGAGGGCATGCGGGCTACGGGGTCTACCCCCACATCATCCGCCTGGTCCGGAGCGGGCAGGCTCCCCTCCACAAGATGGTCACCTCCCGCTTCCCCTTCGATCGCGTCCTGGACGCCATCGTCAAGAGCACCGACCGCCTCGACGGCAAGGTGATGGTCACCTTCTGAGCGAGGCCGGGAAGGCCGCGGGATCCCGATGCTTTTCGGAACCCCGGCGCTGGACCTCCCTCGGCCGATCCGTTGACGGCGCGGAGGCGCGGCTGATAGGCTGCGCGAGGATTCTTCCAGCGGCGGACCGTGGCGCCCCGGCGCACGATGCGGCGGAGCGAGCGGCGCGGTGGCGGGCCCGGAGGCGGCTTCGGGGCAACCCGAGGAGCACCAGATTCCATGGGCAAGGCGATCGGCATCGACCTCGGGACCACCAACTCCTGCGCGGCGGTCATCGAGAACAACCAGCCGAAGATCATCATGTACAAGGGGGGGAACTACACCATCCCCTCCCTCTTCGCCATCGACGAGCAGGGCCAGACGCTGGTCGGCCACGACGCCCGCAAGCAGGCCCAGACCAACCCCCAGAACACCGTCTTCGGGGCCAAGCGACTGATCGGGCGCAACTTCCACTCGAAGGCGGTCGAGCGGATCCGGCAGATCTTCACCTACAACATGGTGGAGTCCGACAGCAGCGAGGTGCTGATCAAGGTCAAGGACCGGGTCTTCAACCTGGAGCAGATCAGCGCCGAGATCCTCAAGAAGATCAAGGAGGTGGCGGAGGAGTACCTCCAGGAGGAGGTCGCCAACGCCGTCATCACCGTCCCCGCCTACTTCAACGACCGGCAGCGGCAGGCGGTCCGCAACGCCGGCAAGCTCGCCCAGCTCAACGTCCTCCGGATCCTCAACGAGCCCACCGCGGCGGCCCTGGCGTACGGCCTCGGCCGGAACCTGCGCCAGCGCCTCGCCGTCTACGACCTCGGCGGCGGCACCTTCGACATCTCCATCATCGAGATCCACGACAAGATCTTCGAGGTGGTGGCCACCGGCGGGGACACCTTCCTGGGCGGCGTGGACTTCGACGACCGGGTCATGGGCTTCATCATGGACGACTTCCAGCGGAAGACGGGGATCGACCTGTCCTTCGACCGGGTCGCCATCCAGCGGATCCGCGACGTGGCGGAGAGGGCGAAGATCAACCTCTCCTCCACCACCGAGACCCGCATCGAGATCCCCTTCATCGCCCGAGGTCCCAAGGGGATCCTCAACATCGACATCACCCTCACCCGGGAGCAGCTCGAGGAGCTTGTGGGCGACCTGGTGGAGCGCACCGTCGGCACCTGCGAGAAGATCATGTCCGACGCCGGCATCAAGGTGGGGGACATCAACGAGGTGCTGCTGGTGGGTGGGCAGAGCCGGATGCCCATGGTCCAGGGGCAGGTCACGGACTTCTTCCAGAGGCAGCCCTGCAAGGGGGTCCACCCCGACGAGGCCGTCGCCGTCGGCGCGGCGATCCTGGCCCACTCCCTCACCCAGGCCGGCCAGCAGCGCGTCACCCTGCTGGACGTCCTGCCCATGCCCATCGGGATCGCCCGGGGGGACGGGACCTTCCTGAGGCTGTTCCCCAAGAACAGCCCCATCCCCAGCTACAAGAGCCTGATCCTCACCAACAGCAAGGAGGGCCAGCGCTCGATCATGATCAAGATCTACCAGGGGGACAGCGACATCGCCGCCGAGAACGAACTGCTGGGCTCCCCGGTCTTCCGCAACATCCGTCCCGGCGCGCCGGGCACAGTGAAGGTGGAGGTGATCTTCCACATCGACAGCGAAGGCGTCCTCCACCTCTCCGCCAAGGACCGGGAGACCGGCCAGCCCCTCCAGGCGAACCTCAAGCTCCGATCGAAGCGGCCCGCGGGTACCGACGCGCCCCCCTCCGAGGGCGACGACGCGGCGCGGCTCCTGGTGTCCACCCGCCCCCGGCAGAGCGACAGCCCCGTGCCGCGCCCCCCGGAGGAGAAGGTGGAGTCCCTGGTGGAACCCCGCCGCCCCGAGGCGGCGCCGATCCCCCTGGACTCGGCCACCGCCGCCTTCGCGCCCCTCCGCAACGACGGCGGTTCCAGGGCGCGCCAGGACCTCGACCGGGACGACGCCGGCCCCTCCACGCTGGAGGCGGCGGCGGTGGTTTCCGATCCCGGGGGGGCTCCGGTCAAGGACGTCGCCGGTGCCTCGGGCGCCGCCTCCCCCGGCGTGACCTCTGCTCCGAGGGTCCCGCCCACGGCGGCGGCAGCCGCGACCGCGCCACCCCGTCCCGCCACCGCGCCGCCTCCCCCCACGGTGGCCGTCCCCGCTCCCCCTCCCGCGCAGGCGCCGCCGGCCCGCGCCGGCCTGTTCGCCCGCCTGCTCGCGTGGATCCGGAGCCTCTTCGGCGGGGGCTGACGCGGAGCGCCACCGCCAGCCTCCCGCTCCCCACCCCCCTCGCCCTCCGCCCCATGATCCCCGCCTCTCCCCACGTCCGCGTCGTCCTCGTCCGTCCCCAGTCCGGGGGGAACGTGGGCTCGGCGGCCCGGGCCATGAAGAACATGGGCTTGTCGCGCCTCGCCGTGGTCTCGCCCGGACCGGCTTGCGACCTGGAGCAGGCCCGCTGGCTCGCCCACGGCGCCGAGGACGTGCTGGCGGCCGCGACCTTCGTCCCCGATCTCCCGGGCGCCCTCGCCGACGCGGTGACGGTGATCGGCGCCACCGCGCGGGTGCGGCGGTGGCGGTCGTGGCCGGTGCTCTCCCCCGCCGAGGTCGGGGCCCGGGCGGCGGCGGCCGCCCCCCACCACCCGGTCGCCCTGGTGTTCGGCTCCGAGGACATCGGGCTGACCAACCAGGAGCTGGACGCCTGCACCCACCTCGCCCACGTCCCCACGGACCCAGCCCACCCCTCCCTCAACCTGGCCCAGGCGGTCCTGATCCTCTGCTACGAGACGTTCCGGGCCACCGCGCCAGCCCGCCCCCGGCGCACCGCGGCGGTGGCGGGCTTCGCCGACCTGGGTGGGGTCGTCGACCAGGCGGAGGAGGTCCTGGAGCGCATCGAGTGGTTTCGCGGGCACAGTCGCGCCCAGGCCCGGGTGCAGGTGCGCCAGACGCTCGCCCGGGCCGAGCTCCGGGCCTCCGAGGCGAGCTTCCTGCGGGGGGTGCTCCGGAAGGTCGCCTGGTACCTCGACCACGGCCCCCGCGCCGACGAGCGCCAGGCGTGGGCGAAGGGCTGGAGGCCCGAGGGACCGAGGGCGGGAGCCGAGGAGACCGGCGAGGAGTGAGGCTCCGCGGGGCGGCGCCTACGGGTCCTCCCCGGGGAGGCGGCCCAGCGCCGCGGCCTCGGCGGCGAGGCGGGCGGCCACGTGGCGGAGGTCCACCAGCTCGACCTCGAGCTGGCGGGCGAAGTCGAAGATCCGCTCGTCCCTGTAGAACTCCCCGTAGCAGATCCGCCGGATCCCCGCGTTGGCGATCAGGCGGAAGCAGGACCAGCAGGGGGAGGCGGTCACGTAGATCGCCCCGCCGTCGATCCTCACCCCGTTGCGCGCAGACTGCACGATGGCGTTGGCTTCCGCGTGCACGGTGCGCACGCAATGCCCACCCTCCATCAGGTGGCCGATCTCGTCGCAGTGATCGAGGCCGCGGATGGACCCGTTGTAGCCCGTGGACAGGAGGATCCGGTCCCTGACGATCACCGCCCCGACGTGCTTCCGATCGCAGGTGGACCGGGTCGCCACCTGGAAGGCGATGTTCATGAAGTACTCGTCCCAGGACTGCCGGGCGCGCGGACCGGGACTCACTCCCCGTCACCCCCCGAGGCGCTCCGGGGATAGTGCAGCACCGTGCCGTTTCCCCCCACGGCGTAGAGGTCCGAGGGACCGAACCCGAAGAGCGCATACAGGACGACCTGCACGCCGTCCCCCGCCTCGAGCTCCCCCCACTCCGCCCCGTCGTACCGATGGACCCGTGCGTTGGCGCCGGCGACGAAGACCTGGGTCGCGTCCACCCACAGGCTCCACAGGTTGTTCTCGTCGGCGAAGTTCGCGTCGCGCGCGAAGCCCGACCCGTCCCACCGCAGGAGCAGGCCCCCCTGCCCGGCGATCCAGACGCTCGAACCGCTGCCCCGGACGACGTTCAGGGTCCGGGTCTCGCCGCTCTGCACCTGCTCCCACCCCGACGTCCCGCCGTGGAGGATCACGCCCTCGTCGCCCACCAGCCAGAGGTCCTGGCCGCTCGTGCCCCAGAGGGACCGGAGCGGCACGTTGACCGGGAGGGTCGCCGCCGACCAGCTCGACCCGTCCCAGTGGAAGAGGCCCCCGAACCCGGACACCCACACGTCGTCGGCACCGAACCCGGCGATCCCCGTGAGGTTGCTGATGAAGGGGAACTCCTGCTGCACCCACGCGCCGGCTACCGCGTCCCACCGGGCGACGAACCCGCCGTCGCCGACGACGTACACCACGGACCCGTCGGCCGTCCCCCATACGGCGTTGAGGTCGCTGACCGTCCCCGACGGCGTCGCCGTCCAGTTCGAGCCCGTGTAGTGGTAGAGCGCGCCGCCGTCCCCCGCGAGCCAGAGGTCGCTCGGGCCGGACCCCCACATGGCGTTCAAGGTCACGTTCGTGCCCAGGGACATGTCGTCGAAGTCGGAGCCGGTCTCCTCCTGGTCCACGATGTCCGGACCGGCGCTGTCGTCGTCCGCCGCCGGGTCCTGCTGGCAGCCCACGAGGGGCAGGGTGAGGGCGACGGCGAGGAATCGTCGGGAAATCACGTGGGATCCTCCGGAGAGGCGTGCGGGGAGACGCACCGGGTAGACGTTCAGGCCCCGTCAGGGGGTGGGGCCCAATCGCGCCAGCGATTGGGCGGGGGACGGCGTCCCCCGGGCGGCGGGCCCGGCCCGATGCCCCGCGGGGGGTTGAACAGATCCGCGCCGGCCGGTGGGGGCGCGCGCCGGCGTGGCGAGACAGGTTAGCAGCCGCCCGCCGCGGTCAGCAAGGCCCGCGCCGGGCCGAAGGGCGCCGGAGGGCCCGCCCCCCTCGTCTCACGGCGTCAACACGAACGAGCCCCGGGCGACGCGGAGGTCCTCGGCCAGCGCGGTGACCGTCACCCGCACCGGACCCCCACCCCCGGGCAGCAGCCGGGGTCCCGCCGCCGTCCGCAGGACCTGGCCCCCGTCGACCTGGTAGTCCACCGCCGCCACCCTCCCCCGGGTGACCAGTCCCAGGGGGATCCCGGGCCGGCCGTCGGGCGGGAGCGCGGTCAGGGACAGCACCTCGGGGCCGGTTTCGGCGGCGGCGCCGTCGGCGACGTCCCGCAGGCCCGCCGCCAGGGACGCGGCGCTCCCCGCCGCCACCGGGTCGTGGCACCGCACGACGTAGGCGAGTCCGCGATGGGATCCCACCAGCAGGTCGCCGGCCCGGGAGGCCAGCGCCGGCTCCCCGAACGCCCCGGCGACGCGCTCCATGGGCCCCGCGACCGCCAGGGCCCACGAGGCGGCGAAGCCCCGGGCCTCCTCCTCGTCCTCCGAGAGGGCGCCCCGGACCTCGGCGACCACCCGCCCCTGGCCGTCGTGGACGACCAGGCGGGCGCCGCCCCGGTCGATGGGGTCCAGGACCAGCTCGCCGGCGACGAGCCCGCCGGGCAGCGGCAGCTCCGCGAGGGCCACCCGCGCGAAGGGCGGGTCGGCGGCGCGGGCGGAGAGGGGCGAGGCGGCGAGGAGGCCGAGCAGCAGTGCGGTCCTCAGGGTCGCTGCGGGCATGGGAAGCCTCCCGCGCGGGGGCCGGCTCGTTCCCGGCCCCCGCGAAGATCGGTCAGTCGATGGACGTGCGGGCCTCGTAGACGTAGCCGATGGAGTCCCATTCCGACGACAGGGCCCAGAGATACCACTCCCCGTCGACACCGTCGGGGGGCGTCTCGACGGAGGGGGCGCTCATCGGGTCGGCGTCGCCGTCGATGGCGAGGGTGCCGTCGTAGATGGTCCCGCCCGAGTCGGGGGACGTCACGGCGTGGTAGCTGAAGCCCCCGCCGTAGGGCGCACCGAAGGGGAACTCGGTGAAGTCCTCCACCCCGACCGCCCGGATGAAGTTCAAGTCGAAGTCCCAGCCCACGATGAGGTACTCCAGGTCGCAGCCCATCATGTTGGCGTAGGTCGCCACGATCGAGGCGCAGTCCGAGCAGTTCACCACCTCCCCGTCGGCGCGCCTCAGGTAGTCCCCCAGGTCGAACCGCGACCGTTCCCAGTCGCCCCCGGAGTAGGAGGTGTAGGAGGACGCGCCGCTCCGGGTGTCGTAGACCAGCCCGGAGTCGTACAGCACCCCGCGCTGGACGAGGGCGGCGACCTCGGTGGGGTCCGCGGTGGCGCCCCCCACCCAGCCGGCGACCTCGTCCACCACCTGCACCCACGCGTCGTAGGGCCCCGGCGCCGCCGCGCCGTCCCCGGCGGTGGACGGCCCCGCGGTCCCGTAGACCACCAGGGCCACCTCCGCCTGACCGGGGACGGGGTGCCAGGTGCCATCCTCCCCGAGCCACTCGAAGCGCAGGGCGAGGTCCTGGGGGTAGCGCCCCACCAGGGGCGCCGGGGAGGCCAGGCTCTCCAGCACCGCCGGGCTCCCTTCGCCGACGGGTTCCGACGGCGAGAAGCCCGTGGCCACCACCCGCAGGGGGAGGCCATCGGCGGGGACCCCCGCGGGTACGACCTCTTCGCCGTGGAGCGCGGTCGCCCCCAGGACGACCTCGGCGACCACCCGCGATCCGGCGACGAAGGCCGCGGGGAGGGAGGCCCCGGTCGCCAGGGGCACGCCGTCGCCGTCCACGGGGGGGCTCTCCAGGTCCGTCCACGGCTCGGGGGCCGTCCGGGGCTGCCCCGGCGCGGCGTCCAGGTCCGACTCCCCGGGGCCCGGGGCGGGGAGGGACCACTCGGCCTGCTCCTCGGGGATCGTGTAGTAGTTGCGCCTCACGCCGCCGGTGCGGTGGTACAGGAGGGGCACCTCCATCGCCCCCCCGTCCCCGGCCGCCCGCAGGGCCACCGAGACCGGGCCGAGACGGACCGAGCGCACCTGCGCCGACCACGACGCCACCCGCTCCGCCCCCCGCCACAGCCTCGTCTCCAGCGTGTAGGTCCCCGGCGCCACCGGCTCGCCGTCCGGACCCGCGAGGTCCCACCTCGCCTCCACGATCCCCCCCGGGGGCAGGGGCGCCCGGGGGGAGATCGCCACGCTCGCCCCGTCCCCGAGGAGGATCCGGGCGTCCCAGGCGTCGGCGCGGGAGCCCTGCGCCACCGCCGCCAGGACGCCCACGGTGGCGCCAGGGCTCAGCACGGGATCGGCGACGGGGTCGACCCGCACCTCGGCGAAGCCCGCCCCCGGCGGCTGGGGGGGCGGCGAGGGCGCGACCTCGCCGGCGTGACCGTCGTCGTCGCCGCCGGACGGATCGGCGTCGTCGTCCCCCACCGTCCCCGAGCCGGGGGCCGTGCAGGCGGCGAGGACGAGCCAGGGCAGGGCGAGCAGGGAGGCCGCGGGGGATGGGGGGCGGAGGGTCACGGGGAGCTCCGGGGCGACGCGATCCTCGCAATGTAGCACGCGCGCCACCCCCTTGACCGCGCCGGGACGCTCCGGCAGACTGCGTCGCCCCCGCGCGGCCCTCCCGCCCACCCGCCGCGGGCCGCCCCTCCCCTCTCCCAGCCAGTGTCCGCGCCCGCGCCTCCGGGGGTGGCGCTCCAGGGCCCTTGACGCGCCGCCGATCCGAACCGTATCGTCCGAAGGTTTCGGCCCCCGGCGCCGAGCCCCCAGGACGCGAGCACCCGTGAACGCCGGGCTTCCCGCACTTCGGCGCGGGGACCCCGATCGAAACGTGATGGGGCCCTTTCCGATTCCGAACACCACGGCCCGCCTCAGCCGCGACCAGATCCGCGACGTCGCCCAGCGGGTGAGCATCGTCGAGGTCGTGGGCGGTTACGTCCGCCTGCGCCGCAGCGGCGTGAACTGGACGGGCCTCTGCCCCTTCCACGACGAGCGCACGCCCTCTTTCAACGTGAACGAGCCGCGCCAGATCTTCCACTGCTTCGGCTGCGGCGAGGGGGGGGACGTCTTCAAGTTCCTCATGCGGATGGAGGGGCTCACCTTCATGGAGGCCCTGAAGGCGGTCGCCGACCGCGCCGGAGTGGTCCTCCCCACCGTCGAGGTCAGCCCCGAGGACCGCCGCCGGGCCGAGGAGAGGGAGCGCCTCCTCGCCGTCAACGAGGAGGCGGCGGCCTTCTACCAGCGGCAGCTCGCGGACGCGTCCGCGGGCGCGCGGGCGCGCGCGTACATCCATTCGCGCGGGCTCCCCGAGGGCATCGTCGCCGAGTACCGCCTCGGCTACGCCCCCGAGGGTTGGGACGGACTCTCGCGGCGCCTCGAGGCCGCGGGCTTCCCCCCGGCGGCGGGGGAGCACGCGGGCCTGCTGATCCCCCGGGACCGGGGCGGGCGCTACGACAGGTTCCGGGACCGCCTGATGATCCCCATCCTGAACCTCTCGGGGCGGGTGGTGGCGTTCGGCGGCCGGGCCCTCGGGGACGACCCCGCCAAGTACCTGAACTCGGCGGAGTCGCCGGTCTATGCGAAGAGCGAGGTCCTCTACGGCCTGCACCAGGCCCGGCACCACGTCCAGAAGGCCGACCTCGCCATCGTGGTGGAGGGCTACTTCGACCTGCTCAGCCTGGTCGCCGTCGGCGTCGGCCACGTCGTGGCGACCTGCGGCACGGCCCTGACGTCCCGCCACGTGGACGCCCTGAAGCGGTACACCCGCAACGTGGTGCTCCTCTTCGACGCCGACGCCGCCGGGCAGCGGGCGGCTTGCCGGGCGCTCGAGGTGTTCTTAGATGGGGGGCTCTGGCCGTCCTACCTCTCCGTGCCCGACGGAAAGGACCCGGACGAGTTCGTCCGCGCCCACGGGGGCCCCGCCTTCGCCGAGCTCCTCCCCACGGCTCGCCCCCTCCTGGAACGCTACCTGGAGCTGATCGTCGAGAAGCACCGGGGCCACCCCCTCCACGCGGAGCGCGTGCTCGACGAGGCCGCTCCCATCGTCAACCGGCTCAAGCCGGTGGTCGCCCAGCCGCACTGGTCGTGGCTGGCCGACCGCCTGCGGGTCGATGAGCGCCTCGTCATGGAACACCTGCGCCAGGCCGTCCCCCGGGGCAGCCCCGCCCCGCGGTCCTCGCCGGTGGAGATCTCCGCCCCTCTCCGGAAGCCGCGGGTCTCGGCCCAGGACACTCTGCTGACCGAGCTCCTGGTGCACCACACCGAGCCCTTCCTCGCCCTGGTGGAGGAGCACATGCTGGACGCCCACGTCCGTTCCGACGGGATGTGGGAGCTCCTGAAGGTGGCCCTGGAGGAGCGCCGGCTCGGCCATCCTCCCGACGTGGCGACCTGGATCGCCCGCACCGCCGACGACGACCTGCGCCGCCTGCTGGCGGAGACCTCGGTCCGGGAGGACCGCTTCCGCGACGAGGCCGAGGTGGCCCGTGCCCTCCAGCAGGCGGTCCTGCGCGTGCGGATCGCGCGGCTCGAGGCCGAGCGCCTCGAGGCGGCGGAAGACCTCCGCAAGGCCGACTCCGACCCTACCGTGGACCGCGCCGCCCGCGCGGAGATCGCGATGCGGCGTTTCGCGATCGAGAAGCAGATCAAGGAGATGCAGCAGCAGGTGCGCCAGCCCCAGACGTGACGACGGAGTGACGATCGACCACCCGAAATCGGGACGACGACAACCGAATCAAGTTGCCTGCGGTCGAGTTGAAGGGTATATCGCCGCCCACGCTCAACAACGACCGCCCCCAGGGAATCCAGCGATGAGCATGCCCCCCGACGGGACTCCCATGGTCAAGAAGCGGAGCACCAAGGAGATGAAGCGCCTGATCGACCTCGGTCGGGAGCGGGGCTTCGTCACCTACGACGAGGTCAACGAGACCCTGCCCACCGGGGTGCTGACCTCGGAGCAGCTCGACGACGTCCTGCTGATGTTCGGCGAGATGGACATCCGGGTCGTCGACGACCAGAAGCGCATCAAGCTCCAGGTCAAGAAGCAGATGGCGGAGAAGACCGCCCGGATGTTCGAGGACACCCGGGCGTCGGGCAACGCCGACTACGACGGCGGGTACGCCGGGCGGAGCAACGACCCCGTCCGCATGTACCTGCGGAAGATGGGCTCGGTCTCCCTCCTCTCCCGCGACGGCGAGATCTCCATCGCCCGGCGCATCGAGGAGGGCGAGATGGAGGTCAAGCGGGCGCTGCTCACCTGCGGGTGGACGGTGGCCGAGTCCTGGAGCCTGGCGGAGCGGGGGGTCCGCACGGCCCGCGACCGGCGCCCGGTGCTCACGGAAGAGCAGGACGAGCGGCTCTCGGTGCTGGTGAAGCAGCTCGCCCTGTGCGAGCGGGAGCGGCTGACCCTGGTCGCCGACGGGAACGGGTGCGCGCGGGGGGAGGACCCCGCCCGCAGCCGCCGCCTCGACGAGCTGCACGAGGACGAGTTCCAGATCCTCCTCCAGGTCGAGATGACCCGGAAGCACGTGGTGAAGCTGGCCACCCGGCTGCGGCAGTTCACCGACGAGCTCGACCGGGCCGACCGGGAGATCGACACCTGCGCCCGCGCCGCCGGCATGCCCATCGACGACCTGCGCCGCACCCTCAAGCGGATCCGCAAGCAGGTGGAGGAGGGGGCCGAGGACGGGGTGGAGTACAACGTCTCCACGGCCGAGGACTTCGTGCTCCTGGAGAACCGCCTCAAGGACGCGGAGAAGCTGGTCAAGAAGGTCGAGAGGGAGTCGGGACTCACCCCCGAGGTCCTCCGCTCCACCTGGCGCCGGGTGCGTCACGGCGAGCGGTCGATGGAGATGGCCAAGAGCGAGCTCGTCGAGGCGAACCTCCGCCTGGTGGTGAGCATCGCCAAGAAGTACACCAACCGCGGGCTCCAGTTCCTGGACCTCATCCAGGAGGGGAACATCGGCCTGATGAAGGCGGTGGACAAGTTCGAGTACCGCCGGGGCTACAAGTTCTCCACCTACGCCACCTGGTGGATCCGCCAGGCGATCACCCGGGCCATCGCGGACCAGGCGCGGACCATCCGCATCCCGGTCCACATGATCGAGACCATCAACAAGCTGATCCGCACCTCCCGGTACCTCGTCCAGGAGATCGGCCGCGAGCCGACCCCGGAGGAGATCGCCGAGAAGATGGAGATGCCGGTCGACAAGGTGCGGAAGATCCTCAAGATCGCCAAGGAGCCCATCTCCTTGGAGACGCCGATCGGCGAGGAGGAGGACTCCCACCTGGGCGACTTCATCGAGGACAAGGCCGTCGTCTCCCCGAGCGACGCCGTGATCTCCATGAGCCTCTCGGAGCAGACCCGGAAGGTCCTGGCGACCCTGACCCCTCGTGAGGAGCGGGTGCTGCGCCTGCGCTTCGGCATCGGCGAGAAGTCGGACCACACCCTCGAAGAGGTGGGCCAGGACTTCGAAGTCACCCGGGAGCGCATCCGCCAGATCGAGGCCAAGGCCCTCCGCAAGCTCCGCCACCCCTCCCGCAGCAAGCGCCTCCGCGCCTTCATGGAGAGCTGACCCCCGGCTCCCCGCCCGCCTGCCCCGGGCGCCCCTCCCCTCAGCTCCCCCTCGCCCCGTCCACCTCCCGGGCCCATAGCTCAGCGGTCAGAGCGGCCGGCTCATAACCGGCTGGTCCCCGGTTCGAACCCGGGTGGGCCCACCAGCCTCTCGCGGGATGTCCAGGACCAGCCATGTCCCACGCTCGCCGACGTCGCCATGGATCCCCGGGCGTCCAGACCTCGCCCATCGGACTCGGCTGAGACCCGGGCCCGGGGAACCAAGTCTCCAGCACCCCGGGCAGGCGCTCGGCCCATGCCGCCTCGTCGTGGCTCGCCCCGGGGGCCCAGCGGTGGAAGAGGTCCTCCTCGTCCTGGAAGCCGAGGGCGCGCAGGGTCTCGGCCATGTCCAAGGTCTCGCAGTAGTTGTCCTCCGCGCCTGGGGTGTCGTCCCGCACGCCGTCCCCATCGGCGTCACGGCAGCCGCCCCCGTCCCCTCCTCCGCTGTCGAGGTAGAAGCGCAGGGCGGGATCCGGGGGCGCGGCGGCGAATTCGGCCATCAGCGTGGGGCCACCCAGGCCGATGCTCCCCCACCCGAAGGTGCCCGACATCGCCCCGGCGTGGCCGAACCGGTCGGGGCGGGCCCAGGCGGCGAAGAACGACGCCAGCCCGCCCAGGGAGGAGCCGAGCACCGCCCGCCCCGAGGGCTCGGCGAGGGTCGGGTAGCGGGCGTCCACGAAGGGGACGACGCCGTCGGCCAGGAAGGCGGCGTACTCGTCGGCCCTTCCCCCCACGGGCTCCCCGATGCCGATGTCGTCGGGGACGTGGGTGTACTCGTCGAACCGGTCTTCGGTGTTGGGGATCCCGACCATCAGGAACGGGGCGACCACCCCCGAGGCGATGGCCGCGTCCGCCGCCTCCGAGGCACGCCAGCCGCCCCACGGGCCCTCGGGATCGAAGAGGTTCTGGCCGTCCTGGAGGTAGAGCACCGGCAGCGGCCCCTCCGCCTCGGCGGGGACGTACACCGCCAGGTCCCGGGCCGAGAGGTCCCCGGCGCCGCCGGAGAACCCGGGCCACCGCTGGAGGTGGCTCACCCCCTCCCCGGGCTCCACGAGGGAGTGTTCCCCGTACCCGTCGTACCCGTAGCGGCGGGCCCGGGGATCCGCGGTCCACTCCGCCCCGTCCCGGACGAACTTGTACAGGGTGCGCGGCAAGGGCTCGTCCACGTCCACCACCGCGTACAGGAAGGGCAGCCCCGGGACCGGCTGCACCAGCGGTTCCGCGGACGGGTCCCAGCCGTTGAAGTCCCCGGCCACCGTGAGGGCCGACGGCTCGTCGCCCCACCAGGCGAAGCCGATCCGCCCCTCCTCCCGGATGGGAAGACCCTGCTCCCCGTAGACCACCGCGTCGAGGAAGTCCTCCACGAGGTCGCGGCGGTCGGCGTCGGAGCCGGCGTCGGGCAGGGCCTCCACCAGCGCCTCCAGGAGCTCCATGTCGCTGGCGGGCTCGCCGTCCTCCTCACCGGGCCCATCGGGATCGGCCCGCGGCGGTCCATCGCCCCCGGAGTCGCCGGGGCCGCAGGCGGCGAGGAGCAGCAGGGAGGTCGGCCAGAGGAGTCGGTGGCTTCGCCGCATGGTTCGGGGAGGATATCACCCCCCGGGGGCGGCGGATCCGCCGATGGCCCGGGGTGGGCACTCTCGGCCGGGGCCTCGACACCACGACGGGACGGAAATGTGGATGTGTTGGTGCCTGACACCCCTCACACCCCTCAGAAACCCGCGACCGCCGCGTCACTCGGCGAAGGCCACGGGGGGCGATGAACTGATCGCTCCCTCAGCGGTGCGGCCCTCCACCCGATAGTGGAGGTCTTCGACCAGGTCGGGCCAGGCGGCGTCCACGACCTGGGCCCACAAGTCGGCGTCGGGCTCGACGGACGGGCCCTCGGTCCAAGGAGTGCTCCACCCCGCCCAATCCTCGGAAGACCAGTACCGGACGAGCTCGAACACGAGGCGATACTGGGCGCACGTCCCCACGGCGAATGCGGACGGGGGCGCCCCGGTGAAGGTTGGCGCGGGGCCTGGAGCCACCCTCTCGAAGAGACACGCCGGTCCGCCACCCGCGACCGCCAGGATGCTCTGGGACCAGTCCTGAGCCACCACCACGTCGGTCCGACCGTCTCCGGTCGCGTCCCCGAGGGTGATGCCCCAGACGCTGATCGACGAGTCGTACGGGAAGTACTCGTACCGCCCGTACACGACGTGCGGCTCGGCCCGATCACCTGCCAGTGGGCCAGAAAAGACCGCGATGGCACTTCGCCGTCCCGTAGGTGCGCCCGACAGACCCAGGAGGTCCACGACGAGGTCGTCCGCCCCGTCTCCGTCCGTGTCCCCGACCGCGAGCGCGTAGCCGACCGCCTCGAACTCGTCCTCTCCCGCGACGCCCGCCACCGCCGCCGACACCACGTCCTGGATCCCCTCTACGTTGCCGGGAACCACGTAGACGCGGTCCTCGGCGCGCCGTGGGTAGGATCCGTCTGACAGGGCCAGGTCCGGAAGGCCATCTCCGGTCAGGTCACCGCTCGCGGCTCCGATCCCCGCCCCTTCGATGCGCGCCGCGGCGAGGTCGAGAATCAACCTGCCCGAGAACGGGCCGTGGACGATGTAGGTCACGAGCCCCTCGGCTTCCGAGCGGCCGACGAGGGCGACGTCGGGGTGACCGTCGCCGTCCACATCCCCGGGCGCGAGCACGCCGTAACCGACCCGCTCGAACCACTCCGTCCCGTACAGGCCCGCCGACGCGCCGGAGAGGTCGGAGAGACCCGTCGGGGATCCCGAGAGAACCCAAGCCGCCCCTCCGTCTGGGATGGGACTCAGGGCCTCGTACCCGTCCACCTCGGGAGCGCCCACGAGCAGATCGTCGAGACCGTCCCCGTCGAGGTCGGCTGCGGCCAACGACCGACCCAAGTGGTCGCCGTCGTCCAGACCATCGACCCGGAGGTCCGCGTCGTCATCGTAGCGGTCGCCGATCAAAGGGCCATAGTAGACCATCACCGCTCCCGCGTCCAGGTCCCCGGCATCGGCCCAAATCGTCGGGCGCGTCGCGCCGACGATTTGCCATAGGGCCTACCCCATGTGGCTTTTGGCACAGATCGGGG
>JAKLKC010000082.1 GCA_023150875.1 Myxococcota bacterium | reverse complement strand
GATGCCCCGCGGGGGGTCGAAGCGGCCGAATTCACTTCGGCCGCGAGGGGGGTCGCGAGACCCCCCTGAACAGATACGATTTCCCGGCCCGGTCGCCGCCCCCCGGGAAGACGGACGCCGAGATGACCGAGAAGAACCGCCCCGTCCGCACCCGCTTCGCCCCGAGCCCCACCGGAGAGTTCCACGTCGGCGGGCTCCGCACGGCCCTGTTCACCTGGCTGACGGCGCGCCACGCCGGCGGGCGGTTCGTCCTGCGCATCGAGGACACCGACCGGACCCGCTTCGACCCCGGCGCCCTGGGGGCCCTGACGTCGGGGCTGCGCTGGCTGGGCCTGGACTGGGACGAGGGACCCGAGGTGGGGGGACCCCACGGCCCCTACCTCCAGTCCGAGCGCCTCCCGCTCTACCAGGAGCAGATCCGGACCCTGCTGGACTCGGGCTCGGCCTACCGCTGCTTCTGCACCGCCGAGAGGCTGGCGGAGCTCCGCCGCCTCCAGGAGCAGCGGCAGCAGGCCCCGGGCTACGACCGGCACTGCCGGGGCCTGCGCCCCGAGGCGGCCGTCGAGAGGGCGGCGGCGGGGGAAGCGTGGGTGGCCCGCCTGAAGGTGCCCCTCCAGGGCACGACGGTCTTCCACGACCTGGTGCGGGGCGAGATCTCCTACGAGAACGCGGGCTTGCAGGACCTCGTCCTGATGAAGTCCGACGGCTTCCCCACCTACCACTTCGCCAACGTGGTCGACGACCACTTCATGGAGATCTCCCACGTCACCCGGGCGTCGGAGTGGATCCCCAGCACGCCGAGCCACATCCTCATCTACCAGGCGTTCGGGTGGGAGCCCCCGGTCTTCGCCCACCTCCCCGTGATCCTGGACCCCTCGGGCAAGGGGAAGATGAGCAAGCGCAAAAAGGGGGGAGGCGGCCCCGAGATGCCGGTCTACGTGCGGGAGTTCCGCGAGGCCGGGTACCTCCCCGAGGCGGTGCTGAACTACCTCGCCCTGCTGGGCTGGTCCGATGGCACCGACCAGACCGAGTTCACCCGCGAGGAGCTGATCGCGAAGTTCGACCTGACCCGGGTGAACCCCACCGGGGCGGCCTTCGACTACCAGAAGCTGGACTGGCTCAACGGCGTGTGGATCCGGAAGATGGAGCCCGCCGCCTTCGCCCGGCTCCTCGGGGAGTGGCTGGGGCGGGAGGGGATCGAGGCGGGCGAGGCCACGCTGGCGGCGGTGGGGCCCCTGGTCCAGGAGCGGGTCCGGGGCATGAAGGACGCGTTGCCGCTGGTGGACTTCTTCTTCCGGGAGCCGGCGCCCTACGGCGGCGCGGACCTGGTGCCCCCACAGCTCGACGCGGCCTCCACCCTGAGGGTGCTGGAGCGCCTCTCGGGACGTCTGGCCGAGGTGGAGCGTCCCACCGCCGCCGACGCCGAGGGGGCGATCCGGGGGATCGCCGCCGACCTGGGCGCGAAGGTGCAGCCCATCGCCCACGTCGCCCGGGTCGCCCTGGGGGGACGCCCCGTCGGCCCGCCCCTGTTCGAGACCATCGAGGTGCTCGGCCCGGACGTCACCCTGCGGCGGCTGGGGGAGGCGCGGCGGCGCCTGGAGGCCGTTCCTTGAAGGCGGCGCTCCCGTCAAGGGAGCGATCGGGAGGGCTCGCGTGAAGCTGCACTACCATCCGGTGTCGACCTACTCCCGCAAGGTGCAGGTGGCCTTGCTGCACCGCGGGGATCCCCTGGAGTGGCGGGTCATCGATGTGGCCGCAGGCGAGCTCCGGTCCCCGGAGTACCGGGCTCTGTCCCCCTTCGGGAAGATGCCCGTCCTGGAGACGGAGGACGGGCCGATCTTCGAGTCCACCTCGATCATCGAGTGGCTGGAGGAGAGGGGGCCGCGGGTGCTGCTGCCCGAGGGGAGCGAGCGCGTCGTCCGGCACCTCGACCGGATCGGGGACCACTACCTGATGGATCCCCACACGGAGCTGTGGTTCCGACCCGACTCCGAGGCCGCCCGCAAGGCGGTGTCCGAGACCGTTCCGGCGGCCTGGGAGCTGCTCCGGAAGCGGCTCGCCGAGGGGCGCCGCTACCTCGCGGGGGACGCCTTCACCCTGGCGGACATCGGCGCCGCCATCGCCTCGGACTCCCTGGTCGGCCTCGGGTTGGTACCGCCACCGGAGGTGGCCCGCTGGGTGGAGCGCTGCTTCTGCGTGCCCGCCATGAAGCAGGCCCGCGCCGACGCCATGCCCGGGGTGGAGAAGATGCTCGCCCGCCGCGCGGCCCGGATGGCGACGGACTGACCCGCTCCCCCGGCCCCCTCAGCAGGCCGCGGGCATGGCGTAGGTGACCTCGATGACCGCGCCCTCTTCGGGGGCGTAGGCCTCGATGAAGACCACCGCGTTCAGGGCGGCGTCGTAGGACCAGCCCGCCGCCGGGAGCCCGTCCACCTCCACGTCGACGCTCCCCGCCACCGCCTCCTCGGAGAGGACGAAGGAGAGGCGGGGGCCGCCGCCGGCCGACGCCGAGGCGATCTCCGCCAGGTTCACGCCCCAGTCCGAGGAGCAGATGCTCGTCATGGCGCCTTCGGTGGCGTCGACGAGGGTCCAGTAACCCGTGCCCCCCTCCGCCGTCCCCGTGGGGCCGGAGCAGCTCGCGGCCATCCCGGAGGCGTTCAGCCCGATGATCCCCGAGGCCACGAAGCGGTCGGGATCCCCCTTGAGGTCCTCGAAGTACTCCTGGTAGTCGGACAGGGAACCGGAGGACTGGTCCCGCTCGTCCGAGATGAAGACGGCGTGCAACAGCGCGTCGGACCTGAGGAATCCGGCGTTCACGCCCCCGGTCGCCGCGGGCTGGAGGGCCTGGTAGGCCATCTCGATGCCCATCTCGGTCGCCGATCCGGAGGTCCCGGCGGTGATGAGGGTGGTGAAGACCAGCGCGGCGTTGGCGGTGGTGGGCGTGATCACCTTCACGCCGCCGGAGGACCGGAGGTTCGCGTTGTCGGTAGTGATCACGGACAGGTGGTAGTCGAGCCCGAGGTCGTTCGCCTCGTCCAGGAAGGTCTCGAAGCGGGTGGCGATGGTCGACTGCTCCTCGCTCATGGAGCAGGAGTTGTCCATCACCCACAGCACGTCCACGGCGCCCGCGGCGGTCTGCTCGAAGGTGTCGGTGCGGACCCCGCCGTAGGCGCCCTCCCCCGAAAGGGAGGCCGTCCGCGCCGGCTGCCCCACCGGCGTGATGGAGAGGGCGCCGGAGTAGGTCGCCTCGTCCTCGGGCTCGAACTCCACCCACACCTGGCCGGATCCCCCGGGGGGGATCACCGACCCGGGCGAGGTCCCGGAGGTGGTCAGGCTGGCGACGGACGCGAGGCCGCCGGTCAGTCCGATGGAGGCGATCGTCGCCGAGGCGCCTCCCTCGTTGGACACCACGAAGCCTTGCGAGGCGACGCAGCCGACCCCCACCTCCCCGTAGGACCAGGAAGCGGGGCTGATCTGGAGGTCGGCCGACGGGGCGGTGTCGTCGTCCGCGGTGTCGTCGTCGGGGGAAACGTCGTCGTCGCCGGGACCGGTGTCGTCGTCCGACGCGTGGGTGTCGTCGTCGGCAGTGTCGTCGTCGGCGGCGTCGTCGTCGGCGGCGTCGTCGTCCGCGGCGTCGTCGTCCGCGGCGTCGTCGTCGGCGGCGTCGTCGTCCGCGGCGTCGTCGTCGCCGACCCAGGAGTCGTCGTCGGCGCCGTCATCGTCGTCCCGATCTCCCCGCGGGCTGGGACCGCAGGCGGCGAGGGTGGCGAGGGCCAGGAGGGTGGCGACGGCGGCGGCGCGGCGGGCGGCGGTCTGGTACATGCTGCGGCTCGGCTCCTTCCCGATGGCGCAGGTTAGCACCGCCGTCGGGGCGGGATCCAGGGGCGCGCCCGCATCCGGGCTCAGGACGGGGGGAGGGCCAGGTACAGGCTCCCACCGTCCCGGACGACCCGGAGCACCGTCCGGCGCCCCGGTGCCTCCTCCAGGGCGCGGCGCAGGTCGGCGGCGGACCGCACGTCCCGGCGGTGGGCCTCGACGACCACGTCCCCCTCCCTGAGGCCCGCCTCGAAGGCGGGGCTCGCCGGGTCGACCCGCAGGACCAGGGCGCCCCTCACGTCGGGGGGTAGCCCGAGCTGGCGGGCCAGGGACGGGGTCAGGTCCGTGACCCGGACCCCGCCCAGGGGGCGGGCCTCCTCGCCCTCCTCGCCCCGGGGCGCCGACCTCCCCCGGGGCGCCTCCTGCCCGGGGAGTTCCCCGAGGACGACCCGGGCATCGAGGGGCCGGCCGTCCCGCACCAGGCCGAGCTCGACGGGGGTGCCGACTCCCGCCCCGGAGACGATCAGCCTCAGTCGGGCCGCCGACCCCACCGCGACCCCGTCCACGGACACGATCAGGTCCCCGGGCCGGAGCCCGGCGGCGTCGGCGGGGCTGCCCTCCTCGACGGCGGCCACCAGGGCGCCCTCGGCCTCCGCCAGCCCCATCGCGTCGGCGAGCTCGGGGGTGACCTCCTGGATCTGCACGCCCAGCCAGGCCCTGATCATCCTCCCGTGCTCCAGGATCGAGTCCATCACCGGGCGGGCGAGGTTCACGGGGATGGCGAACCCCATCCCCTGGAAACCGCCGCTCTTGGAGAGGATGGCGGTGTTGATGCCGACCAGCTCCCCGCGCAGGTTCACCAGGGCGCCGCCGGAGTTCCCCGGGTTGATGGCGGCGTCGGTCTGGATGAAGTCCTCGTAGGTCCGGATCCCCATGCGGGCGCGCCCGGTGGCCGAGACGATGCCCATGGTGACCGTCTGGCCGACCCCGAAGGGGTTGCCCACCGCGAGGACGGTCTCCCCCACCCGCACGGCGTCGGAGTCGGCGAAGGGGAGGGGCGGGGCGTCGAGGCCAGGGGCCCGGATCACCGCGAGGTCGCTGGGCGGGTCGACGCCCACCACCTCGGCTCGGTACTCGCGGCCGGCCGGAGTGGACACGAGCACCTCGTCGGCCTCCGCGACGACGTGGGCATTGGTCAGGATCGTCCCCCCGTTCCCGACCACCACGCCGGACCCCAGGCTGACCGCCGTCCGCGAGGGAGCGTCGCCGCCGGGGCCGAAGCCGAAGAAGTCCCGGAGGAAGGGGTCCATGCCGAAGGGGGAGCGGGGCTCCTCCACCCGGCGGGAGGTGGAGACGTTCACCACCGACGGGGTCACCACCGCCGCCGCCTCCGGCACGTCGGCGAGGCTGGCGGTCCCCGGTGGGAGGGGTGGCCCGGGGGATGGCCGCGCTACCGGGGCCTCGGTGCCGGCACCCGGGGGTTCCTCGGCGTCCCCGGCCGGGGGGTCGAGCCCTCGGCACGACGCCCCCGCCAGCAGCGCCCACACCGCCACCGCACCGGCCAGGCCCCCCCGCGTCCAACCCATCGCGCGATCCTCCGCCGCGGCGCCGCCCGCCCGTCCCGTCCAGGAAGGTGGGCCCCGTCCGTCTCCGGGCAAGGCGGTCGGCGCGGGAGCCACCCGCTCATCTCGGGCAGGACGAGTCCAGGCGGGACGAACCGAAGTTGAGGATTCCCTATTTAGTACAGTAGCTTAGCGTTCACCATCCTCGGGGTGCCCAGGAGAGGGCGGCCCCGGCGCCGGCGCCCCTCCGGGGAAGAGGCCCGGCAGGGAGCAGGAGCATGGGGGGGGAGTGCATGCCCGCGGCCTGGGGCCGCGCGGGGTTCGCCGTGCTTTGCGCCGGCGCGTCGGTCCTCGGGGGAGGGACGGCGCGGGGGGAATGCGGGGCCGGGGACATCGCGCGCTTCGCCGCCTCCGACGAGGCCGCCGCCGCGGTGGACGGGGTGATCGCCGCGCTCGGGTTCACCTTCCAGGCCCGGGCGCTGCCGGAGCTGTCCGCGGGGGACCTCGGCGCCTTCGGGACCGTCGTCGTACTCCTCGGAGAAGAGGCCCCCGACCGCGCGGGGATGGAGTCCCTGGCGGCGGCCCGGGACGCGGGGACCCGGCTGGTCCTGCTGGGCGGGACGCCGGACCCCCTCTCCGCCGG
Organism: Myxococcota bacterium; assembly: GCA_023150875.1. Taxonomy (GTDB): domain Bacteria; phylum Myxococcota_A; class UBA796; order UBA9615; family JAKLKC01; genus JAKLKC01. Next base: position 16,490 of record JAKLKC010000082.1, on the reverse strand, counting down.
GGACCTGGGGGAGCTGCTGCTGGGCAACGATCCGTCCCGGGCGGGATGGGCGGTGGCGCCGTCCCCCCAGGGAGCGGTGGCGGACGCCGGCCACCCCCTGGCGCGGGGGCTGGCCTCGTCGTTCGACTTCGCGGATCCCGAGGCCGGGACCGGATCCCTGTGGGTGGACGATCCCGGGGCGGAGGTGGTGGCCACCGCCGGGGACGGCCGCCCGGCGCTGGCGTGGAAGCCCGGGGGTGGAGGGCTCGCCTTCGCCGGCTTCGCCCCCGATCCCGCCCACCTCCTGGACCCGGGCGACCTCTCGTTCTGGAGGGACGTCCTCTGGAACGTGCTGCACCAGTGGCCGGGCTGCTGCTCGGTGGACCGGTCCGGGGACGCGCTGATCCTCCAGGACGCCGAGCCCTGGGGATACGACGCGCTGGAGAGCCTGATGGGGGACGAGGGGATCCCCTACCGGATGGCGGGATCGGCCGACGTGGCGGGCCTGGACCTCGCGGAGTGGCGCATGGTCGCCGTCGCCAGCGTCCAGGGATCGGGCTTCGCCGACGCCGTGAACGCCCGGACCTCGGAGTGGGAGGCGTGGATCGAGGGGGGCGGCGTCCTGCTCCTGGGGCTGGGCTCCCAGTCGGGGGACACGCTCATCGCTCCTCCGTTCGGCGGGGTCAACACCCGGGACCCGGAGTACTACGTGGACGTCGTGGACGCCTCCCATCCCCTGGTGGCGGGGCTCCCCGAGGACCTGGTCGGGTACTACGCCAGCCACAACCGGGTCTCGGGCCCGCCCGAGGGGGCGGAGGTGGTGGCGGAGCAGACGTACAGCCCCTACGAGCCCGTCCTGTACGCGCTGCGCCGCGGGGCGGGGCTGCTGGTGGCGACGGGCCTGGTGTGGGAGTACGGGTGGGGCGTGGGCCAGGACGCGGGGGACGTCCTGGTGAACGCGGTGCCCTACGGGTGGGCCGCGACGGGGTGCGGCTGCACCCCCGGGGTGGAGGTGTGCGACGGCGTGGACAACGACTGCGACGGGGCCGTGGACGAGGACCAGGACGGGGACGGCGCCGCGGTGTGCGGCGGCGACTGCGACGACGAGGAGGCGGCGGTGGGACCGGGCCTCCCCGAGGCGTGCGACGGCCTGGACAACGACTGCGACGGCGTGGTGGACAACGACGGGGACGAGGACGAGGACGGGGCCAGCGTGTGCCAGGGGGACTGCGACGACCGGGATCCCTCCCTGGGCCCCGAGGTGCCCGAGGCGTGCGACGGGATCGACCAGGACTGCGACGGGGACGTGGACGAGGACTTCGACCTGGACCTGGACGGCGTCTCCACCTGCGAGGGGGACTGCGACGACGGGGACGGGACGACCCACGCCGGGGCCCCCGAGCGGTGTGACGGCCTGGACAACGACTGCGACGGGCGGTTGGCGGACTACGAGGTCGACGGGGACGGTGACGGGTTCCTGGAGTGCGGAGACTGCGACGACGGGGACGCCGAGGTGCATCCCGCCGCGGTGGACGACGCCTGCGACGGGGTGGACCAGGACTGCGGGGGCGATCCGCACCTGGAGGTGGACGACGACGGGGACGGGTTTCGGGAGTGCGACGGGGACTGCGACGACGGCGCGGCCACGGTCTGGCCCGACGCCCCGGAGTCCTGCGACGGCAGGGACAACGACTGCGACCCGTCCACCGACGAGGAGGCGGACGCCGATGGCGACGGCCTGAGCCTGTGCGGCGGGGACTGCGAAGACCGGGACCCCGGGGTGGCGCCGGGCCGGGAGGAGGTCTGCGACGGGCGGGACCAGGACTGCGACGGGGCGGTGGACGACGGGATCGACCAGGACCGGGACGGCTGGTACGGGTGCGACGCCGAGGACTGCGACGACTACAACCCCTACGTCCACCCGGGCGCCCCCGAGGTCCCCTACGACGGGGTGGACCAGGACTGCGACTCGGCGGACGACACCGACCTCGACGGGGACGGATACGACGGCGGTCCCGGGGGGCCGGACTGCGACGACCTGCGCGCGGCCGTGAACCCCGGCGCGCAGGAGGAGTGCGGGGACGGGTGGGACGACGACTGCGACCGCCTCGCCGACGCCGCGGACCCGGACTGTTCCGTGGCCGTCGAATCACCCCAGGCGGGCTGCGACGCCGCGGGGCGCGCCCCGGCCGGATCGGGCGGGGGCCTCGTGGCCCTCGCCCTGGCGTGGGCGGTCCGGGGGCGCCGCCGCGGGGGTTACTCCTGGGAGAGGCGTTCCCTCAGTTCCACCGCCGACTTCAGGTGCTCCCAGAGGACGGGAAGCTCCGCCCGCGCCCGGTCCCGCACCGGGTCGTCTTCGGAGAGCAACGCGGCGGCCAGGGTCCGCTGCACGGCCTCCACGTGGTCGTCCACCATGCGGTCGATGTAGGCGCGGTCGAACTCCTCCCCATCCAGGTCGGACAGGGCGTCCCGGGCCTCCCGGGCCTTCGCGGAGGGGGCATCGGGCAGTTCGACGTCGCAGGCGCGGGCGAGGGAGCGGGTCTCCCCCAACAGGGCGGAGTGATCCTCGATCATGCGCTCGGCGTAGTCGACCACGTCCGGGTCCCGGGCGCGCTCCAGGGCCAGCTCCGCCAGGGCGATCTCCCCCAGGTCCGTCCGGGCGGCGAAGTCGAGCCAGTCCGGGTCTTCGATGGAGCACGCGGCCCGAGCGTCCTGGGCCGCCGCGGTCCCGCAGGAGGCGGCGTCGACACCGGGAGCGGCCAGGGCGGCGAGCGCGAGACCGGAGAGCATAGATCGGCCCCATCGTCGGGTGCCCATGGGTCCTCCAATCGGCCCCGCCGCCGAAGCGGGCGGGGATTGCCCGGTGGCGTGGGTGGGGTGCAGTGGCCGTGCCGGGTGGAGGTGGGGTGGGTGGGATGGGTCCGTGGCACGCGCAAGGGACCGGGAGACGCGCCGCGGGGATCCGCCCCAGGTCGGCCAGGACGGGGATCTGGCGGCCAGACCCGCCCGCTGGCTTCGGAGGCGGCGGGTCGCTATGCTGGACGCGTGATCCCCGGCGATACCGATCCCAAGGCGTGGGCCGCCCACGTCGAGTGCTTTCGCCGCATGAGCCCGGAGCAGCGGGTGCGGATCGCCCTGGACCTGTCGGTGCGGCTCCGGGAGACCATGAAGGAGGGGATCCGGACCCGCCACCCGGACTACACCGACGAGGAGGCGCACCACGCCATGCTCCGGCTGCTGCTCGGGCACGACCTGTACCACCGGGCGTACCCCGGGCGCCCGCCGCTGGCGGCGTGAAGGAGCGCTCGTTGGACCCCATGCCCGATCTCCCCTCGCCGACGCGCCGCCGGTTCCTGGGTGGCGGGGCCCTGCTGGGGGTCGCGTGGATCTCCGCCCAGGTCGCGGGGCACTGGCCCCTCGGGCCGGTGCGGAGCGCCGCCCTGGGTCCCCGCCGGCGCACCCTGGAGGCCGCCTTCCGCGTGTTCCTGCCCGGCGACGAGGACGCGCGGATCGCCGCCGACGGCGTGGACTCCTTCATGGCGGGCGCCGATCCCGTGGACCGGGAGGCCCTCTCCCTCGCCCTGCTGGTCCTGGAGCACTTGGGGGGCGCGGGGCCCCTCTCGTTCCGGAGGTTCTCGCGGCTGTCGCCGGAGCGTCAGGCCGAGGTGCTGGAGTCGTGGGGGGCCAGCGGGCTGGGGCTGAAGAGGCAGGTCCACCAGGGGATCCGCAAGGCGGCGCTGTTCACCCACTACAGCCGCCCCGAGACCTGGGCGGGGATCGGGTACGACGGCCCACAGGTGGGGCGGTGATCCGGTCCGGCGATGCCGTCTCCGGGGGCTTCACCGCCCGGACCGACGTGTGCGTGGTGGGTTCCGGGGCCGGCGGCGGGGTGGCGGCCTGCCTGCTGGCCGAGGCCGGGCGCGATGTCCTGGTGCTGGAGGAGGGCGCCCACGTCCCAAGGGAGCGCATGACCCAGCGGGAGGAGCAGATGTACCCGCTCCTCTACCGCGACGGCGGGAACCAGATGACCGCCGACGGCGGGGTCTCGGTGCTCCAGGGCCGGGTGGTCGGGGGCAGCACCGTGGTCAACATGGCGGACGTCGTCCCCATCCCCGACGCCGTGCTCGCCCACTGGCGGACCCGCTTCGGGGTCGATCGGTGGTCCCCGGAGCGGGTGCGGGCGGCGGGGGAGGCGGTGTCGGCGACCCTCGGCGCCCACCGGATCCCCGATGCCGACGTCAACCGGAACCACCAGGTCCTCCTGGAGGGGGCGCGGCGCCTCGGCCTCGGGGGAGGCGTCTTCGTCCACAACCGCGTCGGCTGCGTCGGCTCGGGATTCTGCCTGATCGGCTGCGCCTACGACGCCAAGCGGTCGGTGGCGCTGACCTGGATCCCCCGGGCCCTGGCGACGTCCCGCTGCCTCGTGCAGGCCGACGCCCGGGTGGAGCGGCTGGAGTGGGAGGGGGACCGGGTGCGGGCGGCCGTGGGATCGGTGATCCGCGGCTCCGACAACCGGACCCTCGCCCCCTTCCGGGTGGAGGCCGACGAGTTCGTGCTGGCGGCCGGCGCCATCCACAGCCCCCTGCTGCTGTCCGCATCGGGTCTGGGGGGTCCCCGCGTCGGGCGGGACCTCTCGCTACAACCCCAGGTGCCCGTCGCCGCCCTGTTCAGGGGCGAGGTGGCGATGTTCCGGGGGATCCCCCAGTCGGCCTACGTCGACGCCGCGGAGACGATCACCGAGGAGGGGGGCCTGGGGGGGTTCCGGATTGAGGGGGTGTCGGCGACGCCGGGGATGGCGGCGACGGTGGTGCCCCTGCCGGGGCAGGAGATCCACCGCTTCATGAAGCGTTTCCGCGACGTGGCCGCCTGCCTCTGCCTGGTGCCGGACCGGCCCGCGGGGACCGTCACCGCGGGACGCGGGGGGCGCCCGCGCATCGAGTACCCCCTGACGGAGTCCGTGCGCGCCGGCCTGAAGGAGGCGGCGCGGACGGCCGCCCGGATCTACCTCGCCGCCGGCGCGGAGGCGGTGATGCTTCCCTTCGACGGGCGCCCCGTCCACCGCGGGGAGGACCTCCTCGCCCTGGACCACATGGAGGTCCGCCCCGCGGGGACGCCGCTGATCTCCGCCCACCCCCAGGGCACCTGCCGCATGGGTCCGGATCCGGCGACCTCGGTGGTGGGCCTGGACCTGCGGGTGCATGGCGTCGCGAACCTGCGCGTCGCCGACGCCTCCGTGTTCCCCACCAGCGCGTCCAGCCACACGATGCTCCCGGCGATGCAGTTCGCCTGGCTCGCCGCCTCGGAGATGGTGGGCGGGTAGGCGAGGGCCGGACCGGAGCGCGGCCAGAGCGCCCCGGGGGGGGCGCCGATCCCTTGACGGCCGACCGGACGGAATCTAGCCTGTCCGCTGGCCGGGCCCCCGGGGGCCCGCCAAGCCCGGCGCGGGCGGAGCCCGACATGCGACACGTCACGGCAGTCTCCTCTCTCATCCTCGCCGCCGCGGTGGCCGGCGGCTGCTCCGATCCCTACGGCGATCCCCTCGTCATCGTGGACGGCGGGGACGACGACGACGCCACCGGCGACGACGACACCACCCCCGCGCCCGACGACGACACGACGCCGGTCGACGACGACACGTCGCCGCCGGTCAAGGGGGTGAACGGGGTCGTCCTGCTGGTCATCGACACCCTGAGGGGCGACCGGGTCGGGTGCGGGGATCGGCCCGGCATGATGCCCACCGTCGAGGCGATGCTGGCGGGGGGCGCCTGCTTCCAGAGGGCCAAGTCGAACGCCCCGTGGACCACGCCGAGCACCGCGGCGATCCTCGGCGGGGTCCACGGCCAGACCCACGGCATGATCGACCAGGCCGAGGACTCCCTCGACCCCGCGGTGGACATCGCCCCCGACGTTTACGCGCCCCTGGGCTTCCTCACCGCCCAGGCTTCCGCCAACCACGCCGCCGTCCAGGCGGGGATCGTGGAGCGGTTCCAGTACGACTACAACAACCGCTTCGACGGGCTGGAGATCAACGACGTACTGGTCGACCAGTACCTGGTGGACCACGTCATGGACTTCCTGGATGAGCGCGTCCCGTCCGCGGAGACGAAGTTCTTCCTCCACGTCCAGATGTACGCGCCCCACTTCCCCTTCTGCCCGCAGGACCCCAAGACCGAGACCCAGTACGAGGTGGAGGGCGAGACGTTGGACTTCTGCCGTCTGAACGACGGCACGGTGATCGGGGACCACGTCCAGGCGGGGAACGAGGAGCTGCTGGAGGCGGCCCTCGCCCTGTACGACCAGGAGGTCGAGAGGACCGACGAGCAGTTCGCGGCCCTGGTGCAGCTCTTCGAGGACCGGGGGCTGATGGACACCACCCTGTTCGCGTTCACCGCCGACCACGGCGAGGCGTTCAACGAGCACGGCCACTGGGGGCACTCGGCGGGGCTCACCTTCGACCAGATCGACGTGCCCCTGGGCATCTGGGGGCCCGGTGTCCCCGCCGGCGTCGTCGTCACCCAGCCGGTCTCCACGGTGGACATCGTCCCCACCCTGCTGGACTACTCCGAGGTCCAGGTCCCCAGCGACATGGAGGGCGCGTCCCTGCGCTGGCTCGTCGAGGACCCGAGCGGCGACCACGTCACCCGGGCCTACTCCCTGCTGGGCACGTCCACGGGGGGGATGCACTACGGGATCACCACCAACCGGCCCGACGGCACCGCCTGGACCCTGCTCCAGATGCCGTTCGTCTCGGCCCTGTTCCACACCGAGGCGGACCCCCAGGAGATGCAGGACCTCTACGGCGACGCCGGACACTCGGCGATCCAGGCCGAGCTCCAGCTCATGCTCGACGAGCCCGTCCTCAACTACGGCGAGTGGCTCGACCGGTACGGGCAGGGCCCGTAGCCGGCGCCCGGGGGGCGCGCGCCCCCCCCGTGACGAGGGCTGCGACCGCGGGGTCCTCGGGGGCCTCCTCCCCCCACTCCTCGAAGAAGTCGATGCGCCGGGTGTCCCAGCTCGCCGGGCGGGTGCGGTGGCGGGCCCACTCCTTCAGGGCCTTGATCCGGTCGTCCATGGTGATCGCCAGGGGCACGGTCTCCCGCACCACCGCCATCACGTCCCGGGTCGTCACCTCGCGTTCGTGGCTGAAGGCGTTGAACATCGCCGCGATGACCGCCTGCTCGATCTCCGCCCCGGAGAAACGCTCGGTGGCCTCGGCGACCGCCCAGCAGTCGAAGTCCCGGGGGTCCCGGCCGCGGCGGCGGAGGTGGATCTGGAGGATGCACTCCCGCTCGTGGACGTTGGGCAGGTCGACGAAGAAGATCTCGTCGAAGCGGCCCTTCCGCAGCAGCTCCGGCGGAAGGGACGACACGTCGTTGGCGGTGGCGATGACGAAGACGGGGCGGGTCTTCTCCTGGAGCCAGGTCAGGAAGTCCCCCATGGCCCGGGCGGCGGTGATGGAGCGGTTGTCCCCTTCGGAACCGGCGAAGGCCTTCTCGATCTCGTCGATCCACATGACGACCGGGGCCATGGACTCGGCGATCCGCACGGCGTCCCGCAGGTTCTGCTCCGCCGGCCCCGATGCCTGGAGGAGCCCGCCAACGTCCAGGCGCAGGAGGGGCACCTTCCAGAGATCGGCCACGGCCTTGGCGGTCATGGACTTGCCGCAGCCCTGGACCCCCAGGATGAAGAGGCCCTTGGGCTGGGGTAGGCCGTACTTGCGCGCCTTCTCGGTGAAGCCCTGGTTGCGGGCCCGGAGCCACTCCTTGAGCTGCTCCAGGCCCCCGACCTCCTCGATGCGCTCCCCGTGCTCGTGGAAGTCCAGGAAGCGGGAGCGCCTGAGGATCCGCTTCTTCTCCTGGATGAGGACGCCCAGGTCCTCCTCCGAGAAGCGGTGGCCGCCCAGGAGGATCCGGGTGTAGACCTTCTTGACCTCCTGCTCGGTCAGGCCGAGGGACGCCTTCACGAACTTCTCGAAGAGGTCCACGTCCAGGGGGATCTGCTGCCCCTTCACCAGCACCCCGAGCAGGCGCGCCACCTCGCCGAGGGTGGGCAGGGGCACGTCCAGCACCGAGACGTCCTTCTCGAGCTCCTTGGGCAGGGCCAGGACCGGCGACAGGAAGATGAGGGCCCGTCCCTGCTCGGCGAGCTTCGGCTCCATGTCCCGGATCCGGCGGACGACGTCGGGATCCTCCAGGTAGGGGTGGGCGTCCTTGAACAGGAACAGGGCGGGGGGGCCTTCCGTCACCTGGCGCAGGGCGGCGGCGAAGTCCTCGGTGCCCGGCGCGCCGTCCGCGGTGGAGGCGTCCCGGAGACCCGCCGTGCAGGTCCACGCCCTCAGGGGGCGGTCCAGGGCGGTGGCGAGCTTCGCCAGGCCCTTCTCCACCCGGCGCTCCTCGTGGGAGAGGAGGTAGAACAGGCAGTAGCGCGCCTTGAAGAGGGCGGTGAGCTCGTCGAGGATCGGGTCCATGCCAGACACCCTCTCACGAGAAGCGGCTGAAGTCCGGCGCCCTCTTCTCGAAGAAGGCCGCCACCGCCTCCGGGAGTTCGGGGGACGCCAGCCGCCCCATGAACGCCGCGGCCTCGGTCAGCACGTGGGCCGACAGGGCGTCGCGGGACGGGTCCTTCATCAGCTTCTTGGCCTCCCGCAACGCCGCGGGGGGCTTCTCGGCCAGGCGGGCGAGGCGGGACCGGACCTCGCCGAGGAGTGCGGCGGAGGGGAAGACCGCGTTGACGATGCCGAGGTCCCGGGCGGTCCCGGCATCGAAGGGATCGCCGAAGAGGAGCAGCTCCGCGGCCCGGGCATGGCCCAGCATCCGGGGCAGCAGGTAGCTCGCCCCCGCCTCGGGCACCAGGGCGAGGTTCACGAAGGGGAGCTGGAAGCGGGCGGTGTCGGCGGCGTACACGAGGTCGCAGTGGAGCAGCATGGTCGTGCCGATCCCGATGGCGTGCCCCTCGACGGCGGCGACCAGCGGCTTCTCGAAGGCCAGCAGGGCCCGGAGGAACCGGAACACCGGGCTGTCCGCCCCGGTCGGGGGCGACTGGAGGAAGTCGGTGAGGTCGTTGCCGGAGGTGAACACGCCCCCCTCTCCCCGGAGCAGGACCGCGCGCACCTGGGGCTCGCGGCCAGCGTGCTCCAGGGCGTCGGCGACGGCGGCGTACATCGCCACGGACAGGGCGTTCTTGCGTCGGGGCCGGTCCAGGACGACCTCGAGGATCGGTCCGTCGGCGAGGATCTTCACTTCGTCGGTGGCCACGGGTTCGGTCTCCATGAGTGCGGGGCGGCCGGAGAACGGCGTGAACCCCGGTCCCGGCGCCCGGGCATTGTAGTCCGGTGGGGCGGCGGAAGCCCGGATCGTGGCTTGTCGGCCCCGTCCGCTCCGGCTAGTTTCGCGCCGGGCGCGGGACCGTCCCCGCCCCGGGAGGCGCGATGCGCGAGGTATTCGTCAGCACCGACGTCGAGGCCGACGGTCCCATCCCGGGGCCCCACTCCATGCTCAGCCTGGGCGCCGCCGCCTTCACCGCAGAGAAGGAGTTGGTCTCCACCTTCGAAGTGAACCTCCACACCCTCCCCGGCGCGGCTCCCGACGAGGCCACGATGGCGTGGTGGAAGGGCTTCCCCGACGCCTACGCGGCGGCGCGGAAGGACCCCGTCGACCCCGCCGAGGCCATGGGGCGCTTCGGCGGGTGGGTGAAGGGGCTGGGGGGCAAGCCCGTGCTCCTGGTCTACCCCGCGTGGGACTACCTCTGGGTCCACTGGTACATGGTGCGCTTCGTGGGCCGGTCCCCCTTCGGCCTCGGCGCCCTCGACATCAAGAGCTACCTCGCCGCCCTGATGGACGAGCCGTTCCACGAGGTCTCGAAGAGGAACATGGCGAAGAGGTGGTTCGACCCGGGGCTCGACCACACCCACCGAGCCCTGGATGACGCCAAGGAGCAGGGCGCCCTGTTCTGCAACGTGCTCGCCGAGCGTCGCCAGCGCCTCGGCAAGCTGGAGCGCTGACGGGGAACGAGGGGCCTCAGGAATGGGCGGGGAGCCCGGCCAGGATCGCCGCCTCGTACTCCCCCAAGCCGGCGAACTCCGGGACGGAGCCGCCGAAGCGCCCCGCCTCCGGGGGGATCCAGCCGTCCCGGGGCGCCAGGGAGCGGAGCTGGTCCATCAAGCGCCGGAAATTCGCGGCGTCGTTGGGCGCGATCCGCCCGAACAGCTCGTGGAACGGGGTCCGGGCCGCCGACAGGCGCACCGTCCGCACCGATCCCCGGCCCTCCCGGTCGTCCAGGGCGACGACCACGTCGCAGATCCACTCGCCCTCCCGGCCACCCGGACTCCGGACGAGGCCGCAAGCGATGGCCACCGCCTCGCCGGCTCGGATCCACTCCTCCTGGCCCAGGGAGTCGCGGACACGCACCCGGCCCGGGGCGACGTCCACCGTGTGGACCGGGCGGACCGCGAGGGATCGCCTCGGGAGCGCCGGGACCGGCACGGGGGGACCGGACCGTGGGACGACGCCCGCCCCGCCGCCTCCGGCCCCGGCGGGCTCGAGCCACGCCGCCCGGTCCTCGACCCCGAAGGGCGCGTCGCCGCCGAGCCCACCGCCGGCGCCCGGGGCGCTGTCGAAGGCCGCGGACAGCCACGCCTCGGGGGACGTCGGGGGCGGAGGAGCCACCGGAGGGGCCGGGGGGACCGCGGCCACGGTCCAGTCCGGGACGCCGGGCGGCGCCGCGTTCACGGCCGTGGGGGCGCGGGCCTCGGGAGCCCCTCCGTCCGCGTCCGGCGGCCGCGATGCGCGCTCCACGGCCCAGGGCGGCTGGGGTCCGCCCGCGCCGACGGCCTTCATCCACTCCCCCACGTTGCGTTGCAGGTCGTCGGCGCGACCCTGGGGGAAGGAGCTCGAGAGCCGTACCGCCGGGGGATCGGATCGGGGGGGAGCCGTGGGGGGAGGATCCCCCGATCCGGTCGGGGGCGGCGGGGATCCCTCGCCGCCCAGGCGCGCCAGCGCCGCCTCGGCGCTCCGGATGACGTCGGCCTGCCGCGCGGCCCGGGCCAGGTCCAGTGCCTCCTGGCACAGGCCCTTCGCTTCCGCACGGGAATCGGGGCGGGCCTCGAGCAGCAGGCCGAGGCGCAGGCGGGCATCGGCGATCCCGGGATCGTCGCGGTGGGCCTCCCCGAATCGCCGCCAGGCGAACGCGGCGGCCTCGGCGTCCCCCCGGACCTCCAGGCGCGAGGCGACGGCCCGCAGGGGGCCCGCGGGGAGGTCAGGCTCGCCCACCGGCCGGAGGATCCCGGTCCAGGCGTCCACCGCGTCGTCCACGCGCCCCGCCCGGATCAGGGAGACCACGAGGGTCCGGGCGTGGCGGGCGGCGACGCGCTGCTCCCCGGCGTCCAGGGCGGCGTGGGCGGCCTCGGCCCGGGCCTCCAGGTCCCCCGGGCGGTCCTCCAGCCGGGCCTCGGCCGCCCTGAGCCGGGGCCGGGCGTCTCGAGCACCCCGGGAGACCACCCTGTCCCTGCCCGGGTCCAGCCACCGCTCCTCCAGCCTCGCCAGCCGGACCAGTCCCGCCACCGCGACCCCGAAGGCGAAGCCGGCGACGTGGCTCTCCACGGCCACCGATCGCAGGCCGGCGGGCACGAGCACCCACTCCAGGACCTGCCAGGCGAGCCAGAGGGGGAGGACGAGCCAGGCGGGGGCGTAGAAGGCGCCCCACTTCGGGCGCAGCGTGATCATGTAGGCGTAGAGGAAACGGACCCTGGCATGGAGGAAGCGCACCAGGAAGACCCCCATCAGCGCCGCCACCGCGCCACTGGCCCCCACCAGGGGCGACGTCTCCTGCGGGCGGACCCACTGGAAGCCGAGGGCGGACACCGCCGCCGCCGCCCCGTAGAACGAGGCCGTCGCGGGCCGGCCCCAGCGGTCCTCGATGGCGGTGGAGGCCAGCCAGAAGAGCAGCATGTTGCCGAGGAGGTGGAAGATCCCCGAGTGAAGGAAGGCGTATGTGAGCCAGGATCCCGGCGCCGGCGCGGCGGCGACGAAGCCGAACCGGGCGAAGGGGCGGTCGTCGGCGGCGGCGCGGGCTTCGGCCACCAGCCCGTCCAGCCGCGCCTGCTGCTCCGGCGTCGGGGGTGCCGCCGGGGAGAGGGCGAGGGGGCCGGGAGCGAGGTCCCGGAGCACGCCGGCCGGCCCCGAAGGGGTATCGCCTCCGACGTGCTGGAGCTGGAGGGCCAGCGCCGGAGGGAGCAGGGGCAGGAGCTCGGATCCGTCCAGCCCGGGGTGCTCCAGCCAGAACTCCACCGCCTCGTTGGCCGCGAGGGCCATCCGATCCCGGGCCGCCTCCTCGGCCCGTCCCGCGACGAATGACGCTGCCACCGTCAGGGCGAGCAGCACCGTCGACACCCAGGGCCAGCGCCTCAGGAGCGCCTGGTCGTGGAAGACCGGGATCAGGAAGAACACGAGTCCCTCCCCCGGCCGCCGCTCACGGAGAGGCTCCCGGCGGCGGTTCGGGCACCCGGCGGAGCTGGTCGGCGTACCGCTCCCGGTAGATCTGGGCGAAGGTCAGCAGGAGCGCGAACAGCATCGGCCCCAGCACCAGCCCGGTCAGGCCGTAGATCGAGAGCCCCCCGAACACCGCGAACAGCACGAGGCCGGGGTGGAGACCGGCCCGGGGGCCCATGACCACCGGCTTGACCACGTTGTCCACCATGCCGATCAGGAACACCCCCCCGCCCACCAGCACCAGCCCCCGCACCACCTCCCCCTGCACCAGGAGCCACAGGGCAGCCGGCACCCAGACGAGGCCGGCGCCGAGGACGGGCACGAAGGAGGTGAGGGCCATGGTGGCGCCCCACAGCAAGGCGTTCGGGACCCCCAGCACCAGCAGGAGGAGTCCGCCCACCACCCCCTGGGAGGCGCCGGTGGCCAGGGTGCCGATCAGCGTCGCCGCGGTCACGTCCACGAACCGCTCGAAGATCATGCGGTCGGTGTCGACCCCGAGGGGGCTCAGGCGCTGGAGCCAGACCGCCAGGTGCTCGCCGTCCCGGAACAGGAAGAAGAGGGCGATGAGCATGAGGCCGAAGTCGACGAGCAGCCCCCCCGTGCCCGCCGCGACGCCCCGCAGCAGGTTTCCGGTCACTCCCCTCGCGGCGTCGGCGAGCCCGAGCAGCGTCCGGCGCAGGTCGATCTCCACGCCCGCGCGCTCCAGCAGCGCCGAGATCCGGCTGGACACCGCCACGTAGAGGGGGTGGCGCTGGACGTCCCCCACGGGATCGAACTCCCCGGCGGCGATGCGGTCCCGGACGGCGTCGTACCAGCTCCCGATCTCGCCGAAGAGCACCAGGGCGAGCAGCGAGATGGGCAGGACGATGGCCACGCTGACGACGATCACCGCCAGCCCGGCGGCGAGGCTCTGGCGGCCCTTGGTGCGGGGGAGGAGGTGGCGGCGGTAGGGGCGGTGGAGGGCGGTGACGATGGCGATGGCCCACACCAGGGGCGCCAGGAACGGCAGCAGGACCTGGAAGCACAGCCAGGTGAGGATCAGCAGACCCACCAGCCCGACGAAGGACTCCAGCCGCACGTCCGCTCCCCTGACGCCGTTCCGGAGCCGCGTCGCGGGGAGGCGCCGTCCCCGGGGGCCGGGGCCCGGCGCCCCGACGGCGTCCGCGCACCCGCCGCCATTGTAGTGGCGAAGGGGACGGAGCGCGCCGTTCCGGGGCGAGAACCTCGTCAGCGGGTGACGGAGAGCTGGAGGGCGACCAGGGCCTCGCGGACGGAGCGCTGGACGTTCAGGTTGACCAGGCTCCGGGGAGCGGGGATCGAGACCTGGAGGCGGATCCGGTAGGTGATCTCGGTGCCGGACGCCCGGGGGGTAAGCTGCCACTCCGATTCGTACAGCGAGAAGTCGCCGCTCTCCATGAGCGACTCCTTCACCCCCGACACGGTGGGGCATCGCAGGGTGATGTAGGTGAGGGGCCTCAGGAACCCCCTCGCCTTCGTCGCGACCCGCTTGCATCGGCCCCGGTCTTCGACCTCGACGGAGAGGACGGCGTCGGTGAGCCGGTTGCTCGCGACGGGATCCTCGATGATGCGCCTCACCGCGGCCTCGGTGGCGGGGACGGTGACCGTAGCCTCCACGGTGCCGTCCCTGCGGACGGTGACCTCGGGAGTGCCGGGGCCTTCGGCCCGCGCCGCGCCCGGGACCCCCAGGAGCCCCAGCGCCAGGACGGCGACTCGCGAGCCCCGGAAGGCCCGGGGCGATCCCGCGGTCCGTTCCCGTGATCGGATCATCTCGCCCACCCCGGCGGCGATCCGCCGCCCGCGGCGCCCCCTGCGCCCTCGATGGTTCGCCCCCCGGCGGGGCGGCGACGTCGTGCCCGCGGCCTCATGCTCGCTGACACCCGTCAGTGTACTGCGTACAATAAGTCGGGCCCGGCGCCGAAGTCCACCCCGGGCGCGAACTTCCGTTCGCGGGCTACGGAGGATCGCGTACCGGAGTTCACGGCCCCCTCACGAGACGCCATCGTCCGGAGGCGGGAAGCGCGCGAGGGCGGCGACGGCGTACCCCACAAGGCCCGAGGCGCAGCCCAGGGAGGCCACGGCGGCGGCGGCGGGGTCCAGGTGGCGCAGGAGCAAGCCCGCGGGGGCGCGGGCCCCCTTGCGGAGGACTCCCAGGGCGAGGGGGAGGACGGGGGAGCCGTGGAGGCGGCTGGCCCTCCCTCCCCAGAGGCAGTGCAGGTAGCACATGCGGGCCAGGGAGCCCGGGCCGTCGTGGCGCGCGTGGGACACCGTCAGGTCGGGGTCGTACGCCAGCCGGAACCCCCGTGCGTTCAGCCGGAGGCCGATCTCCACGTCCTCGCCGTGGCTCCGGAACCGCTCGTCGAAGCCCGAGACGGCCTCGAGGGCGCTCCTGCGATAGGCGGCGCAGGCCCCCACCAGCCAGGGGGCCGCTCCGGTGGCGGTGGGGCCGCCCCACTGGGGCCAGTGGCGGGCCCGGAACCGGTCCGCCGCGCTCCGGGGGGGGCCCTCGCGGTTCCATCCGCCGAGCCCCGCCACATCCGGGTCCGCGAGCCCGGCCCGGATCCGCCCGATCCAGTCCGGCGGGGGCCGCACGTCGGCGTCCAGGTAGGCCACGACGTCGGTGTCCGCGGCCCTCCAGGCGGTGTTGCGGGCGGCGGCGAGCCCCCGGTTCCGAGGGTGGGAGAGGACCCGCAGCCCCGCCCCGCGCGCGGCCCCGGCGGTGCCGTCCCGGGACCCGTCATCGACGATCAGGATGGCCTCCGGGGGCGGATCCAGCGCCCGGATGGACGAGGCGAGACCGGGGAGGGCCGCCTCCTCGTCCAGGCAGGGCACGGCGACGGCGATGGTGGGCAGAGGGGGGGACACCTTCAGGTCCTGGGTGGGACGGTGGGATCCTCGCGCGCCCGGACGTACAGGTCCAGGAGCAGGCGCGCCGCGTCGTCGCAGGTGGGGACCGCGGGCCAGGCGTGGGCCGGGGCGAGGGCCCCGGAGAGCACCCGGAGGAGAGCTTCCCGAAGCCCACGGGAGTCCCCGGGTGGGAAGAGCGCGCCGTTCACCCCCTCCTGGACCTGGTCCCGAAGGCCACCCGCCGCCGCCGCCACCACCGGCACTCCCCGGATCAGGGCCTCCGCCGCGGTGCGCCCCCACGTCTCGGGGATCCGGGAGGGGACCACCACCGCCGCGGCGCCCGTCAGGATCTCGTCCAGGTCCGCCTGCCCGTAGGGGCCGTGGAGGGTGGCGCCGGCCTGCCGGGCCGCGCGGGAGAGGCGGTCGCGGTACGCGAGCCCCGCCGATTCGGGGTCGGCCCCGGTCCCACCCCGCAGGTCCACCCGCACCGCCGGGGCGCCGGGCGGGCGGAGGGCCTCCAGCAGCAGGTCCGGTCCCTTCTCGTGGCGGAGGTCCCCGAGGTAGAGCACCCGGGGGAGAGGCGGGGTCGAGGCCCCCCGAGGGGGGCCGGCGCGGGGGTCGGCCGCGGGCGCCCGCACCCCCGGGGGCACGACCTCGATCCGCGCCCCTCCCAGCCCCGCCCCCCGCAGCGCCTCCGCCGCGGCGGGGGAGGGGGCCACCACCCGGGCGAAGGCGGCGGCGGCGGCGCGCAGGGCGGCGGTGCGGGCGACGAACGCCGGGGCAGCCGCGGACGAGGGGCCCGCGCACGCGCCGCAGCGCCAGCCCGCCCCGGGACCGGGGCAGGGCCGTCCGTCCCCCCTCGTCAGGTGGACGCGCTGGCAGGCGGCGAAGGCGTCGTGGGCGGTCAGGAAGGGCGCCGCCCCCGCCGCCCGGGCCGCGGCGGGGGCGAGGGCTCCCGGCCCCCTGAGGCCGTGGACGTGGACGACGTCGGCCCGGAACGCCCGGGCCTCGCGGCGCAGCCGCAGCGCCGGGCGGGGGTCCGCGAAGGACGCCAGCAGACGGGCGCCGGGAAGGGGAGGGGTTTCGCGCTGGGGGAGCTGGAGGGCGCGGACCTCGCACCCGAGGCCGAGCAGGGAGTCCCGGAGCTCGGCGAAGTGGAGG
>JAKLKC010000081.1 GCA_023150875.1 Myxococcota bacterium | reverse complement strand
AGTTCGAGTACGGCAGCACCACATGACACAGCAGGTGGGCGAACGGATCGCCACCGACCGTGACCTCGAGCTCCGCCCCATCCGTGAAGTCCGTCTGAAGCGCCTCGCCGGGCCGGTGGAGCTGGGGGAAGAACACCTCCTTCTCCGGACCCGACCGCGCCCGCCACTCCCGGATCCGGCGCTGGAGCGTCCGGAGCTGCCCCGGGTGGTACGCGTCCGGGTGCTCCGCCAGCAGCTCCTCGAACAGGGTCTTCGCCTCCAGCGTCGGCGCCGCCGTCAACCGCGCCACCAGCGCCGGCCACTCCGCCTCGAACGGGTCCGCTCGCGTCCTCCAGGTCCGCGGTTTCTCCAGCTCCGACGGCAACCTCCCCGCCTCGATGTACTTCCGCGCCGTCTTCCGGTCCATCGCGGACACCATGGCCGCACGACCCACCTTCCCGTGTCGGCTCATCGCCTCCATCAGCCTCCTCACCTGCTGGTCCGTCGTCCGCACCCGTCGAGACCTCCTGGCCCGCGACCCGCGAGCCGGCGGCAGTCTCGACGCCCCTCAGCAACCCGTCACCATGGGGAGGTGTAGTTGTCGTCAGTGGGGAGGTGTAATTGTCGCTGAGCAGGTGCTCGTAGGCGCTGTCGAAGTCCCTCAGCGCCTGCGCCACCAGGTCCACGTCGAGGTGATGCTCCTCGGAGACCGAGAGGCGCCCCTCCTCGGCGGCGATGGCGGCTTCGAGCTGCTGGCGGCGCTCGTCGAGGGCACGCAGTCGATCCTTGGCATGGCCCAGGTCGCCGAGGCCGCTGGCGATTACGGCGTTGAAGAGGCGCTCGGTTTCCTGCCGGACACCCGCCAGCTCTGCGCGTAGTCCGTCCAGCCGCTGGCGCCCCGGCTCCAGCTCCTCGCGGATGATGCGCTCGGCCTCGGCGGCGGCCTCGGCGAGCATCTCCGGGCGGCGGGCCACCTCCCGCACCACCGCCAGGACCGCCCCCTCCAGCTTGTCCGCCGCCAGGATGCGGACCGCGCAGGGCACGTCCACCTGCTTGGTCGTGGACACGCACCGGTAGTAGGGGTACCGCACCCCCTTGTGGCCCTTGGCGCTGGCGGTGGTCAGGGCGTAGCCGCAGGAGCCGCAGGTCAGCATCCCCGTCAGCAGGAAGTGATGCTCGGCGGCGGGGGCCAGCGCCTTCTGGCCCTGGCGGTTGCCGTCGAGGGTCTGCTGGACCCGCTCGAAGGTGACGGAGTCGACGATGGCGTCGTGGCGGCCGGGGAAGAACTGGCCGGCGTGCCGGACCTCGCCCAGGTAGCGGCGGTCCTGGAGCATGTGGACCACGACGGGCGGGCTGAAGGTCCGCTCGCCCTTGTCGCCGCGCCGCCGGGAGGCGTACCGCTTCTGCCGGTAGCCCTGGGAGTTGAGCCACTTGGCGACCTCCCGGGACGACCGGAACTCCAGCATCTTCTCGAACGCCGCCCGCACGATGGCCGCCTCGGACTCCAGGACCCGCAGGTGGCCGGCGCCGTCGGACTCGTAGCCGAGGATGGGATGCCCGCCGTTCCAGATCCCCCGCTCCGCCCGGGCGAGCATGGCGACCTTGGTACGCTCGGCCGTCTGCTCCCTCTCCAGCTCCGCGAACACCAGGACCAGCTTGAGCATCGCCCGGCCCACGGCG
Organism: Myxococcota bacterium; assembly: GCA_023150875.1. GTDB lineage: Bacteria > Myxococcota_A > UBA796 > UBA9615 > JAKLKC01 > JAKLKC01. The sequence goes on along the minus strand of JAKLKC010000081.1, from coordinate 23,236 downwards.
GTCGAGGTGTCGAAGGATTCGTTCAGCGAGTAGAACTGGACACCCTTGCGCTCGAACAGCTTGTGCAGCTCGAAGAAGTCCAGCAGCGAGCGCGACAGCCGGTCCAGCCGGGTGACCATGGTCAGGTCGACCATCCCCGCCTCGACCGCCGCCAGGAGCTTGCGGAGCGCAGGGCGGTCCAGGTTCTTGCCCGACGCCCCCTCCTCCTTGAAGACGGCGACGACCTCGTGCCCGGGCCCCCGCGCCGTCACCGCGGCGCGTAGCCGGGCCTCCTGGGTCTGGAGGGAGCCTTCGTCGGCCATCGCCTGAAGGTCGGTGGAGACGCGGGTGTAGAGGGCGACGCGGACCAGGCTGGGTGAGGGCATCGTTTGTCCCGTCAGTCTGGCGCCATCATAGCACTTCCGCGCTTCCGCGGCGAGGGGATGCGCTTCCGCGGCTTCCACGCTTCCGCGCGACGGCGGCCGCGCGCGGAAGCTCTTGCACCGGTATCGTTCCCGGGCGGCGGACGGTCCTCTTCGCCGAGGGCCATCACCTTCCCCGCCACCGCTCCCGGTGCCATGGCAGGTACTTCCGGTGCCCGTCCGCGAGCCGCTCCACCCGCAACGAGACGTCGAGCCCGAGCTGGCGGCGGTCGTCGCGGCCGAGGGCCGGGGCCACGAGCACCTCGCCGTCGTCGGCGACGGTGATCCAGCCGCCGTCGAAGGCGGCGTCCAGGTGGGGGGCGAGGAGGAGGCCGTTCCAGACGTCTAGGCGCTCCTCGTCGCGCTCGCAGTCGGCCCAGGGCTTGATGTGGCTGGCGCGCAGGAGGTCCGGGACGGCGAGGCCGGTCATGGCGCAGCGGCGGTCCCAATAGTCGAGCAGCCCCTCGCGGAAGATGTCCTGGCCGACGCGCTGGATGACCCATCGCTCGGCCTCGGTGGTGCGCGGAAGGGCGGCGGTGCGGCCCTCGAAGCGCTTCCACAGCTCGTCGGGCAGCGTCCGCGAGAGGAAGAACGCACGCCGCAGCATCCGATGAAGGTGCTCGAAGTGGGTGACGCCGCGGGCCCCGCATGCGCCAGGGGGGAGGGGGCTGGTGAACGGCACCCCGTGGTCCGCGAGGGCGCGCAGTACCTGGGGTTGGGAGATCCCGGCGAGCAGCAGCCCGTCGTTGACGGCGGTGAGCCAGATCCGGACGGGGGCGTGGCTGCTGGCAAAGGCCAGCCAGTCGCCTTGAGGCAGCCCGGGCAGGTCGAACCCGTTGTCGTCGGCGGCTTTGGCGAGGCGGGCCCGGACGGGGGCGGAGAGGGGCATCTACCCGGCCCCCGGGTCCACGAGGCGGTACTTCTGGAGTCGGCTCCCCGGCTTCTCGGGGACGGTGTAGGCGACGATTCCGCGGAGCATCAGGGCCCGCAGGACCACCTTGAGCTGACCCGACACGGTCCGCTGTCCGAGGGCTCGGGCCAGCTCCGCGCGGGACAGCGGCCCCGACCGCAGGGCCTCCCGAAGCCGCGATTCCATCGATCCGGCGTCCGACTCTGGCCGCGACTCTGGCTGCGACTCTGGCTGCGACTCTGGCCGCGACTCTGGCCGCGACTCTACCCCCAGCCCCGCCGTCCCTCCCTCGGCGGCCACCCGTACCCGGAAGGTGACCACCGCCGCCCCGGCGATTTCCGCGAACTCGGGGGGCTTCACTCCGGCCGCGCGGCACATCTCCACGACGCGGTTGGTGCCCCGTCCCCACTTCTCGATGAGCCCCGCCCGGTGGAAGACCTCGGCGATGATGGGGTTCCGCTGCACCGAGGGGTGGGCCCCCGTCAGCACCGATGGGGTGATCCCATTGGGGAATCGCCCGGCGCTCCACACCTCCACCCGGTCGTCGAAGATCGCCAGCGACACCGCCCCACCGGCAATGGCGTAGTCCCGGTGGATGAGGGCGTTGACCAGGATCTCGCGCATGGCGTCGGGCGGCAGCAGGGGGCGGTCGACGCGCTGGAGCCTCCCCGGCTCGATGCGACCCGGGAGCGGGAAGTGCCTCTGGCAGAACAGCTCGGCCTCCTCCAGGAGCTTGAAGGCCGGGGCGCGAACGTGGCGCTGGTCCAGGAACTCTGTCTTGTCGGTGCCGCGGAAGCGAGCCAGCCGCAGCTCGCACTGGGGATAGTCGGGGAGGAACCTCCTGCCGAAGAGCACCACCGCCGCCCGGAGGACCTTCCCCCGCCGCCGGACACCCAGCCGGTCCAGCAGATCCGGCAGGCTGCGCCCCACTGGCCCAACGAGACGGCCCGTGGACCGGGCGGCCTCGACGATCCGCAGCACCTCGTCGCGGTCGACGTCCTTGAGCGTGACCTCCTCGGCCACCTGGTTCTCCCAGCGGCGGCGGCCGTGGGCCCGGTCGGCGAGGAGCGCCTCGTACCCCTCCTGACTCATGCGCCGGGTGGTGTTCTCCACCCGCTCGTACGCCCGGCCGTCAAAGGTGAACGGCACGGAGTCGCTCTGGCCGTCGACGCGCAGGACCAGCACGGCCTTGCCGCCCCCGAGGTCCACGCGCTCGACCTCGAAGAGGAGCGGCGGCTCGAACTTCTCGCGGGCGTCGGCGATCTCGAGGAAGGTCTGCTCGCTGACCTGCTGGCCCACGACCTCGCCGCCAGGGCGGACGCCGATCAGCACCCGTCCCCCGGCGCCGTTGGCAAAAGCGCAGAGGGTCTGGAGCGCCTCGCGCAGCTCGCCGGTGGATCGCTTGAACTCCAAGGTGGCGTTCTCGCCGCTGGCGACGAGGGTGGGGAGGGAGGGAGTCACGGCTCCTATAGATCCCTTCCCAGGAGCCGCTCAGTCGCTGGCGCCCCATGAAGCTCAAGCCGAAGCCATGGCGTGATCCGAAGGTTGGCGGGCGGTGGCGTGGTCGTGGTGATGATGTACTGGAAGCTGGGCTCACCCTTGAAGCACTCTTCGAGGCGTCGGACGTAGAGGAATAGCCGCTCGTAGATATCCGGGTCCATGTCCGCCTCGCGAGGGCCATCATGCAGCAGGAACCGGGGATGGAACCCACGCCCCTCGACACTCTCCGTCACGGCGGCAAGGTCGAAGGCGAGGAGCTTGACCGTGTCGAAGGCGGCGCTGTCTCGTTCGCCGTGCTCGTCTACGACGAGACGGATGGACCGGCCCGACGCCTCCACCTTGGCGGTCACGTCATCGCCGACAAGGGCCCTGACGACGTAGTCGAAGCGGCTGGAGAAGCGCCCGAGGGCATGGCTCGTCTGCTTCCTGATGACCTCCTGCCGGCCGTAGGAATCCTTGATCTCTCGGTCCAGACCGGCGATCTGGGTGGCAAGCGCCGCGGACTCCCGCCAGGCATGTTCAGCATGGGCGACGAGCCGCCCAACCTGGTCTAACGTAGCCTGCTCCACGACGAGCTTGGCAAGCTGCTCCTCGTGAGCCGTCGTGGCCTCAAGGAAGGCACGACGGGCATTGGACGTCGTGATACCTGCAAGGGCTACCCGTCGTTTGCAAGCTCCGGCCCGGGCCAACAGGCTGGCGACGACGGCGCGGCGATCTTCCGCCTCCTGCTGGGCCGTTCGGCGGTGACGTTGCGCGTCGAGCTCGTGCGGCTGCGTCGTGGCCAAGGGACAGCCTCTGTCTCTCGCCAGGTCGATTGGGACGTTGCAATAGCCGCGAGACGGAGGGAGTGCGGCGAGGAGGCTCGCCTGGTTGGCAACGTCCGCACCCGGGTCCAGCGCCAGTGCCGCACGCTCGATGGCAAGCCGTTCCTCCACCTCTTCAAGGTCGCGGCGTGCTCCGGTCTCGGCGGCGATGGCGGCCTCCAGCGCCTCTCGCAGCCCCCGCCGCAGGTCGGAAGGGCCGAGCGCACTGCGGCGCCTTGAGAGGTCCGCCTGGCGGGCCTCAAGTTCCTGCCGGGCCCGCCGCCCGAACAGCGCGTCAGGCGGCGAGGCCAGCTCGATTCCCAGGATCCGTTCGACGCGATCGTGGTCCACGTCGGCCTGATGGGCGACCAGAGGTACCCGTGCCGTCGCCGCCGCCTTGCTCGCAACGAGGTGGGCGTTTCGCTCCTGCTCCTGACGCTCCGCATCGGCGATGAGGCCGAGAACTGAGCGAACGACGAACTGGCGCTCGTCCTCGGTCAGAACCTGCGATCGCGACTCGCTGCTGCTCTGGCGCCAGTACAGGAAGTCGGCGAAACGGCACTCCTGGTCCCGCGTGAGCCAAGGAAGCACATGGTCCCATCCCACCGCGCTATCGCGTGCCGGGTAGTCCCTGGCGGGCAGCGGCGTAGTCACTGCGGCATCGATGGCGTCGAGGAAGTGCTGCAGATCGAGACGCTCCACCCTGCCCAGGAGCAGGTCCAGGTCGCAGTCCCGAGCACAAAACGGATGGGGGCCAATCCCTAGTGGGCGGGCGACGGCCCACCGCGTCTGCGCCACCTCGACCTCCCCCAGGACCCACCCCGTCGGCAAAGCCTGGCGGATCCGGCGTCGGGACGACTCCGGCGCGAAGGTTGGCTCGCCCAGGACATAGCGGATGAGGCGACACAGGGTCGTCTTCCCGGCGGTGTGCCCGGCGAATCCGCTGCGGAACAGGGTGTTGTCGTCCCCGGCCTTCCGGGGCGAGGACCAGATGATGTTGACCCCACGACGGAAGGCCACGTCGCGAACCACATGCTCCTCTCCTGCGACCAACTCATCGAGGATCCTCATCCTCCGGATCCAGAGCAGGGGTTCGGGCCTCTCGGCTGCAACCTTCACCTGGGATGGAGGATCAATACCTGGCAGGCGGAGTTGCATGGTCAGATCCCTCCAATGGCAAGTAGCGCCCGATCCTCGGCGGCCATGGCCGCTTCCACTTCATGCACACCCTGCGTGTCCAATCGGCGAAGGACGGCGAGTGCGAGGCGAGCTTCGTAGCGGAGCCAGGGGTCCAGGTCGTCCTCGTTCGCCGTGTGCAGCGTGGCCTCGACGACCGCAGCGCCAGCCTCGTCGGTGGTCAGGCGAACACCGCTCCGCTCGGCAAGTGCGCTCAGCGTCCGTGAAACCGTGCCGGGCGGGATCGTCCCGGTGGGGACTCGTGAAGTCCAGGTCTCCACGCGCGATATCAGCGCCGGAGGCGCGAGTCTGGCGAGAAGCATCGGCTGGGCGAGCAGGGCGAACGCACGCGCGACGTCCGCCCGAGCCATGCGGCCGCCAGCAGCGAGGATCAGGGCCCAGACCATGAGGAACCACCAATGTTCCGTTGGGAGCGCCGGTGGGGCAGGAGGTAGCTCCGGCCAGGCGAAGTCTGGTAGCTCCGGATTCGGCGCGTCGTGGGTCACCCGCAGGTCGGCGGGGGGGATCGCGAGGGGCGTTCGGTATGGGACGCCGGTTCGGGTGGCCTCTGCCATGGCGTCGTAGGCGGCGAGGATGCGGCCCGCCTGGTCGGGCTCGCGGCGGCGGACGATAGGGAAGGTGTCCAGGATGTAGGCGGCGTCGTCCCGGGAGACGCCGTAGAGGTGGAAGAAGGCGGCGTCCAGCTCGGCGCGGAGCACGGCGCGGCGGGCGGGGTCCCAGCGGAAGGGAGGGCCGTCGCAGCCCACGTCCCGGGCGAAGGGCTGGAGGTCCCAGGCGGTGTAGGTGAGCTCCAGGACGCGGGGGAGGAGGAAGGAGAGGATGGTGGGGGGTGCATCACCGGTGCTGGGATCGAACCAGGGAGTAGGATGCGAGTACGTCTCAGGATGAAGAATGGGAAGCTGCTTGAGGACGAAAACGGCGAGCGAGGCGCTACCGACCTTTTGTCGGGCGGCGTAGTCCAGCGCCATGGAAGACAGGTTCGCACACAATGCGGCAGTTAGGTCTGGTTGTAGTCCTGGCATCAAGAGGGGAAACTTGTGACCCACAGCCGTCCTCGGGACGATGGCAGCAATCACCGTGCGCTCATTGGTTGCATTGGTCACATCCCTCCATCCAAGCATCCACCCGCGCTCCCAGAGACTTTCGAGCCGGCGTTCGACCTCTCCCCGCGGCACCCAATACCTGGGAGTGGGCACGTAGGTGGGATCGAGAAGCCGATGCAGCGGCACTTCAGGGAGACTTGTATTCTCGCTCTCGTCCGGGTGGTCGGCGAAGTCCCCGTACCTGTGGTCGAAATGGTGAACCATCTTGGCCTCAATGAGCGGAGTCATCGCCTCATTCCCGTGGTGGTCGCGGCGGAATGCAGATACTTGATACCCGTCCGACTTCAGGTCCCGCGAAGTTCTGAAGAAGGCAGAGTCTTCAGCCATATGCCAGAGCCTCGTTCGAAAAATGATCCGCCAAGGATTCGCGCTCGCACCGCCATCTCGGACCAGAATGCCAGAGCGGCGATACATGCCAAGATTAATGAGCGCATCCCGCCGGCTACGAAAAGTTGGACACGTATGCGTGTTGGGATTTACGGCCCAAAGCTCATCAGGTGACAGAGAGAAATGGCGTTCGGCGTCGCTCAATTCCGAAACGCTGCGCGCAAAGAACAAGAGGTCTGCTGGCGCGCGCCCGTCTCCGATGGTCAAGAGGCAGAACTTGAAGCGAGCGTGTCCAACATCGCTGAACAGGCCAGGACCGCTCTGGAAGTCGTAGAGCGACCTCAGCTGGCTTTGCGACGTCAGGCAGTCGAAGAAATCCTTCGTCGTATCATCCGTTGCGATCCCTGTCGGCACGATGAACCCAGCCCGGCCGCCCGATCGCAATACGGAGCGGTTGTGCTCCGCAAACAGTGCGTAGGTGTTGACATCTCCCTTGCCGCACAGCGGATAGCGCCGCGAGTCGCGGATGAACCTCGTCTGCCCGTCGGCCTCGCGCAGCGCGGCCTGCCACTCCTTCCACATCACGCGGTTTGTCTCTGGGAGCGCGGCGATCATCTTCTTGCGCGCCGCCGCGTTCAGCGCGCCGGCGATCTCCGGATCGCGGGACGCGAAGAACTCGACCTCCTGCAGCTTCACCCGCTCCCACGGCGGGTTCCCCAGCACCACGTCGAACCCGCCCCGGGCGAACACCGTGGGGAACTCCAGGGGCCAATGGAAGAAACGGTACTGCTCCGCCAGCTCGCCCAACTTCGCCGCCGTGTACGCCGGCGGCTGGCCCAGGCCATCGCGGAGCGCGCGCCACAGGGCGTTGGTCGGTGCGCACTCCCGGGCCACGGCGTCCTGGGCAGGCTTCGGCCAGACGAATGCCGCGCACCAGGCGTCGGCCACCCGCTTCTGGTGCTGCCACGCGGGCGAGGACCGCAGGGCCTCCCAACGGCCCTCCTTCGCCAATAGGGAATCCAGGCTGTCGTCCGGCGCCGCCTCCAGGTCCTCCATCGCCCGGCGGACCTCCTCCAGCTCCTTCCCGGCCGGCTTCGCCCACAGCGACGCCATCGTGGTCTGCCCCTTCGCCTCCTCCTTGTTCCGCTTCTTCAGCGCCCGGGCCACGTCCCGGTCGTCCCCCTCCAGCGCGCCCCACGCCTCGTTGGGGATCCCCCTCTCCATCAACTCCGGCGTCGTCCCCAGCAGGGCGTTTCCGTGGCGGATGCGGGCATCCAGGAACGTCAGCGGCAGCCCCGGCTCCACCGCCTCCATCCACAGGGCCACCTTGCAGAGCTCGACCGCCATGGGGTTCAGGTCCACGCCGTAGATGCAGCGGGACACCACCTGCCTCACGGCGTGGCGGTACTCGCTCGCCGAGGGCGTCCCGCTCGATTGCAACCGGGCGACGTGGGCGGCCAGGCGCCGGGCCGCCGCCAGCAGGAAGTGCCCCGAGCCGCACGCGGGGTCCACGATGGTCAGGCCGAGGAGCGCGTCGACCGGAGCGTCGGGGTGGGCGGCCAGGGTGTCCTTCACCACCGGCTCCAGCGCCGAGTCGAGCAGCACCTGGACCAGGGAGTCGGGGGTGTAGTAGCTGCCGGTGGTCTTGCGGGCGTTGCCCTTGCTCTCGTCCGCCCCGGCGAAGGCGAAGGTCTGGGCCTCCACCGAGACCCGGGGCACCAGCTCCAGCAGGCTCTCGTAGACGCTCCCGAGCTCCTCGGCGCCGAGGTCGCGCCAGTTGACGCGCTGGAGCCCCGCCCCGCCCCGCAGCCAGCCCAGGTGCCAGAGAGCCTGGAGCAGGGAGCGGTTGTCGAGCCGGCTGGCGTCCAGGTCGGCGCACCGCGGGGGCGCGAACAGGCCCGCGAGGGCCGGCAACCCGAGGAGCGGCTCCCCGGCCGCCAACCCGCGGAAGACGATGCGCGTGGCGTCCCACAGGTCCGAGTACGGGTCGTGGGCCGACCGTCGCGCCGAGCGGTCCCGCAGGCGGCGCATGCTGTAGCCGTTTTCGTAGAGCGCGCGAGCCGCCTCCTTCGTCCCCTCGGGGTGCAGGAGCCCTCGCTCCTCCACGGTGAGCAGGAAGATGATCCGGTAGACGAGGCGCAGGAGCTGGCCGAAGTACTCGGTGTCGCGGAGCGCGCCGCTCCTGAGGGCCTCGCGCAGGGCGTCATTGGACGGGTGGGCGAGGAAGCCGGTGCCGAGGGCAAGGAGCGCCTCCTCGACGCCCCGTCGCAGGAGATCTCGGGCGCGGGTGCCCTCCTGGCGTCCCGCCTGCCGCCAGGCTTCCAGCGGGCACTCCCGGGCACGCTTGCCGGTCGCACCCAAGCGGGTCTCGTGCGCGATGAGCCAGAACGCGGAGAAGTCTGCGTACCGCTCCTCCTCGAAGATGCGCTCCAGGTCGACCTCGATCCACGTCGGCCGCGTGAGGCTGCTGTTGTCCCGCGCGATGCGGAGCCGCAGCCCGTCCGTGCAGAGGCCCCACAGGGCATCGTCCTCGGCGTTGAGGAACTCCTGGAGCAGCCCGAAGGCGCTGCGCCTGCGGCCGGCGTCGGCAAAGGCGCTGGCGAGCGCGTCCACGCCCGCTCCCGCGGGTGCGACGACCACGGGTACCCGCCCTTCGAGGGCGGCGTGGCCGATAGGGTAGACGCGATCGCCCCGCACGACCGGCCCCGTCCCGACCAGCGACGCGAATCCAAGCGCATCGCGGAGCATCCCGACCACGAAGGACTCGGCGAGCGCGCGCGGGTCCGCTCCTCGGGCTCGACCGGCGGCGAAGTCCGCCCAGTGGGCCTGGGCGATGCGGAAGGCGCGGCCGATCTCGTCATGGATGCGCAGTCCCTTCGGGACGCGGTAGTCGGACTCCTGCTGCTGGGGGGCCTCCCGGTCCGCCACCCGGGCGAGCCACTCGGGGGCGAGCAGCGCCCCCTGCACGGTGATGGCGTCGAACCCCGGGGACGCGGCGGCGCGCGGGCGGCGGGACGAGGCGGGCGGCATCAGGCGACCCTCGGCAGAAGGACGTAGAGGCCGATCACGTCCGGCGGGAGCAGCGCCTCCACGGCGTGGCGTCCGCGGTCGCGGGCCGATTCGCGGACTCGGGCGTGGTCTGCCTCCAGGGCGAGCGCCCGTCCCTCGGCCAGCGCGTCGAGGTCTCGGGACCGCGCGGCGACCAGGGCCAGCGCCTGATCGATCACGCGAGCCTGGACGTGGGGAGGAGGATCGCCTTCGGGAGCCAGGAGGAGCAGCCGCAACGCCTCCTCACCCTCGGCGGTCACCGCGGGATCGGCGCCGGACCAGGCCAGGGCCGCCGCCTCTTCCACCACGAGGTCCGTCCGGCGAGGTCCGCGGACCGTGGTGAGTCGGTGGCGGACCCGGAGCAGGGCCACCGTGGTGCGCGTCGCCACCGCCGACGTCACCCAGCAGCCCGCCCGCCCGAGCACGGACGGGTCCCCCGCGCCCTCGGGGGTGGACGCGAGGGTCCGTTCGAGGAGCGACTCGGCGAGCACCGACACGAGGGGGTGGCTGCGGTTGACCGTCCGACAGCGTCCCCGAGGGGGATGGGCGAAGTCGAGGGACAGCGTACCCTGCAGGCCCGCGTGCTCCAGGCGCTCCCTCAGCTCGGCCGGGAGGGGCCCGAGCGGGGCCTTCCAGCCCTTCTTCATCGGCTCCAGCGCCGAGCCGAGTCGTGCCAGCGCGCGGTCCACGAAACGATGGACATCGTCCTGGCCACCGATGGCGGCCAGCGTTCGGTGCCACTCGGGCAGGACGTCCGCCGGGCGGAGACGTCGCTGGGCGAAAATCGTCCGGTTCTGCTTCGCCTTCTCGGCGGCGTCCCTCCAGGCGGAGTCGAGAGCCTTGCTGGCCTGGAGCGCCATGAAGTCGAAGGAGGTCTGGAGCGGCGCCTTGCGCTCCCTGAGGAGCACCGCCTTCATCAGGGCCTGGGAGAGCGCGTGGCCGGAGTCCGGCAGGGGGACCGGGACTCCCAGCTCGCGGCGGATCGCCTCCGCCTTGCGCAGGATGACGTGAAGGACGGCGCCGTCCACGGGGTTGTTGGCGCCGTAGAGCAGCGTCGCCCGCACCACGGGGCTCGACTGGCCGAAGCGGTCCACCCGGCCCTCCCGCTGCTCGTGGCGGGTCGGGTTCCAGGACAGGTCGTAGTGGACGACGGCGTCGAAGGTCTCCTGGAGGTTCACGCCCTCGCTGAGGCAGTCCGTCGCCACGAGGACACAGCGGTCCTCACCGGCCAGGGACTCCACCGCCTCCTTGCGGAGCTCGGCGGGGTCCTCGCCGGTCACCAGCGCCACCCGCACCCCCTCCAGCGCGGCGGTCAGGTGCCGGTGCAGGTAGTGGGCGGTGGCGATGTACCGGCAGAAGACGACGGGGTTGAAGCCGTCCTGGGTCAGCTCGACGACGTGGTCGGTGAGCTTCTTGAGCTTCGGGTCCCCCTTGGCGCCCGCGAGACGCCGGGCCCGTTCGACCAGTCCGGCCAGCTCGGGATCGGCGATCCCGGCTTCGGGCTCCAGGTCGTCCTGGGCGAGCGCGTCGGGCTCCCCGTCGAAGAGCTGGTCGAGCAAGCCCTCGCGGTCCTCGACTTCCAGCCCCGCCCGGGTCCCCAGCGCCAGGACCGCCGCCGCCGGGCTGGACGACGCACAGCGGAGGAGCGCGAGGGTGCCCCAGAAGTTGAGCCGCTGCCGCCGCTCGTCCCCCTCGGCCGACTGGACCACGCTTGCGCAGTAGTCGAGCACGGCGCGGATGAAGGCGTCCCACTCGCCAGTGAGCTGGTAGGTGATCTCCTTCGTCTCGCGCCGGGGGAAGATGCGGGTGCCGTCCTGCCACTCCTCGATGTCGGGTCGGCGGCGCTGGACGAAGTGGGCGCCGAGGCGCTCGCGGACCTTCTTGCGTTCCTCGTCCTGGAGCTCGCCCAGGCGACCGAACTCCGGGTCGAGGAGGTCGAGGAGGCGGTAGTACGCCGCGTCGTCGCCGCTGTGGGGCGTCGCGGTCAGCAGGACCAGGTGGCGGCCCTCGTCGGCGCAGAGGCCGCGGAGCAGGTCGTACCGCTGGTGGCGGCCCGAGGTCGTCGAGGCGCAGGTGTGCGCCTCGTCCACGATCACGAACTCGGGGCAGTGGTGCAGGAAGCTGTCCCGCCGGCGGTCGCTCTTGATGTAGTCGAGGCTGACGACGGTGTGCGGGTGGGCGTCGAAGATACTCTCGCTCGGCCGAAGCTCGCGCTCCAGGCGGCCGGCGCTGGCCGCGGTGACGGCCGTGGCGCGGATGTGGAAGCGGGAGCGCAGCTCCGCCGTCCACTGGTCCACGAGGTGGGGCGGGCAGAGGACGGCGGTGCGCGCGACCTCGCCCCGGTCCAGGTACTCGCGGGCGATGAGCGCCGCCTCGATGGTCTTGCCGACGCCCACGTCGTCGGCAACGAGCAGGCGCACGGGGTCCAGCTTCAGGGCCATGAGCAGGGGGACGAGCTGGTAGGCCCGGGGCTCGACGGCGATCTGCCCGAAGCTGCGGAAGGGGCCCGCCCCGCGGCGAAGCGAGAGCAGCAGCGCGTCCCTTAGCAGGAGGGCGGCGTCATGGCTAGCGCGGGGCTCGGGCGCAGGGAGCGGGAAGCGGGCGTCGCGGACCGGCTCCAGCTCCAGCCCGACGTGGAGGTGGCACTCGTCCTCCTCGGAGCCCGCCACCGGGCGGAGGCGGAGGAACTCGTCGTCGCTGCCCGAGAGGACGATCCACTCGCGGCCCCTCGCGGTGACGAGGCTGCCGGGACTGTACGGGGACGTGCTCACGGCGCCCTCCCCAGCGCCCGGGCGAGGGTGAGGAAGGCGTCGTCCCATCGCTCGTGCGAGGCGAACGCGACGACCTCGAACCCGAGGCCGACGATCGCGCCGCGAAGCGCGGGCGCGGGCTCGCCCAGCATCGAAGCCACGTAATGCGCGCGCCAGCAAAGGCGCAGGCCCGTCCCGTCCACGACCAGCGGCTCCGGATCGGGCTCGGGAATCCCCCGGGTAAGGGCTTCGGCGCGCCAGCGGGCCTCGTCGGGGTCCGCGTCGTCGCGGGCGTCGGAGCCGGCCGCACCCGGCGGTGACGTGGCCACCGGTGCCGAGGTGAGGCCCCGGGTGGTGGAGGCGGCCAGGCGGAGCAGGACTCCCTTGGCACCCGCGTCGCGCCGGTCGATCCCCTCGTGGTCCGGCTGGTTGTAGTAGGAGAGCAGGCAGCGGTAGCAGCCGGCGACGCAGGAGGTGCCCGGCCGGTCGGCGAGCCCGTCCGGGCGCTCGGGGAGGGACCCGTCGTCGGGGAGGCCGAAGTGCATCACCTGGAGCGCCTGGCGGGCGACGCTGGCCAGCGCGTCCGGCTCGGCGACGAGGCGGGTCAGCACGCCCGCGCCACCCTCGGTGGCCTCGTAAAGCAGGAACCCCTTGCGGTCGTCGCGGGACGGCATGGGCTCGGCGAGCACCTCGCCCTGTTCCAGTTGGAAGACCGTCTCAATGCCCCGCAGGACGGCGTGTTGGAGCGTGGTCAGGCCCGCCTCGGTGAGGCCCCCGCCGGCGGGTTGGACGAGCAGGGCGTTCTTGTGGTCGCGCACGCTGGGCACGATGAGCTGGGGGGGCGCGATGGTGGGATCGGGGGTGGAGTCCTCCTCGTCCAAGCCCTTCGCCCAGTAGCCCGACACGGGGTCGATCCAGAAACCCAGCTCGGTGCGGTTCGCGCGGCGGCGCAGGCCCTTGTTGAGCCGGGTGATGCGCGCGCCCGGGCCGTAGGTGAGGCGGACCACCTCGCCATGGGCGTCGCACGCGGCCCCGGTCCGCGCGTCGACCACGCCCTCGCGGACGGCCCACTGGAAGGTGGTCTGCAGCTCGAAGCCCTGGCGCTGTCGCTCCTCGTCGTTGGCGGTGATGCGCTCGGCGGGGAAGGTGGCGACGTTCTCGATGCGGTGGACGTTCCGGACGATCTCGGCGTCGCCGAGGGGTCGGTGGCAGGCGTGGCAGACGGACGCCTCCTCCCAGTGCCCGGCGCCGCAGGCCTTGCAGATGCGCACCGACTCCAAGGGGAGCTTCGCGTCGGCCCTGCCGCCGTCGCGGTGGGCGACGGAGAGCAGGGCGCGCACCACCCGGAAGGCGCGGCCCTCGTGGTAGATGAGGCTGCGCGGGCCGAACTCCGCCAGGGCCAGGAAGCGCGGGCGCTGGAGCCAGGTCTGCCGGCCGCGGGCCTCGGTCTTGGGGACGTAGGCCATGAGGGGCAGGCGGGGGAAGTTGTAACCCGGCAGGAAGCCCTCGGTGGCGAGGTAGCGGTAGGTGTAGAAGTCGCCGGCGGTGCGGCTGCCGTCCCCCTGCTGGAGGAGCTGGATCTGGTCCATCGCCTGCTCGTGCCGGACGCGGGCCGCCCGCTTCTCGGCCGGGGGCGCGGAGTGGTCGTCCATGACCCGCCGCGCCGCGTCGCGCTGCTGCTCGGCGGCGCGGAACAGGTCCCGCCAGCGGCCGAAGGCGCGGTCGAAGCGCTCCAGGGCGCGCTCGGCGACGTGGCGCGCGTAGTCGTCCCGGGTGGTGAACCAGGGCGCCAGGGCGGGGGTGAGGTCGGTCGCCACCTGGTCCAGGACCCGCGCCATGCGCTGGACCGCCTCGGCCACGACGCGGGGCTCCTCCATCGGCCGGCGGATCTCCGGGCGCAGGGGCTTGTCCGTGTCGCCCAGTACGAGGAGCTCGAAGATGTCGGGGTCGAGGGCCAGCTCGGTGCAGGCGAGCCAGACGGCCTGGAGGTGGCTGTCCACGAGGTCGCGGTTGGCGAGGTCGAGCATCGGCGCCCTCACCTCGCCGTGGACCATCGCCCGCGGCTCCCGGAAGAAGTACTGGTCGTGGGGGCCCTGGGCCGAGGCGTAGGTGAGCACCAGGGCCGGCTGCCCGCTGCGGCCGGCGCGCCCGCTGCGCTGCGCGTAGTTGGCGGGGGTCGGCGGGACGTTCCGCAGGTAGACGGCGTTGAGCTCGGAGATGTCGACGCCCAGCTCCATGGTGGGCGAGCAGAAGAGGACGGGGAGGAAGCGGCGGGACTCGCCGAGGTCACGGACCTGGGCCGTGCCCGCCTCCAGCTCCTCCCGCTCCTTGGGGCCGTAGCGGAACCGCTTCTCGCGGAACTGCCGCTTCTCGGACTCGACCTGGGCGGTGTGCTCGCGCGCCTCGAAGTCGAACAGCGGATGGTCCCGGTTCGCCAGCATCGTGGCGAGGCTCTGGTAGAGGTCGCGGTAGAACGGGTTGTCGGTCTTCCGCTCCTTCTTGTCCTCGGGCCGCGCCGGGACGAACACGACGGCGGCGTCGTTCAGGCGCCACCCCGGGACGCCCCAGGGGGTGGACTCCTCCATCACGAGGCCGTGGACCGATGCCACCTCCAGGAGCTTCTGGATCAGGGCGTCGACCTCCTTAGACTTCAGGGCCCGGACGGCTTCGGTCCCCCACAGGCGCGAGCCGCGGAGCTTGCGCCCGAGGCCGCTGCGGGAGCCCCCGCGCACGATGAGGTCCTCGTCCCGGGCCCGTACCTCGCGGCGGCCGGGCGCCCTGAGGAGCAGCCAGCGGGCGGGGCGCGGCCTCTCGTCCAGGGAGAAGCCCCACGGGGCGCGCAGCCGGCCGTGGGACCGCGACAGGAGGCTCTCCACCGTCGTCTGTTCGAGCACCTGGCTGCGGATGGCCATCCAGGTCCGCAGGTGGTCGAACAGGGTCCGGCACACCTCGGCCCGCACCGCGGGGGAGGCGAGCTGGAGGAGGGGCGGGGCATCCGCGAAGCGCCGGTCATCGGCCGCCAGCTCGTCCAGGCCCTCGTAGCGGACCCCCATCAGGCCGAGCTGCTCCAGGTTCGGGTTGGTGTAGCGCCAACCGCGTCGCTGGTCGAACCAGGCGCGGTAGGCCAGCACGTCCCGCAGGGTCCTCCCCGCGTCCAGGTAGGCGAAGCCGACGAGGTCCGGTTCCAGGAGCCACTCGGCCCGGACCTCGGGCTCGTTGCGGTCGAAACCCAGGGCCTTCTGCTGCGCCGCCCCGAGCTGGTCGGCGCGGAGGCCCGAGGCGCCCGCGGCCTGCAACGCGCCCAGGAAACCCGCGCGGATCAGGCTGACGAAGAGGAAGTCGTTGAAGTGCCCGGCCTGGAGGGCCGCGTCCTGCCGGTTGTCGGTGAAGCCGAGGAGCTTGCGGGTGTAGGGATCCAGGCCCGACGCGCCCCCGTGCATCCAGCGGAGCACGCTGGTGGTGAGGACCGTGGTCGCCGAGCTGCGGCCTTCCGCCGACAGGGACGCCAGCCGGTTGCGGTCTCGGGAAGCGCCGCTGTGGGTCTCGCCGCAGCGCAGGCAGAACCGGAACCGGCCGGGCAGGAACCAGGCGCGGGTGCCCGAGCCGAGGCGGCCGTCAGGCTCGACGAGCACGGACCGCGCGCGGGCGCCGCGGTACTCCCGCTTGAGCCGAGGATTGCCAGAGGCGTCGACGTCGCGCCAGGTCTCCGGGTAGTCGTCAGCGTCGTCGCCGAAGGTGAAGTCCGGGTCCGTGGGGGCGACGGTCAGGAAGCCGAACTCGTCGGGCTCGCCGCCGTCCTCTGCGGGGTCGGTCGTCTCGTCGGGTGCCGGTGGGGCGGCATCGTCGATGTCCCGGGCCAGCGCCATCCGCCGGCCGCCCTCCAGGGCGAGGCGGACCGGGTGGTACTCCTGGCCGCACTCGCGGCAGAAGTGCGTGGGGTACAGGCGCTTCTCGGGAGCGCCCGGGCAGAACTGCTGCCCCTCCACGGTCACCGTGCGGCGCCCCGGGGGCTCCAAGGTGGCGTAGGCGTGCCCGGCGCCGGAGATGAACTGGTGCAGCTTGAAGGCGAAGAAGCTCTCCGCTCGCGCGGACCCCGGCACCCGGTCGCGCTCGAGCGTGCTGGACACGAGGAGCAGGCGGCGCAGCGCGCGCTCGCAGGCGTCTGGGGGGCGGCCGGAGTCCTGGTGCAGGAGGTCCCGCGCCTCGGTCAGGGTGCGGGGCGGGGCCCGCCGCCACTTGGGGTCCTCGTCGCTCCGGGTCACCCCCAGCCGCGTCTCGACCCAGACGGCCAGCGGGTGGACGCGCAGCTCGGCGTCGGAGAGGTGGGGCGGGATCCCGGCGTCGATGGCCGCGCCGAGGAGGGGGCCCACCGACTCCTGGGTGGCGGCGGGGTCGGTCACCCGCTCCAGCGTCTCGCCGATGACGTTGCTCTCGGGGATGGAGGTGGCGAACAGCTTCGAGGCGACCGCGGCCACGGCGCGGCTGCGCTCCTCGGCGCTGCCGTCGGTCTTCATGGTGGCCGAGGTGCCGATGCACAGCAGGTCGCCCGAGAGCCGCTCGCGGACGCGCCGGACGAGGAGGGCCACGTCGGCGCCCTGGCGGCCGCGGTAGGTGTGCAGCTCGTCGAGCACGAGGAACCGGAGCCCCGCGCAGTTCCCGATCACCTTGCGGTCGATGTCGTCCTGCCGCGTCATGAGCAGTTCGAGCATCATGAAGTTGGTGAGGAGGATGTCGGGCGGCTCGGTCGCGATGGCCCGGCGCTCGTCGGCGCTCTCCTGGCCGGTGTATCGCGCGAAGGTGACGGGGCGGCCTCCGGGCCGGTCGGGGATGTACTTCGCCAGCTCCTCGATCTGGCTGTTGGCGAGGGCGTTCATCGGGTAGATGACGATGGCCCGGGTGCGGCGCTCGGGAGATCGCCGCTTCTCGGTGAGGACCGCGCTGACGATGGGGATGAAGAAGCAGAGCGACTTGCCGGAGCCCGTGCCCGTGGTGACGACGAAGCTCTCGCGCGCGTGGGCGAGGGCGGCGGCCTCCTCCTGGTGGCGGAAGAGCCTCATCGGCTTCCCGCCCGGCTGCTCGCCCGGCGGCGGACGGAGGAAGATCTCGGCGCAGCCCGGGTCGAGAGTGCCGGCGGCCACGAGGTCGGTGATGGTGGCGGTCCGCTGGTACTCCGGGTTGATCTGGATCAGCGGTTCAGGCCAGAAGTGCTTGCCGGCGTATATCGCGTCGACCTGCTGGCGGATGTCGGCGGCGTGGATGGTGGTGAACGAGGTCGCGAACTGCTCGTACTCGCCCACCACGCCGTCGCGCAGATCAAAGACGTCCATCCCTCGCGGGCTCATCGGGCATCCCTCGGCAATCGCTCGGCACGCCGCCGTCGTCCCCGCCGGGTCGCCCGAGGTCAAAAAAAGGGAAGGGCGGCGTTACCGGCGTGGCCGATCGCGAGGCTGCATCGTAGCAAGAACGGTGGCGTCCGGGTGTGCCGCGTCCGGGCTTGGGGCACCGCTGAGGCTGGGATGCCCGCCGTGTGGATCGTTGTCGTAGGAGGAGGTCATAGAACTTCGGCCTTGGCCGCCCCGACCCCGAACACCTCCCCCTTGATCGCCCAGTAGTACGGCCCGTCCTTCCGGGGCCGATAGCTCCGCCGCCCCTTGTTGCAGCGGGCGATCCAGTCGAGCCGGGCCAGGTCGGTGGCGATGGACTCGGAGGGCGGCAGGCGGTTGCCGTCGGCGTGCAGGTGGCGGTTGACCAGGGTGACCGACGCCTCGGGGAGGATGCACACCATCCCTTCGAGGACACGCCCGATGCAGTCCCCTCGGGGTCCACTGGCCGAGCACGACAGCCCCTCGACGTGGGCGACGCCCATGTGCAGCACGGCCTGCACGTCCTGGACGTAGCGCTCGGCGGGAGACAGCTCCTCGGTCGTGCGGAGCTGGCGCGCGGCGGCGTCGGCGAGGTCCGCGTCGAACGCCGCGCGCAGCGCCGTCTCGCGCTCCCGGGTCAGGACGCCACGGGAAGCGGCGAAGGCGGCGAGGGCCCAGAAGCCGCACGACAGGGCGGCCGCGGACTGGGCGAGACGGGACCGGTTGGCGCTCCCCGGCAGGCGGGCCTCGAAGGCGCGGCGGGCGTCGTGGTAGAGGGCCGTCGCCGCGGCGGGCCACTCGGGTCGGCGCAGGAGGTGGTCGACCATCGCGGCGGCGAGCCCGGACATGCGGGGGAGGACGCGGGCCACCTCCTCGGCGGCGTCGACGGCATGGACCTTCGGCTGGGTGGCCTCGACGGCGAAGCACCGGGCCCGGGCGGAAGCCTCTTCGAACGGGATGTCCTCCCCGTTGACCAGCAGGGTCGCGCGGCTGCCCCGGGTGGCGCGGGCGGTGCCGTCGGCGTTGAGGCGGCTCCGGCCGGTGCGGTCGTAGCACCGCTGGTAGAAGCCCAGCCAGGCGCGGGCGTCCTTGTCCGAGAGGGTCGAGTGCTTGGCGTCGTCGATCACCAGGAGCGCGCCCCGGAACCACCAGGCGGCGGTCTCGACGGAGTTCGGAGTCGACCCGTAGCTCATCAGGTGCCCGGGCGCCGAGAAGTCCCCGAAGAAGCACTGGGCGAGGCGCGCGGCCGTCGTCTTCCCGACCCCGCTCGGCCCGACGAGCCAGAGGAGCAGCGGCGGGATGGTCCGGTCCTGCGCTTCGAGGACGGGGGCGAGCAGCGCGTGGGACGCCGCGGCGAGCGTCGCCCGGGCGACGAACGGGCCGCAGGCGATGTCGGGCCATCGCTCGAACAGGAACAGGAGGAGCTGGGCCACCTCGTCGGCGAGGACGGGTTCGAGGCGCAGGCGCGAGGCCGCCTCGCTGGGGCTGAGGTCGAGTTGCACGTCCGTGTCGGAGCCGGGCCCGTCGCGGTGGAGGCCCAGGAAGGACCGGCCGTCCGTCGCGAACCCGAAGTCGTGGGACACCCGCACCCGCCGGCAGTCGCTCGCCGCCCGCCAGGCCGCCCAGGCGAGGTCGAGGCGGCGAGGGTCGCAGCGGAAGTCGATGCCGAGCACGGCGGCGAGTCGGCAGCGCAGGTCCCGGAGGTCTCCCTGGGCGCTCGCGGGGAGGGTGAGCGGGTAGCTCGCGCCTGAGGGGGTGTGAATCGTCCCCTGGAGATGGACGCCCTCGTCGTCACGCCGTTCCTCTTCGAGCGAGACGACGAACTCGGCGATGGGACGGGAGCGCCCCGCCTCGTCGAGCATCAGCGTGCGGCCCCCGTCGATGCGGCACTCGCCGGGGGCGGCAGGGCCGAGCGTGATCAGGTCGGCCGGGGTGCGGGTGGGACGCAGGCGGCAGACGCCCGTCCGGGCGGCCATCTGCGGGCAGGTGAAGCCGTGCTCGGCCAGGTTCGCGCAGGTCGGCGGGCGGTATCCCCGTTGCTCCCGGGCGTAGTCGAGCTTGTGGTCGGCCGCGGCGGGGTCGTACTCGGGGTGCTCCCGGCTCAGGTCGTGGAATGCACGTCGACCGGCGTCTCCCGCGCCCGCGAGCGCCCAGGCCAGCCGCGCCCACAGGGGCTCGGGGAGGTCCCGGGAGTGCTCGGCGGCGTGGCGGACGAACAGGCAGGCGTCGAGGTACGGGAGGGCGGGGGCCCGGGGCAGGGCCTCGGCGGGCGCGCATCGGTCCTCGGCACGACGCGCGATAGCGGCCCGCGGGGAGGGCGCGGGGCGGGACACCTTCGGCGGGACGAGTCCCACCAACCGCTCAAACGCCACGGTCCGGTTCGGCTCGAAGGCGACCACGCGGACGAGGGGCGCGTCGTCCCCATACTTCTTCTTGACGTTCCGCGAGCCGGGGAGCCGCATCACCCGCGCGGGCTCGGCGCAGGCCGGATCGCCCCCGAGCCGGGCGGTCAGGGCGCGGAGCGGACGGGTGAACGCCGCGCGCTGCTCGGCAGTCGCCAGCTCCAAGGGCTCGGCGAGGCGCCACCACAGGTGAGCCTTGCCGGGGCTGGACTCCACCGTGAGGGTCGGCGGGATCCCCAGCTCGCGGGCCGCCGCGATGGCCGCCTCGACCGCCGGAGTACCGCCGTCGTCGATGTCCACCCAGACCGTCGCTGTCGCCCGGCAGCCCCGGGCGGTTCCGTCGCCGCGGTGGCGCAGGACCGGGGTCAGGTAGACGTTCAGGTCGTGGGGGATCGGCCATCCCCGGAGTGCGTCCGGGTGGTCGAACCACCGGATGAGGGGCCGCGGGCTCGGGCCGTCGCCATCGGGAGCGAAGGCGCGGACCTGGATCGCGCCCCCGAGGGCGAGCAGCTCATCCGGGTAGAGGGTCGTCAGGAACGCATCGAGTCCGGTCGTGGTGTCCATCGCCCGGTCCTTCCTGGGGACCAGTACCCATCGCCGCCCGGATGGCGCCGCGGGCCAGGATGTGGACGAGCCTCCGGCGCCGGGCGGCGACCTCGCGCGGCGACGGGGCGGCGCGGGGAGCCTCGTTCGCGGCGTCGGGCTCGGACACAGGGGCGGGCGGCGTGGACAGCCGGGAGCGCATGGCGCAGGTCCCTCGGGTGTCTGGGCCGCATGGCTGGCCGGGCGCGGGGCCCGCTGGCTACGGCGGCGCGGGTGGCGCGGTCAGCGGGAGGCGGGTGCCTCGATGGCGAACTCGTCGCGGTTGAGGACGAGCTTGCCCTGCCGGGTGTAGCGCAGGACGTACACGACCTCGCGGGCCGCGCCGTCGCGCTCGGGCACCTTCAGCACCACGCGCAGCGGCAGGTTCCTGGGGGAGAGGGCGAGGGGGGAGGACGGGCTGGGCTCGGCGTGCATGGCGACTCCTTGTCCCGCCGGGGCGCGGGCTTGGTCGAGCGGCGAGGGCTCGGTACTCCGCCACCATAGAGGCGGCGGGCACGGGTTCCAACGGGATTCGCTGACCACAGAACCGCACGAAAGATCGAGGATTTCCGCGCCACGGCGGGAGACGCCGCGTGGTCAGCGGATGGCGCGCACCGTGGCACGTCGCTTGCCACCGGGCAGACGGTGCCACCCCCATGGTAGAGTCCTCCGAGCGTCGCCGGACGGCGGTGGCCGTAACGGCGTTGGCGCGGGGGCGGGCGGGAGATGCAGCAGGGAGCCTGGCGCTTCGTTGGCCTCGCGCCCCTCCCCGACGGGACGGCGGCGGTCGCGGTGGTCCAGGCCGCGGCGGGGCCATCCGGCGCGACCCCGCGGTCCCTGGGCGGGCAGTGGAGCGACGAGGGGAGCCGAACCCACTTCGCCTTCGACATGGCGGTGGAGCAGGAACTCACCGCCCTGGCGGTCGCCCCGGACGGGCATCGCTACGCGACGAGCGTCCGCGGGACCCTCTGGACCTACGCCCCCGGCACCTGGTCCGAGTTGGACTCACCCCTCGGTCAATCGCTCCATGCCGTCTGGGCGCCAGCCTGGGGCGTCGTCTAGGTCTGCGGCGAGCGCGGGACGCGGCTCCTGCTGTCAGGCGTCGAGGCCTTCCTCGCCAATGACGGGCAGGTGTCCGCGCTGCACTCCATCCACGGCACCGGGCCTACCGATGTCTACGCGGTCGGGGCCGGCGGGACCGCGCTCCACTGGGATGGGCGGTGGTGGAACCGGGTGGAGCTTCCGACGCGCGAAGACCTGCGCCACGTCCGGTGCCTGGCCTCGGGCGAGGTGTGGATTGCCGGGGCGACGGGCACCCTGCTGGTCGGGCGGCAGGACCGGTTCCGGGTGGTGCAGCCCATCGAGGGCGGCCCCGACTTCCACGCGGTCGCCGCGTTCGTTGGGGGGGTCTACGTCGCGGCGGGGAGGGCGGGTGTCTGGTCGGTGAGCGGCAACAAGGTCGGGCCCCTCAAGCCCAACGTGGTCTCCACCCACCTGGAGGTCTGCGGCGACCTGCTGCGCAGCGTCGGCGACGATCTGGCCGTCCGCTGCGACGGGGCGGCGTGGTTCGGGGGGCAGTTCCGGTTCGACGGGTGATGCCGACGCCCCGTGAGCAGTACGGGCCGCGACCTCGCGCACCCGCCCGGCCCTCGCGGTTGTCGGAACCGATTCGGTTCCTACAAGGGGCGCACGGGCGGACCGTCAGGGCGGCATCAGCTCCGCGGGGACCTGGGCCCGGCTCCCTCGCGCTGGGCGAACCGCCTGGCCCCAGACGGGGGCATCAGGCGTCGCGAGTCGCCAGCAGAGCCCGATTCCAGACGCGATCATCGCGCCGCCCCCGGCCATTCCGACCGCAGATTGTTCCAGGTGACGCCCCCCTGTGCGTCCTTGACGGCCTCGACCCCCGGCAGGCGGCGGACGTGTCGGTCGAAGTCGGCACGCTTCATCCAGGGCAGATCGTGCTCGCGGCACCACGCCCGGTACTTGGCGTAGAGAGTCGGGGCGGTCGTCCTCAGGTGTTGGTTATAGGAGCACCTCGCGTTGAAGAAGGCCTCGAGCTGTCGCTCCAGCAGTCCGCGCGCCTCGTCCGTGTCCTCGACCTGCGGCGGGTTCGGCTCCTTCCCCGTCCAGCTCAACCCCTGCCACACGGCGAGGCGTCCTCCCCGCTTCGTGCCCTCGGCACCCAGTCCCTTCAGGGCGTTGGAGAAGCGGCTCCGCTCGAGCGGCAGTCCTCCGTAGGCGGCGCACCATCGGCGGTAGGCCGAGTAGAGTTGGTCGCCATCCGCGACCTCGCCCTTGCGGACCAGGCAGCCCCGGTTGAGGAAGTCGTACAGCAAGTGCCAGGACTCGCCGTCGGCCGCGATCACGATCAGCGAGAACTCCCTGTCCCGGCGCAACTTTGCGACGGCAGGCTGCATGGGGATCGCCTTGAGGTCCAGCCGCGCGATCCGCTGATTCTTCGCCTCGGTCTTCGCGCCCTCCCTGGCCTTCTCCGCCTCGCGCTTCGCCTTTCTCTTGCGCGCCGCGAGCTTGGCTCGCTTGCGCCTCGCCGCTCACCAAGAAAGGACCGGCTTCGCTCACGAAATCGGATCCACGTTCCGGGTCTCGTCGGGGGGGGACGTCCCCCCCGGGACCTGCGGGAGATCCGTGGCCAGGAAGACGAGCGGGTGACCCGGAGTGGGGCTAACCGGTGGGGGTTCGCAAGGAGGGGCCGTCGATGCGGATCGTGGTGCAGCGGTGGCGGAGCCGGTCCACCAGGGCCTTGACCATGTCCTTGCGGCCCAGGAAGTCGTACCAGCCGTCGTAGTCGAGGTTCGTGGTGATGAGGGTGCTGCGCTTCTGCACGTAGCG
>JAKLKC010000080.1 GCA_023150875.1 Myxococcota bacterium | reverse complement strand
GTCCCCAGGGCCTGGATCACCCGCCGGGCGGGTCCCAGGGCGAAGCGCCGGAAGTCCGCGGGGGAGAGCAGCGAGGCCCAGGTGTCGAAGAGCTGCACCGCGTCGCAGCCGGCGTCGATCTGGTGCGCCAGGTGCGCGGCGACGACCTCCACCAGCCGGTCCAGCAGGCGCTCCAGCAGGGCCGGCTCGCGGTAGCGCATCTCGATGACGGTGTCGAGGCGCTTTCCCACCTCCCCGCCGGTCATGTAGGCGGCGAGGGTGAACGGGGCCCCCGCGAAGCCCAGCAGCGGGACGTCCTCGCCGATCCCCCGGCGCACCCGGGCGATGGCCTCCGCCAGGTAGGGGCTGTCGGAGGCGGGGTCCGGGACCCGGAGGGCGTCGACCCCCGAGGCGGAGCGGACCGGCGAAGGGAAGCGGGGCCCGGCGTCGGTGAACTCCAGGTCCAGCCCCATGGACTCGCAGGGGAGCAGGATGTCCGAGAACAGGATGGCGGCGTCGACCCCCAGGTCCTCCACCGCCCGGACCGTGACCTCGGCGGCCAGATCCGGGGTCTTGCACAGCTCCATGAACGACGCCCGGGCCCGGACCTCCTGGTACGAGGGCAGGTAGCGCCCCGCCTGGCGCATGATCCAGACCGGCGGGCGGTCCACCGGCTCGCGGCGGCAGGCTCGGAGGAATCGCTCGCGGGGCGTCAGGGGCTGCATGGTCACGGGCTCGTCTCGGGGGCCCGGCGTTTGTACATACCGGGGCCCTCCTTGGCAAGGGAGCCGAGCCCGCCGGGGGTGCGGAGCCTATGGTATCCTCCCCGCCCCTTCGCGGCGCCGCCGCGCCCGGCGCCGGGGGAGCCCATCCATGACCGCCCGAGCCCCCGACACCGCCGTCCCCGGGGAGCGCTACCGCCCGCGCCGCCCCCTGCGCTTCGTCACCGCCGCCAGCCTCTTCGACGGCCACGACGCCAGCATCAACATCTTCCGCCGGCTGCTCCAGGCCTCGGGCTGCGAGGTCATCCACCTCGGCCACGACCGCGCCGCCCAGGACGTGGTGGACGCCGCGGTCCAGGAGGACGCCCACGGCATCGCCCTCAGCTCCTACCAGGGGGGGCACGTCGAGTACTTCCGGTACGTCGTCGAGCTGCTGGCGGACCGGGGGGCCTCCAACGTGCGGGTCTTCGGCGGCGGCGGCGGCGTGATCCTGCCCGAGGAGGTCCAGGCGCTGGAGGCGGCGGGGGTCAGCCGGATCTACTCCCCCGAGGACGGGCGGAGCCTGGGCCTGCTGGGCATCGTCGACGACATGATGCGCCGCGCCGACCACGACCCCGTCGCCGAGGAGCTGGAGGGGCGCTCCCCCGCCCTCGGCCTCGTCCGGCGCGGGGACCGTTACGCCGTCACCGCCGAGGTGACGCCCCGGGCCCCCCTGGCCCTCTCCCGCCTGGTGACCCTGGCGGAGGGCGCGGTTGGGCTGCCCCGGGAGCTGGACGCCGCCTGGCGGGACTGGTTGGAGGCGGCCCGCCCCCCCGCGCGGACGCCGGTCATCGGCATCACCGGCACCGGCGGCGCCGGCAAGTCGTCCCTGACCGACGAGATCGTCCGGCGCTTCCTGCTGGACCAGCCCCGGGGCCACGTGGGGATCCTCTCCGTCGACCCCTCCAAGCGGCGCACCGGCGGCGCCCTGCTGGGGGACCGGATCCGCATGAACTCGGTCCACCACCCGAGGGTGTGGCTCCGGTCCATGGCGACCCGGGGGGCCCAGGGGGAGCTGTCCCTGGCGACCCGGGACGCCATCGCCATCCTCCGGGCGGCGGGCTTCGACCTGATCGTGGTGGAGACCAGCGGGATCGGCCAGGGGGACAGCGCCATCGCCGACCTCGCCGACGTCACCCTCTACGTGATGACCCCCGAGTACGGGGCCGCGAGCCAGCTCGAGAAGATCGAGATGCTCGACGTCGCCGACCTGGTGGTGCTCAACAAGTTCGACCGCCCCGGCAGCGAGGACGCGCTTCGAGACGTGCGGAAGCAGGTCCGCCGGGGCCGGAACGACTTCGCCACCCCCGACGAGGACTTGCCGGTCTTCGGCACCATGGCGAGCCGCTTCGACGACCCCGGGGTGAACGCCCTGTACTACGCCCTGCTCGGCGAGGTCTCCAAGAGGGCCGCCGAGCCGCTGCGACCCACGACGTCGTGGAACGCGAGCCGGGTGACCCCCTCCCGGGGGGCGGTGATCCCCGCCGAACGTGCCCGCTACCTGGGCGACATCGCCGCCACCGTCCGGGACTACCGGCGGCGGGCCGAGGAGCAGGTCTCCGCCGCCCGGAGGCTCGGCCAGCTCCGGGCCGCCCGGGACGAGGTCGCCGACGTCCCCCAGGCCGCCGCCGCCTTGGACGCGCGGATCGCCGCCCGGGCGGGGCGCCTGGACGACCGCTCCCGGGGGCTCCTCACCGACTGGGCCGAGACGCGGGCCGCCTACCGGGGCCGGGATCTGGCCTACTCCGTCCGCGGCCGCGAGGTGAAGGTGGACCTGTCCACCACATCCCTCGCGGGCCTCCCCATCCCCAAGGTGGCCCTGCCCCGCTTCGAGGACGACGGGGAGGTGCTGCGCTTCCTGCTGCTGGAGAACCTTCCGGGCCGCTTCCCGTTCACCGCCGGCCTCTACCCCTTCCGCCGCCAGGGCGAGGACCCCCGCCGGCAGTTCGCCGGGGAGGGGCCCCCGGAGCGCACCAACCGCCGCTTCCACTACCTGTCCCGCAACGACGACGCCAAGCGGCTGTCGACGGCCTTCGACTCGGTGACCCTCTACGGCCAGGACCCCGATGAGAGGCCGGACATCTACGGGAAGATCGGCGAGTCGGGGGTGAGCGTCTGCACCCTCGACGACATGAAGAAGCTCTACGCCGGGTTCGACCTGTGCTCCCCCAGCACGTCGGTGTCGATGACCATCAACGGCCCGGCGCCCATCCTCCTGGCGATGTTCCTCAACACCGCGACGGACCAGCAGGTGGACCGCTTCCGCGGGGAGTCGGGGCGGGAGCCGACCTCCGGGGAGCTCGCCTCGATCCGCGCCCGCACCCTGGAGGTGGTCCGGGGCACGGTCCAGGCCGACATCCTCAAGGAGGACCAGGCCCAGAACACCTGCATCTTCTCCACCGAGTTCGCCCTCAAGATGATGGGCGACATCCAGCAGTACTTCATCGACCACCGGGTCCGGAACTACTACTCGGTCAGCATCTCCGGCTACCACATCGCCGAGGCCGGGGCCAACCCCATCAGCCAGCTCGCGTTCACCCTCGCCAACGGCTTCACCTACGTCGAGTACTACCTGTCCCGGGGCATGGACGTCGACGCCTTCGCGCCCAACCTGAGCTTCTTCTTCTCCAACGGCCTGGACGCCGAGTACACCGTGCTGGGCCGGGTGGCGCGGAGGATCTGGGCCGTCGCCCTGCGGGACCGCTACGGCGCGTCGGAGCGGTCCCAGATGCTCAAGTACCACATCCAGACCTCGGGCCGCTCCCTCCACGCCCAGGAGATCGACTTCAACGACATCCGCACCACCCTCCAGGCCCTGATCGCCTACCACGACAACTGCAACAGCCTCCACACCAACGCCTACGACGAGGCCATCACCACCCCCACCGAGGAGTCGGTGCGGCGGGCCATGGCGATCCAGCTCGTCATCGCCCGGGAGCTGGGGTGGGCGAAGAACGAGAATCCCCTCCAGGGGAGCTTCATCGTGGACGAGCTGACGGACCTGGTGGAGGAGGCGGTCCTCGCCGAGTTCCGGCGCCTGGACGACCGGGGCGGGGTGCTGGGGGCCATGGAGCGGCAGTACCAGCGCGGGAAGATCCAGGACGAGTCCCTCCACTACGAGGAGCTGAAGCACTCCGGGCGCCTGCCCATCGTGGGGGTCAACACCTTCCTGGACCTGGAGAAGGCGGGTGACGGGACGATGGCCCGCCCCGACGCCGTCACCCGCGCCACACCGGGCGAGAAGGACGGCCAGATCGCCGCCCTCCGGGACTTCCAGGAGCGCCACCGGGGCGAGACGCCCGCGGCACTGCGTCGCCTCCAGCAGGTGGCCCTGTCCGGCGGCAACGTGTTCGCCGAGCTGATGGGGGCGGTGCGGGTCGCCAGCCTCGGCCAGATCACCCGCGCCCTGTTCGAGGTGGGCGGGCGCTACCGGCGGTCGATGTGAGGAGGGGGCTCCGGCGCTTCGTGGAGGACCAGCGCGGCTTCGTGCTGGTCTTCGACCACCGCTTCGTGTTCAAGGAGGTGCCCGGCGGCGCGCGGATCCGCGTCGATTGCCCCGACTGCCGGCGGGAAGTCACCATGGTCGAGAAGCAGCCCTACCGCCAGTTCATCCTCTCGTGGATCCCCCTGTGGAAGGTGCGCCAGGGACCCTCCTGCCTGGAGTGCTCCTCGTGCCAGGCCCGCTTCGACGTGCCCGACGCGCTCCGACCGGGACCCCTCCGGCGGGATGCGGACGGACCCGAGGTCTAGTACCACGTTCCGAAGGTTCCTCCCCAGTTTCTCCGTTCCCAGGCCCACCCGATCCGGAACGTAGGGCGGGGGCTTGTCCCCCGCCGCGGGGCTTCGGCGGGGGACAAGCCCCCGCCCTACCGGGCTGTCCGCTTACGGGTTCGCGACGCCGACGACCCCGAGTACGAACTCGGAAACTGGGGAACTTTCTCTGGAACGACGTACTAGGTCGCCGCCCGGGAGTCCGCGCAGCACGAGAAGCGAGGGCTCACCACCCGCCGGTTCACCAGCGTCCCGCCGGGGATGACCGTGTCCGCCAGGAGGAGGGAGCGGCGCACCACTGCGCCCTCGCCCACCCGGACCCGATCCCCCACCAGGGCCGGTCCCATGACGGTACCGCCGGGGGCGATCTCGCAACGGGATCCCAGGTAGATCAAGCCGGCGGACGTGTCGAAGCGCGCTCCCTCCACCCGGGCACCCGTGGCGGCGAAGACCTGGGGGCCGACCTCCCGGACCGGACCCCTCCCGGCCTGAGCGCGGATCCGGGGCAGGTGCTCCAGGTTGGCGCTCATGAGGGCGAAGGCGTTGTTCACCTCCAGCACCGGGGCGTCGGAGTGGACGGTGGTGACGGCGAGCCCCTGCCCCCGGGCGTACCGCTCCACGTCCTTCAGGGGCTCGGCGGGGTCGATGCGGGCCAGGATCCGCGAGAAGAACGGGGCGCAGACCGCCATCACCGGCGGTCCGTAGGCGTACTGGCCCGGACCGAACCGGTAGGAGCCCCGAAGCACCGCCGCCGCCCCGCCCCGGGCCTGGTGGCTCCGGATGACGTCCACGAGGTCCGGCAGGCCGAAGAGGTTGGC
The DNA here is from genome assembly GCA_023150875.1 of Myxococcota bacterium. Taxonomy (GTDB): domain Bacteria; phylum Myxococcota_A; class UBA796; order UBA9615; family JAKLKC01; genus JAKLKC01. The sequence goes on along the minus strand of JAKLKC010000080.1, from coordinate 19,604 downwards.
CCGAAGCAGCAGGAGCGGCATGGGCGGCGGCTCTCCGCCCCGGAGGCCGGTGTTGGCTCCCCCCGGTGCCAGCAGCGCCTGGCGCACCGAGCCCGCGGGCCGGACCCCGAGGGAGTCGGCGTGCCCCACCCCGGTCGGATCTCCGTCGAGTCCGCGGTCCATCACCAGGTGGATGTCCTGGAGGCCGTAGGAGCGCAGCCAACCGACGGTGTGCTCCAGCAGGGTGCGCTCGACGACCGGCAGCAGGAACGGAGACCCTTCGGCCGCGAACGGGAAGCGGACGGGGAGGTACCTTGAGTCCAGCAGGATGACCCGCATGGCACGTCCAGACGGGGACGGCTTCCCCAGGAGAGATCGTAGCCCACTGCGCCGGTGCTCGCCACCGGATGGCGCCGTGGGGGTGCCTCATCGGACGTCCGGCGCCGGACCTGGACCCGACCCCGCCGGGGCTCGACCGAGCCGCGCTGCTCCGGACGGCGTTCCACCGCCCTTGCCTGCTCCGGCCGGCCCTGCGACAATGCCCTCCGTTCGAGGGGCGCCGTCGGGGCAGGGGGACCGTCGCGGTCGGGCCAGACCCATCGTGTGCTCGTTCCCGTGCCCCGGGCGTCCCCGGAGGCCCGTGATGTCCAAGGCCAGCTTCCTCCCCCTCGCCTTCGCCGCCGGCGTCCTGTCCCTGGTCGCCGCCCCGGCGGCCCGGGCCCAGGAGTCCACCACGCCCGGCAGCTCGGGCTCGGTCCTCCAGGCCGAGTACCAGCGCTTCCACCCCAACGCCGACACCTACGGCTACCTCGCCGCCGAGTCCGCGGCGACCCTGGACCTGTTCACGCCCGCGTTCGGGCTCTACCTGAACTACGCCAACCGCCCCCTGGTGCTGTACGACACCGCCGAGGACGGCACCAGGTTCGAGTACGGGTCCCTCGTCGAGCACCACCTCGCCGCGGACCTCCAGGCGGGGCTCGGGTTCCGCTACGTGGACGTCGCCGTCGCCCTGCCGGTGAACCTCGTGCTCCAGAGCGGGGACGACACCGGAGGGTTCACGTCCGTGGCCGGCTTCGGCGGGATCGGCGACTTCAAGGTGACGGTCAAGGGCCGCCTCGTGGACCCGCTCCGGAAGCGGTTCGGCCTGGCGCTGGTGCTGCCCTTCACCTTCCCGACGGGGGGCGAGGACGGCTACCAGGGCAACCTCGGGGTGACCGTGGCTCCGGCCCTGGTGGCCGAGGTGATGTGGGGCCGACTGCGGGCGGCCCTGAACGTCGGCTATCACTTCCGGCCCCGGGCGAGCCTCGACGCCGGGACGAGCACCGCCGTCCTCTCCGACGACGAGATGAACCTGAGGGTCGGCGCGGCGGTCCGCATGGTGCGGCAGATGGAGCTGCTCGGGGAGTTCTCTGCCGCCCTGGCCACCGTCGGGGAGTCCGACGCCAACCGGAACGCGCTGGAGTGGAGCTTCGGCGCCCGGATTCGGCCCACCCCGCGCCTCGCCCTCACCGTGGCGGCGGGCACCGGCGTCTCCCAGGGCTTCGGGAGCCCGGCCTTCCGCGGCGTGGTGGGCCTGACCTACGGGCCCGATCCCGCCTCGGACCGGGACGGGGACGGGATCCAGGACTCCGAGGACCGCTGCCCCGACGAGCCCGAGGACATCGACCGCTTCCAGGACGAAGACGGCTGCCCCGAGTACGACAACGACAACGACGGGATCCGGGACGCCGTCGACCGCTGCCCGAACGATCCCGAGACCTTCAACGGGTTCGAGGACGAGGACGGGTGCCCGGACGTGGGCGACCGCGACCGGGACGGGATCCTGGACAGCGTCGACGCCTGCCCCGACGGGGCCGAGGACTTCGACGGCTTCGAGGACGAGGACGGCTGCCCCGACCTCGACAACGACCACGACGGGATCCTCGACAAGGACGACCGCTGCCCGAACGAGAAGGAGACGATCAACGGCGTGGACGACGAGGACGGCTGCCCCGACGAGGCCAAGGCGGAGGTCCGGACCAACGCCGAGGGCGAGGCCGAGGAGATCGTGATCCACGAGGAGATCTTCTTCGACTTCGACAAGGCGGTGATCAAGGCGGTGTCCTTCCCCGTCCTGGACGCCGTGGTCCTGATCCTCTCGAAGTACCCCGGCATCTCCGCGTTGGAGGTCCAGGGCCACACCGACGAGAGGGGCTCCGACGAGTACAACCTCCGCCTCAGCCAGGCCCGGGCCGAGGCGGTCCGCGCCTACCTCGTCCGCTCGGGGATCGACGCCTCGCGCCTCGAAGCCCGGGGCTACGGCGAGAGCCAGCCCAAGGTGGACGGCCACGACGAGTCGGCGTGGGCCGCGAACCGTCGGGTCCAGTTCATGGTCCGCCGGATCGACCGCCCCACCCCCGCCGTCACCCCCTGATCCCGCTGTCCTCCCCCCGGGGCGTCCGGCACCAAGCCACTCCGGCGGCGGCCCCGGGGGGCTTCCGTCCCGACCCGCCTCGTGATACCAGGATGCACGCGCCGGAGGTCTTCCCCTTGTCTCCCTCCTTCCGTCTCCTCTCCGCGGGACTCGCCCTCGCCCTCCCCCTCGCCACCGCCTGCCAGCCGGCCCCCGAGGGCGACGCGGGCGGGGACGACGACTCCGCCGGGACCGAGCCCGAGCCCGAGCCGGTGCCCAATCCCTATCTCGACTACAACTACCTCCTCGACCTGAGCTCGGTGGAGGTGCTGGCCCCCCAGGGGGGCGAGATCCTGGTGTCGCTGCTGGAGGGGCAGTTCCTCATCGCCGCCGTCGTCGGGGGCGAGGACGACCGGATCGACGTCGCCGCCACCCTCGCCGTGATCGACGGCAAGAGCGTCGCCCAGGACCCCTGCGTCCCCGTGGTCCGCATGGACGACGGAGCCTACGATCCCGACACCGAGGCCGTCGCCGTCGGCCCGGCGGACTTCGCGGTGTCCATCGATCCCGGCCTCGGGATCCCCATCGACGTGGTGCTGCGGGCCTTCTCCCTCTCGGGGACCTTCGTGGGGGCCGGCAGCGCCATCGAGCAGGTCTCCGTGGACGCCACGTTCGACATGCGGGACTACGCCGAGCTCTTCGACGCCATCGGCTTCGGGGACGGCTGCTCCCTCATCGAGATGTACGCGGGGATCGAGTGCCAGCCCTGCCCCGCCGACGGCGAGGAGCGGTGCGTGAACCTGGAGCTCGGCGTCGAGTTCATGGACTACTGGGGAGGCGAGTTCACGCTGGAGCCCGAGGAGCCGGCGGGCGGCTGCTGATCCCGCCCCCAGGGGCGCGGGAGGTCAGGGAGCGGCGATCGGCGTGGCCGCCCGGTCCTGCCCCGGGGACCGGCCGCAGCGGAAGCCGAGGTAGGCGCCCTCGGCGCCGGGATCGGTGGGGAGGGCCCGCTCGAAGATCCCGATCCTCTGGGGATCCGCCCACGATCCCGCGGAGCCGCCCTTGAGGAAGGGCTCGCTCCCCACACCGGGATCGACCCACTCCGCGGCGTTCCCGGCCATGTCGGCGACGCCGTAGGCGCTGTCCCCCCCCGGGTGCGACCCCACGGGCTCCGGCTCCCCGCCCCCCGCGAACCGCGAGGGCTCGTAGGGGCCCCCCCACGGGAAGCGCCGCCCGTCGACCCCCGCGGCCGCCTTCTCCCACTCCTTCTCCAGGAGCAGCCTCTTCCCCACCCACGCGCAGTACGCCGCCGCGTCGGCGAACCCCACCCCGGTGACCGGCAGGTCGGGATCGATGGCCCGCAGGGACTCCACGGACGTGCCCTCGGGCGCCTCCCGGCCCTGGGTCGAGACGAACCGGGCATACTCCCGCCGGGTGACCTCGAACCGGTCGATGACGAAGTCGTCCACGTGACTCTGCCAGGGCCGGGGATCGCCGGGCAGGTACTTCACGTAGCGCCCCGCGGGGACCTCCACCATGCGCCCGCCGTCCACCATGCGGGCCGCCGCGGCCGGGGCCCGAGGGGTCGGGGGAGGCTCGGAACGGGGGGCGTCGGTGGCCCCGCCGGGGACCGGGTCCACAGGGGCGCCGCCCGCGCCCGGGATCTCCCCCCGGGGGGATGTGGCGGCGGGCGGCGGGCCCCGCATCAGCATGGTCATCAGGATGCCGACCAGCAGTGTCACGATCAGCATCAACGTGAAGATCAGCAGGTAGAGGGTGCGGGTCAGTCCGCGGCTTCCCCAGCTCGAGGGCGGGCTCCTGCGGGGCGGCGGGGGAGGGGGATCCGCCGCCCCGGGGAGGGGGTCCGGATCCCGGCGCAGCGGCACGACCCGTCCTCCCGTGGTGGGGGTGGGAGTCGCCGGCGCGCCCCGCCGCGCCGGTGGGGCCGGTGGGGCCTCGAAGGGGAGCACGTTGCGGCGCGCCTCCTGCCGACCCGGCCGGATGGGGCCGAACAACGTCGGGAGCGCCTCGATGGCGGCGGGATCGCCGGGGCCGGGGGGCGGTGGATCGGCCTTCCCGGGGGCGGACGGGGGAGGCGGGCCGGCGGGAGGGACGGGGCCGCCCAGGATGGGAGCGCCGATGGACGTGGTGGCCCTCTCGTCGGTGCGCCGGGGCGGAGCATCGGGGACGCGGGGCACCGGGGCGTCGACCCCGTCGGCCGGAGCCCCACCCCATGTTCCGAAGCCCCCGCGTGGCCGGGAAGGCGTCCCGGAGCGGGCCGCCAGGCGGTGCCACATGTGGCAGCGGGGGCAGCGCAGCCGGGAGCCGGGGAGGACGAAGGGAGCGGGGACGGCTCCGCCACACCCCCGGCAGGGGAACGCCTCCAGGACCTCGGCCTCCCGGGGGTCCACCAGGACCGGGGCGCGCTCCTCGACCTCGGCGAACACTTTGAAGAGCACCCGCCACTCGCCGATCCGGACGGAGCCCCGGGAGCCCGCGGCGAGCCGGACGTAGGTGTGACGGCCGCGGCGGAAGGCGTGCCCGCGGGCCAGCAGCCACTCCAGGCTCCGCGGGGGCCCGTCCACCTCCAGTCGCAGGTCCATCCCGCCCCGGACCTGCGCCAGCAACGTGCCGTCCCGGAACGAGAACAGCTCGTGGTGGGTAGGGGAGCCCTCGCCCTCGAGGCGCAGGTCGCATCCCTCGGCCGAGCCGGCCGTCAGCACCCGCACCTCGTCGAACCAGACCTGCCGCACCGCGCCGTCGCCCCGGACGACGCCGATCTTGAGCAGCAGGACGTTCCGAGGGGCGTGGTCGGGCATGGGGGCGAGGGCGTACCCGGCTCGACGGCCGGGGCGCGCCCGCCCCATCTTCGAGGAGCCGTTCCGAGCCCGGGACGCGGGTCCACCATAGCAGATCCACTCCCAGGGGCGTCTGTGCCCCGGGGCGCGGGCCTGCTATGATCGGCCGCTACCTGCCTCGGGGGGCTCGCCCTCCTCCCGGAAGGGCGGGTCCCCGGAGCGAACATGCGCCTCCCTCGCCTCGCCCCCGCCGCCGCCCTCCTCGCCGGGGCGGGATGCGCCTCCGGCCTCGAGGTCTCCACCACGGTCCTGAACGACGCCGAGGTCGCCCACGGGTACGAGGCGCACCTGGCCGTGGCCGACTCCGCCGCCGACTCCCTGGTCTGGACCGTCTCGGACGGCGGGCTGCCCGACGGCCTGACCCTGTCGGGGGACGGCACGATCTCGGGGACTCCTTGGCAGATCGGGACGTTCGCCCTGACCGTGCTGGTGGTGGACGGCGAGGGCAACGAGGGCTCGGCGGACCTCACCCTGGAGGTGGGCTGGCGCGAGGGCGAGGTCTTCCCCTGGGTGGCCCAGGGGGACACGATCCGGCTGTGCGAGAACATGGACCTGCTGTGCGGTCCCTGGGTCCGCATCGTGGACGCGGGGATCTCCGGACAGGACACCCGCGCCATGGTCGCCGAGGCGGTCTGGTTCGGCGAGAACGGCATCGCCGAGGACGGCCTCGGCGACGACGTCGTGGTGGGTACGTTGTCCCCCGAGGACGTCGCGTGGTCCTTCGTGGCCGGCACCAGCCAGGCGGGCTACGGGGGGGTCATCTCGCCTACGGACACCACGGTCTCCGCCGACGGCGTGCTCTCCTCCGGCGAGAAGACCGGACCCGGCGAGGTGGTGATGGGTTGGGGGGGAGGCGAGTCGAGGGTCCCCGCCCTGGTGATCCCCCCGGACTGGTGCCCCGAGCCGAGCTGCTGACCCGTACCCGCTCCGCCCCGACGGGCCCCGGAGAGCTCCATGCGTTTCGGTCGCGCCCGCGTCGCGGGACAGGACCACTGGGTCGCCTGGGAGGGTGACCGGGTCGTGCTCCTGGACGCGCCGCCCTGGGAGTCCCACCACCGCCTGGGCCAGGTCCCCTCCGCCGACGCCTCGCTTCGGGTGCCGGTCCTGCCCTCGAAGATCGTGTGCATCGGGTCGAACTACCGCGCCCACGCCGAGGAGATGGGCAAGCCGGTGCCCGTGGAGCCCCTCCTCTTCCTCAAGCCCCCCTCGGCCCTGCTGGATCCGGGTGCCGCCATCGTGCTCCCGCCCGCCTCGTCCCGGGTGGACTACGAGGGGGAGCTGGGGGTGGTGATCGGCCGCCGCCTGAAGGACGTCCGCCCCGAGGAGGCGGCGGCGGGGATCTTCGGCCTCACCTGCGTCAACGACGTCACCGCCCGGGACCTCCAGCGCCGGGACGTCCAGTTCACCCGGGGGAAGGGCTTCGACACCTTCTGTCCCTGCGGCCCGTGGATCGAGACCGACCTGGACCCCCGGGACCTGGAGGTGACGACCCGCCTGGACGGCGAGGTGGTGCAGCGGGGGCGCACCACCGACATGGTCTTCCCCGTCGCCGACCTGCTGGCCTTCATCTCGGGGGTGATGACCCTCCTCCCCGGCGACCTGGTCTCCACGGGCACCCCCGCCGGGGTGGGCCCCCTCCGGGCGGGGCGGAGGGTCGAGGTCGCCGTGGGGGGCGTTGGCACCCTCTCCAACCCCGTGGCCGCCTGAGCCCATGGATCCCTCCCCCCGCCCGGACCTCCCTGCGTTGCCCCCGTGGGTGGCCGCGGCGACCCGCGCGACCTTTCCGCCCGCCGTGTTCTTCGCCTCCCTCCTGGCCCTGCGCTCCACCGTGCCCTCGCTGTCCGCCCTCTACGCGCAGATGGGGGTGGAGTCCCCCCCGCTGGTGGAGGGGGCGTTCCGCGCCGCGGACCTCGCCACCCGCCACCCCTGGGGGGCCGCGGTGGCGGCGGGGCTCGGCGGCGGGGCCCTGGGGGCCGTCAACGCCGTCTCCCCCGCCTGGGTGCGCTGGCCCCTGACGGCGCTGGTGGCGGTCCCCCCGGGGCTGGTGGCCATCGCGGTGGTCCAGGCCTATGCCTGGATCGTGGGGAACGCCCCGTGAGCGTGATGGAGTCCGCCCCCGACGTCCGCGTCGTGCTGTGCACCGCCCCCGCCGACCGGGCCGAGGAGATCGCCCGCGCCCTGCTGGAGGCGCGCCTCGCCGCCTGCGTCAACGTGGTCCCCGGCCTCGCCAGCCTCTACTGGTGGAAGGGGGAGATCTGCCGGGACGGCGAGAGCCTGCTGGTCATCAAGACCCGGGAGGGGCTGTTGGCCCCCCTGGAGGGGAAGCTCGCCGAGGTCCACCCCTACGACACCCCCGAGGTCCTGGCCCTCCCGGTGGTGGAGGGGGCGGGGCGCTACCTCGCGTGGCTGCGGGGGGAGGCGCCGGGCTGAGGCGTCCTCGCCGGGGCCCGGGGCCCGCTCCCCACCTTCCCCGTGGCGCATCGGCGGTCGGGCGGGTTAGGATGCCGCCCGGGGAGCGGCGGGCCGACGACCGAGCACATGCCGGAACATCGTTACGACGTCTGCGGAGTAGGCAACGCCCTGGTGGACGCCCTCGTCGAGATCGACGACGACCGCCTGCTGGCGGACCTGGGCCTCGTCCGCGGCAACATGCACCTGGTGGACGACGCCCGCTGGCAGGAGGTCTTCGCGCGGGTCCGCGCCCACCCCGTGGAGATCCACCCCGGCGGGTCGTGCGCGAACACGGTGGCGGGCGTCGCCCTGCTGGGGGGGCGGGCGACGTTCTGCGGCCTCGTGGGGGACGATCCCCTGGGCCGCCAGTACGCCGAGCGCATGGAGGAGATCATGGGGGGACACCACCTGCGGGTGGACGGCCAGCGGCCCACCGGCAAGTGCCTGGCGCTGATCTCCCGCTCCGACGCCCAGCGCACGATGCTCACGGACCTGGGCGTCGCGCCCTCCCTCGCGCCCGAGCAGGTCTTCGCCGACGTCATCGGCGCCAGCCGCTACCTCCACGTCGAGGGCTACCTCTTCACGGGCTCCCCCATTCGGGAGTCCGCCCTGAGGGCGCTGGAGGCGGCCCGGAGCGCGGGGACGCGGGTGTCCTTCGACCTCTCGGACCCGTGGGTGGTCGCCGCCCATCGGGACCAGCTCGTGGACGTCCTCCGGGGCTACGCCGACGTCGCCTTCCTCAACGAGGAGGAGGCCCGCGCCATGACCGGCCTCGATGCCGACGGGGCCATCGCTCGGGTCGCCGAGTGGGTGGACGTCGCCGTGGTGAAGCTCGGCTCCCGGGGGAGCCTGGTGATGTCCGGGGGGGAGGTGGTCCGGGTGCCGGTGCACCGGGTCGTCGCCCGGGACACCACCGGGGCCGGGGACGCCTACGCCGCGGGGTTCCTGTACGGGCTGTCCCGCGGGTGGGACCTCCCGCGGTGCGGCGACGTCGCCTCGCGCCTGGCCGCCGCGACCGTCGCCCAGATCGGCGCCGTGGTGCGGGACCGCGCGATGCTCGCGGATCTGGGGCTCGTCGCCTGATCCGGGCGCGACCCCTCGTGCCCAGAACGAAGGAGGCCCACCACGACACGGATGTCGTGGTGGGCCTCCCGGACCTCGAGACGCGGTCTCAGCCGGCGCTGTCGTCGTCGGCCGCGGCGCTGTCGTCGTCGGCGCTGTCGTCGTCGGTGCTGGTGTCGCCACAGCCGGCGAAGGCGAGCGCGCTGAAGGCGAAGAGGGCCATGAGGGCGAGGAGCATCTTCCGCATGATCAGGTTCCTCCAAGGAGCGACGGATCGGGATCCGGCGCGTAGGGTGGTGCTGTCTTCCGGCTGCACCGGTCCGGTGGTCGATTCGGGGGCGGATGTTAGGAGGGGCAGGGAGCGGATGTCAACGCCCCGAGCCCACGCCACGGCGAAAAAATGTCAAATGATTCCGAATAGATGGACCGAGCGAAAGCACAGCCACCCCGCGGGGGGCTCCCACGGGCCAGCGCGCTCGTCCGCCGGACCGACGCCGGACTCAGCAAGGCCCGTGCCACGGCGGAGGGCACGGTCCGCGACCCTCGCCCTCGTCCTGGGCGCGCTCGCGGTGCTCCGGGGCCCCCCCGCCTCCTCCCAGGAGGACCCGGCCCGGCTCCTCCAGCAGCTCCTGGGCGGGGGCGACCAGGGCTTCGACGAGGGGGCGGCGCGGAGGATGGTCCAGGAGAGGACGGGCGCGGTCTCGCGGATCTCGGGACTCCCGGTGCTGCGGCCCGTGGACGTGAGGGTCCTCGGCCGCGACGAGGCGGTGGCCTGGATCGGGAGGCGGGTGGAGGCCGACGTCGCGCCGGAGGTCCTGGCGGGGCTGGAGGCCGTCTACCGTGGCCTGGGGCTCCTGGGCGAGGGGACCTCCCTCGGGGCGGCCTACAAGGACTTCGCCCGGAGCCAGGTCGCCGCCTTCTACGACCCCGTGGAGGGCGTGCTCTGTCTGATCCACGACATTCCTGTCGCGCTCCAGGAACCGGTGGTGGTCCACGAGCTGGTGCACGCCCTCCAGGACCAGAACCACGCCCTCCGGGGGCGCATCCAGGCGGTGGACGGGGACGAGGACCGGAGCCTGGCCCTCTCGGCGCTCCTGGAGGGACAGGCGACCTGGGTGATGATCCGGGAGATGCTCGACCGGCTCGGAGGAGGCCTCGGCGGTGCCGTGGACCTGTCCACGGTGTTCGGAGGGGGGATGGACGGCCTGATGTCGATGGCGGCCGCGCCGGGGACGGTGGTGCCGGAGTCCGTCCCGCCCTTCCTCGTCCAGCAGATGTTGTTCCCCTACTTCCAGGGGGCGAAGTGGGTGGACGCCAGGGTCGGCGAGGATCCGGCCCTGGCGGCGGCCTGGCGGGACGTGCCCCGGACGACGGAGGAGGTCCTCCATCCCGGGAGGAGGTCCGGAGGGGAGGGCGGGACGCGGATCGACGACCGCGCCGTCGAGGCTGCCCTCGGCCCCCGCCGTTCCGTGCCGTTCCGCACCACCCTCGGGGAGTGGAACGTGCGGATCTGGCTGGAGTCCCGCGGGGGCGGCGGGGGAGGGCACGACAAAAATGTCGCGGTCGCCCGCGGGGCGGAGGGTTGGGGCGCCGACCGGGCCTACGTCGTGGGGCACGCCGGGGGCGAAGAGGCCCTCCTGTGGGTGACCCGTTGGGACTCGCTGGACGACGCCGCCGAGTTCGTGGCCGCCTCGGCCCCCGCCCTCGGGTGCGCGGGGATCCCCGCCGGGGACCGCTGGACCTGTCCGGGCGCGGCGGGGGCCCGGGCCGGGGAGGCCGTGGTCCTCGCCTTCGGCCCGGAGGCCGGGGCGCCGGTCTTGCTGGAAGCGGGTCTCGCGGGCGTCCGCGGCCGGTAGTGCCGGGGCGGTCGCGCTCGCGCCCGCCGTGCCTGCGGGGAGCGGCCGGGTTAGACTGGAGGGGATCCGACGATCCCGCAGGGGGAGCCATGCCCGAAGGTCGCCGCGCCGCCCTCTTCCTCCTCCTCGCCGCCGTGGGGATCGCCCCCCTCGCCGGCTGCTCGGACCCCCCTCGGGAGGATCCCGGGGGGAGTGCCGCGGACGACGACACGAGCCCCGCGGACGACGACGCGGGGCCGGCGGACGACGACGCGGGGGGGGACGACGACTCCACCCCCGCGGGGGGACCGCCCTACACCCTGGAGACCACGCCCTCCGCCTCCGACGTGGCCGCGGGGGACCGGGTGGAGCTGCACTTCCTGGTGCGGGACTCGGAGGGGGTGGACGTCACCGCCCAGGTCGCCGTCGCCGTCACCGTGGACCCCCCGGAGGGGGCCGTGGTGGCAGGTCCCCAGGTGGTCTTCACGTCCCCCGGCACATACGAGGTGCTCAGTTCCGTCTCCTGGGACGGGGGCGAGGCCCGGGACACCGACGCGGTCCACGTGCGGGCCGGCGAGGCGGCGTCCCTGCGCCTGACCCTGGACCGCCACCGGGTGGTGGCGGGGGAGGCCGTGGTGGCGGCGATGGAGGTGGTGGACGCCCACGGGAACCCCGTCGAGTCCCCCGTGGAGATCTCCGTGGAGCCCCCCGCGGGTGCCACGGTGGACGGAGCGACCATCGTCGCCACCGTCGCCGGGGACGCCGTGGTCCTGGCCAGCGCCGAGGGAGGAGCCCTGACGGCGAGCGCTTCCCTGGCGGTGGATCCGGGGCCGGCGGCGACGGTGAGCGTGGTCCTCCCCGCCTACGAGGCCGAGGTGGGGGATGGCCTCACCGCCGACGTCGTCCAGGCCGACGCCTACGGCAACCCCAGCCAGGACGACGTGCTGCTCGCCACCGTCCCCGCCACCGGCGCCTCGGCGTGGGGCCGCTTCGTGCGCTTCGACGCCGAAGGGATCTACGAGGTCGTCGCCACGTCGGAGGTCAGCGGGGTGACGGGCTCCGACGGCCCGGTGGTGGTGGACTCGTCGGGGCCGGCGCTGAACCTGCACACCCCTCCCCGGGGCGCCCAGTTGCCGACGGGGCCCACCCAGGTCGCCGGCACGGCCAGCGACGCGGTGTCGGGGCTCGACGTGGTGCGGGTGAACGGAGGTTGGGTCCCCGTGGTGATGGGCTCCTTCAACACCTCCGTCACCGCCGCGTTCGGGCTCAACGTCCTCCAGGCCGAGGCGACGGACCAGGACGGGAACGGGAGCGACGCGGCGATCTCCTTCCTGGCAGGGGGCTTCCTCCCCGAGGGGGCCTGGCTCGAGGACGCGCTGGTGGCGCGGATCGGAGAGGAGGGGATCGACCAGCTCGAGGGCGTGGCCCTCTCGGCCCTGGACGTCGGCGCCCTCCTGGACGGCATGGCGGACGCGGGGACGCCCGTGTTCTCGACGGGAAGCTGCACCACGGCGTCCGCGACCCTCTACGTCACCGGCGCCGCGGCGGGGGACACCACCGTCGACCTGGACCCCAAGGGGGGCGGATACATCCAGCTCTCCGCCTCGGTGGCGGACCTGGAGATCGACTTCGAAGCGGACTACTCGACCTTCTTCTGCCTGGTGAACGGCACCGCCGTGGGCACGATGTCGGCGGACCGGGTGGACATCTCGGCGCGCCTGAACGTCGCGGTGAGCGGGGGCGAGGTCGTCGCCAGCCTGTCGGACGTCACCGCCACCTTCGTCGGCTTCGACATCTCGGGGGACCTCGCCTCGGAGATCGTCTCACTCTTCGACGACTTCATCGTGGGATACGCCGAGGACGCCGTGGTGGACGCCATCGAGGCGGAGGTGGCCCCGATGCTGGAGGACGTCTTCTCCGACCTGGCCCTCGCCACCACCCTGGACCTGGCGGGGATCCCCCTGAGCCTGGAGGCGGTCCCCCACGACGCCCGCGTGGACGAGACCGGCCTGACCCTGGCCCTGGAGAGCCGGGTCACGGGACCCTCCTCCCCCGGGCTCCCCGATCTGGAGGGATCCCTGTGGCGGGAGCCGGCGTGGCCGAGCTACGGGTCCGGCGACGCCTTCCACCTCTCCATCGCCGACAACTTCATCAACCAGGTGCTGACGGCGGTGTGGCGGGCCGGCGCCCTGGAGATGGACCTGGCCGGCGGCGACCTCGGGCTGGACCTGGGAAGCCTTGGGCCCCTGCTGGGCCTGAGCGAGCTCTCCATCGCCGTCACCCCCCTGCTGCCGCCGGTCCTGGTGCCCCGGGACGACGGCACCACGGAGTACGACCTCCAGGTGGGCGAGATGAAGCTGGACCTCCGTGGGGATCCCGGCGGCGTGCCCAGCCTGCTGGCGGAGATCCGGGTCGCCCTGCAGGCCCCGGCGGCGGTGACGGTGGCGGACGGCGGGATCGCCATTGCCGTCGGGGATCCGGCGGTGTGGCTGGACGTGGTGGGGTCGGACCACCCCGTGGACGCCGAGCTCCTGGAGGGGGTGATGGAGGACCTGCTGGCCTCCCTGCTCCCCGAGATGCTCTCGGTCCTCGACGCCCTCGCCGGGATCCCCATCCCCGAGATGGAGGGGTTCACCCTCCTCTCCCCGAGCCTGAGCCGGGACGACGATCCATACAACTACCTCACGCTCTCCGGGGACGTCGTCATCGACCTGGCCCCGTGACGGGACCCCGTCCACCCCCTGCTGCGCGCTGGTCCGCCGGCCCGGGCGTTGCTATCATGCACGGCCCGAGCGCCGCCCCCCGGGCGCGGGGAACCCCCGACCGCCTCGAGTCGAACCGATGTACAACCTCTTGATCTCCCTCGGGATCGGGCTGACCACCGCGGTGGCCGCCGCCCTCTTCCTGCCCCATTGGTACGAGTGGGTCCTCCCCGCCCTCGTCGCCACCGCCGTCGCCTGGTTCGTCGGGGCCCGGCGCATCAACCGGCGGCTCGAGGCGATCTTCATGAAGTCCATGCAGGACCTCCAGGCCCAGCGCCCCGAGGTCGCCATCCAGACCCTGAAGGACGCCTACGCCCTGGACCGCTGGCAGTTCCTGGTGCGGGCCCAGGTGGACGCCCAGATCGGCACCATCCTGTACCTGCTCCGGCGGAACGACGAGGCCGAGGCCCACCTGCGGCGCGGCTTCGTCCGCCACTGGCTCGGCCAGGGGATGCTGGCGTGCCTGCTGTTCCGGCGCCACAAGCTCGACGAGGCCAAGGGGGTGCTGGAGAAGGCCATCGCGGTCACCCGCAAGGAGCCGCTGCTGTTCGGGCTCTACGCCTTCATGCTCGACAAGGCGGGCCGCAAGGAGGAGGCCATCACCGTGCTCCAGCGGGGCGTGGCGGCCGTGCCCGGCAACGCCCCCCTGAAGGACAACCTCCTGGCCCTCCAGAACCACCGCCGCATCGAGATGAGCGGGTTCGGCGACGCCTGGTACCAGTTCATGCTGGAGCCGGTGCCCCAGGCCCGGATCCAGCAGATGCAGCAGCAGCAGGGCATGGTGGCGCGCCCGGGCTTCCGGCCCGGCAGGGCACCGGGGATGCGGGCCCGCTAGCCCTCGCCGAGCCGTCTCACCCGCCGGCCGCGCCGCGGTCGGGGCCGCCGGGTTCCCCGTCGACTTCCCGCAGCCCGAGCAGGAAGAGCACCGCCGAGAGGTCGGGCCAGTCCAGGGCGTGCTGGGCGGCCTCCCGCACCCGGGGCTTGGCGTTGAAGGCGATCCCCAGCCCGGCGGCCTCCAGCATGGGCAGGTCGTTGGCGCCGTCGCCGATGCATACCACCTGGTCCAGGGGGATCCCCTCCCGCGCCGCCATCTCGGCGACGAGGGCGGCCTTCCGGGCGGCGTCCACGATGGGACCGGCGATCCGGCCGGTCATGCGGCCGGAGGCCACCTCGACCTCGGTGCCGTGGGCGTAGTCCAGGCCCAGGTCGGCCCGGAGGCGGTCGGTGAACCAGGTGAAGCCGCCCGAGACCACCGCGGTCCGGTAGCCGTGCCCCTTCAGCGCCCGGATCAGCTCCCGGGCCCCGGGGGTGATCTCGATCCGGGCGTAGGCCGCCCCCAGGTCGTCCTCGGTCAGGCCGGCGAGCCGCTCCACCCGGGCGACGAGGGAGTCTCGGAAGTCGATCTCACCCCGCATCGCCGCCTCGGTGATCGCGCCGATCTCGTCCTTGATCCCCTTGAGATCGGCCAGCTCGTCGATCATCTCGTTGCGCACGAGGGTCGAGTCCATGTCGAAGCAGACCAGCCGCTTGCTGCGCCGGTAGAAGGCCTCGGGCTGGAAGGCGACGTTCACGGCGTGGCGCCCCCCGACCCCCATCAGGGCCCTCCGGACCCGGGGCACCTCCACGGCGTTCTCCCCCCGGAGGATCAGCTCCAGGCAGGACAGGCGCCCCCGGGTCAGGCGGGCGATCCGGTCGATGTTCAGCCCGCAGCGGGCGGCCTCGCCCGCGAGGTCCGCCAGGAAGGACGCGGTCAGGGGATCGCCGATGCAGGTGACGGCGTAGGAGGGCAGGGGGCGAACCACCGCCTCGTCGGGCTCCACGACCTGGAAGTCCAGGTGGACGCCCAGCTCCCGAGCCCGGAAGAGCAGGTCCTTGAGCACCGAGCTCCGGGGGCCGGGCTCCAGGGCGATGAGGATCGACAGGCTGAGCAGGCGCAGGGTGGTGGTCTGCTCCACGTCGACGAGGGTGACGCCGTCCTGGGCCAGGACCTCGGCGAGGCCGGCGGTGATCCCCGGGCGGTCCGGGCCGGTGACGGTGACGAGGAGGAGCTGGGTCTCGGACATGGGGCTCGGCAGGGAGGCGGCGGTGGCGGGGCAGTGTACCGCCTTGAAGTTGCGTCGCGTGCCCCCTTGGGGCAAAGTCCGCGGCGAAGAGCCGGAGCATGCCCCGCGATGACGCCGCGTCCCGCCGCCCGATCCCTTTCGGTCCTCCTCCTCACGGCCCTCGCGGGCTGCGCCGCCCAGGAGGCGGGGCCCTTGTGCGCGGGGTGGGAGCAGCTCGCCCGGGGCGAGGTCGCCGCGGCGGTCTCGGCGGAGGGCCTCGACGACCCCTCGGGGGGAGGGTGGGAGGCCACCGGGGGGATCTACCAGGTCCAGGGGGCGCAGGTGCTGGTCTCGGTGGACCGGGAGGACGGGATCCAGCTCGTGGCGCACCCGAAGGTCGCCATCGACGGCAGGTCCGTCCCCGACGCGGTCGCCGCGGGGGAGTTCCCCATCGAGGTCGACCTGGGGGACGTCGATGTCGAGGGGGGGGACGCCTTCGTCTACACCCAGGCCGGCGAGAGCTTCACCACCGTGGAGGGGGCCGGCGCGGGGCGCCTGGTCTTCGTGGGCCGGGGCGACTCCGACACCAGCCTCGCGGGCTGCTTCGAGGTCGAGGCCGGCGACCTGGTGGACTCGACGCGGCGGATCACCCTCACCGGGGGCCTCTTCCACCTGAGGGAGCTGGGGAGCTGAGACGGAAGGGCCCGGCTACTCGAAGGGGAAGGCGATGACGTCCTGGACGCGGGGGACGCCCAGGAGCCAGGCCACCAGGCGGTCCACCCCCAGGGCGACCCCGGCGCAGGGGGGAAGGCCCCGGGCGAGGGCGGCGAGGAACCGCTCGTCCGTGGGGTAGGGTTCGAGCCCCGCCGCGACCCGGGCGGCGTTCTCGGCGTGGATGCGGACCCGCTGCTCCGCCTCGTCGGTCAGCTCGGTGAATCCGTTGGCGATCTCGATGCCATCGAGGAACAGCTCGAACCGCTCCGCCACCGGGGGATCCCCCGGGCGGACCCGGGACAGGGCGGCGTGGCGGGCGGGGTAGTCCACGAGGAAGGCGCCACCCTCGGGCAGGGCGGGCTCCACCGCGGCGGCCATGATCCAGCAGTAGAGGGCGTCGGCGTCCCCCTCGGCCCCGGCGGGGACGCCGATCCCCGCGGCCTCGGCGGCGTCCCGGAGGGGGGCGGGATCTCCCCCGTGGGGATCGGCTCCCACCGCGCCTTCGAAGGCCGCCGCGACGGTCGTGCGGGGAAAGGCGCGGGGAGGAGGGGCCGTGGGGCGGAGGGCGCGCGCCATCTCGCGCACCAGGTCCTCCACCTCGTCCATCAGCTCCCCGTAACCCCAGCCCGGCCGGTACCACTCGGCGATGGTGAACTCGGGGTTGTGGCGCTCCGAGACCTCGCCGTTGCGGAAGGCCCGGCCGACCTGGAAGACCGGCCCCGAGCCCGCGGCCAGCAGCCTCTTCATGTGGTACTCGGGGGAGGTCGTCAGGTAGCGGCGGAGGGAGGGGCCACCCCCCGCGGGCACGAAGTCGACGGCGAAGGCCTGGAGGTGTCGGTCGACCCCGGGGCACACCGTCACCGCGGGGGTCTCCACCTCGAGGTAGCCCCGGCGGCGGAGCGAGGCCCGCAGGGCGTCGATCGCTTCGGCTCGGCGGCGCAGGAGGGCCAGTTTCTCGGACGTGGGTAGGGTGGGGGCCAAGGTGGGGGCCGCCCCGGGACCTCCCCGGGACGCCGATGGGGCGCGGGGATCAGCCGCGGACGCGCTCGATGTAGGAGCCGGTCCGGGTGTCGACCTTGATGCGGTCCCCCATCTCCACGAAGAGGGGCACGTTGACGGTGGCGCCCGTGGTCAGGGTCGCGGGCTTGGTGGCGCCGGTGGCGGTGTCGCCCTTGATCCCCGGCTCGCAGTAGGTGATCTCCATCACCACGAACATCGGGGGCTCCACCGAGATGGGGCGGTCGTTCCAGGTGACGACCTGGACCGTGCCGTTCTCCTGGAGCCACTTCCAGGCGTCGTCGAGCTGATCCTTGGTGAGCTGGATCTGCTCGAACGTCTCGGTGTTCATGAAGTTCCAGTGCTCCCCGTCACTGTAGAGGTACTGCATCTCGTGTTCTTCGACGTTGGCGCGCCCCACGGTCTCGCCGCTCTTGAACGTGCGGTCGATGACCCGACCGGTGATCAGGCTCTTGATCCGGGTCCGGTTGAACGCCTGTCCCTTGCCGGGCTTCACGAACTGGTTGTCGACCATCAGCCAGGGCTCGCCGTCGATCTCGATCTTGAGGCCCTTGCGGAAGTCGGAGGTGCTATACATCCCTACCCTCTCTCGCCGATCCCGCCCCCCGCGGGATCCGCCCGGGGCGTGTCGGCCTGGCCGAAACGCCGCGCACTCTAGTCCAGGCCGGCGCCGCCGTCAACGGCGGATCCGCCCGCATCGCCGCCGGGATCCGAGCCCGTGTCCACTCCCTGGAAGGAGGCCATCCGGGGCGCCACCCGCGCCCGCCGCGCCGCCCCGCACGCCCCGAGCGAGGCCGCCGGGTCGCGCTTCCCCTTCCGCGCCCCCGCGGAGTTCCTGGCCCTGGCCGATCCGGCGGACCCTGCGGACCCCATCGCCCGCCAGGTGGTCCCGTCCCCCGAGGAGGACGACGACGCCCCCGGCTTCGACGGCGATCCGGTGGGCGACCGCGCCCATCGCCGGGCCCCCGGGCTGATCCACAAGTACCCGGGGCGCGCCCTGCTGGTCCTGACCTCGGCGTGCGCCGTGCACTGCCGATACTGCTTCCGCCGGGAGTTCCCCTACGCCGACGAGGAGCGGGGTGGGCGGGCCGGGGAGGCGGCGCTGGCGGCGCTGGCGGCGGACCCGTCGGTCCGCGAGGTGGTCCTGAGCGGAGGCGACCCCCTGGTGCTCCCCGATCCGGCCCTCGCCGGTTGGGTGGAGCGCCTGGCGGGGATCCCGCACCTGCGGCGCCTGCGGGTCCACAGCCGGGTGCCGGGGGTCCTGCCCCAGCGGATCGGGGACGGCCTGCTCGCCGCCTTCAGGTCCCGCCTCCCCACCTGGTTCGTGGTCCACTTCAACCACCCCCGGGAGCTGTCCCCCGGGGCCGTCAAGGCGTGCGGGAGTCTGGTGGACGCCGGCTTCCCGGTGCTCAACCAGGCGGTGCTGCTGCGAGGGGTGAACGACGACCCCGATGTGCTGGCGGAGCTCTTCGAGGGCCTCCTGGACGCCCGGGTGAAGCCGTACTACCTCCACCAGCTCGACCGGGTGCGGGGGGCGGCCCACTTCGAGGTCCCGGGCGGGCGGGCCCTCGAGATCGTCGAGGCGGTGCGGGGCCGCGTCAGCGGTCTGGCGATGCCCGCCTTCGTCCGGGACGAGGCGGGGAGGGCGTCCAAGACGCCGGTGCGGGGGTGAAGCGGCGGGGAGGGTGACGGAGCCGGGGGATCAAGGCTGTCGTGGCAGGCGCTGCGGCCCGCGGACCTTGGTCCGCGCCACGGAAGGGGCTAGAATCCTCCCGAGGTGGATCTATGCGCCGCGACGACGTTCTCGCGATCCTCAAGTCCCACGAGTCGGAGATCCGCGCGCTGGGTGTGCGGTCCTTGTCCCTGTTCGGGTCGGTCTCCCGTGACGAAGCTCGTCCCGGAAGCGATGTGGACCTGCTCGTGGAGTTCGACCGCCCCATCGGGCTCTTCGGCTTCCAGGAAGTCCAGGAGCGGATTTCGTCCTGGTTGGGCTGTGAGGTCGACCTCGTGCCGCGCGACGCCCTCAAGCCGTTCCTCCGGGCGAGGGTCCTCTCCGAGGCGATCCGTGCCGCGTGATTGGCAGGTCCGGGTCGCGGACATGCTGCAGGCTGCCGACCGCATCCGGGAGTTCACCCGAGGACTCGACCTCGACGGGTTCAGGGCGGATGTGCGGACGATTCAGGCGGTGACCTACAATCTCCTGATCGTCGGCGAGTCGGCGGGCCACCTACCTGCTGCGGTCCTGGAGCGCTATCCGGCCATCCCCTGGCATCGCGTGCGCGGCATCCGGAACGTGATCGTCCACGAGTACTTCGACGTCAGGCCGGACGTCATCTGGGAGACCGCGCAGTCCGACATACCCGCGCTCGTGGAGGTGCTCAATCGGATGCTTGGCGAGGCAGGGCCATAGATACCTGGTAACCGTTCAGGGCCCCCGACGGGGGGAGGGGCCCAATCCAGACAGGGATTGGGAGGGGGGCAACGCCCCCCTG
>JAKLKC010000007.1 GCA_023150875.1 Myxococcota bacterium | reverse complement strand
GGGGGGTGCGGCCCTCTCCGATCAGCGAACCCACGACATCCTCGGCGAGGGTGCGGCCGGCCAGCTCCCCCCACACCACGAACCGGCAGCCCTCCCGCCAGCGGGAACAGCCCCAACCGCGGCGCCCGCGGATCACGGCGCCGCGGTCGCAGAGTGGGCAGGGGCCGATCCCCACAGTCCCGGCGCAGGAGGGGGCGGGTGGGGAGGGAGCAGCGACCGGAGCCGGGGTGGGGACCGCGGGGACGGCCGCGGTGGGGGGAGTCGCCTTCGCCTTCCGGGGGCGAGCGGCCCGCCTGGCGGGGGCCTCGGCCGGTGCCGGGGGCGGCGCGGCCGCCGGCGCGGCGGCGGCTCGGGGGGGCGGCGAGGTGGCGATCGCCCGGACGAGGCCCCGGGTGAAGTCCTCGATCTCTCCCATGAACTCCGCGCGGGAGCGGCGGCCCCTCTCCACTTCGGCGAGGCGGGCCTCCCACCCGCCGGTGAGCTCCGGGGACTTCAGCTCGGGCACGGGGAGCACCTGGATCAGCTCCTCCCCCCGGGGGGTGGGCACCAGGAGCTTCTTCTGGCGGACGACGTAGTCCCGGCGGATCAGGGTCTCGATGATCGCCGCCCGGGTGGCGGGGGTGCCCAGGCCCCGGTCCTTCATGGCGCGCCGGAGCTCCTCCTCCTCCATCGCCTGTCCGGCCCCCTCCATGGCCGCCAGCAGCCGGGCCTCGGTGTAGCGGGGGGGCGCCCGGGTCTCCCGCTTCTGGGCGTCGACCTCCGCCACCCGGGAGGGCTCCCCCTCCCGGACCTCCGGGAGCTGGCGCGCCTCCTCGTCGTCCTCGGGGCCGTCCCCGTCCCCCTCGTCGGCCCGCGCCGCCGCCCCTCCCTTCCGGCTTCGGGCGGGGCGCGGGGGGGCCTCGTCCTCGTCGAAGCCGGCCACGGCGCGCCACCCCGCCTCCACCACCCGGCTCCCCTTGGTCTCGAAGGGCTCGTCCTCGACCCGGGTGAGGATCCGGGTCCTCTCGATGCGGGCCTCGGGGAAGAAGGCGCCCAGGAAGCGCCTCACCACCAGGTCGTAGACCTTGCGCTCGTCCGGGGTCAGGGCGTCCAGCTTGGGGCGGACCTCCGTGGGGATGATGGCGTGGTGGTCGCTGACCTCGGCGTCGTTGACGAAGCGGCGCCCCAGCGCGGGTAGCGGGCCGGGCTCCAGGAGCTGGCGGACGAAGGGGGCGTAGGGGCCGACCCCGACCGCGCGCACGGCCCGGGGCAGGCCGGGGACCTGGTCGCTGGCCAGGGCGGAGGAGTCGGTGCGGGGGTACGTCACCAGCTTGTGGCGCTCGTAGAGGGCCTGGGCGATCTCCAGGGTCCGGGCGGCGGAGAGGCCGTGGCGACGGTTGGCGGTGCGCTGGAGGGAGGTGAGGGAGAACAGGAGGGGAGGGGGGACCTTCTGCTCCTCCCGTTCCACCCCCTCGACGTGCCCCACGCGCCCCGTGACCTTCCGGACCAGGGCCTCGGCCTCCTCGGCGCTTCCCAGGCGCCCCTTGCCTTCCTCGCCCCCCGTCCACTGGGCGGGGTAGCGCCCGCCCTCCACCTCGAACACGGCCTTCACCACCCAGAACGGCCGGGCGACGAAGGCGCGGATCTCCCGCTCCCGCGCCACCAGCATCGCCAGGGTGGGGGTCTGCACCCGCCCGACGGAGTAGAGGGGGGAGTCCCGTCCCCCCGCCTGGCGGCCGCGCACGGTGAGGGCCCGAGTGGCGTTGAGCCCCACCAGCCAGTCCGCCTCGGCCCGGCAGCGGGCGGCGTCCCCCAGGGGGTCCAGGTCCTCCCCGGGGCGCAAGGCGGCCAGCCCCTTCCGGATGGCCTCGTCGGTCATCGAGGAGATCCAGAGGCGCCGCGTGGGGCGCCCGCAGCCGGAAAGCTCGTAGCAGAGCCTGAAGATCAGCTCCCCCTCGCGGCCGGCGTCGCAGGCGTTGACGACCTCGGACACCTCCCGGGAGCGCATCAGGTCCCGCACCACCTCCCACTGGTCCCGGGCCTCGGGGAGGGCGCGCAGGGGGAAGCGCTCCGGGACCATGGGCAGGTGGGCCATGGACCAGCCCTTCCAGCGGGCGTCGATCTCGTGGGGCTCGGCCAGGGAGACCAGGTGGCCGACGCACCACGTCACGACGGCGTCCGTCCCCCGGATGCACCCCTGCCCCCGGCCCTGGACTCCCAGCACGCGGGCGATGTCCCGGGCGACAGAAGGCTTCTCGGCGACGTAGAGGCGCAGCGCTCGGTCCTCCCCCGGGGCGGGCCCCTCCCGTCCGGGGGCCCACCGTATGATTTCCCGAGCCGGGGCGCAAATTCCCTCCTCGACCGCCCCGGGCACCCTCGCTCCTTTCAAGGAGCGGCACGCCCCGCCGAAGAGTCCCGGGCGTGCTGGGAAACGGCACGTGGCTCCCGCGCCCGCCGTTCACGGTGGGGAGCTTCCACCCCGCTTCCCCGGGATTTACTCGAGATGAGCGCCGCGCCCGCCGTCAGCCGTCCCTCTACGCGCTCCCTCGCCGACATCCCGCCGCTGCCCGCGACCCTCGGGCCCATCGTGCGGGCCGCGGCGGACCCCGAGACCACGCCCGGCCAGCTCGGCGACCTCTGCGGCCGGGACCCCACGGTGGCGGCCCGGGTCCTGCGTCTCGCCAACTCCGCGGCCTACGCGCCGCCGAGCCCGGTCGGCTCGGTGAACAAGGCGGTGTCGATGCTCGGCGCCCGGGCGCTGAGCAACCTGGCCCTGTCCCTGGCGGTGGTGGACATGCTCCCCGCCGGGGAAGCCGGCGAGCGCTTCCCCTCCCGGGCCTTCCTGACCCACAGCCTGCGCCAGGCCACCATCGCCCGGCTGCTGGCGGCCCGCCGCCCTGGCGCGGTCCAGCCCTCGGACGCCTTCACGGCCGGCCTCTGCCTGGACATCGGCTTCCTGGCCTTCCGCCACGCCGACGCCGCCGAGGCGGTGCGGGCCTGGGAAGCGTGGCGCCGCTACACCCCCGAGATCGCCCACGCCTGGGAAGTGGAGCGTTTCGGCACCGCCCACGATGAGGTCGGCGCGGAGATGCTCGAGGCGTGGGGGATCCCATCGAAGCTGGTGGAGGCGGTGCGCCTGCATCACTCGGCGCACGTGGCCTCGGGCCCCCCCATGGCCCGGATCGCGGCGGTCTCGGCGGCCATCGCCGACGTCTTGGAGGCCGACGAGCGCGGGCCCGCCCTGCGCAGGGCGATCGCCGTCATGGGCGCGGCGGGCCTGGACGCCGAGGGGCTGGCCGAGATCCTGCCCCGGGTGGGCCCCGAGGTGGACGAGCTGGCTCAGGTCTTCCAGCTCGAGGTCGACTCGGACGTCCGGTGGGAGGCGATCCTCCGGGAGGCGAGCCTCGGCCTCGCCCGCCTGAACCTCTCCTACGAGGACCTGGTCCGGCAGCTCGAGTCGGCCCTCGCGGAGCAGGCCCGGCTGGCGGAGCAGCTCGCCCGGGCCAACCTCCGCCTCGCCACCCTCGCGGTGATGGATCCGTTGACGGGTCTGGCGAACCGGCGGCGGCTGGACGAGGCGCTGGCGGGTCGCCCGAAGGGGGCCAGCCCCCCGCGCCACGTGATGGTGCTGGACGTGGACCACTTCAAGAGGGTGAACGACCGCTACGGGCATGACGTGGGAGACGGCGTGCTGAAGACGGTGGCCCGCGCCCTGGAGTCGGTGGTGCCCGAGGGTTGCCTCCTGGCCCGGCACGGGGGAGAGGAGTTCGCGGTGGTGGCCTTCGACACCCGGCTGGACGTCCCCGCCCTGGCGGAGCGCTGCCGCGCCGCCGTCGAGGGCGCCGCCTACGAGGACGCCTCCGGGCCGGTGCGGGTGACCCTCAGCGTCGGGGTGGCTTCGTGGAACCCCGCCTTCCCCATGCAGGGCGAGGCGCTGATGCGGCGCGCCGATCAGGCCCTCTACGAGGCCAAGCGCCAGGGCCGGAACCGGGTGAAGGTGGCCCGGAACTGACCCGGCCTCCTCCAGTCTGCCCTCCCGGGAACATCCGCCCGCTCCTCCGTGTCGCACCCCGTCACCCGCCCCACCCACCCCCTCCCCGCCGGCGGGACGGCGTATGCTCGACGCCCGAGGAGGCCCCATGCCCACTCCCCCGTCTCTCCCGCGGCACCCCCGTCCCCATCTCGCCCCGGCGCTCCTCCTGCTGCTCCTCGCCCTGCTCCCCCGTGCCGTCTCCGGCGCCGACCTCCCCCCCGAGCTGGCCCCGTGGAAGGAGTGGGTCCTCGCCCGCCACCCGGGCCTGAACTGCGTCGCCCTGCCGTCGGGCTCCACGGAGTGCGTCTGGCCCGGAGCCCTCTCCGTGGACGCCCACGCGTCCGGCGCCTCGTTCACCCTGGACCTGCGCGCCGACCGAGAGATCGCCGTCCCCCTGCCGGGCGATGCCCGGGCGTGGCCGCAGCGCGTCACCCTCGACGGGCGCCCCGCCGTCGTCCGGGACGTCGGTGGGACGCCGTTCGTCACCGTCTCCCCCGGGGAGCACCGCGTGGCCGGCCTCTTCTCGTGGCCCGACCTCCCCCCCTCCCTCGGGGTGCCTCCGCGGGTCGGGCGCGTGGACCTCCGGGTCTCCGGAGTCCGGCTCCCCTTCCCCGAGTTCCAGGAAGGGCGCCTGCGCCTGGGCGCCGGGGAGCGGGCGGCGGCCGGGGCCGAGAGCCTGGAGATCGACGTCTCGCGCCGCGTCCAGGACGGCGTCCCCGTCGTCGTGGAGACCCGGGTCACCCTTCGGGCTTCGGGCAAGGGGCGCGAGGTGGACCTGGGGGCGGTGCTGCTGCCCCGCACCCGCCCCATCGCCGTCGAGGCCGACGTCCCCGCCCGCTTCACCCCCGAGGGCCACCTCGTCCTCCAGGTCCGCCCGGGGACGTTCCACGTCACGTTCCACGCCCTCCACGACGGACCCGTGGCGGAGCTCTCCGCGCCCTCGGTCCCGGCACCCTGGCCCGGCGCCGAGACCTGGGCGGTGGCCACCGACGACGCGGCGAGGGCGGTCATCCTCTCCGGCCCCCCCGCCGTCGATCCTGCCCGGACGTCCCTCCCGGAGGAGTGGCGCGCGCTGCCCGCCTTCGTGGTCGAGCCCGCCTCGCCGCTCCGCTTCGCCGAGCTTCGCCGGGGGGAACCCGATCCCTCCCCCAACGCCGTCGAGCTGCACCGGGACCTCTGGCTGGACCTGGACGGCGGCGGCTTCACCGTCCGCGACACCCTGGGCGGCTCCATGAACCGGGGGTGGCGACTGGACCTCGGGGCCCCCTTCGAGCTCGGCCACGCCGCCGTGTCGGGGGTCGACCAGGTGGTGACCCGCTCGGGCACGGTGTCGGGGGTCGAGGTGCGCTCCTCGGCGGTCTCCATCGTGGCCGAGTCCCGGGTGGAGGGAGGGCCCGGGCGCCTCCCCGCGGTGGGCTGGCAGACCGACGTCCAGTCCCTGACGGCCCGCCTCCACCTCCCCCCGGGGTGGATGCTGCTGGGGGCCTCGGGCGTGGACGCCGCCGGGGGCGCGTGGATCGAGAGCTTCACCCTGTTCGACCTCTTCTTCGTGCTCCTCGTCACCCTCGCCTTCGGGCGCCTCCTGGGCTGGCGCTGGGCCGCGGTCGCCCTGCTGGGGCTGCTCTTCAGCCGCAAGGAGCCCGGCGCCCCCGCCTGGCTCTGGGCGGGGCTCCTGGTCACCACCGCCCTCCTGCGGGTGACCACCGCCCGGCGGGGCTTCCGGTCCACGGCCCGCCTGGCCCACGGCGGGCTGCTGGTGGCGCTCTTTCTGGTGTTGATCTCGTTCGCCGAGAGGCGGGTGAAGGAGGGGCTGTTCCCGGTCCTCGGGGGCGGGGACGGTCTCTCCGAGGCCTTCTCCGGCGTCGCGACGCTGGGGTACGTCGGGGGCGGCGGGATGGCCGGAGCCGGCGCCCCCGGGGCTCCGCCTCCCCCTCCCGCCCCCGAGGAGCCCGCCGCCCCGGCGGTGGAGCAGAAGGCGATGGAGTGGGACGAGGGGCAGATGGAGGGCCGGAAGGACGGCCTCCTCCGGGGGATCTCCCGGTCCAGCGACAAGGGCGAAGGGGACTATCTCTCGTCCAAGGTCTTGATCCTCAAGAAGAACTTCGCCCTGCAGCAGGACCCCAACGCGGTCGTCCAGACCGGTCCCGGCGTCCCCTCGTGGACGTGGCGCACCCACGAGCTGACCTGGTCCGGCCCCGTGAACGCCGGCCACTCCATGCGCCTGTGGCTCCTCGGTCCCACCGCCCGCGCCTTCCTCCAGCTCTGGCAGGTGGCGCTGCTGGTGGCCCTCGGGCTCCGCCTGGCGGGGGTGCGCCGCCTCGGGGGCCGGGGGATCCCCCCCGGAGCCGCCGCCGCCCTGGCGCTGGCCTTCGGGTCCCTCGCCGCCCCCGCGGCCCACGCCGCCCCGGACGCCGAGCTGCTCAAGGAGCTGGAGCAGAGGCTGACCCGACCCCCCGAGTGCCTTCCGGACTGCGCCGCCGTTCCCGCGGTGGGCCTCCAGGTGCGGGGGGACCGCCTGCGGGTGGAGGCCGAGGTCCACGTCCAGGCCGCCTCCACCTTCCCCCTTCCCGGCCCCGCCACGGCGTGGACGCCCGAGCGCATCGAGGTGGACGGCCGCCCCTCGGCCCAGGCGGCCCGGCTGCACGACGGCGCCATCCACGTGCGCCTCGATCCCGGCGTCCACCGGGTGGTCGCCGAGGGGGCGCTGCCCGCCTCGGACCTGGTCACCCTCCAGTTCGGGGCCCGCCCGCGCAGGCTGACCTTCGCGGGGGAGGGGTGGACCCTGGACGGGCTCCACGCCGACGGCACCGTCGAGGGCTCCATCCAGCTCACCCGCACCGCCCGCTCGGGGGCCGCTTCCGGCGACAGCTCCGGCGGCGGCGCCCTCTCCCCCCGCCTCGAGGTCCATCGGGAGCTGGACTTGGGGATCCCCTGGCTGGTCCACACCCGCCTCGTCCGCCTGGGGCGCGCCGACACCCCCCTGGCGGTGAAGGTGCCCCTCCTGGAGGGAGAGTCGGTCAACGCCGACGACCTGAAGGTGGAGGCGGGCGCGGTCCTGGCGACCCTGGGCCGGGACGAGAGGGAGAGGGCCTGGGACTCCACCCTCGCCCCGGCGGAGCGGGTGGTGCTCGCCGCCCCCACGGGCGTGCCCTTCACCGAGCGATGGACCCTGCGGTGCAGCCCGATCTTCCGCTGCGCCCCCGAGGAGGGGATCGCCCCCATCCACCACGTCCACGAGGGGGCGTGGCGCCCCACCTGGGCGCCGTGGCCGGGGGAGTCGGTCACGCTGTCGGTCCTGCGCCCCGAGGCCGCACCGGGGCAGACCCTCACCATCGACGGGGCGTGGCTGGAGGTGACGCCGGGCCGGCGGCTCCTGGAGGCGGATCTGCGCTTCTCGGCCCGCACCAGCCGGGGGGGCCAGCAGGTGGTGGTGCTGCCCGAGGGGGCCGAGGTCCGCGCCGTGGAGATCGACGGGGTGGCCCGGCCCATCCGGCCCGAGGGGAGGAACCTCGCCATCCCCCACCAGCCCGGCACCCGCTCGGTGGTGGTTCGCTGGCAGCAGGAGCACGCCCCGGGGGTCCTGGACGCCGTGCCCGCGGTGGACCTGGGCGCCCCCGCCGTGAACGTGACGGTGAAGGTCAAGGCCCCCGAGGGGCGCTTCGTGTGGTGGCTGTCCGGGCCGGACTGGGGGCCCGTACCCCTCTACTGGATCGACCTGGTGGTGGTGGTGGCCGCGGCCCTCCTGCTCGGGCGCTGGCGCCTCTCCCCCCTGGCCACCCCGGCGTGGCTCCTGCTGGGCCTGGGCATGACCCAGATCCCCGTCGCCGCCGCCGCCCTGGTGGCGGGGTGGTTCCTGGCCCTGTCCTGGCGGCGCCGGTCGCCCCCGGAGAAACCCGCCGCCTTCGACCTCGCGCAGATCGCCCTGGTGGGGTGGACCCTGATCGCCGCCGGCTGCCTCTACGCCGCCGTCCACACCGGCCTGCTGGTCCAGCCCGACATGCAGATCGAGGGCAACGGCTCCTCCCAGTGGGAGATGACCTGGTTCGTCGACCGCACCGCGGGCCCCCTCCCCGAGCCCGCCATCGGCTCCCTGCCCATGTGGACCTTTCGGGTGGCGATGCTGGCCTGGGCCCTGTGGCTCGCCCGGGGGCTGACCCGGTGGGTGCCCTGGGGGTGGGAGGCGTTCTCGACGGGCGGGCGGTGGAAGACGGTGCCCCTGGGCCGCCCCCTGGCGGCCGCCCCTCCCCGCACCCCGGGCCCCCCGGCGGCGGCGGCGGACGGTGGCGAGGGGGCAGCGGACTCCAGAGAGTAACGGCGGCGCGACACCCGGCCGCGCCCCGCGCCCCCTCTTCCATCCCGTTCGGGTAGAATCCGCGCCCTGAATGGTCCGCCGGTGGCGGGCCCCCACCGCAGGAGCCGCGATGGCCGTCCACTCGACCCGGGCCCACCAGGCGACCCTCTTCGGGCACCCCACCGGCCTCTTCACCCTCTTCTTCGCCGAGATGTGGGAGCGCTTCTCGTACTACGGGATGCGGGCCCTGCTCGTGTTCTACATGCTCAAGGGCTTCCTGAAGTACCAGGACGCCGAGGCGTACGCGGTGTACGGGGCCTACACCGCGCTGGTGTACGCGACCCCCTTCATCGGCGGCATGCTGGCGGACCGGGTGCTGGGCGCGCGGCGGGCGGTGCTGCTGGGCGGCCTCCTCATGGCCGCCGGACACCTGCTGATGACCGTGGAGCAGTCCGGCGCCTTCTTCACCGCCCTGGCGCTGCTGATCTGCGGAAACGGCTTCTTCAAGCCGAACATCTCCACCATCGTCGGCTCCCTCTACCCCGAGGGCAGCCACAAGAGGGACGGCGGGTTCACCCTCTTCTACATGGGGATCAACCTCGGGGCGGCCATGGCGCCCCTCCTCTGTGGCTACGTGGGCGAGACCTACGGCTGGCACTATGGCTTCGGCCTCGCCACCGTGGGGATGCTCACCGGGATCGCCGTCTTCTGGGCCCCGGTCCGCCTCACCCAGGGCCTGATCCTCGGGGGCGCCCTGCTGACCGCGGGGGGCATGATCTGGCTCCAGGAGGACCCCTACCTCCTGGCCATCAACGGGCTGGTGGCCCTCGCCCTCCTGGTCTCCGCGGGGGTCGCCTTCGTGGCCCTGAACCGGGGGGGCCTCCCCGACGACGCCGGGCTGCCCCCGGACCCCGAGGCCCCCCGCCGCCTCGTGTTCGGCGTGCTCCGGGCGGACTGGGCGATCTACCTGGGGGTCGCCGCCGCCGTGCCGGTGATCGCCCTGCTGGTCCAGCGCAACGCCGTCGCCGGCGTGCTCCTGG
The DNA here is from genome assembly GCA_023150875.1 of Myxococcota bacterium. Taxonomy (GTDB): domain Bacteria; phylum Myxococcota_A; class UBA796; order UBA9615; family JAKLKC01; genus JAKLKC01. The sequence goes on along the minus strand of JAKLKC010000007.1, from coordinate 159,123 downwards.
TCGTCCTCGGCGCCATCGCCCTGAGCGTGTTGCTCTTCGAAGCCCTGAAGCCCTCCACCACCCGGGTGGAGCGCCAGCGGATGTACGTGGTGCTGATCCTCATGTTCTTCTCGATGCTCTTCTGGGCCTTCTTCGAGCAGGCGGGCAGCTCCATCAACAACTTCACCGATCGCAACGTCGACCGGGTGGTCGAGGACCGGACCGTCGCCGCCGCCGAGGTCGGCACCACCATCGCGCTCACCCCCAGCCAGGAGCAGCTCGGCCACGTGTACCAGGGCGAGGCCCTGAACCTGACCCGCCTGGAGGCCATGCGCGCCGGGTCCGGCGGCCCCGTGGAGTGGCCGGTGGCCCAGGCCGACGTCGGAATGGGCGTGGGGGGCTCCGAGATCCCCGCCTCGGTCTTCCAGGCGGTCAACCCGGTCTTCATCCTGGTCTTCGGCCTGGTGTTCACCTGGCTCTGGGGCTTCCTGGGCAAGAGGAGCATCGAGCCCAACATCCCCGTGAAGTTCGGTCTCGGCCTCCTCCAGCTCGGCCTCGGCTTCGGCGCCCTGTGGTACGGCGCGGGTCAGGCCGACGCCTTCGGGATGGTGGCCCTCGGCTGGCTGCTGCTGGGCTACCTGCTCCACACCACCGGCGAGCTGTGCCTGAGCCCGGTCGGCCTCTCCATGGTGACCCGACTCTCCCCGGCGCGGATCGTCAGCACCGTGATGGGCGCGTGGTTCCTGGCGACGGCCTTCTCCAGCTACCTCGCGGGGCTGATCGCCCAGCTCACCGGCGTCGGGCACGGCGAGGGCGAGGAGGCGGTGATCCCCATCCCCCAGGAGACCGTGGACGTCTACGGAACGGTGTTCGGACAGATCGCCGTCGCCGCCATCGTGTCGGCGCTGATCGTCTTCGCCCTCTCGCCGCTGCTCCACAAGTGGATGCACGAGGAGGCGGAGCGGCACGACGACGAGGAGGGCGCCGGTACCCCCCGCAAGCCCCCGGTGAAGGTCCGCTCCCACTGACCGAGCCCCCTCCCAGGTCCCGCATGCGCCTCTCCCTCGCCGCTCCCGCCGCCCTCGCCGCCCTCGCCCTGGCCCTCCAGGGCTGCGGCGGCGACGGCCCCGCGCCCGTCTCCACGTCCCCTCCCGAGCCCGCACCCCAGGCATCCGCCCCCGCGCCGCCGCCTCCGTCCGCCCCTCGCCCCGCCCCCGCCGTCGCCACCGGCGAGGGCCTGGACCGGGGGGACGCCGCGCCGGACTTCGACCTGCCGGTCCTGGGAGGGGGCAAGGCCGGGAGGGTCAAGCTCTCCGACCACGTCGGCCCCGTCCCCCGGGAGGGCGGACCCGACGGGGTGATCGTCGGCTTCGTCGCCTCGTGGTGCGGGCGCTGCACCGCCTCGCTGCCCACCCTGGCCCAGCTCGAACGGGAGCACGGGCCCCGCCTCCAGGTCCTGCTCCTCGCCGTCGACGAGGACCTCCCGGGGCGGCTCGCCGAGGCGGAGAAGGTGGCCGAGAAGGGCGTGCGGGCCCCGGTCCTGGACGCCCTGGCCGTCCCCGGCGTGCAGGACGCCTGGATGGGGGAGAAGCGCAACATCCCCCGCTTCTACCTCATCGACCGCAGCGGGACCGTGCGGGTCCGGGACACCGGCTTCGGCCAGAAGATGGCCCGGCTCCTGCCCCAGCAGGTGGACTTCCTGCTCAACCGGGCCAACCGGCCCCCCCTCGGGGGAGGCCGCCCCTCCGCCGAGCCCGCCTCGGTGGACCCGGCGCTGGGGGGCTGAGGCGTGGCCCGGCAACGGCGACCCGTGATCGCCGGGCTGAAGGTCGATCCCGCCCTCCTCGGCCCCGCCCGGGGGGAGCGCTGCGTGGCCGCCGAGTGCCGCTCCGCCTGCTGCCGCAACGGGATCTGGATGTCCCGGGAGCACGCCGACCGGATCCGGGCCCACGCCGGCGACGTGGCCCCCCTGCTCCCCGAGGACCGGCGGAGCCCCGAGCTGTGGTTCGACCCCGACGAGGGGGAGGACCCGGACTTCCCGGGGGGCGTGGCGGTGGGCTCCGCCACCCTCGACGACCCCGACGACCCGGAAGCCACGGTCTGCGCCTTCCTGCGCCCCGACCGCCTCTGCGCCCTCCAGGTGGCCAGCACCGCCCTGGGCCTGCCCGGGACCGGGCTCAAGCCCCGGGACTGCGCCCTCTACCCCGTGCTGGTCTCCCAGGGGGAGGTGGTCCTGGACCGCTGGAGCCCCGGGGAGCTGGGGGGCGCCGACTGCCAGCGCGCCTGCGCCGGGGCGCCGCCCCCCGTCCACCAGGTCTTCCGGGAGGAGCTGGAGCTGGCCCTGGGGCGGGAGGGGTGGGAGGAGCTGCGGCGGCTGACCCGGGGAGGGTGAGGGCCGCCGTCGTCGACGTCTCCCCGCTGGCGTCCGCCTTCCCGCCGCGGCAGACTCCTCCAGGCGACCCCCGAGCCGGGATCGCTGCCCGAGACCCGCCCCGGAGACGCCATGCCCCCTCGCCTCCCCGCGCCCGCCGCCTCCCTCCCCCTCCTGCTCGCCCTGGCGGCGGGTGGGACGGCGCTGGCGGCCCCAGCGGTGGCCCGCGCCGAGGACGCCTACGAGCGTGCCCTGCGCGCCCTCACCTGGGGCGCCTCCGCCCACGACGTGCGGTGCGCCACGGTGGCGCTCCGGGACGTCCTCGCCGCCTGGGACTCCCTGACCGAGGACGAGCGCCGCCAGCTCCGGGAGCGGGGGGTGGCGCGGGAGCCCCACCGCGACGCCGCCGCCGAGGAGTGCACCACGAACTTCTGCTTCCAGATCGGCTCGGGGGGCTGGGACTCGGGGCTCCTGGCCACCGCCAAGGCCGCCGCCGAGGACTCGTGGAGTCACGAGCTGGACGTGTTGGGCTACGACGGGCCTCCCAACAGCGACCGCTACTACATCGACGTGTACATCGCCAACACCGGCGGCGACATGCCCACCTTGGGCAGCGGGACTTACGGATACACCACTTTCTACGGTAGCGGGACCCCCTACATCGTCCTCAACGACGACTACTCGTGGAGCGGCACCCCCGACGACGAGGCCATCCAGGTGACCCTGGCCCACGAGTTCTTCCACGCCGTGCAGGGCGCCTACGACTTCGGTGAGGAGCAGTGGGTGATGGAGGGCACGGCGGCGTGGATGGAGGACGAGGTCTTCCCCTCCATCGACGACTACGTCCAGTACGTGCTGGGGGGAGGCGGCGGCTTCCTGGACTACCCCGAGCTGAGCCTGCGCCACGCCGACGGCTATCACGAGTACGGCGCGGCGATCTTCTGGAAGTGGATGAGCGAGCACCTGGGTGGGCCCGGGACGGTGCGGGGCTTCTGGGAGGAGGCGGCGACCCGCTCGGCCACCAGCGCCCTGGACCGGACCCTCTCGGGGGAGGGCACCGACGTCGCCTCGGCGATGGTGGACTTCTCCGTCCGCAACGTCGCCACCGACTACCAGGACGGCGGACTGTACGGCACGCCCTACTACATGGAGACGGTCTCCAGCTACCCCGTCTCGGGGCGCTCCTACACCGAGTACCTCCCGGACTACCTGGGGGCGAACTACGTGCGGTTCCGCACCGGGAGCGGATCCGGCAAGCTGACGGTGGAGTTCGACGGCGACGACAGCGAGGGCGGAAGCGAGGTGACCTACCGGGCGGCGCTGGTGGCCCGGCGCTCCTCCGAGGACTACGACGTCGTCCCACTCACCCTGGACTCACAGAACCGCGGCTCGGGTTCGGTCTCGGGCCTGGGCTCCACCTACCAGAACGTCGCCCTGGTGGCGGCGGTGGTGTCGGACCTGGGGAGCGGAACGGGGGGCTACAGCGGGGCCGGCTACTCCTTCGACGCCCGCCTGGACCCGGACGACGGTGGCGACGACGACGACACCTCCGACGACGACAGCGCCCCGGGGGACGACGACACCGGATCGGGCGACGACGACACCGGCCCGGGGGACGACGACTCCGCGGGGGACGACAAGGACGAGGAGGGCGGCGGCGGATCCGGGCGGGGCACCGCCTGCGCCTGCTCCGGGGCGGGGCCCGGGGACGCTCCCGGCACCCTGGCGGCGATCCCCCTGGCGGGCCTGCTCCTGGCCTCCCGCCGTCGTCGTTGAGGTCTCGGGTCGAGGGGAGGGGCGCCGGCGCCCTCCCAGGCTCTGTCGCCCTCGGCGGGCGGCAGAAGAGGGTGTTCCACTAATGCCCGCCTACTGCGCGTGCCGAATGACCTGCTGCGCCGCTTCCGCCTCTGTCGGCCGCGGGTCGGAGTACGCCCGGTACGCCAATCCCGCGGCCTCGGTCGGCGAAAGCGGCTCGCGACGGTCCTCGGCCCGCTCGCTACGGCGTCCACCGAAGGCCCCGAGGGATGCCCTCGGAGCCTTCTTTAGTGGAACACCCTCTCTCCGGCGCCTCCTCCGTGCCACCTCGGCCTACCTCACCGGACCGCGCCGGTTCAGTAGTGCTCCAGCTCCTCCTGGTCCGCGAGCCACATCAGCACCACCGTCTGGTTCTGCAGGCGGATGAAGGTGATCGCGTAGGCGTCGCCCTCCTGGGTCATGTACAGGGTGGTGACGTGGTCCTCGTCCTCGTAGATGTCCTCTCCGAAGAGGATCGACAGCTTCTTGGCCTGGAAGTCCTCCATGGGCAGGGCGAACATGTAGAACGCGCCCACCTGCTTGGCGGGGGCGTCGGTCATGTACGCGCCGAGGATCTCGCCGGACTTGTTCTTGAGGTTCTTGAGGACGTTCTTCTCGTTCTGGGACAGGCCCTGGACGCCCCGGGCGTTCAGGATGTCTTCCACCTGGTTGCGGTTGACCTCGTTGGCGCCGGGGTAGATGGGGATCCCCTCGGGGCCGAGTTCGAACTCCACCTTGGTGCCCCGCTGCTGGTCACCCCGTTCCTGCTGGCCGGACTGCTGGGCCGCGAGGCCGGTGGCGGGGGCGGCCGCGAGCAGGGTGGCCACGGCGGCGGACGCGATCGAGCGGACGAGACGCATGGGCTCCTCCCGGCGGCGTGTCGGGGCCGTCCTGGCCCCGGTCGCCGCGATCCCTTCCTGGGGACGCGCCCCGCACGGTGCAGGCGCCGTGCCGCCTGCGCCCCGGCGGACGGCCGGCCGAGGACGCCGGGCCGGACAGGGGTGCGGCCGGGCCCGACTTGCGAGAGAATGCGTCCATGCGCCCCCACGCCCCCGCACCCACCGCCCCGCCCCACGCCCTCCCCTGGCTCGTCCCGGCCCTGCTGACCGCGCTGGCCCTGGGCCCGCCCCTCCCGGGCTGCACCGGCGATGACCCCCCCGCCGACGACGACACCGCCGACGACGACACCGCCGACGACGACTCCGCCCCGGCGATCCTCTCGGTGCCCCAGACGTCCGGGGGATCCCTCCCCGGCCTGACGGGGGAGGTCCATGTCCTCCGCACCGCCGCCGACGTGCCCCATATCTACGTGGAGCGCGAGGACGACGCCGCCTTCGCCCTGGGCTTCGTCTGCGCCCGGGACCGCTTCTTCATGATGGAGCTGGGGCGCCGCCTGGCCCTGGGCCGGGTGTCGGAGCTGCTGGGGGACGCCGCCCTGGACGCCGACGTGGAGTCCCGGACCACCGGCTTCACCCGGGTGGCCCAGAGGATCCACGACCTCGCCGACACGGCGGGGCGAGCCCGGTTCGACCGCTACGCCGAGGGGGTCAACGCCTACCAGGACGAGGTCCGGGCGGGCCGGATGCCCGTGCCCTCGGAGCTGGAGATCGCCGCCGCCCTCGTCGGCGTTGACGCCGTCCTGCTGCTGACCGACTGGACCGCCCTGGACGTCGCCGCCATGGGGGCCACCGCGATCTACGAGGCCGCCTTCGACTCCGCGGACCTGGGCCAGCAGGACGTCCTGGACCGCCTGCCGACCCTCTTCGACGGCGCGGCCCTCGGTGAGCTGCGGGAGGCGGGGGCTTGGGAGGACATCTTCGAGTACGTCGTGCCCACCTACCCCGTCGCCTCCGCCTACAGCTTCGGCCTGGACGGCGCCGGCCCCCACCAGGCGGCCCTCGCCGCCGGGGACCCGGGGGGCAACCGCCGGGGCGTGGCCGTGGAGGCGGGTGCCCTCGCCCGGGCCCGGGGCCGCCTGGACCGCCTCACCCAGCGCCTGGGCCACGATCCCGACGGGTGGGGCAGCAACGCCTGGGCGGCGGGGCCGGACCTGACCGCGGACGGCTCCGCCATCATGGCCGCCGACGGCCACCTCCCCCTGAGCGTCCCGTCGATCCTCTGGCAGTTCCACCTGGACGCCCGGGTGCTGGGGGGCGCCGACTACGCCGTGGCCGGCCTGACCATCCCCGGGATCCCCACCGTGTCCCTCGGCACCAACGGCAAGGTGGCCTGGAGCCAGACCCAGTTCAGCGGCGACCAGGTGGACTACTACCGGGAGGAGTTCGTGCTGGACGCCGCGGGCCTCCCCACTGCAACGGTGTACCAGGGAGGAGAGCAACCCGTGTACGCCGTCACCGAGACCTACGTCGTCGCCGACGTGCCCGCCCTCGGCTCCGAGGGGCGCACGGAGGCGTTCGCCCGGTGGGAGACCGAGGACGGCCGGGCCATCGTCGCCATCGAGGGGGACCGGGTGGACGGGCCGGACGCCGCCGTCGGCGCGGGGCAGTCGGTGGTGAACGTGAACGCCGACTGGATCGTTCCCCGGGACGTGGACGGCGACGGGGCGATCACGGGGATCTCCTTCGACTTCAACGCCTTCGACATCATCGACCAGCTAGGGGTCATCCACGCCTTCGGCGAGTCCGAGGACATCGAGCAGTGGTTCGACCAGACCCGCCGCATCGTCAGCTACAGCCAGAACCTCATCGCCATCGACTCCGGCGGGAACATCCTCTACTCGGGCTACGAGGCGATCCCCTGCCGCGACACCCTCCCCCGGGACGACGACGGCCGCTTCGTCGCCGGTGCGGACCCCCGCTTCCTGTTGGACGGGACCCTCTACCCCGGCTTCCAGATCGCCGTGGATGGCGGGGGCTACGTCGTCGAGGACGACCCCGATCCCACCCGCTGCGTCGTCCCCTGGGACCGCTTCCCCCACGCCATCAACCCCGAGCGGGGCTTCGTCGTCACGGCCAACAACGATCCCGGGGCGCTCACCTTCGACAACGACTTCCTGAACGACGAGTACTACCTGGGCGGACCCTGGACCGCCGGCCACCGGGCTGCCCGCATCGAGGAGAGGATCCAGGAGGCGGCGGGGGGCATCGACATCGACGTCTTCTCGGAGGTCCAGGCGGACCGGAAGTCCCTGCTGGGCCGGGAGTTCACCGACACCGCCATCGCCGCCGTGGACGCGGGGCGGGCGGCCAGCGAGCTGCTGGCCGGGACCCCCGACGACCAGCGCCTCGCCGCCCTGTACCTGGCGGATCCCGACGCATTGGAAGAGGCCAGGGACCGCCTGGAAGCGTGGGCGGCGGCAGGGCACAGCGCCGAGTCGGGGGTGGAGACTTTCTACCACCAGCCCACGGCGCAGGCCGTCCAGGACGCCATCGCCACGGCGATCTTCAACGCCTGGTGGCCCCGGTTCGCCAACGACGTCTTCGGGGACGAGGGGCTCCCGGGAGTGTTCAAGCCCTGGGGGTTGGACGGCCGCGCCCGAGCCCTCCTCCGGCTGATCCGGGGCTCGGAGCCCGGCGACCCCGAGGGGCTGGCATCGTACAACCCCGAGACCGGCGAGAGCGCCTTCTTCGACGTGCTGGGGACCGACGAGGTGGAGCGCCTCCACGAGGTGGCCCTGGGCTCCCTGGTGGACGCCCTGGCGTTCCTGGAGGGCGCGCCGTCGGAGCCCGGAGTGGGCGGCTACGGCACCGGCGACATGGAGCAGTGGCTCTGGGGCCTGCGCCACGTCGTGCGCTTCGAGAGCCTGCTGGCGGACTTCCTGGGGGACGACCCGATGTACGCCCCCATCGTCGCCCAGTTCTCCATCACCCCCGACCTGCTCCCCCTCATGGACTCCCTGCCGTCGGGCGACCCGCGCCGGGACGTGACCGGCTTCCCCCGGGGGGGCGACAACCTCGCCGTGGACGCGGCCAACACCGGCACCGACGAGACCACCTTCGACTACGGCTCGGGCCCGGTCATGCGGATGGTGATCGCCCTCCAGGGGGAGGACGTGCGGATCCGCAACGTGATCCCCGGCGGCCAGAGCGGCATCGTGGACAGCCCCCACTTCGCCGACCAGGCGTCCCTGTGGCTGGCCAACCAGGCCCTCGACGTGCCCTGGGAGGAGGCCGACGTCGCCTCCCAGGCCCAGGGCCACGAGGTCTGGACGCCCTGACCCTTCCCCTCGATCCCCCGCTCTCCCGCCCAGGCCGCCCCCCCCGGCAGCCCATCGCCTCCACGCAGTGGTGCAAGGCTCCGGGCCAAGCCATCGGGCGCGGAATCGCCCGGTACGCCGTGCTCGCCGGCAGCCTATGGTCCTCGGACTGGAGGTGCACATGTTCCCACGGCACCGGTTCTGGATTCCATGCGGGTTGGTGATCCTCTCGACCGCCCCCATCGCCTGCTCCGACCCAGGAGCGTCGGGCGAAGCCCCGGGGGGGGGGGGCGTCACCGCCGTGCTCGCGGTCGATGACGGTCCTTTCGCGGCTTCGGACCTTCCCGCCACCACCGAGGTGGGTACCGCCCACACCTTTCGTTTCCGCGTAACGGCCGGCACCGAGGGGATCCCGGAGGGGGCGAAGGTCCGGTTGCGGGTGCCCGGCACGTTCGCGAACCCGCAGCGAAACGACGCGACCGCCGAAGGATACGTCACCGCGAAGGGACCGGAGGGGGAGGCCCTCGCCACGGCCACGTGGGTGGACGCCCCCTTCGAGCACGAGGCGGGCACCGAGGGCCGAGTCGTCGAGGCGACCCTGGCCGCGCCCCTCGCGTCCGGCGAGGCCGTGGACGTCGTCTACGGCGACACCTCGGGGGGTTCCTTCGGAGCACGGGTCTCCTTCCTGGCGCGTTCGGCCTTCGACTTCGAGGTGAGCGTCGACGCCGACGGAGATGGGACCGGCACGGGCCTCGTCGTCGGCACCTTCCCGGTGGAGACGACCGCCGGCGAGCCCGTGGGGTTGACGGTCGCCGCGCCGGCGACCCTCTCGGCGGGCGAGTCCGCTCCGGTGCGCGCCGCCGCCATGGACCTCCTCGGCAACCCGGCGGAGGGGATCTCGGGGGCGATCACCTGCGCCTGGACCCGGGGGGAGGACCGCGAGACCGCGGGGACCATCACCCTGGCGGCCTGAGAGTTCGGAGGGGACGTCGGCCAGTCTTCGTTCACCGCCCCCCTGGAGGCGGGCGCCTGGCGCCTCGACTGCACGCACGGGACCCTGCCGGTCCAGGTGCTCGGCACCACCATCGTGCGCCCCCCGGGCGAGGGGTATCGGATGGCGGGTGCCGGCGGCAGCTCCTACCTGCTGTGGGGAGATCTCCACATCCACTCCAGCGTCAGCTCCGACACGGACGGGGCCTCGGACACGCCCGACACCCTCTACGTCCGCGCCCGAAACAGCGCGACCCTGGACTTCGCCGCCATCTCCGACCACGACAAGGGGGGGATCGACGACGGCTCCTGGGTCACCGACGCCATCGAGCCCGCCAACGACCGCCACGTGGACGGCACCTTCGTCACCCTCCTGGGCTGGGAGTGGACCGACGCCGATCCGGAAGACGCACAGACGGAGGGTGGTCACAAGATCGTGTACTACCTCCAGGGGGACGGTTCCTCCTACTGCGAGGACGTGAACACGGCGTGCCCGACCGGAGCGACGGATCCCGTCGAGTACTTCTCCAACAAGAACGTCCCGGGTGACTACAAGGAGAGCTGCGATCTCTGGGAGGCCCTGGCCGCCCAGGCCGCCGACTCCGACGTGGACGCCCAGGCGATCACCGTCCCCCACCACGTGGCGACGCAGGGGCTTCCTCCCAGGACCGCGTGGGACACCGTCCCGGACGACTGCGCCGGTAGCCCTTCGCCGACGCGAGGCCTCCAGTCCCTGGTGGAGCTCTTCAGTGACCACGGCAGCTCCGAGGGGTGGAACGGTGCGTCGCCCCTGCCCATCGAGGACGAGGCCGAGTGCGACGCCGACCCCGACCGCACCGTCCAGGCGGCCCAGGAGTACCGGTGGGGGGACTCCTCCGAGGAGCCCCACTTCCTGGGCGTGATCGCCTCGGGCGACAGCCACTACGGCCGGCCGGGGCAGGACCCCCTCCCCCGCGTCGGGGAGAACAACACCGGCGCCGGCACCGCCGGGGTCGGGATCAAGTGCGGCGGGGGCTCGGGCTGGCGATGGCGCGAGGGGGGGCTGGCGGCGGTCTGGGTTGAGGCGGCGTCTCGCTCCGCCGCCATCGACCGGGCGGCGATCTTCGAGTCCCTCAAGCGCCGGCGGACCTACGGTACCACCGGCTCGCGGATCCAACTCACCTTCTACCTGACCGACGACACGGGGGGGAGCGACACGCTCATCGACCAGGGGGGCGCCCCGCCTTCGGGTGCCACGGACTACGACGACCCGGAGTACGACATCGCCGGCGCCTCGGGTCACAACACGGAGCTGAACTTCACCGACATCTGCCCGGGGAGCGGGACCCTGGACACGGTCCGGCTCTTCCACGGCTGGGACGACGCCGGTACCTGGAGGTGGGACGTCCGCAAGACCTGGACCTCCGCGGACTTCGACGGCGCGGGCTGCCTCGTCGGGAAGACGCTCAACCTCATCGTGGGTGGGACGGTGAACGCGGCCAACCTCAAGTCGGGCAAGAACGTCTACTACGTCAAGGTGAAGGAGACGGACACCAAGCCCATCCGGGTGGCGAGCGGGCGGAACAGGCTGCGGCTCACCCCCGACGGAGGTTCCCCGTCGGACTGCACCCTGTCCACGGGGAGCTGGCTCCCGGCCGCCTACGTCACCTCGGGGCAGCTCGCGACCGACCTGGAGGGCTGCTACAGCGGCTTGGACTTCACCGTCACCTACAACGCCGACCCCCTGGACCCCTACCGGTTCGTGGTCTCCGCCGACGACGCGTTCGCCATGGACGGGGACTCGGACGCGGTCGTCAAGGCGACGATGGCCATGCTCGGCTTCGCCCAGGTGGACCGAGCCGGAGCCCTGTCCCACGAGGGAGACGACCAGGTCCAGTCCGCGGCCAACGCCGAGTTCGCCTGGAGCTCGCCGATCTGGGTGGACTATGTGCCGTAACCCGCGGATCGCTGCTCAGATCGGCATGTTGCTGGCGGCCGCAACTCCTTTGGTCGCGCCTTCGGCCCAGGCCCGCACATGGTGGGTGGACCCCTCCGGGGCCCCAGCCCACTTCCTCACCCTCGAGGAGGCCCTCGCCGTCGCCGTGTCCGGAGATACCATCCGCCTGGCGAGGGGCACCCACTCGGTCTCCGGAATGGACCCAGGGTACATCCCCTCGGGAATCGCCATCATCGGTGAGCCCGACCAGCCCGCTTCGGTCGAAGTCACTGCCTACGGAGTGGACGGTGCCGAGTGGGTCGTGGGGATCGACACCGGCGGCACTCTCGCTGGTGTCACCCTGCTTCCCCAGGAGGCGCCCGATGGTGGCGTCGCATGCGCCGCCGTAGTCGGCCGACTCCTCCTGAGTCGCTGCGTCGGGTCGCCCGCCAACGGCAGAGGTATTTACGCCTCCTTCGGCGCTCTCGTCGCCGGCGTCGAGATCTCTGGGGACTTCAGGGACCAACCCCTGTACTTCGAGGGTGGCGAGATCCGGAACTCCTGGATCCGGGACTCGACGTCGCAGTGGATGTTCGGGAGCGCCGGTGGGGTGATGGCGAACTGCGTCATCGAGGGGACCAAGTACCTCAGCGAACACGTCGATGGCGATCCCGAGCCCGGGTGGGCCATGGAGATCTGGCCCTGGAGCTTCGGGGGCGACGTGTACAACAACACCTTCGTCGCCAACGGCGTGAGCGGCGAGAGCGGGGCGACCATCCTCACCGACGGAGGGCCATACGAGACCACGCCCTTCATCAACAACCTCGTCGCCTTCAACCGGGTGTCCGGGATCATGGTCTTCGACCGTGACGAGTGGGCGACGACGTACATCCACCATAACGACGCCTACGGGAACCCGAACTGCAACTACTGCACGTACGATTACGGCCCCTACGAGACTCCCCTCCTGGGCGTGGTCAATTACGACGTGGACCCGCTGTTCGTCGCGTTCACGGACGACGGGGACTGGACGAACGACGACCTGCACCTCCAAGCGGGCTCGCCGCTGATAGACGCGGGTGACCCGTCCATCCTGGACGCCGACGGGAGCGTGTCGGACGTCGGCGCCTATGGCGGGCCGGGGGCGGACCTCGACGGGGACGGCCTGGGGCCCCTGTCGGGGGACTGCGACGACGGGGACCCCACCGTCCGGGAGTTCATCCAGGAGCAGGTGAACGGTTTGGACGACGACTGCGACGGCCTGGTGGACGAGGACACCTCCGCCGGCGACGACGACGGCGACGGGTGGACCGAGGACGCCGGTGACTGCTCCGACCGCCTGGAGACCATCCACCCCGGCGCCGTCGAGGTCATGGGCAACGGCTGGGACGACGACTGCGACGGCGTGGTGGATGCCGAAGGAGGCGGGGACGACGACACGGCGCCGGACGACGACACCGCGTCCGACGACGACTACGCCTCGGACGACGACTCCGCCTCGGACGATGATTCCTCACCCGATGACGACACGGCGCCGGACGACGACACCGCGCCTCCTGACGACGACACCACCTCCCTGGACGACGACACCACCCCGACCGACGACGATGCCGCGGCGGACGACGACACGTCCCCCTCGGACGACGACTCCGCGCCCACGGGCGGCGGCGGCGGCGGCGGCTGCGGCTGCGCCTCCACGCCCTCCTCCCCCCGACCCACGGCCCTGTTCCTCGGGCTCGCCGTCCTCGCCGCCACGGCCACTCGCCGCCGTCTCCGGTGACCCTCCGGGCTGGGGCCAGGTCCAGCGGGGTGGACGCCCCGAGCGCAGCCACACTTCCCAGCGTCACCCCCCCCCCCACGATCTTCCCCCACCCGTCCCCTACGGACGGGTCCGGCCGCCCCTCCCGGCGCCTCGTTGCCACCCCCCGGGGGCAGTGCTACAGGTTGGCACAAGCAGGCAGTCCGAGGGGCGGCCCCGGGGTGGGGTCGGCCCCCCGCGTCACGGACGGCGCGGCGAGATCGCGTCTCCGCCCCCCGATGTCGGTGGGGCGGCGGCGCGGAGGACTGCCCCGGGGAGGGGTGGGGTGACGACGCCCGTCCTCCCCCAACACCGGAGGGGAGACATGCACCGCTTCATCGTCAAGGGCGCGACCGCGGCCCTCGCCGTGACCGCGCTGGGCGCCTTCGCCTGGACCACCCAGGCCCTCGCCGAGGGCTACCCCGAGCTGCGGATCCAGAGCCTCGCCACCAAGCTGTCCGGCGCGGCGGAGGTCCCCGGCCCCGGGGACCGGGACGGCTCCGGCGCCGCCTTCCTGAACTTCCTGCCCGACAAGGGCCTGATCTGCTACGAGATCCGCGCCTTCGACATCGCCGCGCCCACCCAGGCCCACATCCACCTCGGCCGCCAGGGCGAGGCGGGCCCGGTGGTGGTGACCCTGTGCGACAACGAGGCCGACGGTCCCTACCCGGCGGCGGACGGACTCGAGGACGGGTACGTCGGCGGCGGCTACGACATGGGCCGCGGCCGCGTCCCCGCGTGCGTCGACCGTCGCCGGCCCCACGACGGCGACGGGGACGCCGCCTGGGCCCCGCCCCACGACGGGCGCGACGGGGACTGGCACATCCAGGAGTGCGTGCGCGCCGATCGGGGCGTGATCCGGGAGATCCTGGAGAAGCCCAAGGGCTACTACGTGAACGTCCACAACAAGCCCTACCCCGACGGCGCCCTGCGCGGGCAGCTCGGCGAGCCTCCGCCGAGGCGCTGAGTCCCGCGGTCACCGCGGCCTCCCTCGCCACGCCTCGTGCGCGGGGGAGGCCGCTCAGTCGCCCAGGGGGATCTCCACGGTGGAGCTGCACGGGTCGCACTCGGTCATGGCGTTGTGGGCCGCGTCCCGGAGGTCCGCCGTCAACACCAGGACGGTGCCCGTACCGATGGGCAGGCTGTCGAGGCACAAGTGGGCGACCGGGTCCGAGGACGAGAGGTAGCCCGTCCTCCCCTCCACCAGCAGGTGCCAGTGGCCCTCGTCGGGCTGGACCTCTCCTCCGGCGGGCACCAGCGTGAAGTCGTCCACATCGACGGCGACGTCGATGCGGTAGGGGGTCTCGGGGGCGCAGATCTCCTCATCCAGGGTCACCACCGGGGCTTCGCCCGCCTCGGGGTAGATGATCCGGATCCCCGGGTAGGCGACGGGGCGCTCCACCTCGCAGCCGAGGAGGGGGAGGAGCAGCAGCGGGAGGGCGAGGGACGCGCGGCGCATGGTGTTCCCCGAGGCGCCGCCGCTCGCCCCCCCTGGGGCACGCGGCGCGCCGGCGGCACAGTCTAGCCGCAACCCCGCCGGCCGGCGCCCGGTGCCGATCGCGGGGCAGCCCCGCCCCCGGGGGGCGAGCCAACCTCCGCGAAGAGGCCACCTCCGCGGGTATATTCCCCAGGTCCGGCCGAGGCGGCCCTCCCGGGGGGACCACGCGCCGCGATCGCAAGCTCCCGCCGGGGACCGCGGGACATCGCCCCCCGGGAGGGTCCGAAGGGGCGGCCGAGTCCTCTCCGGTGGCGAATCGGGGCGCGCGCCGCCCCTGGACATGGCCCATGCACCGTCCCACTCCTCCCGTCCCCCGGCTCGGTCCCTTGCTGGTCGCCGGGTTCGTCCTCGCGACGGGCGCGCCGGCCGTGGCCCTGGAGGACCACCTCCCGGACGAGGCCGCCGCCCTGGCCGCCGCCGCCGCCGAGGAGGCGTTCTTCGAGGGCAACGCGCTGATGGACCAGGCGCGGCTGGCCGACGCCATCGCGGCCTATCGCCGGGCCGTGGCGCTGGACGCCGCCTTCCACCGGGCCCGCATCCGCCTCGCCGAGGCCCTGGACGCGGCGGGGCTCCGGGACCAGGCCCTCCGACAGGTGGAGTGGGTGCTGGGGGCGCCCGGCGTCGCCGCGCCGGAGATCGAGAAGGCCCTCGGCCTGGCGGAGTCCTGGAGGCAGCCGCCCGCCCCGCCCGCCTCTCCGGCACCCGTCGGCCCGGCGGTGCCCCACGCCGTCGAGCCCGCCGCCGTGGTCTCGGCCGCGCCGCCGCGCCTGCCCCGGGCACGCCCGAGCGACGTCGTCGGCGGGGTGCTGGGGGCGGCCGGGGGGGTCGCTTTGGGGATCGGCGTGGGGCACCTCGCCGCGGGGTACCAGGGGCAGGTCGCCGCCGCCGAAGCCCACGAGCCCCTCGAGTGGGACTATTCCTACGCGATCCAGCAGCGGGGGATCGCCCCCGCGGTGGTCGGGGGGGCCCTGCTCGCCACGGGCGTCGTGACGGCGGTGGTGGGGCGGATCCGGGCCGCGCGGATCGCCGGTCGGGCGGGGCCGAAGCCGGTGTGGTCCGTGGGCCCCCACGGAGCCGCGCTCCACCTGGAGTTCTGACTCGTGTTACGCACTTTCGGGCCGTCGCGAGGTCCAGGACTGGCCGAGCCCCGGCAAGGAGCAGGGCCGGATTTCGCGGGAGGTGTGGTGGACCCACATCGACCAAGAAATCCGGCACCGCGACGCCGCCGCGGCCGGCCAGGACGGACCGCAGCAGGCCAGGAATGCGAAACCCGAGTCTGAGGCCATTCATGGAGATCGAGCCCCGCGGAGCGCCCGCCTCCCGCCCCCCGGCGGCCGGCACCCCCTACGGTCGCTATCGCCTGCTGGAACTGCTCGGCTCGGGGGGCATGGCCGAGGTGTATCGCGCGGTCATGGAGGGGCCCCTCGGCTTCGAGAAGGTGGTCGCCATCAAGCGGATCCACCCCCACCTGACCCGGAGCAACCCCCGGGTGGCCCGGACCATCATCAACGAGGCCCACCTGGGCGCCCTCCTCCAGCACGCCCACCTCGTCCACCTGGTGGACTTCGGCGAGGTGGAGGGGACCTACTTCCTGGCGATGGAATACGTCGCCGGTTGGACCCTGGGCGACCTGATCTCCGCCCAGGGGGGACGGGGCCTGGCCGCCGCCGCCGCCTGCGACCTCTTCGTCCAGGTCGCGGACGGCCTCGCCTACGCCCATACCCTGGCCAACGAGGACGGCGCCCCGCTGCGCCTGATCCACCGCGACCTGAAGCCGGCCAACGTCATGGTGGACGCCCGGGGCCAGGCGAAGGTCCTGGACTTCGGGATCGCGAAGGGGGAGGCGGCCCTCTACGAGACCACCAGCACGTCCAGCGTGATGGGGACCCCCTACTACATGTCGCCCGAGCAGGCGCGGGGACAGCCCCTGGACTTCCGTTCGGACCAGTTCTCCCTCGGCGTCGTCCTGTACGAGACCCTGACGGGGGACGTGCTGTTCCGGGCGGAGACGCTGACCCAGGTGCTCCTCCAGGTGGTGCAGGGGGACATCGAGCCGAAGCTCGCCCCGCTGGAGGAGTCCGCGCCGGCGCTGCTCCCGATCCTCCGCCGGATGCTCGACCGGGATCCGGCGGCGCGCTTCCCCACCACCGCGGGCGTCCGGGACGCCCTGGCGGAGGTCCGGGGCCACCTCCCCGGGGAGTCCCTCGCCGCCCTCATGGCACGCCTGGGACCTCGCCGTCGCACGCCTCCCCCGGCCACCCCGCCGGAGGCCCTGACGCCCCGGAGCACCCCCGCGCCCGTCGGCTCCATGCCGTCGATGGTGGCGGCGGGGGAGGGAGGGCCGGGCTCGGACCCGCTGGCGACAGCGACCTCCCTGGGGGCGAGGCGGCCGTCGGACGGGCCGTCGGGACCACCCCCCCCCGCGCCCACGGGTCCCCCGGCCGGGACGGGACCGGCGGGACGCGGGGGCCGGGCTTTTCCCGTCCTCCTGGGCGCCACCGGGGTCGCCGTGGCCGTCGTGGGGGCCGCGCTGCTGGGCCTCCGCCCCTCCTCCACCGACCCCCCCGCCGCCCCTCCGGCCGCCGCGCCCGCCGTCGCCCCGGAACGGGGGACGACCGCCGAGTTGGACGCCGCCCCGCCCCGGACCCCGGACCCGGTCCCCTCCCCGATCCCCGCCGCCGGGACCGACCCACCGCCGGTCCTCCACCGGGCCGGCGGGGCGGCCGGCGTCCGCCCCTCGCCTCCTCCCCCCGGGAGGAGCACCGGCGCCCCCGCGGCGGAGGTCCGCTCCCAGCCCATCGCCGCCGCCCCCGCCGCTCCCCCCGAGCCCCCGGACGAGGTCGCCCCCGCCCTCCGCCACGCGCCGATCCGGGCCGTCCACCCGGGCCAGCCCATCAACGTGTCGGCGTCCCTGGAGGCGGCCGGCCCCGCGGAGGTGCTCTGCCGCTACTGGGCGACGTCGGACCCCGGCTCCGCGGGCCAGGTCCGCCTGTTGCCGGTGGGAGGGCTCTGGTACGTGAGCATCCCCTGGAAGGACGCCTACGCCTCGGGCTTCGAGTACTTCGTGTTCGCCCGGGACCCCGCCACCCGCGCGCTCCTGGGGTCCAGCGGCAGCGCGGCGAGCCCTCACCGGGCAAGCCCCTAGCAGGCCGACGCGACCGGGCGGCGGGGCGAGTCCTTCCCGCTTGCCGCCCGCCTCTTCCGTGCCCATGGTGGCGATCCATGCAACGCGACCCCTTCGCTCCCATCCACCCGGGTGGTCCCGATCCGCGGCCCTGGCCGCCCGGGGACCTCCACCCTCCTTCCGAGCCCGGACGGGGGGGAGGGCGCGCCACCGAGCCCACCGGCCCCCGGGCCTTCCCCGGCCCGTCGGGTCGGAGCCTCCTCGGCGGGCTCGGGGCCGCCGCCCTTCTGCTGCTCAAGTTCGGCAAGTTCCTGCTGATCCCCTTGAAGCTGCTGAAGTTCTCGAAGTTCGGGCTCACCTTCGCCTCGATGGCGGCCAGCGTGTGGGTGTACGCGCTCCTGTTCGGCTGGGTCTTCGCCGCGGGGCTGGTGGGGCTGATCTTCGTCCACGAGATGGGCCACGCCCTGGTGCTGAAGCGCCGCGGCCTCGCCTCGGGGGCGCCGGTCTTCCTGCCCCTGCTGGGCGCGTTCATCGCCATGAAGCGGAACCCCCCCGACGCCTTCACCGAGGCCGAGGTGGGGATCGCCGGCCCCATCGCCGGCTCCCTGGGGGCGCTGGCCTGCCTCGGCCTCTGGTGGGGCACGGGCTCGGACCTGTGGCTGGCCCTGGCCTTCACCGGCTTCACCCTGAACCTGTTCAACCTGCTGCCGGTCCACCCCCTGGACGGCGGGCGGACGGTGGCGGCCATCGGCCGCTGGATGCGCCTCGGCGGGGTGGCGCTCCTGGTGCCCGCCCTCTTCCTGCTCCACAGCCCGGTGATGCTGCTGATCGTCCTCTTCGCCGGCATGGGCCTGGTCCGGGAGTGGAACACCCCCCGGGAGCAGCTCCGGGCCTACTACGACACCCCGCTCCCCCGCCGCCTCGCCGTCGCCGGCCTCTACTTCGGGATGATCGCGGCGCTGGGCGCGGCCACGGTGTGGACCCACGCCGCCCTGGAGGACGCGCGGGAGGCCCTGCCCTCGGTGGGCGCCTCGGCGCGCCCCTGATCCCCGCCCCGCGGCCGGCGCCTTGCACCCACCGCGTCCCCTCGGCGACGGGAGGACGTCATGGGTGACACCAGCGTGACCAAGGTCACCGCCCACCGGGCCCCCAAGGGGCGGATGGGCCAGAAGTACCTGGCATCGGGCGTGTCGATGTCGATGCGCCTGTGGCAGTCGGAGCCCCCCGGGGAGTCCAAGCCCGAGACGACGCGGGACTACGAGACCGTGGGCTACGTCGTGGACGGGCGGGCCGAGCTGCACATCGAGGGGCAGAAGGTCCTGCTCCAGCCCGGGGACTCCTGGGTCGTCCCCAAGGGCTCCCTCCACCGGTACGTGGTCCTGGAGCCCTTCACCGCCGTCGAGGCCACCCACCCGCCGGCGGAGGTCCACGGCCGGGACGAGAGGATGGCGAAGCAGGTCTGATCCTTCCGCCCCGCCGCGGCGTCGCCCCGGATGACCGCCCCCGCGCGGGGGTGGTAGAACGGGGCGCGGCGGCCGCGCTGCGCCGCCCCGGGGAGCGCGCCATGGAACGACTCCAGGACCTGTTCATCGGCATCGCGGGGATGATCGGCGCGGGGAAGAGCACGCTGGCGGCGGCCCTGGGCAAGCACCTGGGCCTGCCCGTGTACTTCGAGCCGGTCACCGACAACGAGTACCTCGCCGACTTCTACCGCGACACCGCGCGCTACTCCTTCGCCACCCAGATCTACCTGCTCAACCGCCGCTTCCAGCAGCACCAGGAGATCATCTGGCGGGGCGGCGGCGGCGTGCAGGACCGTACCATCTACGAGGACGCCGTCTTCGCCAAGATGCTGGTGGACCTGGGGCTGATGGAGGAGCGGGACTACCACACCTACCTCTCGCTCTTCCGCCACATGAGCAACTTCATGTGCCGCCCGGGGGTGATCGTGTACCTGGACGTGAAGCCCGAGCGCTCCATGGAGCGGATCCGCCTGCGCCAGCGCGAGGTGGAGGGCGGCATCACGCTGGAGTACCTGTCCGCCCTCTACCGGGAGTACGAGGGCTTCATCGCCGACATCTCCCGCACCGTGCCGGTGATCCGGGTCGACTACGACCGCTTCCGCGACGCCGAGGAGATGGCCTCGGTCATCGAGCGGGAGTACCTCGACGCCTCGTTCCTGCGGGTGGCCCGCTGGGCCCCCACCCGGGTCTGACCCGCCGCCCCTCACCGGCCGGCTTCGGCCTTCCCCCCCTCGCCTCCGCCGTCGTCCCGAAGCCAAGGGGGCCGGACCGGTCGGGGGGAGGCCAGGAGTGAGTCGGCGCCTGCCGCCACCGTGGCGACGTGGGCGGCGTCGATCCGGTACCGGGCCAGGGCACGGACGCCCTGGCGCTCGGCGTCACCGTACTCGTTGCGGGTGGGGAAGGTGACGAAGGCCACGACGATCCCCTGGCCGGGCTCGGCGCGGGGGGCGTGGCGCGCCGCGGCGAACAGGGCGCGGGCCCACGAGTCCGGGACGGGATCGGGGCCCCTCACCGTCCCACGGTCCCAACCGGTGAGGTCCACCATCAGGCCCAGGTCGGCCCCCTCGCGGTACACCGAGACCCGGGCGTCGGGGATCCCCCACATCTCCGTCACCGGGCCGGGGAGGTCCCGGGGAGGGCGGTCCGCCACGGCCCCTCCCTCCTTCCGGGCCGCCGCCTCGCCCCGGGGGCGCCCGCGGTGGGCCGCGATCCGGCCCTCCAGTCGCGCGCCCAGCAGGCGAGCGAGCAGGTCCATGCCCCGGTCGTTCAGGTAGTGGGTGCCGCTCCCGTGGATGGGGTGCGCCCCGGGCAGCCGGGGCGCGACGTCCTCCCCCAGTTCGATCACGGGGATCCCCACGGCGCGGATCTCCCGGCGCACCTCCTCGAAGGCCGCCTCTCCGGGACGCTCGGCGTCGAGCCCGAAGGGGTCCTCGGTGTCCAGGGCGCGGAGGTCCGCTACCACCACCTCCACCCCCTCCCGGTCGGACCAGGTCCGGATCCCCCGGGCGACGCGGAGCAGGGCTTCCCGGGCGTCCCCCACCTCCCCCTCGGCGCCGGCGGGGGGTGGGAGTGGGATCGGGGCGCCCCCCAGGGACAGGAGGGGCAGGCCGTCGTCGTCCCAGCGGGTCCTCCGGTCCACCGCCGCGAGGTCCCTCAGGACCCGGTGGTCCAGGGTGAAGACCGCCATGTCCACGCTTCCCCGGGGCAGCGAGGCCAGGCGCGCCAGGGCGTCGACGAGGGACTGCCCGCCCCGGCTGAGGTCCAGGACCTCCACATCGGCCCCCTGGAGGAGGGACGCGGCCCCGAGCGCCCGTTCGAGGCGATACGCGAGTCCACGCCGGGCGGACTGGTGGGGGGAGCCCGCCACGATCTGCGCCATCGACGTGCCCGTCACGGCCAAACGGAAGGCGCCCCGCCGCCCCTCCAGCGCCGCGGGGCCGGGGTCGGCGTCCACCCGCCAGCTCCGGGACTGGAGGCGGGCGCTCCAGCGGGTCACGTACGAGCGCGTCGAGGCGGTCCAGTAGAGGTCATCGTTGCCCGGATCCGCCGCCGCCACGGCGTCCCGGTGGAGGGGGACGCCGCCGTCCAGGGACCGGCCACCGGCCCCCGGGGGATCCAGCAACCTCGCCGTTCCGGTACCCGGCCGGACCTCCCAGAGCCGGGGGATGGGGCCGGCGTGGTCCCGCACCAGGATCCGCCCTTCCCCGCCCGCGGCGACCACCTGCAGGGGGTCCACGAGGGGCAGCTCTTCCAGGGGAATGCCCTCCAGGGCGGCCGGCCACGGCGCGGGGGCGTCGGGCCTCGCGGCGGCGACCCGGCTGCCCGGGCCCAGGGCGGGCACCCCGGCGCCCGCCGTCGCCCGGGGATCGAGGCGATGGAGGCCGTCGTTGCGGGCGGCGAGCCACAGGAAGCCGTCCTCGGCGACGTCCAGGGACACCAGCTCCAGGTCCGCCCAGGTCGCCACCGGTCGGAGAGGTCCTCCGTCGCCGGGGAGGGCCACTACCTCCCGCCTCCTGGCGTCGATGACGAAGGCCGTCCCACCCGCCGCCGCCACGTCCACCAGGTCCCTCTCCCCCGGGCGGGGGCGGTCGTAGGGGGGGACGTGCCGGACCGTGCCCTCGGAGGAGACGTGGCGGAGCACGTCGGCACCCCGGTCGATCACGTAGACGCCGCCGCGGCCGTCGGAGGCCACCCGGGAGGGGGTGTGGAACCGCGCCCCTCCCCCGGGGCCGTCGCGTCCGCCCGCCTCCCCCGGCACCCCCACCCAGGTCTCCGCGGTCCTCCTCAGGGGACGGATCCGGCGCAGGACGTGGTTGCCGCTGTCGGCCACGATCAGGTCCCCGCCCGGCAGCACCACCGCGTCCTCCGCCCCCCGGAAGAGGACCTGGGTGGCGAGGCCGTCCTGGTGGCCGAGGGAGATCCCCCCCACCACGTATCCGTCGTCTGGATCCGCGGGGAAGGCGCGGTCGGCTTCGGCCAGGGCCGCCCGGGAGGGGATCCCCAGCGCCTCCAGGAGCTGGCCGGCGAGGACCCGGTTGCCGTCGGGGGTGAGGTGGCAGTGGTCCAGGAAGCGGTCCTCGCCGAAGGCCGGCCCGTCCAGGTGGACGACCCGGACGGTCTCGGAGTCCGGGACCCGCGCCGCGATGCGGACGGCGGAGGCGTACAGGTCCGGCCTCTCCTCGGGCTCGGCCAGGAAGGACTCGTTCAGGGGGGTGACGAAGAAGAGGGCCCGCCGCCCCCGCGTCCGGATCCGCTCCACGGCGGCGTCCAGCGCCCGCACCTGGGGGTTCCCGTCGCCCAGGTCCAGGTCCAGGAAGTGGGGGCGGACCCGCAGCCGCAGCAGCGCCAGGTCGGGCTCCGCCTCCCCCCCGCTGCCCGCCGCCCCCGGCCCCTTCCAGGCCGCCGCGACCCGTGAGGAGATCCGCCGGTGGACCCCGCCGAACCCTCCCCGCCGCTCGGCGAAGAGGGAGCCCAGCCGGCGGACGCCCCCCAGGAGCCCCCGAGAGGCCCACCCGGGGGGAGGGTCCGAGAGGAACGGGCGGGAGACCGAATCCGCTATATTAGCGTAAACACGAGAGAAATAGCGCGGGCTCAGCTCCACCACCAGCTCCACCCTGCCCGCGGGGTCCCGCTGGTCCAGGCGCTCCACCAGGCGGTGGACGTCCCCCGGGAGCAGGGCGGGCATGGAGAGGTCGTGGAACCCCACCGCCGGCCCAGCGGCGGAGAGGGAGTCCAGCAGCGCGGGGACGGTCTGCCCCTCCCAGCCGGGCACGCCCCGGTCCCGGGAGACGGTCCCCGCCAGGACCGAGTCCCCCAGCAGGAGGACGCTGCGCCCCGCGGGGTCCTCCGCCGCCGCGTCCAGGACGGCGTCCACCTCCAGCCAGGAGGCCGGCCCGTCCCCCGGGGCGGCGGGGCCGGCGGGCCAGAGGAGGGCGCACGCCCAGGCCGCCACCAGCACCGCCACCGCCAGCCCGCCGAGGGCCCGCCTCCCCGCCAGGGGCAGATCGGCCGGCGGGTCCGGGTCGCGGTGTTCGGCGGGGGGCGGGTGGGTCAATGCACGCATCGCCGCTCAGAATTGGAAGTAGATGAAGCTCGGTCCGGCGGCGGGGGCCAGCGCCGCGATCCCGACCGCGCAGCAGGTCCCCACCGCCCAGTAGCCGGGCGCCGTGGACACCAGCCTCGGGGCCAACCCCCGGGCCTCCTCGATCCGCGCCAGGGCCAGGAGCGCCGCGGCGGCCGCGAGCCCCGCTCCCCCCCTCGCCCAGGTCGCCGGATCCAGGGAGGACAGGGCCGCCAGGGCGCCCCCGCCGATCCCCCGGTAGATCGTCATGGCGTCGGCGAAGCGCTCCGCCCGGAACAGCACCCAGCCGCCGCACACCAGCACGAAGGTCGTCGCCACCCGGATCCCCCGGTGCAGGGCGGCGGGCCAACCGGCGGGCGCCGCGGGCAGCCAGGGGCCGACGAGCCGATGCAGGACGATCAGCGCGCCGTGGTAGAGGCCCCAGGCCACGAAGGTCCAGGCGGCGCCGTGCCACAGCCCCGCGAGGCCCATCACCACCAGCACGTTCAGGGCGGCGCGGGCCCTCCCCCTCCGGTTCCCCCCGAGGGGGACGTACACGTAGTCCCGGAACCACTCCGACAGCGAGACGTGCCACCTCCGCCAGAAGTCCGTAGGGCTGGTGGCGAGGTAGGGCCGGCGGAAGTTCAGGACCAGGTCGATCCCCAGGAGGCGCGCCGAGCCCCGGGCGACGTCGCAGTAGCCGGAGAAGTCGAAGTAGATCTGGAAGGCGAAGGCCACCACCCCGAGGGCCAGGGCGCCGCCACCGAACGCCTTCGGTTCGGCGAACACCGCGTCGGCGACGGGGGCCAGGTTGTCGGCGAGGGCGCACTTCTGGAAGAGGCCCCACAGCACCAGCAGGGTCCCGGTGGCCCAAGCGCCGCGGGGCATGCCCAGGCGCTCCACGCCGAGGATCTGGGGGAGCAGTCGGCGGGCCCTCTCGATGGGGCCCGCCACGAGCTGGGGGAAGAACATGACGTACAGGAAGAAGCGGGCGAACGTCGGCGCGGGCTCGGCCTCGCGGCGGTACACGTCGACGGTGTAGCTCATCGCCTGGAAGGTGTGGAACGAGATCCCGATGGGCAGGAGGATCGACAGGGACGCGGGGAGGGCGTCCCCGGCGGGGAGGGCCCACCTCAGGTTCTGGAGCACGAAGTCCGCGTACTTGAAGAAGCCCAGGATCCCCAGGTTGCCGACCACGCTGAGGGCCAGCCAGGTCCGCCGCGTCCTGGGGACGTCGGTGGCGGCGATCCGCCGCGCCGCCACGTAGTCCAACAGGGCGATCCCCACCAGCAGCAGGACGTAGGGCGGGTTCCACCAGGCGTAGAACGTGATGCTCGCCAGCAGGAGCAGGGGCGCCCGCGCCCGCCCCGGCAGCCCGTGGAACAGGGCCACCGTGAGGGCGAGCAGGACCAGGTAGGCGTAGGAGTCGAAGGTCATCGCGGGCGCCGCTCCCGCGGGGCGGGAGGATGCCGGGGGGCCTCCCCCCGGGGGGCGGGAGGCCGACGGTGACCCGCCCCCATCTTCTCACATTTCGGCCTCCGGCTTCGACGTCACGCGGGCGGGGACGCGCGGGGGATCCCTCATGCGGCTCGGCCGGGCACCCACACCGGCATCTCCGGAGAAGTGGCGGTGCCATGGGGGCACCACAGCTCGAAGCGGGCGCCCGTGGCGCTCTCCGCGAGCACCAGGGATCCGCCGAAGTCCCCCTCCGCCAGGTCGCGGCTGATGGTCAGGCCGATCCCCGTGCCCTGTCCGTCGGCCCGGGTGGTGAACAGGGGCTGGAAGATCCGTTCCCGGAGTCCCGGGGGGACGCCCGGGCCGTCGTCCTCGACGGTGACCCGCACGCCCCGTCCTTCATCCCGGGCCGAGAGGCGGATCGACGTCCCCGCCCCGCCGGCGCACGAGTCCAGGGCGTTGCCGAGGAGGTTCAGCAGGATCTGGTCGAACTTCCGGGGGACGCCCCTCAGCGAGGCGCCCTCGTCGACCGCCGCCGTGTCCACGACCACGCCGGACTTCCTCACGCGGTGGTCCAGCAGCGCCATGACTCCCCGGACCCTCTCGGCCACCGAGAAGCCGGTGCGCCCGGCGTCGTTCAGCCCTTGCGTGTGCTCCCGCACCATGCGGACGAAGGAGGCGGTCCTCTCGGCCCCGTGGCGGGCCCCGCCCAGGGCCGCGCCCAGCTCCGCGACGATCTCCCGGAGATCGGCCTCGGTCACCTGGGGGTGGCCGACGCTGCGCCCCAACTCCTCCACCAGTCCGTGGGCCACCGCGAGGTCGTTTTGGGTCGCGCTGATGGGTGTCTTCAGCTCGTGGGCGAGGCCCGCGGTCATCCAGCCCACGCTCGCCATCCGGTCCAGGGCGGTGAGCCGGGTGCGCGCCTGCTCCAGGCGCCGCCACAGCCTCCGGTGGGCCTGGCTGGTCACGGCGGCGGTGACGGTGAGCGTCACCGTCATCTGGACGAGGACGAGCGCCTGCTCGGTCGGGAGCGACGAGAAGCGAGCCACGAGGGGGACGGTGACGGAGATGATCGAGGTGCCGAGCAGGAGGCTCCATTTCGGCCTCCACGGGACGAAGTTGGAGACCACCACCAGGATCGCGGGGATCAGCGGTTGGAGGGGATGGGCGCCGGTCTCGGTGGACCACCCGACGACGGCGATGTCGACGGTGAGCGCGAACGAGACGCCGAAGAGGACCCACTCGGGGTGGCGGCGCCCCCAGCCGGCCCGGAGGACCCACAGGCCCGCCCACTCTCCCGCGCCGAACGCCAGGTTGTGGACGAGGGTGTTCCAGCCCAGGAGCTCCTGGGTGGCGAAGTCCGCGGCGGTGCACAGGGGGCGCATCACCGCCAGGAACACGCACAGGCTGCGGGCGGCCCGCCAGAGGGAGTCCCGGAGCATGGGCACGTCGGCGTCGGTGACCGGGACGGTGAACTCGCGGATCGCCGAGTTTGCCCTCCTGCCCCACCCCGTGACGCGCCCCAGCGGTTCTAGCCGGCGGAAGGACGCCCAGCCCCCGAGCGCCCGGCTCACGCCGCCCGCCTCTCGGCGTCGGCGCCGTGTACCTGGTTGCGGCCGGCCGCCTTGGCGCGGTAGAGGGCGGCGTCGGCCCGGCGCACCAGGTCGTCCGCCGGCTCGTCCCCGCGGGCCGTCGCGACCCCGAAGGACGCGGTCAGGGGAACGCGGCGCCCCGCGAACTCGAAGCGGATCCCTTCGACCGCGGCCCTCAGCCCCTCGGCCACCGTGCTCGCGCTCGCTCCGTCGGTCCCGGGCAGGACGACCAGGAACTCCTCGCCGCCGAAGCGGGCCAGGACGTCCGAGACCCGGCACGCGCCCGTCAGGGCCAGGCCGACGGCCCGCAGCGCCAGGTCGCCAGCGGCGTGGCCGTACGTGTCGTTGACCGCCTTGAAGTGGTCGACGTCCGCGAGGACGACGGAGGTGGGCCCCCCCTGGCGCCCGGCCAGGGCCAGCACCTCCCGGAGGCGCTGCTCGCCGAAGCCGCGGTTGAAGAGCCGGGTCAGGGGATCGGTGGTGGCGCGCTCGTGGAGGGTGACGTTCTCGAGGGCCTGGACGACCTGGTGGGCGTAGATGGAGCAGATCTCCACGGCGTCCTGGGCGAGGTCCCGCCCCTCGACGATCATGCAGCCCCGATCCCCGTGGCGCGTCCGCAGGGGGATGGTCACGAAGCCCAGGGGATGCACCGAGGGAGCGTCCAACCCGAGCCCGTCCCGCACCACCGCGTCCACCGGTGCAGCGAGCTGCGACAGCCGATCGAGCCCCGCGAACCGCCCGGTGCCCGCGCGCACGCTGATCCCTTCGTTGGCGTCGCTGAGCACGAAGAGGCCGTTGTTGGCGGTGGCGATGAGCCCGTCCCCGCTCCCCCCGGCCAGGTCCGCCGCGTGTCTCAGGGCCGCGCGGAACAGCTCCTCGGGGGGCTGGAGGCGGGAGATCTCCGGCAGCACGTCCAGGATGCGGCGCAGGCCGCGCCTCTGCCTGTCCAACCGCGTGAGCAGCCGGTGGTGCTTGAGGGCGGCGTCCACGAGGACGAGGAGCCGCGCCGGGCCGTCGTTCTTGTCGTGGTAGCCCTGGATGTCCAACTCGGCCAACAGGGTCCGAGCGGGGTGCTCCGAAGAGTACCCGGTCACCAGCAGCACCTGGACGAGGGGGTCGAACGCCCGGATCTGGCGGACCACGTCGGCCCCGGTCGCGCCGGGCATGTGGTAGTCCAGCAGCACCAGGTCCGGCCGCCACGCGCGGACCCGCTGGACACCGTCCCCGGGCCGTTGGTCCCCCTCCGCCTCGTGTCCCTCCCACCGGAGCAGCTCCAGGGTGCTCCGGAGGAGGTCGCGGTCGTCGTCGATGACCGCGATGCGGTTGCGGGGCCCCGGCGGGCCGCCTCTCAGTCGCGCCATGGCGGTGTCTCTCTTCTGGCCCCCATCCCTTATCGGCGGGAAGGGCGCCCCCTGGAGGGCGCCATCCGCCTCCGCGGTGAGTGCGAAGCTCGGCGGCAACCCGTCACGGGGGGAAGGGACACTCGAACGGCAGGCCGGCGTTGGGCCACTCGCCGGCCAGGTAGTGCTCGCGGTGGTACAGCCGAAGGTTCGCCCAGCCGGCGTGGTCGACCGACAGGTCGTCTTGCGCTTCCGTCTCGTGGCCGCAGGGGTGATCCTCGTCGACGTACCAGCCCGGGCCGGTGACGTTCTGCGCGAAGCCCGCATCGGTCGCGTCGCCGTCGCAACTCCAGTCGATGGGGCCGGTCGCGTCGGTCCAGGGTGTCTCACCGACGCCCGCCTGTTCGACGAGACTCTGTTCGTCGATGGAGTCCGCCGTCCCCCAGGAGTAGTCGATGTGGAACTCGGCCGGATCGCCGAGGGGGCCGTTTGCCAGATCGGAGAGGAAGATCTCCGGGCAGTCGAAGTTGAGGTCCGCGAAGACCTGGTAGTTGTAGTAGCGGAGCTGGAAGTCGGCGTCGCTGAAGGGCAGGCCGGGGAACATGTAGACGTAGCTCATGGAGCTGAAGTAGTTCGGCTTGCCCTGGACCTGCACGTCGCCGCCCTCACGCAGGCCGAACATGTGACCCATCTCGTGCAGCAGCACGGCGGACTGGTAGTTGACGATCTTGTTGGCCTGCTCCTCCGGGCTCAGGGGGAGGTTCCGCTGTGCGTCCTCGTCGACCCGGTCGATTTCGAAGCTGCCGAACTGGCCCAGCGTGATCACCGTGCTCCGGGCGGCGTTCACGGTGCGCCCGGAGGCGTTGGAGGCGGAGGCGTTGTTGGCGAAGAGCACGTAGTAGAAGCTGCGCTCCCGCCCCTCCCAGAGCATGTGGTCGGCGTAGTCCTTGGTGAAGTTGGCATCCGACCACACGTCCCAGCCGTCGGTGTCGGGCACGCACTCGCTCACCACGGTGTCGCAGTCCGGCTCGGGCACCGCCCAGCCCACGTCGGCCTGGTACGCCACGCCGTTGTCGCCGCCGCTCAGGTTGAAGATCCCCGCGTACTCGTCCTCCCCCTCGTAGCGATCCCCCGCGTCGAAGTGCACGGCGTAGCCGGCGGCGGCGAACACGTCGCGCACCTTGGCCAGGGCCTCGGCGCGCGGCGGGAGCCAGGGCTTCTCGTCGTGCTCCATGTAACGGACCTCGGCGAAGATGTCGGGCTGGTCCACCCGCGCGCCCCAGTAGTGCAGCGGCTGGCCCCAGTAGTAGGTCCCGGTCTTCTCGTTGCAGTCCGGGATCCCGTCCTCGTCCCCGTCCACCTGGAAGTCCTCCAGCGTGACGCACTCCGGATCGCCGTCGGTGATCCACAGGTGTCCGTTGGGGACCATGGCCACCTCGACGTCCGGCGGAAGCACCAGGTCGAAGGGGCGGGTGGAGACGAGGCCGCCAGGGGGGCGCAGCGTGATGATCCCCTGCCGGCGGTCATAGCGGATCGATCCGCGGATCTCCCGGCCATCCTGGACGAGGTAGAGGAGGGACGGATCGACCATGCGCCGAGGCACCGGCCGCGAGAGGTGCAGCTCGATGTGCCCGCTCCCGGCTGGGGCGAGCGGCTCCCAGAGCGGGGACGACGCCGCGCCCGGGCCGAGCGCCAGCCCGAGCAGGGTCGCGCCCAGGGCGCCCGCGAGCAGCGCCCTCTTCCCTTCCGGAATCCGGGGCTTTCCCGCGACCTGCCTATCCCGTTGACTCAAGTCCGGCCCGATCTCCCGTCGAACTCGTGCCCGAGCCCGTGCCCGATTCCGTCTGGGACGACCTTTCATTCCCGGGGCGATACCGCGAGGCGCCGACCTGCCGCCCCGACTTGAACGAACGGGATAGGCATGTCCCGCGATTGACGACATCGGTCCCCTTCCTTCGCCGCCGAAACCCAGACCCCATCCGGTTCGTCCGGGGCGCGCCTCCCATGCTACCCGCTCGCCCTGGCGGGCGCCACTGCTCCGACCGTAGACGCTGCCGGCTCTTCCCGGCCTGCCTTCTTGCCCCCGCACCCCATCGCCCCTAAGCTCGCGCCAGCGCTGACGCGGCGAGGCCGGTCGCGGGCGCCCCCGGGCGTGATGGATCGTCCCTTCCGGAACCTCTACTCCCACGGCTTCGCCCGGGTGGCGGTGTGCCTGCCCCACGTGCGGATTGCCGATCCCGTGTTCAACGGGGAGCGGACCCTGGCCCTCGCCCGGCGGGCCGCGGCCGCCCACGCCGCCCTGGCCGTCTTCCCCGAGCTGGGCCTCTCCGCCTACTCCAACGACGACCTCTTCCACCAGGACGCCCTGCTGGACGCCGTCCTGGAGGCGCTGGGGCGCCTGGTGGAGGCCAGCGCCGACCTGCTCCCCGTGCTGCTGGTGGGGGCCCCCCTGCGCTTCTCGGGCGCCCTGTACAACTGCGCCGTCGCCGTCCACCGGGGGCGGGTCCTCGGGGTGGCGCCCAAGACCCACCTGCCCGGCTACCGGGAGTTCTACGAGCGCCGGCAGTTCACGCCGGGCCGCTTCGCCCCCTTCCGCGAGGTGCGCCTTCTGGGCCGGAACGTGCCCTTCGGGGCGGACCAGGTCTTCGTCGCCGACGACGTCCCCGGCCTCGCCGTCCACGCCGAAGTGTGCGAGGACGTTTGGGTGCCGATCCCCCCCAGCTCCTACGCGGCCCTGGCCGGTGCCACGGTGCTTTCCAACCTCTCCGCCAGCAACGTCACCCTCGGCAAGGCGGAGTGGCGCCGTACCCTGTGCGCCTCCCAATCGGGGCGCTGCGTCGCCGCCTATCTCTATTCCGCCGCCGGCCCCGGCGAGTCCACCACCGACCTCGCCTGGGACGGGCACGCCCTGGTCTACGAAGCGGGAGATCTGCTGGCCGAGTCCGAGCGCTTCGCCGAGGGGGAGCAGGTCCTCCTCGCCGACGTGGACCTGGACCGCATCGTCCAGGAGCGCACCCGGGCCACCACCTTCCACGACGACTCCGACGCCCACCGGGAGCGCGTCGCCGCCTTCCGGCGCGTCCCCTTCACCCTCGCGCCCCCCCGGGGAGCCGAGGTCCCCCTGCTCCGCGCCGTCGAGCGGTTCCCCTACGTGCCCGCGGATCCGCGGGTCCGGGACGCCCGCTGCTACGAGGCGTTCCACATCCAAGTCCAGGGTCTGGCCCAGCGCCTCTCGGCCACCGGGATCGGGAAGGTGGCGATCGGCGTGTCGGGGGGCCTGGACTCCACCCACGCCCTCATCGTCGCCGCCCGGACCATGGACCGCCTGGGCCGCCCCCGGGCCGACGTGCTGGGTTACTCCCTCCCCGGTTTCGCCACCGGAGAGACCACCCGCGCCAACGCCCTCGCCCTGATGCGCGCCCTGGGGGTCACCGCGGCCGAGGTGGACATCCGCCCCTCGGCGATGCAGATGCTGAGGGACATCGGCCACCCCTACGCCGACGGCCAGCCGGTGTACGACGTCACCTTCGAGAACGTCCAGGCCGGCGAGCGCACCAGCCACCTCTTCCGCCTCGCCAACCTCCACGGCGGCCTGGTCCTGGGCACCGGCGACCTCAGCGAGATCGCCCTGGGCTGGTCCACCTACGGGGTGGGGGACCAGATGTCTCACTACAACGTCAACGCCTCGGTGCCCAAGACCCTGATCCAGCACCTGGTCCGCTGGGTGGTCGCCACCGGGCAGTTCGACGCCGCGACCCGCGCCGTCCTCGCCTCCATATCGGACACCGAGATCACCCCCGAGCTGGTGCCCGCCGCCCCCGGCGCCGGGGAAGGTGGCGCGTGCGTCCAGAGCAGCGAGGCCGTGGTGGGGCCCTACGAGCTCCAGGACTTCCACACTTTTTGGACGGCGCGGTACGGCTTCCGGCCCAGCAAGGTCGCCTTCCTGGCCCTCCACGCCTGGGGAGACCGGGACGCCGGCACCTGGCCGGACTTCGTGCCCCCGGCGGCCCGGCGCCAGTACGACCTGCCCGCCATCAAGCACTGGCTGGGGGTGTTCCTGGACCGCTTCTTCCGCACCAGCCAGTTCAAGCGCACCGCCCTGCCGGCCGGGCCGAAAGTGGGCAGCGGCGGTTCCCTGTCCCCCCGGGGGGACTGGCGCGCCCCCGCCGACGCCCCCTCCACCACCTGGCTGGACGAGCTGCGGCGCAACGTCCCCGACGAGTGAGCCCCCCGATCCGGCTCAGTCCTCGGCGCAGATCTCCCCGGTGCGGTCGTCCCAGTCCCCCAGGTTGTCGAGGATGATCCGCACCACGAACTCGTCGTCGGTGGTGAGGGTGGCGTCGCCCATGTGTCGCCAGATCCCGTAGGCGTGGATCACCTCGCCGGGGGCGCGCTCCCAGTAGACCTCGACCTGGTAGTCCTGCTCGAAGAAGAACCCCGCGTCCTCGAAGACCGCCGGCTCGGGGATGTGGTAGCGGGCCACCAGCACCGGGCCGGGGAGGTCGGCGCCCTCGTCCGCCGGGACCCTCCGCAGCTCCCCCAGGACCGTCTCGAAGTAGGGGGCCCCGGGGAGGAACTCGGCCTCGATCTCGGTGGTGAAGGTCAGGACGGGGACCTCCCCCGCGAAGTAGGCGTCGGCGTCCGACGTGTAGCTCCGCTGGTAGCTCTCGTAGTTGCCTGGGTAGAGCTCGTCCTGGCGCAGGTCCGAGACGATCCGCTCCACCTGGTCCAGGGTGCAGGGGAGCACCCCCACCAGGAAGAAGCCGGCGTTGACGGCGGGGTCCATGTGCCCGGGGATCCCCACGGCGTCCAGGTGCTCGCGGCCCAGGTCGCTCAGGGCGCCGTCGAAGCGCTCCTCCAGGGTGTCCCCCTCCACGGCGGCGTGGGCGTTGGCCGCCGCCATGAGCAGCTCCTCGTCCGAGCCCGCCTCGGGGGACGCCTTGAGCCAGAAGTAGTGGAAGAGGCCGTCCACGTCCTCGGGGGCGGGCTCGACGGGGGCGCATCCGGGGGCGAGCAGCGCCGCCGCCAGCGCCGCCCCGGGGATGACCCCTCCGCCGAAACCGTGTAGATGCTGACCCATGACGCCCTCGCTCCTCCGCCTCGCCACCGCGCCGCCCGTCGTCCTCGCCGCCCTGCTCGCCGCCGCCGCCTGCGGCCCCGCCCACCGGCCGGTGACCACGGCGCCGCCGCCTCGCCTCGAAGCATACCACCGGGCCGTGGACTGGGCCTCGGCGGGGGACGAGGCGGCCCGGATCCTCTCGGGCTACCTGCGGATCCCCACCGTCAACCCCCCGGGGAACGAGACCCTGGGCGCCCGCTACCTCGCTGGCGTGCTGGCGGGGGAGGGGATCGAGTCGGAGGTCCTGGAGTACGCCCCGGGGCGCGGATCCCTGGTGGCCCGGCTCCCGGGGAGCGGCGAGCTGCCCCCGATCTGCCTGCTCAGCCACATCGACGTGGTGCCGGCGGAGCCCGAGAAGTGGAGCCGGGACCCCTTCTCGGGGGAGATCGACGGGGACGGCTACGTCTGGGGCCGCGGCGCCCTGGACATGAAGGGGATCGGAGTCCTCGAGACGATGGCGATGATCTGGATCAAGAGGCTGGGGATCCCCCTGAAGCGGGACGTGATCCTGCTGGCCGTCGCCGACGAGGAGGTGGACAACGGCGGGATCCGCTACCTGGTGGAGGAGCACTGGGACCGGATCGGATGCTCCCACCTGGTGAACGAGGGGGGCATGGGGATCCGGGACGCCTTCTTCCCGGGGCAGACGGTGTTCGGGATCTCGGTGGCGGAGCGGGGGGCGCTGTGGGTCCGCATGACCGCCCACGGCGAGCCGGGCCACGGATCCCTGCCGGTGCCGGACCGGGCCCCCGAGCGGCTGATCCGCGCCATCCAGAAGGTGGCGCAGCGGAAGGCGGAGCCGGAGGTCCTGCCGGCGATGTACGAGGTCCTCTACCGGGTCGGCCAGACCCGCAAGGGCCTGGAGAGGGCGGTGCTCACCCACCCCCGGGCGGTGCGCTCGGTCCTGGTGCCCCGCCTCATGAAGGACCCCCTCAACCGCACCCTGATCAGCGACACCGTCCAGCTCACGGGCCTCACCGGCGCGAAGTCCCCCAACGTGGTGCCCAGCGAGGTCTCGGCGATCTACGACTGCCGCCTGCTGCCGGGCCACACGCCGGAGGCGATGCTCGCCGAGCTGAGGGCCCTGGTGGACCACGACCCTGACATCACCTTCGAGGTGATCTCGGAGCTGGGCAGCAACGTCAGCTCCTACGACGACCCGGTGTTCGCGGCCCTGGCGGCGCACCTGGTCCTGGGCAGGGACGACGCCGTGGCGGGGCCCGTCCTCAGCCCCGGCTTCACCGACTCCATCCTGGTGAGGCCCAAGGGGGTGAACGCCTACGGGATCGCCCCCTTCAGCCTCACCAAGGCGGAGCTGCGGACCATGCACGGCAACGACGAGAGGGTGTCGGTGGAGAACCTGCGGGAGGGCTTGCGGATCCTGTTCAGCACCGTGGTCGACGTCAGCGCCGTGCCGGGCGTGCCCCTCGGCCCTGACAAGGCGGACCGGTGACGGGTATAAAGTGACGAGACCCTCCGCGGGGAGAACCCATGCCCCGAGGCCCGCTGCCTCTCCTGTTCGTGCTCCCGGTCCTGGCCGGCCCGGGCTGCCTCGCGCCGCCCTCCGAGGTCGCCGACGACGACGCCTCCGACGACGACTCCTGGGTGGCGGACGACGACGCCTCCGACGACGACGGCACGCCGGCGGACGACGACGCGACCGACGACGACACGCCTCCGGACGACGATACGGTCCCGGACGACGACACGGGCACAGACGACGACACGACGCCGGACGACGACACGACCCCCGACGACGACACGGCGGCGGACGACGACACCACGCCTCCGCCCCCCGGGCTCATGGAGGGGAGCTGGTCCTTCGGCTGCTTCTGGCTGCTGGGTTTCGGCCCGCGGTACTGGAGCTACGTGTGGAGCATCTATGCGGACGGATCGGATATCTACGGGAACATGACGGTAGGCTACTACGACACGGACGGAGAGGAGCTGCTCTGCAGCGAGTCGTTCAACATCGTCGCCATCCAGGCGGAGAGCGCGCTGTGTGCCGACTGTGTCGGGGTGGTCACCCTCACCGACGTGATCGGCCCCCACACCACCGACTGCTCCGGCGTCCCCTCCCTCTTCCCCTACACCGAGGAGATCTTCCTCTCGATCTTCCCGCCCCACTACTACAGCGCCGACATCGTGACCGAGCTGCCCATCGGGGACGCCACGGTGGGGGACTACTACGACGACCTGGTCGCCGAGGGGCACGAGCCGGTGTACCTGGTGTACTCCGACTCCGGCGAGGGCACTCTCAACCCCAACGGCCTACTGTACCACTGACCCTCCCATGCGGGGGCGCCACCTGCGGCGCCCCCGCGGGGGGATCGGAAGCCGGCGGACGGATCAGGCGGCGCCCAGGGTGGCCTCGCCCCGGGTCCAGTTGCAGGGGCAGAGCTCGTCGGTCTGGAGGGCGTCCAGGACCCGGAGCACCTCGTCCACGCTGCGTCCCACCGACAGGTCGTTGACGCTGGCCCAGCGGATCGTCCCCTCGGGGTCGACGATGAAGGTCGCCCGCAGCGCCACGCCGTCCTGCTTGTGGAGGATGCCCAGCGCCGACGACAGCTCCCGCTTGGTGTCGGCGAGCATGGGGTAGGGCAGGTCCCGGAGGTCCGGGTGGTCCATCCGCCAGGCCAGGTGGACGTAGTGGGTGTCCGTGGAGGCGCCCAGGACCTGGGCGTCCCGCTCCTTGAAGTCGGCGTTCCGGCGGCCGAACTCGGCGATCTCGGTCGGGCAGATGAACGTGAAGTCCATGGGCCAGAAGAAGAGCACGCGCCAGCGCCCCGAGTAGCTCTGGTCCGTGATCTCGTGGAACTCCTTGCCGGGCTCGATGCTGGTGACGGCCTTGAGGGCGAAGGCGGGGAGCTTGTCTCCGACGGTCAACATGGCGGACTCCTCCTGTGCTCCCGGCGGGCGGCCGGGGGCGGTGTGTGTTCTGGCTCGATCGCGGGGATCGGCGGTGGTCACCCGGCACGGGGGCCGGGGATGGGGGAACTCAGCGCCCCAGGGTGGAGCGCAGGAACCAGGCGTGCTTCTCGAAGGTGGTCACGACCCCGGTGAGGAGGTCCACGGTGTCCACGTCCCGGAGGCCCTCGGCCCGCTCGCGGCTCCGGCGCAGCCCGGCGAGGAAGACGTCGAACCGGTCGGCCAGGAGCCGGGCGTGGTCCAGGTCCAGCACCGCGTCGGGGTCGTAGTCCGGCAGGCTCGATGCGGTGGCGACGTAGCGGGCGCTGGCCTGGACGTGGCCCCCGAGGGTCACCGCCCTCTCGCCGATGGAGTCGATGAAGACCGCGAGGTCGGTGGCGAAGGTGTCGAACAACGGGTGCAGGGAGGCGAAGTGGGGTCCCCGGATGTTCCAGTGGGCCACCTTCACCTGGGTGTGGAGGTCGATGGCGTCCACGAGTCGCTGGTTGAGCTCGATGACCAGGGCTCCGCGGTCGGTCTCGGGAAGGGTGCTGGGGCTGGCGTACATCTCTCGCTCTCCTGGCGCCGCTCCGGCCGGGGTCCCTCCCTCGCCGTCACGGTCGCAGCTCCTTATAGCGAAGTCCGTGCCAGGAGTGGAAAGCCAAGCGACGCCTAGGGGATCCGGGCGGTCGGTCTTGAGCGCGGAGCACCGATATTTCGGTATAACCGACATATCGTTGCATGGAACCGATATGTCGGTGTATCCGTGTCCGGCGACGCGGTGGTGCCCCGACCGCTGGACTCATCCCGTTGAAATATCGTTTCACCGGCCCCATGCTCCCCCCATGAACACCGATACTTCGTTGCCGACCCTGGACCTGACCCGGGACCTGCGGGAGCTGGTGCGGCTGGCGGGGGTGGACGACGGCCTGGACGACCTCCTGCGGCGGGGGCTGGACTGGCTGGGGCGCGTCGCCCCCTACGACCTGGCGACGGTCTTCGTGCAGGAGGGGGACGCCCTGGTGGTCCGGGCCGCCCGGGGCACCCTGGCGGGACCGCGGGTGCGGGGGCACTCCCTGTCCCTGGACGCATTCCCCACCATCCGCGAGGCCCTGGAGACGCGGAGGGCGAGGGTGTTCGTGGAGGCCGACCACGCCCGCGGGGACGGCGATCCCTTCGACGGGGTGCTGGACCTGCCGCCGGGCCATGCGTGCATGGTCGTGCCCCTGTGCGCGGGAGAGCGGTGCCTCGGGCTGCTCAGCCTGGACCGGAGCCGGTGCGAGGTCTACCCCCAGGCGGTGGTGGAGCTGGTGGAGGTCTACGCCCAGGTCTTCGCCCTGGCCATCGACGCGGCGGAGCAGAGGGCGGCCCTGGCGCGCCTCCACCGGGCGGACCGGGAGCGGACCCGCCTCGCCGACGAGGCCCTGGCGGAGGGGGCGGCGGGGGTCCTGGAGACGAGCCGCGCCGAGGTCGTGCAGGAGCTGGCCCGGCGGGCCCGGCTGGTGGCGGAGACGGGCACGGCGGTGCTGATCCTGGGGGAGACGGGCACCGGCAAGGAGCGCCTGGCCCGGGCGATCCACGCCTGGAGCCCGCGGGCGGAGCAGCCCTTCGTGGCGGTGAACTGCGCGGCGATCCCGCCGGGGCTGGTGGAGAGCGAGCTGTTCGGCCACGTGAAGGGGGCCTTCACCGGCGCGGCCAGCGCCCGGGCGGGGCGGTTCCAGCTCGCCAACGGGGGCACCCTGCTCCTGGACGAGGTGGGGGAGCTGCCCCTGGAGCTCCAGGCCAAGCTGCTGCGGGTCCTGCAGGAGGGGCGGCTGGAGCCGGTGGGGAGCGACCGCGAGGTGAAGGTGGACGTGCGGGTGGTGGCGGCGACCCACGTGGACCTGGAGAGGGCCGTCAAGGACGGCCGCTTCCGGGCGGACCTCTACTACCGGCTCGGGGTGTTCCCCCTGCGCCTCCCCCCGCTGCGGGAGCGCCTGTCGGACCTCCCCCTGCTGTGCGCCGCCCTGCTGGAGGAGAGGGCGCGGGGCACGGGGCGGCGGGCCTTCGTCACCGACGAGGGGCTCCGGCACCTCGGCACCTACGACTGGCCCGGCAACATCCGGGAGCTCTCCAACGTGTTGGAACGCGCGGCGATCCTCTCCCCCGGACCGGCCCTGGGCCCCAGCGTGCTGGACCTGCCCCGTCGTCCGCCTCCCGCCCGCCCCCCCGGCGCGCCTCCCCCGGCCGGCGAGGCGGGGCCCCTGGGCACCATCGGGGACGTGGAGCGCCGCCACATCCGCCGGGTCCTCGACCACACCCGCGGCCGGATCTACGGAAGGGGCGGCGCCGCCGAGGTGCTGGGCCTGAAGCCCACCACCCTCCAGAGCCGCATGAAGAAGCTGGGGGTGGCGCGGGTGGCGGCCCTGGCGGCCCAGGGCTTCCTCACCCCCGGCATCGGGGAGGCGCTGGCGCCCTTCGAGCCGGTCCCCATCGCCGGCGCCCCCCTCTCGGCGGCCGTCGACGAGGATCGCGCCGACCGCGCATGATGTGGATTGACCGCCACCGCAACGCGGCCCGCGGGGGTCCACCGTCCGGCGGCGGTGCCGCGGCGGGGGGGCGTCCCTCCGGGGCAACTCGACCGACGACCAAGGGGACCTAAGGGCCCCTTTCACAACCTGGCACGGTCGCGAGGTTGTGAAAGGGGGGCTAAGGACGGAGGGGGGGGATCCCCCCCTTGCGGCCCATGTGGAAGGCGACCCGGTACACATCGGGCATCTGCCACCTCCCATCGCCGAGGCGATGGAGGACACCCAGGTCGCCGAGGTCTCGCAGGAGGCCAGAATACCCGTCATCGAAGTGGCGGGGGAGCGTGGGGCCCACGCCGGTCTCGATCCAGCCCATGTTCTCGAGGGTACCGTCCTCGGCCCAGCGCTCGGTCAGCTCCTCGGTGGAGCACGGGACCTTCAGGCCCTCCAGAGGCCGCCGCGCGACGTCCACCCAGGGATGGTCCTCGACGAGCTCCGCCACGCGGATCCGGGACGCTTCCCGCACACCTTCCCGGATCGCACGCCAGTCGACCGCGAGCGCGTTGCTCGGCTCCGTCCCGGCGGCGGCCTGGCGCAGGGCGACGAGGAAGCTCCGTGGGCTGACCTGCCGGTGAGCGTCCGCGAGGTGGCCCGGCAACCAGGAGTATACGTTCCCTCGCCGGGGGCCGTGGCCCATCCAGGGGCCGGTGATGGCGTGGAGGATCTTCTCCTGGACCTTCTCGTCCCGCCGCATCTTCGCGGGCATTCGGTGGATCCCGTCCACTTCCTGCCACGGCAGCCCGAAGGTGGTCGCGCAGTGCGAGCGGAACGCCTCCCCACCCCCGGCCGGTGCGTTCCCGACGTACTGCCAGAGCAGCGAATAGAGTTCGCGGGGCGGCCAGGCGAGGTCGACGGCGTCGGCGATGACCTTCGACGCGTCGGGGAAGCTCAAGACCCGTGGGTCCGCCAGCATGTCGTCGCGCACGAACGCCTTGGCCCGGATGGCCCGGAGCTCGCGGGTCTCGACGAGGAGCTGGAGCAGGCCCCGCAGGATGTCCAGGAGGTTGCCCCAGTCCGCTGCCGCCCGGTCCAGGGCATCGAACAGGACGAGTCGGACTTCGCCTGCTCCCAGGGCGCGGGCGTCGATGGCGTGGAACCTGGAGTCCACCGCCTCGGCGTGGCCCGCCACCCAACCGACCTTCTCGCCCCAGGTCCCCAGCCGCGGGAGCGCGTCCTCCTCGTCCGCCACCGCCCACAGGAGGACGGCGCGCCAGATCAGCCGGGCCTCGTGGGTCTGGAGCAACTCGGCGATGGCGTCCCGTCCGGGGTACCGGTCCGGATCGGCACCGGCACCGAATCCCGGTACGATGCGTACGGCACCCTCCAGCCCCACCCGAGGCAGGTCGGCGCGCAGGACCGACCGGAGCCCGGCGTCTTGGAGGGCCTTCCACCAGAAGGTCTTGCCGGATCCGCGGATCCCGCGGACGAGCATGTTGTGGGGCGAGAGGGCGCGGGCGTGTCCTGGGGGGAGATAGACGAACTCTCGCCGGATCGGATCGCCGACGAAGCTCGTCGCCGTGGCCGGCAGCGCCGACGCGATTGCGTCACGGACCGCTTCGGGCGGGAAGGGCGCCGTCAAGCGTCTTCCCCAAGGACGAGCGCGGTCGCCTCATCGAGGAATGCCCCGAAGATCCCTCGGACCTGCTCCGGCGGAA
Organism: Myxococcota bacterium; assembly: GCA_023150875.1. Classification (GTDB taxonomy): domain Bacteria; phylum Myxococcota_A; class UBA796; order UBA9615; family JAKLKC01; genus JAKLKC01. Next base: position 119,280 of record JAKLKC010000007.1, on the reverse strand, counting down.
CGGCGTCGGGCTGGTCGACGGGGTCCCAGTCCTGCATCGCCCGGCTCCAGTAGATCCGGAGGGGGTCGTGGGGGGCCGATGGGTCGTCCAGGTCGAAGTTGAACGGCGCCTCTTCGTCCGGGTGGGTCTCGTCGTAGAGAGTCTGGGTGAAGAGGCTCCAAGCCTTCTCCCGGAACCGCGCGAGGTAGGCGTCCCGCCCGGTCTCCGGGACGTGGCCCGCCACCATGCGGAGGCCCTCCCGCACCCGGTCGATCAAGTCCTTGCGCGACGCGGCGTGGCGCTGCCAGTGCTCGAACAGCATCCGGTACCCCTCCCAGGTCTGGGAGGTGTCCACCGCGAAGAGGAGGCCCGTCGCACCCAGGCGCGTCAAGGACACCGCCGCGATGTCGTGGAGGCCGGCGCGGCTGTCGATGAGCACGACGTCCGGCTCGAGGTGCCGCTCCAGGCCGTCGACGAGGGCAGCCACTCTACCCCCGAAGCCGTGATCGTCCGACCCGTCGTGCAGCCCCTGGTATACCCGGGCAAGCTTGGGGATGTAGGGACCCGTACGGCGCCCCGCCGCCGGGACCACCAGGATCTCGCCCGCGAGCCCCGTGCCGAGAGCGCTCCGTCCGGCCAGGTCGTCGAGCACGGAATCGCCCTGTCCGACCGCGGACTCGACGAACCAGTCGACGATCCCCCAGGCCGGGTGCGCCCCGGGCGCGAGCAGCATCCGACTGACGCCCGGTGACTCCAGGTCCACGTCGATCACCAGGACCCGCTTCTCGCCAGCCTCGGCCAGGTGTCTGGCGAGGACGGCGAGGGCGGTCGAGCGCCCGACACCTCCCTTGAGACCGAACAGCACGACCCGCGGCGGTGTCGGCGCCGCGTTCGGGAGGGGAGGCAGCAGCCAGTCCTGGCCGAGCACCGTCCGCTCCAGGAGGCGGGTCTTCGAATCGAGCGCCACCGATTCGCGCGATTTCCACACGTCCTCCGGCGAGAGCAGGACCGACGCGTCGGCCAGCACGCTCTTCTCACCGGGAGACCAGGGGCCGAGATCGCGATGAAGCACCGGCGCGAGCCGTTCCAGCTCGATCCTTCGCGCCTCGGACAATCCCTTGGTGGCGGGGTCCCTGTCCGCGATGAGGACCCGGATCCGGCCTCTCAGGTCGCGGACGACCAGCCGTCGGTCCCCCAGTCCGGCGTGGCCCTCGAGGAATCGGAGCACGACGTCCAGCGCATCGTGGAATCTGAGGGTCATCCGGCGATCCCATCCAGCCACGCCGCGTCCATGACGTTCCGCGCCCTTCCGGCCGCCTCCCGGTGGCCTTCGACCGCCTCCTTTTCGGGCTGGGTCGAGTCCGAGTCGTAGCGGCGGTTCACACTCCAGTCATCGAAGGGGAGGCCGTCGCCCAGCAGGGGCAACCACCGGGCCGCGACGCGCTCCCCCATGGACGCGATCGCCACAGGCCAGATCACGTCTGCGTGCCGGGCGTGGATCCGCGTCTCGGGAGCCTCTCTCCGTGGGTCGATGCGCATACCCAGCCCCTGCAGAACAGCCTTGAGCGCGCACTCGGCGGCGACACCGTAGAGGTGGTCGGCGTTCGCGAGCCGGCCCGCATCATAGAGGTGCTTGGCGTCCGTAAGGTGGCGACGAGCGGCATCCGGGTAGGAGAGTGTCATCGGCCCGGATGATACTCCGTCGTCGGACGATCCGGCGGAAGTCGGCTCCGACCCTACGTGGGGTGCGGCGAATAATCCGCATTGACATGTGGATTATCCAGGCATATCCACAACGGCATGTACTATCGTCGGCAGCTCGGACCCACCATCGCCCGCGCCACCCGTCCGAACAAGGTCAAGCTCCTGTTCGGCGCCCGCCAGACGGGGAAGACCGCGCTGCTCCGGCACCTGCTCCGGGGCCCCGAGACCGCGGTGTACAACCTCCAGGACTCGCGGCTGCGGCGGACCTTCGAGGCCGATCCGGGGGCATTCACCCGGGAGCTGCGGGCCCTGCCCCCCACGGTCGGGCGGATCCTCGTGGACGAGGTGCAGAAGGTCCCGGCCCTGCTCGACGAGGTCCAGCTCCTCTACGACGAGGACCACGAGCGGTTCTCCTTCTTCCTCACCGGCAGCTCGGCGCGGAAGCTCCGGACCCACTCCGCGAACCTCCTGCCCGGCAGGTCCCACGTCTACCGCCCCTCGCCGGTCGTGGCGTGGGAGACCGAAGGGGACCTCCAGCCGGGATGGCCCTGGTCGCGCCCGGAGCAGCCCTCGGCGACCTCGGGCGACGCCCCGCCCTTCCCCGCGCAGGGGCTCGATCGGCTGCTCGTGACGGGCAGCCTGCCGGGCGTGCGCTTGGAGGAGCCGGGGTCCGCCGCCCTCACCCTCGAGGCGTACGTCGAGAACTACATCGAGGAGGAGATCCGCCGCGAGGCGGTGGTGAGGGACCTGGGCGCCTTCTCGACGTTCCTGCGGCTCGCGGCCAGCGGATCCGGCCGGACCGTCAACGTGGCGCACCTCTCCCAGGACAGCGGTGTCCCCGCCGCGACGGTGCGGAACCACTACCAGGTCCTCGTCGACACCTTCCTCGGTCACTGGATGGAGCCCTATGCCCGCTCGCCCCGGCGGCGCCTGCTGACCACCCCGCGCTTCTACCTCTTCGACCTGGGGGTGAGGAACGCGGCGGCGGGCCTCCCCCTGGACGGGCGGATCCTGGACCTGGCGGGCGGCGACCTCCTGAAGCACTGGGTCGGCTTGGAGCTGCTCCACCGGGCCGCGGTCCTCGGGCGCTCGGCTCGGGTCAGCTTCTGGAGGACCCGGGGCGGTGCCGAGGTGGACTTCGTCTTCGAGGGCGCGGACGAGGACGTCCCGGTGGAGGTGAAGTGGACCCGCTCTCCACGCCCCGAGGACGCCCGCCACGTGGAGGCGTTCCTGGACGAGTACCCCGGGCGGGCGAGGCGAGGGGTCGTCGTGTGCCGGGTGGACCGCCCGCAGCAGCTCACGGAGCGGGTGGTGGCCCTGCCCTGGTCGAGCCTGTGACGGCCGCGGGCCGGATCACTCCGGGTCGCAGATCCCCTCGCAGACCTGGACCGTCTCGCCGCCGTTCCACAGGAAGTGGCCCGCCTGGGTACGGAAGGCGTCGGTGGCGCGCACCTCCTGGTGGACGCCGTTGTCGTAGGAGGGGGGCGTGTTCCCGGGCGGGAGGGGATCGGTGGGGAGCTCGTAGGAGAGCACCGCCCCCGAGCCCTGGTAGGGGGACTCCGGGGTCGCGGCCACCTCGTCGATGCCGTACATGGAGTAGGGCGCGGGGGAGACCTGGGGGAGGCCGATGTTCCGGGCCAGGATCTCCGTGGTGAAGTTGGGCACCTGGCTGTCCCAGCGGACCATGTGGACGCCCACGGTCTTGGGGGCGTTCCAGTCGAAGGGGTCCTGGGTCAGGCGGTGGACGAAGTTGAACTGGTCGACGGGGTCGAAGAGCAGGGAGAGGGCGGCGATCAGGACCTGGCGGTCGGCGGGATCGGGCACGGACTCGGCGAAGGTGTCGGAGAGGGACGCGGGATCGCCGTCCCAGTTGGAGCTGTGCTCGAACATGTGGACCCAGCCTCCCCCGGGGACCACCAGGAGCCCCCGCTCGACCTCCGGGTCCAAGGCCATGTAGGCGCCGCCGACGCAGCCGCCCAGGGAGATCCCCGTGTAGACCAGGTCGCCGTTCACCACGGGCTCGCCGGGGGTGCCCGCGACGTCGTCGTGGAGGAGGATCCCGGGGAGCTCCTCCCGGGCGAAGCGGGCCAGGGAGAGGAAGTTGGCGGTGCCCTGGTGCACGCGGTCGGTGATCACCACGAAGTCGTCGAAGTTCTGCACCGCGACGTAGGCCCGGGCGGCGTCGATCTCGGTGACGCCGACGTAGGAGGTGGCGATGAAGGGCAGGCCCCAGGTGTGGGCCAGGGGGTTGGTCTTGGGGTCCTCGATCTCCTCGTCGCTGCCGAAGAGGCCATGGCCGAACAGGAGGATGGGGCGCGTCCCCGAGGCCGTCTCCGGCACCGTCAGGCGGAAGCCGATGGCCTGCTCCCCCTGGGGGACCATGCGGCCCTCGGCGTCCCGCACCAGGCGGTCCCCGGCGTCCAGGAACCACGGGACGGTGATGCTGCCCCGGATCACCCGGTAGGGTCCCAGCTCCCCGTCGGCGTGGATGTCGAGGGAGATCGCGGGGTTCCACGAGCCGGTCCGGGACAGGACCACGTCGGCCAGGTCGATCATGTCCTGGTCCAGGAGGGACTCGGAGACCACCGTGAAGTCCCAGGCGAGGCGGAGGTCGGCGCGGGCGATCCCCAGCTCCTCCAGCCGCGCGAACAGGCGCTCCGCGTCCGGCCTCAGTCCCTCCACGGTGCTCGAATCGGTGGAGAGCCCGTCCCGGAGGGCCCGGAAGGCGTCGGAGACCGCCACCGGCTGCCCGTCGGCCCCGGCCAGGTCCCGCACCGCCACGGCGATCCGGTGGCCCGGGGTCATGCGCCGCAGCGGCCGGAGGATCAGGGCCTGGTGGGCGGGATCGCCGTCGGCGCCGGCGTCCAGCTCCGCCAGGTAGGAGATCCGCTCGCCGGTGTCCAGGTCCAGGACCAGCACCGGGGCGTCGTCGGCGACGCTGGCGCCGTCCGGGGTGGGGACCGCCCCCGGGTCCACGCCGTTGGCGAAGGTGGCCAGCATGGGGCCGATGGGGCTGAAGCCGTCCCGCAGGTTGTAAGGGGCGGTGTCGGGGACGTTCCCGTCGGTCGCCGGCAGCGCCCCCTGGGGGAGGGTGATCCGCAGGCCGTTCGGCGTCGCGGGGTCCTCGTGGACGAAGAAGTCCGACGGCCACGGGAGGAGGGGGTGGCCCGGGATCCGTGGGTCGCTGTCCGCATCGTCGGGCAGGCCGGTGAGGTCCGGGGCCGCGTCCGGGGCGGAGTCGTCGTCGGGGGCGGCGCCGTCGTCGCAGGCGCCGGCCAGGAGGGCGGCGAGGGCGGCGAGGGCGAGGGGGATCGGGCGGTGGGGGGAGCTCGGGGCGTGCATGGACCGGAGGTTTAGCACACCGGAGCGGGACCGGGGGGGCCGGAGGGGCCTCGGGAGCCTTGCCACCGCCGGGTGCGGGCCCGACAATCCGGGCCCACCACGTCCCACGGGGGTCCTCGAATGCGCTACGGCCTCGCCCTGCGCGCCTGCGCCTACCTCACCTTCGCCATCGGCCTCCTGATGCGGCTCGGGATCTACCCCATGGGGAGGGGCGCCCGGCACCTGCACCTGTCCCTGGCGGTGGCGGTCCTGGTCCTGGCGCCCCTGGCGATCTCGGCGGGGCCGGGGCCGAGGCGGGCCCTGCGGCGCGTGGCGCGGTGGTTCCCGGCGGCGCCCTTCGTCCTGGGCCTGGGGTTCTTCCTGGGCTTCGTGCCCATGGCGCTGGTGGACCTGCACGCCCTCCTCGGGATCGCGGCCATCGCCCTCTTCGACATCTCGCTGGCCGCCCAGCGCCGGGCGGCCGCGGCGAGGGGCTGAGGACTCAGATCGGATCGGCCTGGGCCAGCACCAGGCGCCCCGACTCCCGGAAGCCCCTGGGCAGGGGGAGCCACCTGGGGATGGGCCAGCGACCCATCTCGCGGCCCACGTCGACGAGGTTCTGGCCGTCCAGCACGCTGTAGCCCTCGGAGGCGAAGAGGCGCCAGGGATCGTCCACGGCGAAGCGCAGCTCCGCCCCGATCTCCGCCAGCTTGCCGTTCCACCGCCGGGCGAAGCGGCGCAGGAACCAGGGGTTCACCAGGTCGCAGACCACCAGGCAGCGCCGGGCCTCGGCGCGCAGGATCCGGAGGGTGGTCCGGACCTCGGCCTCGGTGAGGTAGGGCAGGACCCCCTCCAGCACGAAGAGTGGGAAGTCGGCGCCGCCGCCTGCCCCCCGCTCCCGGGCACGGCGGCCCGCGTCACGGGCGATCCGGGCCAGCTCGTCCTCCACCGACAGGTCGGCGGCGAGGGTGCGGTAGGCGCAGCGGGGCTCCTCGCCCGCGAGGCGGGCGGTCTTGGCCGCCAGCAGCCCGGGGTGGTCCACGTCGGTCCACTCCAGGTCCCGCGGCAGGCCCAGGCGCCAGGGGCGGGTGCCCAGCCCGGCGCCCAGCTCCGTCACCACCCGCACCCGGTCCTCCACGACGCTCCGGAAGACGCGCATGTCGATCCAGGCGTGCCGGATCACCACCGCGTCTCCGCCCCCCGCCAGGAGGTCCAGCTCCCGAGCGGCCTCCCGGTCCGGGCCCGCGAGGAGACGGGAGGACAGGGGGTCCTGGAGCAGGGCGTCGGGCCGCGCCGTCTCCCGCTCCCGCAGCCACGCGGTCCAGAGGGCGGTCCGGCTGACGGGGGGGTCCGGGACGGTGGCCGTCACCGCCGCCGGCCCCGGCGCTCGGCCGCGGCCGGGGTCCGCCCCTCCTCCGGTGCCGGTCCGCCGGGCGCGGGATCGCCGCCGTCCCCCTGGCGCATCTTCAGGCCCGGCGTGCCGCAGTGGGGGCACGCGGCCCACAGGCGCTCGGGGGCGCCGGACACCGCCAGGAGGAACGGCGTCGCGCACCACGGGCACAGGTAGGGGGTGAGGGGAATGTCCCGCATGGGTCTTGGGGAGGGACGCTCAGCACGTCTCGTGCCAGGGGCCGAGGCCGGCCAGGATGCGCCACGACTGTAGCACGTCGGCCCCCGGGCAGGGAGGGAGGCGGGGGGCGGGGCGTTTCGACTTGAAACGCAGTCGCACGGCGATGCGTAGCTCCGGCCCCGACGCGCCCTTCCCATCCGACGCCGGGCCCGGCATCCTCGGGGCGTGCCGCGCCGGATCCTCGACCACCTCGCCGAGATGTACGCCCTCGCCTTCCGCCTCGAAGGGCCGGGGGGCGCCGACGACCTGGCGTGGGAGGCCGCCTCCGCGGCGGTGGCGGGGCCGGCGCGGGGGGGTGGCGGGATCCCCCGGGCGGCGGCCTTCCGGGCGGTGAGGGAGCGCCACCTCGCCCGGGTGGAGGCCGGGCGCGCCGTGGCGTTCCCCCGGGTGCCTCCCCGGTCCGCGGGGCTCCCGCCCGCCCAGGTGGAGGCGCGGCGGGTGCCCCGGGAGTGGGCCCTCGCCGACCTGGAGGAGGTGGACCGGACGGCACTGCTGCTCCGGGAGGTCTGGGGCCTGCCCTACGAGGAGGTCGCCTGGGTGCTGGGGGAGGACGCCGCGGCGACCCGCTCGAGGCTCCGCCGGGTCCGCGCGGAGTTCGCGCGCCTGCTGGACGAGCTGGCGCCGGAGGACCTCCCCGCCCCCGGGCGGACGTCGGAGGAGCGGTGAGCCCGGGCTCGCCGCCGGCCGCCTCGCCGCCTCCGCGGTGCGAGGGGGTGCGGCGTCGCCTGGAGTCCCAGGACCTGGGCGCCGAAGGGCCCATGGTGGCCGAGGACCGGGAGCACCTCGCCGGCTGCGCCGGCTGCGCCGCCCACCGCGCCCGCCTGGGGCGCGCCGCCGAGGCCCTGCGGGGGATCCCGAGGATGCGGCCGATCCCCCCCACCCTGCGCCGTCGGATCGAGGAGATCCTGCCCCCCCCGGACGCCACCGGCGCCGGGGCCGATCCCGGATCCCCCGCGCCCGCGAGGGCGGTCGGGGGCCCCGGCCTGACAGCCGATCCCTTCACCGGCGCGGCCCGGCCCGCCCAGGCCCGGGTCCGCACCCTCCGCGCCCGGGCCCGCTCCCACCGGGGAGCCCTGGCGGGGCTGGCGGCGGGGGTGCTGCTCACCCTGGGCCTGCTGCTGGCGGAGGGCCTCTGGGCGTCGCGTCAGGCCCCGCCGGCCCCTCCGGGGATCGGCGAGCTGTTGCGGGAGCACGCCGCCGCTCGGGACGCCGGGTCCGTGCCGGGGCCCCCCTTCGCCCCCGAGCTCCCGCCGCCGCCGCTGCCGGTGGTGCCGGGGACCGTCTTCGGGGGGGCCCGCCGGGCGACCCTCGGCGCCGCCTCCCTCGCGGCGGGCCTGTACCGTGGCCCCGCGGCGGGGCTCTCGGTCTACGTCGTCCCCGAGGGGGCATGGAACGGCCTCGACGCCGGCCTGGCGGCCCTGATGGGGCCCAGGGAGGCGGCGGCGGCGGTGGCCTGCGCCGAGGCCCCCGAGGGGGCGGTGTGCGGCCTGCGGATCGGGGAGGTCGGCTTCCTCGTGGCGTCGGAGGCTCCGGCACCCGCGGTGCGGCAGGCCGCCGAAGGGGTGTCAGGCACCAACACATCTACATTTACGCCAGCGGTCCCCTGAAGGGGTGTCAGGCACCAACACATTTACATTTGCGCCCGCGGTTCCCCAGGGAAGGGCGCCCGGCATCCACACATCCACCGCGGGCCCTCCCGCTCTCCCGTCTCTTGCCCCTCCGGGCCCGCGACCGTTACTCTGCCGACCCCGGCGCGGTCCGGGGCAGGGAGGTCCCCCCGATGTTCCGCAGGGTCCTGATCGCCAACCGCGGCGAGGTCGTCGTCCGGGTGATCCGCGCCTGCCGGAAGCTGGGCATCGAGGTGGTGGCGGTCCACTCCGAGGCGGATCGCCACGCTCCCTACCTCGCCGAGGTGGACGAGGCGGTGTGCATCGGCCCCGGGCCGGCCCGGGACTCCTACCTCCGCGGGGAGGCGATCCTCCAGGCCGCGGAGCAGACCGGCTGTCAGGCGATCCATCCCGGGTGGGGATTCCTGAGTGAGAACGCCCTCTTCGCCGAGCGTTGCCGCGACCGGAGGATCGCCTTCGTCGGCCCCTCGCCGGGGGTGATGCGCCTGATGGGGTCCAAGTCGCCGGCCCGGGCCGCCGCCGCCGCCGCGGGCCTGCCGGTGATCCCGGGGTCCGACGGCGTGCTCCCCTCCGTGGAGGCGGCCCTGGAAGTGGCCCTGGACGTAGGCTACCCCGTGCTGCTCAAGGCCGACGCCGGTGGGGGAGGGCGCGGCATGAGGGTCGCCCGGGAGGCCGGGGAGCTGCGCCAGGCGTGGGAGCTGGCCACCGCCGAGGCGGCCTCGGCCTTCGGCAGCGGGGCCCTCTACCTGGAGAAGCTGGTGGAGGGGGGGCGCCACGTGGAGTTCCAGGTCCTGGCGGACGCCTACGGCCACGCGGTGCACCTCTTCGAGAGGGACTGCTCGGTGCAGCGCAACCACCAGAAGCTCATCGAGGAGGCCCCCTCTCCGGCCCTGGACCGGGGGCGGGCGGCGGAGATGGGCGCGCGGGTCGCCCGGGCGACGGCGGAGCTGGGCTACGTGGGGGCCGGGACCGTGGAGTTCCTGCTGGACGGGGGCGGCGAGCTGCGGTTCATGGAGATGAACACCCGCCTCCAGGTGGAGCACCCGGTCACCGAGGTGCTGACCGGCATCGACCTGGTGGAGTGGCAGCTCCGGATCGCCGCGGGGGAGCCCCTGGGGATCCGCCAGGAGGACGTGGTCCCCCGGGGTCACGCCATCGAGTGCCGCATCAACGCCGAGGACCCCGAGGAGGGGTTCCGGCCCGATCCCGGCGAGGTCGCGCGGTTCGCCCCGCCGCCCCCGGAGATCGGGGGGGCCCGAATCCGGGTGGAGACCCACGTCCGCTCGGGCTACCGGATCCCGCCCTACTACGACTCGATGATCTGCAAGCTGATCGCCCACGCCGACACCCGGGACGGTGCCGCCGACGGCATGATCGCCGCGCTGGGCGAGCTGCGGACCGACGGCGTCCGCACCACCGCGCCCTTGCACCGGGCGGTGCTGGCCTCGCCCGCGTTCCGCGAGGGCCGCTACGACACCCGCTCCATCCCCGGCTGGCCCGCGCCGGTCACCACGGGGGCGAAAGCCTGATCATGGCCAAGGTCCCCCTCCACCCCATCGGCTCGCCCTGGGACCGGTCCCTGTCCGGGGCCGACTTCGCCCGCCACCGCGACGCCATGGCGGCCCTGGACCGGGTGTGGGAGGAGCGCCGCGCCGAGGTCCACGCCGGCTGGGGCGAGGAGTACGTCCGCCGCGTCCACGAGAAGGGCAAGCTCACCACCCGCGAGCGGGTCGACCGGCTGCGGGACCCGGGCTCCGAGGTCCACGAGTTCGGGACGTTCTGCAACTACGGCGAGGAGTTCGGCGAGCGGGGGCTCAAGGCCCCGGCGGCGGGGGTGGTGACGGCCCTGGTCCGGGTGGAGGGGCGCTGGTGCGTCGTGGTGGCCAACGACAACACCGTGGCCTCGGGCTCGTGGTGGCCCCGCTCCCCCGAGAAGATCGAGAGGGCCCAGGAGGTGGGGCTCAGGCTGCGCCTGCCGGTGATCTACCTGGTGGACTGCTCGGGGCTGTTCCTGCCCGAGCAGTCCCGGACCTTCCCGGGGAAGACCGGGGCGGGTCACATCTTCAAGAGGAACAGCCTGCTCAGCGCCGCGGGGGTGCCCCAGGTGGCGGGGGTGTTCGGCGACTGCATCGCCGGCGGCGGCTACATGCCGATCATCTCCGACCGGGTGTACATGACCGAGGGGGCCTACATGGTCATCGCCGGGGCGGCCCTCATCAAGGGGGCCAAGGCCCAGCACCTGACCTCCCAGAGCATCGGCGGGCCCGATGTCCACGTCCACGTCTCGGCCTGCGCCGACGCCCGGGCGCCCGACGACGAGACCTGCATCCGCCTGATCCGCAAGGAGATCTCGCGCCTGCCCTCCTCTGCGGCGGCGTACTACCGCGCCGACGCCGAGCCCTCGGAGCCCCTGTACGACCCGTCGGAGCTCTCGGGGATCTTCCCCCCCGACCACCGGGTGCCCTACGACGCCGAGCAGGTGGTGGCGCGCCTGGTGGACTCCTCGCTGTTCTGGGAGTTCGGCGCCGGCAAGGGGCGGGAGATGGTGTGCGGCGTCGGGCGGGTGGGCGGCCTCTTCTGCGGGATCGTGGCCAACCGCCAGGGGCTGGTGAGCGACCCCGACCGCCCCGAGGCGCGGCGCCCGTCGGGGATCCTGTACCGGGACGGCATCGCCAAGGTCGCCCAGTTCAGCCGGGCCTGCAACGACGACGGGATCCCGCTGGTGTGGCTCCAGGACGTGTCGGGCTTCGACATCGGGGTGCAGGCCGAGGCCCAGGGGCTGCTGGGGTACGGGTCGAGCCTGATCTACACCAACTCGACCAACGAGACGCCGATGTTCACGGTTCTGCTGCGGAAGGCGAGCGGCGCGGGGTACTACGCCATGGCGGGGCTGCCCTACGACCCGGTGATGCAGCTCTCGACGCCCCTGACCCGCCTGAGCGTGATGGAGGGGCGGACCCTCGCCATCGGCGCCTACCGCACCCGTCTGGACGACGAGTTCCGCGTGGTGGCCCGGGACGAGGCGGAGCGGAGGAAGGTCGAGGAGGGGATGAGGGCGGTGGAGGAGCGGATCGACCGGGACATGGACCCCCTGGTGTCGGCGCGGCGGCTGGACACCGACGAGGTGGTGCCGGTGTCGGCGCTCCGGAGCCGCCTTGGGGCGCTGGTGGAGGCCAGCTACCAGTCCATCGGCTACCGCCGGGTGAAGAACCCCCGGATCTGGAGCCTCCACGACCTTCACGTCCTGATGGACCGCTGAACCTGGGGAGCGCGGGATGGGAGCCACGGTGCTGACGGCGCTCTTGCGACGGGACGAGGCGGGCGGGGCGTCGCTCCACGCTCCGGCGGTGGGGGTGTGGGTGGACCCGCCCCGGGCGGGGGCGCGGGTGCGGGCGGGGGAGGCGCTGGGGGCGTTGCGGATCCTGGACCGGCGCCACCCCCTGGTGGCGCCCCCGGGGGCGGACGGGCTGGTGCTGGAGCCCCTCATGGAGTCGGGGGAGAGGGCGGTCCAGTTCGGAGAGAGGCTGTGCGCCCTGGCGCCTTTGGAAGGGGCGGCGGCCGGGGCGGCGGCTGGGGCGGCGGCAGGGGAGGACGCCCGGGCCCTGCCGGTGCGTTCCCCCATCGACGGGATCGCGTACCTGCGTCCCAGCCCGGGGGCTCCGGCCTTCGTGGAGATCGGGGGCGAGGTGACCGAGGGGCAGACCGTGGCCCTCGTGGAGGTGATGAAGACCTTCCACCCCCTGCGCTACGGCGGCCCCGGCCTCCCCCCCCGGGCGAGGGTGGTGTCCATCGAGGTTCACGACGGCGCCGAGGTGCGCCAGGGGCAGGTGCTGGCGAGGGTGGAGGGGGTGTAGGGACGGCGCCTGGGGGCTGAAAGCCCGCAGCAATCGGGGACTTGGCCCGAGGGTGTATCATCGCCGCCGCCCCTGGCCCGAGGTCACCAGGGATGACGCCCCGGAGGTCCCGATGGAGTCGTTCGACGCGGTGTGCATCGGCTCGGGCTACGGCGGCACCGTGCCTGCCACTCGCCTCGGGGAGGGGGGCATGCGGGTGCTGGTGCTGGAGCGGGGGCCCCGCTGGTCCAGCGCCGACTTCCGCCAGTCGGACGATCCCCGGTACATCCAATCGGTGATGGAGCTGTTCGTCTCGTCGGGGAACGTCGCCTTCCGCACCGGCGGCCTGGTGGGGGGCGCCTCGATCCCCATGGACGGCGCCCACTTCCGGATGCCCCGCAAGAGCTTCCAGGTGACGGACGCCTCGGGCGCGCGGTACTGGCCCGAGGAGCTCACCCGGGAGGCCCTCGACCCCTACTACGACAGGGCCGAGGACATGCTGAGGGTCCGGCAGGTGGGCTGGGGGGAGGTCCCCAAGGCCGGGGGCCTCTTCGCGCGGATCCTGGACATGGCGGGGGCGAGCTGCGAGAGGGCGCGGATGAACCTGGTGGGGTGCGTCCACTGCGGCTTCTCGACCCAGGGCTGCACCTTCGACCGCAAGTGGACGCTGCTCCACAGCTACGTCCCGGTGGCGGAGGCGGCGGGGGTGGAGTTCCGCCCCGGCTGCCAGGTGGACCGGATCGAGCCCGCGGGGGCGGAGTACGTCGTCCGTTACATCCGGGACGGGGAGGCCCTGGAGGTGTCGGCGCCCCGGGTGATCGTCGGGGCCGGGGGGATCCACACCCCCGCCCTCCTGCTGCGCTCGGCCCCCTACCTGCCCGCCCTGAGCCCCCGGGTGGGGGAGGGGTTCAACACCAACGGCGAGCACGCCTTCCTGGGGATCCTCCCCGCCGACTGGCCCGAGGTCCAGGACTACTACGCCTACATGGGCACCGACAACGGCTCGGTGATGAGCTTCCACTGGTTCGAGGAGGAGGGCTTCACCCTCCACCCCGGCGGCGGCTTCGAGCCCTCGGTGCTGGCGGCGAGCCTGGAGGCGGCGTCCCATCCCGTCCTGCCGCCCCGGTCCTGGGGGATGGAGTACAAGCGGTTCGTGGAGCAGGTCTACCCCCGCCGGCTCATCGGCTTCTCGGCGCTGGGCCTGGCGGACGGCCACCGGGCGGTGGTGCTCCGGGGGGACGGCACCGCCGACGTGGAGGAGAGGGACCGCACCGCCTACGACGCCTACCTGGACCGGGTGGAGGGGATCATGGCGGGGGTCGCCAAGGCCAGCGGCACGACGCTGGTGCCGGCGGTCCCGCGGGAGCTGGCGGGCACCACGTCCGCCCACTTGCTGGGGGCCTGCCGCATGGGCACCGGGGCAGAGGAGGGGGTGGTGGACGGGTACGGAAAGGTCCATGGTTACGATAACTTGTACGTCTGCGACGCCAGCGCGATCCCCTACGCGCTGGGGGTGAACCCCGCCCTGACCATCGCCGCCGTGGCCGAGCGCGCCGCCGAGCGGATCCTGGAGGTGGGCTGATGGACCGCCCGAGCGGGACGAGCCGGAGGGAGTTCAACCGCCTGGCGGCCCTGCTGCTGGCCTCCTGGCCCATCGGGGCCTGCACGGGCCCGCAGGCGGGCGACGACGACGACACCGGGGGAGGCGACGACGACGCCACCGGGGACGACGACAGCGCCGCCCCGGAGTCCTGCGTGGAGCACGACGTGGAGGGGTTGCCTCCCTCGGGAGGGGCCCAGGACCTGCCCCACTTGGGGGGGGCCCCGGACACGCCGGAGGGGCGCGCCATCGCCGCCCTGGTGGACGCGGTGGTGCCGGGGAGGCACCGGGACCCCACCGGGGCGCCGGGGGGCATCGACGTGGGGGCGCCGGCCCTCTTCTTCGACCCGGAGCTTCCCGCGGAGCCCTACGTGCCGCTGCTGGTCCTGGTGCTGGACGTCCACGCCGGCCGGGTGCGGGAGGGGGCGATCTTCGAGGACCTGGAGCCCGAGGAGAGGGAGGCGGCGCTGGAGACCTCCCTCGCCGAGGTCGCCGAGATGGGCTTCGCGGTCCAGCTCGCCAAGCTCGCCTTCTTCGCCAGCGCGGGGGCGGCCTGCCACCTGGGCTACCCCGGCGCCAACCCCGGCTACCTCACCGATCCCGCCTTCACCTTCGGCGAGGCCATGTCCACCGAGATCACCGCGGACGGGAACTTGGACTGACCGGCGGGGGGGCGCGGGGGGACCCCGTTCGACGCCGTGCGAGGCAACGCCACCGGGTCCGCCATGCTCCACGGTGTGGCCGAGCCCGTCGAGTCGTGGGCCGCGGACGCCACCGAGGACGGACTCGCCCGGGTTCCGGGCGACACCAACGGGTTCTCCATCCTGGCTCGCCGGGCGCGGCCACAGCGGGTCGGATGCCTGACTGACGCAATCGCACCGTCGTCCCCGCGAATTCGCCTTGACACGGGAGATTTCGGTGGCGCATGATGCGACCCGGACCGGCCGGCGGAGTGCTTGGCCGCGTGTTCGGCGGAGGTTCGATGCGTGCTCCTGGCGTTGCGTGGTTGGCGGCATGTGGGCTGGCGCTCGCGGGGTGTCCCGGCGCTGACGGGGGGACCGGGGACGACCCGGACACGTGCACCAACGGGCTGCCCACCGGAAGTGTCCACCTGAACATCACCGGGGTCGAGGAGATCACCGCCTCCTACGAGGTGCCGTGCGGGGATCCCGACGATCCCTACGGCGTACTTGGCCACCACCTCTCTCCGGCCGCGGGGGAACCCAAGGTGTTCGATCTGGTCTTCACCGAGGGCGGGGACACCTGGGGACTCACGGTCGGCGCGCAGATCGACCCGCTCGCCAGCGGGACGTTCCCGGTGCTGCTGGAGGGAGCCGGCGTCACCGTGTTCACGATGCCGTACAACGCCGGGGGCGACCACTACTACGCGACGAGCGGTACGATCACGCTCGATGCGGTCGGGGAACTGGACATCCAGACCACGCACTACTTCGTCGTCTCCGGGTCGTTCGAAGTGAACATGGAGCACGAAGAGACGGGCGCGGGCCTCGCGGCGGAGGGGACGTTCTCGGACCTCCTCGCGGCCACGCTCCCCGAGTAGCGGGCAGCACGCGCGTGCTTCCTGGCCTTTGCCACGGCCGGACGGGTGTGGCGGGTGCCGTGGCGCGCCACCCTCCCCGGAGGGCACGCAGACACCGGCGGAGGGCGAGGACGCGGCTCGGATCGGGTCGCCGATGACCTCCAAGAGGCGCCAGACCGGCGGATCCCCCTCCCGGGCGAGGCGGAAGCGGTCCGTGCCGGCGTAGTTTGGTTCGGCGCACCGACGGGTCCGAGGGACTCTCTTGGCTGGCGTCAAGAACCCGTGCAATTTCAGCGCGTTGCATGTCGTTCGCTGCGGGTGTCCGGGCGGCCCGGCCAGTTTTGGGTTGCCGGAGGGACTGCACGCCTGTCATAGGCGCGGGCGAGCCAGCGGAGGGGGGATGGGGCCTCCATGTGGCCGACGCTGCGGGGTCGCATTTGCCGCAGCCTGCGGGGTGGCGATGCGGCAGTGGCGGGTGCAGGTCGGGCGGAGGGCGCTGGTCCTCGGCGTCCTCGCGTGGGTGCTCGGGACCGGGTGTCGGGGTGGGGCAGGGGGCGACGCGCCCGCCACGGGCGGGTCGCGCGGCGAGGCGGCGGTGGCCGCGGCGGCGGCCGGCTCCGCGCCGGCGGTCGATCCGGGGTGGCAGGAGGACGCGATCTCCCGGATCGCGGCGGGGGAGTATCGCTTCCGCGCGGCGGGGGAGGAGGGCTACGAGGCGAGCAACCGCTCCCAGGGGCTGGTGGCGCGCTAGGGCCCCGAAGGGGTGAGGGTCGGCCCGCGGGGCCAGGGCGGGGACGGCGCGGGGGTTTCGCTGTCGCTGCGGGGATGGGGTCGCGGCGGATCGCTGCGGGCGGCCCCGGGCGCGATCCCCGCGGAGGGGGGATGCGACGCGACGGGCCGTCGGGACGAGCAGGACCGCTGCCTCACGCGGGTGGATTACGCCCGGGGCGACGTGGTGGAGTGGTGGGAGAACCGCCGGGAAGGACTGGAGCAGGGCTTCACCCTCGCCTCGCCCCCGCGGGGCGACGGGCCGCTGGTGCTGGAGGTCGCGGTCGGCGGGGCGGACGTGGAGGTGGAGGCCGCGGGGACGTCGGCGGTGCTCCGGTGGCCTGGCGGCGACCCCCTGCGATACGCGGGACTGCGGGCCTGGGACGGCCGGGGAGTGGACCTGCCGGCGACCATGGAGGCGTCCGCGGGCGGCGTGCGCCTGGTGGTCGACGACTCCGGGGCCGTGGGCCCCGTGACGGTCGACCCCCTGCTGGCGGTGGAGGCTTGGACGGCGGAGTCCGACCAGGCGAGCGCGTACTTCGGGCAATCGGTGGCGTCGGCGGGCGACGTGAACGGAGACGGGTACGGGGACGTCGTGGTCGGCGCTCTCACCTATGACAATGGACAGACCGACGAGGGCCGGGCCTTCCTGTTCCTGGGCTCCGCGAGCGGCCTCTCGACGTCGCCCGCTTGGACCGCGGAGTCCGACCAGGCCTACGCACGGTTCGGTTGTTCGGTGGCGTCGGCGGGGGACGTGAACGGGGACGGGTACGGGGACGTCGCCGTGGGGGCGTGCGACTACGATAACGGGCAGTCGGACGAGGGTCGGGTCTACCTTTACCGGGGCACCGGTTACGGCCTCGATTCGTACCCCTCGTGGACGACGGAGTCCGACCAGGCGGGGGCGGCCCTCGGGTGGTCGGTGGCGTCGGCGGGTGACGTGAACGGGGACGGGTACGGCGACATCGTCGTGGGGGCACACGGTTACGACAACGGGCAGTCCAACGAGGGCCGCGCCTTCCTCTACTTGGGTTCCCCGGGCAACCCCTCGAACTCGCCTGCGTGGACGGCGGAGTCCGACCAGGATTTGGCGGCCTTCGGGTGGTCGGTGGCGTCAGCGGGCGATGTGAACGGGGACGGGTACGGGGACGTCGTGGTGGGGGCCTACGGGTATGACCACGGGGCCACGGACGAGGGCCGGGCTTTCGTGTTCCTGGGCTCCGCGAGTGGCCTCTCTCCGTCACCCGCGTGGACGGCGGAGTCCGACCAGGCATCCGCGAACTTCGGGTGGTCGGTGGCGCCGGCAGGCGATGTGAACGGGGACGGGTACGGCGATATCGTCGTGGGGGCGTATCGGTACGACGACGGGCAGACGGACGAGGGGGGGGCTTTCGTGTTCCTGGGCTCCGCGAGTGGCCTCTCTCCGTCGCCCGCGTGGACGGCGGAGTCCGATCAGGCATCCGCGTACTTCGGGTTTGCGGTGGCGCCGGCGGGTGATGTGAACGGGGACGGGTACGGCGACGTCGTCGTAGGGGTGTATCGGTACGACGGTGGGCAGACGGACGAGGGAGGGGCGTTCCTGTACCTGGGCTCGGCGAGCGGGCTCCGGGCGTCGCCATCGTGGACGGCGGAGCCCGACCAGGCGGGCGCCTACTTCGGGCATTCCGTAGCGCCGGCGGGCGACGTGAACGGGGACGGGTACGGGGACGTCGTCGTCGGGGCCTACGGGTACGACCACGGGGAGACGGACGAGGGCCGGGCCTTCGTATACCTCGGCTCGGGGAGCGGCCTGGCGACGTCGTCTTCGTGGACGGGGGAGTCAGACCAGGCGAGCGGGTACTTCGGATACTCGGTGGCGTCGGCGGGTGACGTGAACGGGGACGGGTATGGGGACGTGGTCGTGGGGGCGGCCTCGTACGACAACGGGGAGACGAACGAGGGCCGGGCCTACCTCTTCCTGGGCTCCGCGAGCGGGCTCCAGGCGTCGCCTTCGTGGACCGCGGAGCCCGACCAGGCGGGCGCGTACTTCGGGTGGTCGGTGGCGTCCGCGGGTGACGTGAACGGGGACGGGTACGGGGACGTGGTGGTGGGCGCGGCTTACTGTGCAAACGGAGAGGCGTACGAGGGCGCGGCCTTCCTGTACCTGGGCTCGGCGAGCGGGCTCCAGGCGTCGCCTTCGTGGACGGCGGAGTCGGACCAGAGCCCGGCGATGTTCGGATCTTCCGTGTCGTCGGCGGGCGACGTGAACGGGGACGGCTACGGGGACGTGATCGTGGGGGCGCCCTACTTCTCCAACGGGCAGACGTACGAGGGCCGAGCCACGTTGTTCCTGGGCTCCGCGAGCGGGCTTCAGGCGTCGCCTTCGTGGACCGCGGAGTCCGACCAGGACTATGCGTCCTTCGGGTGGTCGGTGTCGTCGGCGGGTGACGTGAACGGGGACGGTTACGGCGACGTGGTCGTGGGGGCGTACGAGCACGACGGCGGGGAGTCGAACGAGGGCCGGGCCTTCCTGTACCTGGGATCCGCCAACGGCCTCCAGGCATCCCCGTCTTGGACGGCGGAGCCCGACCACGCGGGCGCGTACTTCGGGGGCTCGGTGGCGGCGGCGGGTGACGTGAACGGGGACGGTTACGGGGACGTCGTCGTGGGGGCCCACCGATACGACAACGGGGAGACGGACGAGGGCCGGGCCTTCCTGTACCTGGGCTCGGCCAGCGGTCTGGAGGCGGCCGCTTCGTGGACCGCGGAGTCCGACCAGTCCGGGGCGACGTTCGGGCGGTCGGTGTCTTCGGCGGGGGACGTGGATGGGGACGGGTACGGGGACGTCATCGTGGGGGCGGATCAGCACGATGGCGGGGAGGCATACGAGGGCCGGGCCTACGTGTTC
Source organism: Myxococcota bacterium (assembly GCA_023150875.1). Lineage (GTDB taxonomy): Bacteria > Myxococcota_A > UBA796 > UBA9615 > JAKLKC01 > JAKLKC01. Next base: position 100,390 of record JAKLKC010000007.1, on the reverse strand, counting down.
CTGGGCTCCGCGAGCGGCCTCCAGGCGTCACCCGCCTGGACCGCGGAGCCCGACCAGTCCTCGGCGGCGTTTGGGTACTCGGTGTCATCGGCAGGGGACGTGAACGGGGATGGGTTCGGGGACGTCGTCGTGGGGGCCTACACGCATGACGGCGGCGAGTCGAACGAGGGTCGGGCCTCCTTGTACCTGGGAAACGGCGGCGACGGGACTGGCCCCGGCCTCGCCCTGGCGGCCCAGGCGCGCCAGCCCGGCGAGACGACTCCCGTGGCACCGGGGCTGACCTCCGACGCCGAGGACGGCTTCGACGTGGCCATGGCCCTGGCGCGCGCCGCCCGGGGGAGGTCGCGGGTCAAGCTGGAGGTGGAGGTCCGGGCGCTGGGGCAGCCCTTCGACGGCACGGACACCGTGCGGGGCGAGAGCTGGGTGGACAGCGGCCTCGGCGGAACGGCCTTGCAGCAGGCCCTGTCCGGCCTGACCGCCGGGACCGGCCACCACTGGAGAGCCCGGGTGCTGGTGGACCCGGCCTCGGGGGGCGGCCAGCTCTGGGGCCCGTGGGTGTACGGGGGCCTCTCGGGCGCGGCGCACCACGGCCACGTCTACACGGCGGGGGGCCCTGGTACGCCGACGCCGACGCCGACGGCTTCGGGGATCCGGACGCGCCGTGGGGCGTCCGGGACGGCCCCCAGGAGGGGTACATCGTCGACGCGACGGACTGCGAGGACGGCGACGCCACGGCCTTCCCGGGCGGCATCGAGGCGTGCGACGGGGTGGACGGCGACTGCGACGGGGAGGTGGACGAGGGGCTGACCTTCGACCTGGACGGAGATGGCCACAGCAGCATCGAGTCCTGCGGCGGGACCCACGACGACTGCAACGACGCAGACCCCGCGGTCAGCCCGAGCGCGGCCGAGACCTGCGACGGGGTGGACGAGGACTGCGATGGGGAAGTGGATGACGGCCTGACCTTCGACGCCGACGCGGACGGGTTCACGTCCCTCGCCTCGTGCGAAGGAAGCCATGACGACTGCGACGATGCCGACGCGACGGCCTTCCCGGGTGCAGTCGAGACGTGCAACGGGGTGGACGAGGACTGCGACGGCGCGGTCGACGACGGGCTTACCTTCGACGCCGACGCGGACGGGTTCACGTCTCTCGCCTCGTGCGAGGGCACCCATGACGACTGCGACGACGCGGACGCCACCGCCTTCCCCGGTGCGGTCGAGACGTGCGACGGGGTGGACGACGACTGCGACGGCGCGGTGGACGAGGGGCTCACGTTCGACGCCGATGCGGATGGCTACACGTCCATCGCCTCGTGCGAGGGCACCCATGACGACTGCGACGACGCCGATGCCACCGTCCACCCGGACGTGGCGGAGATCTGCGACGGCGTGGACGACGACTGCGACGGGGTGGTTCCCTACTCGGAGAGGGACCAGGACGGAGACGGGCTCACGCCCTGCGACGGGGACTGCAACGACCAGGACGCGGCAGCGTGGCCGGGGGCGGCCGAGCGGTGCAACGGGCTCGACGACGACTGCGACGGCGAAGCGGACGAGGGGCTGACCGCCGATGCGGACGCGGACGGATACACGTCCGCCGCCTCCTGCGGCGGTACCCGGGACGACTGCGACGACGCCGATCCGGCGGTGAACCCCGCCGCGGCCGAGACCTGCGACGGGGTCGATCAAGACTGCGACGGGGGCGCCGACGACGGCCTGACCATCGACGCCGACGGCGACGGCCACAGCACCGCCGACTCCTGCGACGGCACCCGGGACGACTGCGACGACGGACTGGCGACGGTGTACGCCGGGGCGGCCGAGATCTGTGACGGGCTGGACGACGACTGCGACGGCGCGGTGGACGACGGCCTGACCTTCGACGTCGACGCCGACGGGCACACCTCCCTCGCCTCGTGCGAGGGCACCCGGGACGACTGCGACGACGCCGATCCGGCGGTGAACCCCGCCGCGGTGGAGATCTGTGACGGCGTCGACCAGGACTGCGACGGGGGCGCCGACGATGGCCTGACCTTCGACGCCGACGGCGACGGCCACAGCACCGCGGGCTCGTGCGAGGGCACCCGGGACGACTGCGACGATGGACTGGCGGCGGTGTACGCGGGGGCGGTCGAAGTCTGCGACGGGCTGGACGACGACTGCGACGGCGCGGTGGACGACGGCCTGACCTTCGATGCCGACGCCGATGGACACACTTCCCTCGTCTCATGCGAGGGCACCCGGGACGACTGCGACGACGCCGATCCGACGGTGAACCCCGCCGCGGCCGAGATCTGCGACGGCATCGACCAGGACTGTGACGGCGGCGCCGACGACGGGCTGACCGTCGACGACGACGGCGACGGATACAGCACGCCCGCCTCGTGCGGCGGCACCACGGACGACTGCGACGACACCAGCGCCTACACCCACCCCGGCGCATTGGAGTACTGCGACGGCGCGGACAACGACTGCAACGGTCTCGTCCCCCGGGGCGAGCGGGACGCGGACGGCGATGGCCAGCGCCGGTGCGAGGCCGACTGCAACGACCAGGACGCCGCCACCTACGACGGCGCCCCGGAGGCGTGCGACGGGACCGACAACGACTGCGACGAGGTGGTGCCCGCCGGCGAGGCGGACGCCGACGGCGACGGCTACGCCCTGTGCGCGGGCGACTGCGACGACGCCGAGCCCCTGGTGAACCCTGGCCTCGCCGAGGTCTGCGGTGACGGGCTCGACAACGACTGCGGGGGCGTGGCCGACGACGGCTGCCCGGTGGCCCCGGTCCCGGGGAGCCTGGTGATCTCGGAGGTGATGATCAACCCGACGGCGGCGGTCGACAACAGGGGCGAGTGGTTCGAGGTGCTGAACCTGAGCGGCGACACCCTCGACCTGGACGGAGTGACGGTCGCTTCCAACGGGGGCAGCCGCACCCTGAACAGCACGGTGCTCGTCGCTCCCGGCGGGTACGCCGTGCTGGGCCGCAACGGCAACCTCGGCCAGAACGGCGGGGTGACGATGGACGCGCTGTACGGCAACGCGGTACTGCTGGACAACGGCACCGACACGCTGACCCTGACGGCGCCCGGCGGGGCCCTGCTGGACGCCTTCGGCTGGGGGGTGGGCGACGCGCCCACCGGGGCATCGCTGACCCTGTCGGACGGGGCCCTGGATCCGGATCTGAACGACGACGTGGCCCTGTGGTGCCTCGCCGAGTCGACCTTCGGCGCCGGCGATCTCGGGACCCCGGGGGCCCCGAACGACCACTGCCCGATGGTGGTGACCCCGGTGGCCGGGGACCTGGTGATCACCGAGATCCTGGCGGATCCCCAGGCGGTGTTGGACTCCCTGGGCGAGTGGTTCGAGGTGGCCAACGTCGGCGCCGACATCTTGGAGTTGGAGGGGGTCACCCTCTCCACGACCGGCGGCAGCGCCACCATCGCCGGCTCGCTCCAGGTCCCGGTGGGGGGATACGCGGTCCTCGGCCGCTACGGCAACCCCTTCCAGAACGGCGACGTGGTCCTCGACTACGTGTACGGCAACGGTCCGAGCCTCGCCGAGGGCGGAGACTCCCTGACGATCACCGCCCCGGGGGGCGCTCTCCTGGACGCCTTCGCCTGGGGCGCGGGGGCGTTCTCTCCGGGCGTCGCCCTCTCCCTCGACCCGGGCGAGACCGACGACCTGGCCAACGACGACATCGCGGCCTGGTGCCCGGCCGTGGATGGCTTCGGCGCGGGAGATCTCGGCACGCCGGGCTTCGAGAATCCGTCATGCGGGCCCTGATCCGGATCCCAGGCCCCTGGGCCGACCCGCCGAGTTCCGAAGCTCGGCGGAGACTCCCGGCGGTCGAATGGCTTGCGAACAGGCCGGCGAGGGTGGTGGGCCCCCCGGTACACCGCACTTCCAGCCCGCAAGGGCGGCGGCGCGCGAGGTGGTGATGAGGCAGCAGCGGATCCGGCGCGTCAGGTGGGTGCAGGTCATCATGGCGCTGGCGCTCGCGACGGGATGCGACGAGGGATCCGGGATCGACGCGCCGGGTGCGGGCGGATCGGGGCTCCACGGGACGTCCGCACTCCCAGCGGGGGCCGGCTCCGGGGCACCGGTCGCTCCGGGGTGGCAGGAGGACGCGCTCACCCGGATCGCGGCGGGGGAGTACCGCTTCCGCGCGACGGGGGACGAGGGGTACGAGGCGAGCAACCGCTCCCAGGGGCTGGTGGCGCGGCTCGATCCCCAGGGGGTGAGGGTGGGACCGCGGCGCGGGGGCGGCGGCGACGAGGGGCTGACGCTGTCGCTGCGGGGATGGGGTCGCGGCGGATCGCTGCGGGCGGCCCCGGGAGCGGTCCCCGCGGAGGGGGCGTGCGACGCGACGGGCCGCCGGGACGAGCAAGATCGCTGTCTCACGCGGGTGGAGTACGCCCGGGGGGACGCGGTGGAGTGGTGGGAGAACCGCCGGGAGGGGATCGAGCAGGGCTTCACCCTCGCCTCCCTCCCCCGGGGCGCCGGGCCGCTGGTGCTCGAGGTGGCGATCCGGGGGGCGGAGGTGGAGGTCGACGCCTCGGGGACCTCGGCGGTGATCGCGGGGCCCTCGGGCACCCACCTGCGCTACGGGGGGTTGCGAGCGTGGGACGGCCGGGGGATGGATCTGCCGGTGACGATGGCGGGAGTCGCGGGCGGCGTGCGCCTGGTGGTGGACGACTCCGGGGCGGTGGCTCCGGTGACGGTCGATCCCCTGCTGACGGCGGAGGCGTGGACGGCGGAGTCCGACCAGGTCGACGCGTCCTTCGGGACCTCGGTCTCGTCGGCGGGGGACGTGAACGGGGACGGGTACGCGGACGTGGTGGTGGGGGCCCACTGGTACGGCAACGGAGAGGCATACGAGGGCCGGGCTTACCTGTACCTGGGCTCGGCGAGCGGTCTCCAAGCGTCACCCTCGTGGACGGCGGAGCCCGACCAGGCGGGCGCGCTCTTCGGGGCCTCTGTGTCGTCGGCGGGGGACGTGAACGGAGACGGTTACGGGGACGTGGTCGTGGGGGCGTACTGGTACGACAACGGGCAGACGGACGAGGGCCGGGCCTACCTGTACCTGGGCTCCGCGGGCGGCCTCTCGCCGTCTCCCTCGTGGACGGCAGAGCCCGACCAGAACTCCGCCTACTTCGGGTCCTCGGTGAGCGGCGCGGGCGACGTCGATGGGGACGGGTACGGAGACGTCGTCGTGGGGGCGTACTCCTACGACAGCGGTGAGACGAACGAAGGTCGAGCCTACCTGTACCTGGGCTCGGCGGGCGGCCTCCAGGCGTCCCCCTCGTGGACCGCGGAGTCGGACCAGTCCCACGCCTACTTCGGGGGGGCGGTGGGGATGGCGGGCGACCTGAATGGGGACGGGTACGGGGACGTGGTGGTGGGGGCGTTCGGGTTCAACGACGGGGAGACGGACGAGGGGAGGGCTTACGTGTATTTCGGCTCCGCGAGCGGCCTGGCGACCTCGCCCTCGTGGACCGCGGAGTCCGACCAGGCATCGGCCCGCTTCGGGGCCTCGGTGTCGCCGGCGGGAGACGTGAACGGGGACGGTTACGGGGACGTGTTGGTGGGGGCGTACACCTACGACAACGGGGAGACCGACGAGGGCCGGGCCACCTTGTTCCAGGGCTCCGCGAGCGGCCTGGCGACGGCGTCCTCGTGGACGGGGGAGTCCGACCAAGTGGGCGCGGGGTTCGGGTACTCGGTGTCGTCGGCGGGGGACGTGAACGGGGACGGTTACGGGGACGTGGTGGTGGGTGCGTTCGACTACGACGATGGGGAGACGGACGAGGGCGCGGCATTCCTGTTCCTGGGTTCGGCGTCGGGGCTGTCGGCATCCGCGTCGTGGACGGCGAGGTCCGACCAGGCCGAAGCGTCCTTCGGGCAGTCGGTGTCATCGGCGGGGGACGTGAACGGGGACGGCTACGGGGACGTGGTGGTGGGCGCGCCCTACTACGACGATGGGGAGACGAACGAGGGTGCGGCGTTCCTGTACCTGGGCTCGTCGTCGGGCCTGTCCCCTTCGGCATCGTGGACGGCGGGGTCCCACCAGGCGAGCGCGTACTTCGGCTTCTCGGTGTCGTCGGCGGGGGATGTGGACGGGGACGGTTACGGGGACGTGGTGGTGGGCGCTCACTACTACGAGGATGGGGAGACGGACGAGGGAGGGGCGTTCCTGTACCTGGGCTCGGCGGGCGGCCTCCAATCGTCGCCCTCGTGGACGGCGGAGTCCGACCAGGCGGGGGCGGGCTTCGGGGGCTCGGTGTCGTCGGCGGGGGACGTGAACGGCGACGGGTATGGGGACGTCGTGGTGGGGGCGCGCGCCTACGACGACGGCCAGGCCGAGGAGGGGGGAGCCTTCCTGTACCTGGGCTCGGCGAGCGGCCTCCAAGCGTCGCCCTCGTGGACGGGGGAGTCCGACCAGGTGGATGCGGCCTTCGGATCTTCGGTCTCGTCGGCGGGGGACGTGAACGGGGACGGTTACGGGGACGTGGTGGTGGGGGCGCGCTACTTCACCAACGGGGAGTTGTACGAGGGCCGAGCCTACCTGTACCCGGGATCGCCTTCGGGGCTGTCCCCGTCGGCGTCATGGACTTCGGAGTCCGACGAGGCGGGCGCCGACTTCGGATCTTGGGTCTCGTCGGCGGGGGACGTGAACGGGGACGGCTACGGGGACGTGGTGGTGGGGGCCTTCCGGCACTCCGGTGGAGAGACGAACGAGGGCGCGGCCTTCCTGTATCTGGGCTCGTCTTCAGGGCTTTCCGGGTCCGCGTCGTGGACGTCGGAGCCCAACCAGGCGAACGCATCATTCGGGCGCTCGGTGTCTTCGGCGGGGGACGTGAACGGGGACGGGTACGGAGACCTCGTCGTGGGGGCGTACGCCCACGACAACGGGCAGACGGACGAGGGCGGGGCCTTCGTGTACCTTGGCAACGGCGCCGACGGGACCGGACCCGGCCTCGCCCTGGCGGCCCAGGCGCGCCAGCCCGGCGCGACGGCTCCCGTGGCACCGGGACTGACCTCCGACGCCGAGGACGGCTTCGACGTGGCGATGGCCCTGGCGCGCACCGCCCGGGGGAGGTCGCGGGTCAAGCTGGAGGTGGAGGTCCGGGCGCTGGGACAGCCCTTCGACGGCACGGACACCATCCGGGGCGAGAGCTGGGTGGACAGCGGCCTCGGCGGAACGGCCTTGCAGCAGGCCCTGTCCGGCCTGACCGCCGGGACCGGCCACCACTGGCGAGCCCGGGTGCTGGTAGACCCGGCCTCGGGGGGCGGCCAGCTCTGGGGCCCGTGGGAGTACGGGGGCCCCTCGGGCGCGGCGCACCACGGCCACGTCTACACGGCGGGGGGGCCCTGGTACGCCGACGCCGACGCCGACGGCTTCGGGGATCCGGGCGCCCCGCGAACCACCCGGGACGGTCCCCAGGGGGGTGACACGCTCGACGCGACGGACTGCGACGATTTGGACGCCACCGCCTTCCCCGGCGCGGCCGAGGCCTGTGACGGCGTGGACGACGACTGCGACGGGGAGGTGGACGACGGGCTCACGTTCGACGCCGACGCCGACGGCCACACGTCCCTCGCCTCGTGCGAGGGCAGCGGGGACGACTGCGACGACGCCGACGCCACGGCCTTCCCCGGCGCGGCGGAGGCCTGCGACGGCGTGGACGACGACTGCGACGGGGAGGTGGACGAGGACCTCTCCATGGACGCCGATGGGGACGGCCACAGCCCGTTCGAGTCGTGCGGCGGGACCCGCGACGACTGCGACGACGCGGATCCCGCCGTCCACCCGGGTGTGGCGGAGATCTGCGACGGCGTGGACGACGACTGCGACGGGGTGGTCCCCTACTCGGAGAGGGACCAGGACGGGGACGGGTTCACGCCCTGCGGCGGGGACTGCCACGACCAGGACGCGGCCACGTGGCCCGGGGCGGCGGAGCGATGCAACGGGCTCGACGACGACTGCGACGGCGAGGCGGACGAAGGGCTGACCGCCGATGCGGACGCCGACGGATACACGTCCGCCGCCTCGTGCGCGGGCACCCGGGACGACTGCGACGACGCCGATCCGGCGGTGAACCCCGCCGCGGCCGAGACGTGCGACGGGGTCGATCAGGACTGCGACGGGGGCGCCGACGACGGCCTGACCATCGACGCCGACGGGGACGGCCACAGCACCGCCGACTCCTGCGGCGGCACCCGGGACGACTGCGACGACGGCCGGGCGACGGCGTACGCCGGGGCGGTCGAGGTCTGCGACGGGCTCGACGACGACTGCGACGGCGCGGCGGACGACGGGCTCACGTTCGACGCCGACGCCGATGGACGCACTTCCGCCGCCTCGTGCGAGGGCACGCGGGATGACTGCGACGACGCCGATCCGGCGGTGAACCCCGCCGCCGCCGAGACCTGCGACGGGGTGGACCAGGACTGTGACGGGGACGTCGACGATGGCCTGACCATCGACGCGGACGGCGACGGTCACAGCACCGCCGACTCGTGCGCGGGCACCCGGGACGACTGCGACGACAGCATTGCGGCGGTGTACGCCGGGGCGGTGGAGACCTGCGACGGGTTGGACGACGACTGCGACGGGGCGGTGGACGATGGCCTGACCACCGACGCCGACGCCGACGGGCACACGTCCGCCGCCTCGTGCGAGGGCACCCGGGACGACTGCGACGATGCCGATCCGGCGGTGAACCCCGCCGCGGCCGAGACCTGCGACGGCGTCGACGAGGACTGCGACGGGAGCGCCGACGACGGACTGACCGTCGACGCCGACGGCGACGGATACAGCACGCCCGCCTCGTGCGGGGGCACCCGAGACGACTGCGACGACGCCGTCGCCTACACCCACCCCGGGATCTGGGAGTACTGCGACGGCGCGGACAACGACTGCGACGGCTTCGTCCCCCGGGGCGAGCGCGACGGGGACGGGGACGGCCAGCGGCGGTGCGAGGCCGACTGCAACGACCAGGACGCCGCCACCTACGACGGTGCCCCGGAAGCGTGCGACGGGATCGACAACGACTGCGACGAGGTGATCCCTGCCGACGAGGCCGACGCCGACGGCGACGGCTACGCCCTGTGCTCGGGCGAGTGCGACGACGCCGAGCCGCTGGTGAACCCCGGCCTCGCCGAGGTCTGCGGCGACGGGCTCGACAACGACTGCAACGGGACCGCCGACGACGGCTGCCCGGTGGCCCCGGTCCCGGGGAGCCTGGTGATCTCGGAGGTGATGATCAACCCGACGGCGGCGGTCGACAACAGGGGCGAGTGGTTCGAGGTGCTGAACCTGAGCGCCGACACCCTCGACCTGGAAGGGGTGACGGTCGCTTCCAACGGGGGCAGCCGCACCCTGAACGGCACGGTTCTCCTCGCTCCCGGCGCATACGCCGTGCTGGGCCGCAACGGCAACCTCGGCCAGAACGGCGGGGTGACGATGGATGCGCTTTACGGCAGCGCCGTGCTGCTGGACAACGGCACCGACACGTTGACCCTGACGGCGCCCGGCGGGGCCCTGCTGGACGCCTTCGCCTGGGGGGTGGGCGACGCGCCCACCGGGGCGTCGCTGACCCTGTCGGACGCGGCCCTGGATCCGGACCTGAACGACGACGTGGGCCTGTGGTGCCTTGCCGCGTCGACCTTTGGAGCCGGCGATCTCGGGACCCCGGGGGCCCCGAACGACCACTGCCCGATGGTGGTGACCCCGGTGGCCGGGGACCTGGTGATCACCGAGGTCCTGGCCGATCCCCTGGCGGTGGTGGACGCCCGGGGCGAGTGGTTCGAAGTGGCCAACGTCAGCGCCGACATCTTGGACCTGGATGGGGTGACGGTGACCACGAGCGCCGGCAGCGCGACCATCACCGGTGGGGTGCAGGTGCCGGTCGGGGGGTACGCGCTGCTCGGCCGCTACGGCAACCCGAACCAGAACGGCGGCGTGACCCCGGACTACGTCTACGGCAACGGCCCGACCCTGTCGGAAGCGGGCGATACCCTGACGCTGGGGGCGCCGGACGCGAGCCTCCTCGACGCCTTCACCTGGGGCGCCGGGGTGTTCGGCGCGGGGGCCGCCCTGTCCCTCGACCCCTCCCAGACCGACGACCTGGCCAACGACGACGTCGGGGCCTGGTGCGACGCGGTGGACCCCTTCGGCGCCGGCGACCTCGGGACGCCGGGCGCAGCCAACCCGGCCTGCGTCCCCTGACCGCGCCGCCGGTGGCGCCCGACCCGTCGCCGAGGTGCGGCGCCGACGTCCTTCCCACCTGGAACCCGCCCGACCCTTCTCCAGCCCCGGGGGAACCCGTGCCGGGTCAGGGCCGGCGCAGGATCGCCGCGGGGACCTCCAGTTCCAGCGAACCCGCCTCCCGCAGCAGGAGGTCCCGATCGAGGCGATCCCCCTGCGCGGCGACGATGGCCTCGACGTCCGCCCGGTCCTGGGCGCGATCGGCGAGGAGCTTCAGGACGATGACGTCCTCCGCGCAGGCGACGCGCAGCGTGACGCCCGCCACCTCCGCCGCCCGCGCGCGGGCCAGGACCCTTTCGAAGTAGGGATGCCGCGCGAGGAGCAGGTCGATGCGGACCGCGCCCCGGGGATGGTCCGGCAGCCTGAGGCGCGTCATGTCGGCGGACCGGAGGGCGGCGACCTCGTCGTCGATGGCGACGAGCCCGGCGCGGGCCGCCGCCTCGATGAGGGGCCCCGGCACGTCGGTGCCGGCGATGGCGTCCAGGTCCAGGGTGGCCCGGGGGTGGGCCCAGACGTTGCGCGCAGCACCCCCCACGACGGCGATTCGAACCCCCGACACCTCGCTCAGGGCGGCGAGGGCGCGGATCAGCCGGATCCCCTCAGGCTCCACCCCGCCCCGTCCTCCGCAGGCGCGCGCTCACCCGGGCCCACGTCTCGGCCTCGTCGTCCGTCCGGTCATTCCCCGGGGGGAAGGCCCGAAGCGCCTGGTCGCCCAGCTCCATCCCCCGGCGGAGGCGCTCCCCGATGGGCAGGGCCAGGTGCTCCGCGTCGTCCTCGGCCCGCGACCTGGCCTTCGCCTCCCCCACCCGCCGGAGCTGCTCCCGGAGCGTCTTCGCCGATCCGTCCATGGCTCGATTGTAGGGAAGGCTCCGGCGCGGGGCCAGCGGCGGGCGCGGCGGCCATCGGCGGACGGATGGCGAGGGGGGGCGCCCCGGGCGGACCTGCTGCTCCTGCCCCCCCTCGCCGAGCGGACCCGCGCTTTCGGCGAGGCCAGGTCCACCGAGGTCGCCGCCTACGGGTACGCGGCTCAGTCCGGGTCGCCGATCACCTCCACGAGGCGCCAGACCGGGGGATCCCCCTCCCGGGCGAAGCGGAAGCGGCCCGTGCCGGCGTAGTGGAGCAGGATCGCTCCCGGGGCGACGGTGTGGGTGCGCCTCACCAGCGAGTCCGCCACCCCCGCCGGGCCGGGAAGGGCGGGGACGAGGCCGTCGGCGCAGGCCGAGGCGAGGGTCGCGGCCTTCTGGTGGGTGACGGTCTTCGACCCCGGGGCGAGGGGCTTGACCTTCAGGGGGAGCTTCACCGCCTTGGCGATGGCGGCGGCGTCGCAGCGGTCGAACGCGGCGGCGGCGTCGTAGACCGCCTGCTCCACGTCGCCCCGCTGCTCCCAGTCCTCCGCCAGCCACAGGTTGGCGATGGCCGGCGCGTCCGTCATGTCGATCTCGACGCCGGCGATGCAGGAGTGGTTCGCCTGGGTCGCCGTAGCCCCGGCGAGCCGGACCTCGAGCTTCCTCAGGGAGACGGCGGCGGGCAGCTTGAGCTCCGCCACCCCCTCGGGCCCCACGTCCACGCCCACGGGCGCGCCGTCGTTGACGGCGACGTCGAGGCGGGTCGGCCGGTTGTTCGCCGCGCGCTGGGCGGCGCTCCCGTGGACCCCGGCCTGGACCCGGACGGCCCGCGCGCCGAACTCCATGGGGAAGGTCAGGACGAGCCCCTCGCCGATCCCGGCGTCCGGCTTGCCCTCGCACCACGCCGTCCCCCGGTCCTCGTCCAGGATCCGCCAGGGCGCGTAAGCGTTCCCGGCGTCGGCGCGGACCGAGGACGCCTCCAGGACGACGCCGATCCCGACGTCGGCCCACGCCGCGCCGGGCACGGCCATCGACGCGCAGGCCACGAGCAACCCCCAAGGGGACTTGGACATGCTCCTCCCAGGCCCCCGCTCCCGCCGTCGCGCCGCGCGAGGATCGGTGGTTCGGCGGCGGCGGTCAAGGCCGGACCTCCGGCACCGCCGGGGCGCGGGGAGGGCGACCTGTACGGCGTCGCTCGGGTGGTCTATGGTCTCGCAAGCGGGCCCGACCGTCCTGCGGACGGCCGGGACGGTGGGGATGCCGATGCCGGCAGGGACGCGGGAGGGGGAGGGCGCGCCGGGTCCCTCCGGGCCTCTGGGCCGGTTCGCCGCGTCGGTCCGGCTCACCGCCCGCGGGGCCGACGGGGCGGGCGTCTACCGGGTGCGGCTCCCGGGGGAGGAGGGAGAGGATGGCCAGGATTGACCTCGTCGCGGGCGGCGCCTCGCGGGTCCTTCCCCTGGCGGCGCACACCGTCCTTGGGCGGGCGCCGAGCTGCACCTTCGCCGTCCCGGGCGCGGGCGTGCCCAGCCTGTGGCTGGAGCTGCGCTGGTTCTCGGGTCCGGAGATCTGGGCGTGGCGGCCGCTGAGGGAGCCGGATCCCACCGAGGGGCGCCGGATCCCGGCCCGGGGTCTGCCGGTGGGCTGGTACGCCCTGCGGGGGGAAGCCACCCTCTCCATCCCCGGGGCGGCCTCCCTGCGGCTGGTCGAGGCGGGGCCGCCGGCGGCGTTCGCCGTGGACGCGCGGACGGGCGATCTCGCGGAGGGGGAGGCCTTCGACGCGCTGGTGGTGCGCCTCTCCGACGGCCCGTGGCCCGTGGACGCCGACGAGCAGGACGACCCCGCCGGCCCCATCCCCGACGGGGGCCTCTTCCTGGCCCGGGGCCGATGGTGGCGCCTCTTCGACGCGGTGCCACCCGGGGCGACCGACGCGGGGGGCATCGACCTGCGGCACCCCTCGTGCCTGCTCACGCTGGTCCGGGGCGGGACGGGGGAGTGGGTCCTCCAGCTCACGCAGCGCAAGGCGGAGATCCGCATCGAGGAGGCACCCGTGCGGGTGCTGGTCCCGTTCGCGGAGGCGAAGGCCCGGGAGGGGGACGGGGATGGGTGGCTGTCCCGCCTGGACGTCTACGAGCGCTGGCTGGCGCTGGGGGGCGATCCCCGGAGCCCCGAGGAGCGCATGGCGGTGGACCGCGCCCGGCTCCTCCGCCGGATCGCCGAGCGGGGCGTGCGCGGGGGCGAGGCCCTGTTCGACGCTCCGGAGAAGAGGCACGGGCGCTACTACATGCGCTGCGCCCTGCCCGCGGGACGCATCGTCGTGGTGGAATAGCGGCGCCCGGCGGACGGGCCGGAGGAGGCGAGCGTGGGGAGCGAGGGCGGGATCGTCGAGATCGTGGGCGGCTTCGTGGACTTGAGCCGCAACCGGCTGGTGCGGGGCGGCGCCTGGGAACGGATCCCCCCGAAGGAGGTGGAGCTGCTCCGCCACCTTGCCGGGCGCCCCGGCGTCGACGTGGCGGCCGAGGACCTCTTCCGCGAGGTGTGGAGGATCGACAGCTCCACCTATCGCGCCACCCTCCAGACGACGGTCCACCGGCTCCGCAAGAAGATCGAGGCCGATCCCCACGCCCCGAGGATCGTGGTGAACGGCTCCGGCGGCTATCGGTACGTCCCCCTGCCGGCGGTGGAGCGGGCCCCCCTGCCCGGCGAGGACGTCGTCCCGGATCCGCCGTCCTCGTTCGTCGGCCGCCGGGAGGAGCTCGGGGCGGTCCACGCCGCCCTCCTCCGGGGGGCGCGCGCCGTCGTCTTCAAGGGCGCGGCGGGGATCGGCAAGACCCGCCTCGCCGCGCGGTACGCCCGGTCCGGAGACGCCCGGGCGTGGGGGGCCGGGGCCGTCGTCTACGTGGAGGTGGCCGAGGCTCGGACCTCGGTGGCGCTCGCCCAGGCGTTGGCGCGGGCCCTGGGTCTCGACCTCCGTGTGGGCCCGGGGGGGCTGGACTGGGCGGCCCGGGCGGGGAGGGCCCTCGCCGCCCGGGGCAGCGTGCTCGTGGTGCTGGACGGCTTGGAGTCGGCCCTCCCCCACGGCGCGCGGCTGTTGGGCCGGTGGGCCGCGGACGCCCCCGAGAGCCGCTTCCTGGTGACGACGCGGATCCTCCCCCACCTCGAAGGGGCCGAGGTGGTGGAGCTGGCGCCCCTCTCCGGCGGCGACGGGGCCGCGCTCTACGCCGACCGGGCGGGGGGCACGGCCGGCGACCCGGACCTGGTGGCGTTGTTGGAGCGCCTCGGGGGCAACCCCCTCGGGATCGAGCTCGTGGCCTCATGGGCGGATGTGTTCACGCCCCGTACCCTGCTCCGACGGCTGTCGGCGCTGGACCTGCAGCGGCGCGGCGGGGGGAGGCGGGGGAACCGGCACGACTCGCTGCGGGAGGCGATCGCGGGGTCCTGGGCGCTGCTCCGCCCCGAGCCGCAGCGGGTGCTGGCGGCGTGCTCGGTCTTCCGGGGCGGCTTCACGGTCGAGGGCCTGACCGCCGTGGGAGCGGCGGGGGGAGCGCAGGCCGACGCCACCGCCCGCGCCCTGGAGACGCTGGTGGAGCACTCCCTGGTGCGGATCCGGCCGCGGCCGGATGGCGGCGCGGAGCGGTTCGTGCTGGACGAGCCGGTGCGGGCCTTCGCCGCCGAGCGCCTCGCGGCGAGCGGCAGGGAGGGGGAGGTCCGCGCCCGGCGCGCGGAGTGGGCGGCGCGGTTCGGCGAGGAGCGGGCGGCGGCGGCGGAGCTGGGGACCGATCCCCGGGCGCTGCGGGACCTCGCGGAGGAGCGGCGGAACCTGGCGGCGGCGCTGGAGGAGTGCGCGGATCCGGACGTGTCGCTCCGCCTGGCGCTGGTGCTGGACACGGTCGCCGGCCTCCTCGGTCCCCCGGAGGGGCGCGTGGAGCGCCTGGACCGGGCCCTGGCCCGGGGGGGGGAGCCGGCCCCGGGCCTCCTGGGGCGGGTCCACTACGCCCGCGCCGTCGCCATCCGGGATCGGGGCCGCGCCCGGGCCTCCCACGCGGACTTCGGGGCGGCCATGGAGAGGGCGCGGCAGGCCGGGGACGAGGCCCTGGCGGCCCGCGCCCTCGCCGGGCTGGGCAACGCCCACGGCCTGGTGGGGGAGCTGGCGACGGCGGAGGAGCTGCTCACCCGCGCCCGGGAGGTCGCCGAGCCCCTCGACCGGGGCCCGCTGCTCGCGGGGATCCTGGGGGATCTCGGCACGGTGAAGCGCAGGCGCGGCGACGCGCAGTCCGCGGAGGAGCTGTACCGGGCCGCGCTGGTGGCGGCGAGGCGCGGGGGTGACCGCCGGGGAGAGGGGAGGGTGCTGGGGATGCTGGCCCTGCTCCGGAACCGGCAGGGGCGGTGGGAAGAGGCGGCGGAGCACCACCGGCGGGAGCTGGAGATCGCCGGGGAGATCGGCGATCGCCGCTGGCGCGGGACGGCGCTCTCGAACCTGGGGCGGGTGGAGGCCGAGTCGGGGCGCCTGCCGGAGGCGGAGACCGCCCTCCGGGAGGCGCTGGCCCTGCACCGGGAGGTGGGGAACGCCGCCCACGAGGCGATCACCCGGTGCAACCTGGGCATGGCGCGCCTGGAGGTGGGGGACATCGCCGAGGCGGACGAGCTCGTCGGCGACGCCCTGGCCCTCCACGTCGAGCTCGGGGATCGCTTCCACGAGGCGGTGGCCCGCATCGACCTGGGCTGGATCCGCCTCTGGCAGGGGCGGCGGGCCGACGCCGAGGCGTGCGCCGACCTCGCGCGGGAGGTCGCCACGTCCATCGCCGATCGGGCGCTCCAGGGCTACGCCCTGCTGTTCCGCGGCGCCGTGGCGGCGCGGGCGCTGGAGGTCGAGGCGGCCGCCGCTTCCGTGGACGAGGCCGCCGCGCTCATGGGGGGCGGCGTGCCGGTCGACCTGGGTCGGGCGGCGGCACGGGCCGCCGGCGCGCGCCTCGCCGGGGATCGCGGGCCGGACGACGCCCGCCGCGGGCGCAGGGAGGCGCTGGACCTGCTGCCCCGGTGGGACGACGGCGGCGCCCCCGGGGGCAGCGACGCGAGGCTGTGGATCCGCCTCGTCCGGGAGATCCTCGCCCCCTTGGAGCCGGAGGACGGCCCCGGCGCCCCCGCCTGAGGGGGCAGGGTCGCCGGGGCCGCCCCGGCGGGGCGCGCCTACTGCTGGGTCATGTACACGTCGCAGGTGGCGAGGGACTGCCCGATGTTGAGGGGGGTGTCGCAGTCCCCCATCAGGTCGCTGCCGGACGGCTGGCTCAGGGGCACGGCGGTGACGGTGTAGTCGCCGGTCGGCAGGTCGTTGAACCGGTAGTACCCGCTGAGGTTGGAGTTCATCTGCCGGTTCTCGGGCCCGGTCAGCGTGACCTGGGACTGGACCGGCGTCGCCGTCGATCCGATGACGGCGTACGTCGTCCCGTCGATGTCGCCGGCGCGGGCGGGTCCGGCCACCAGGGAGGAAGCGAAGAGGGCGAACAGCAAGGAGCGCATCGAGGTCACCTCCGAGCGCCCGGGGCGGCGACCATCGCCTCACCGCGAACGCCCCACCAGCTCACCAGGGCGGCGGGGGGTGGACTTCCTCGGGTTTCCTCGGGCCGGCGGGGAGCGGCGCCCGGGTCCCGTGAGGGCGGGGAGGGGGGGGCCGGGAGATGTCAGAATCTGTCAGCGGTGATGCGCGCGGAGCCGGGCTACCATCCGGCGCGGACGGCGGCGGCGGCGGCGAGGCAGCCGCCGGTGTCCGGCGTCCGGGGGTGGCGGGAGCGAGCGAGGATGGCGGGTGGGCATGCAGGAATCGGATGGGGCGCCGGGCGCGCGGCGATCACCGGGTTCCTCCCCGCGGTGGAGGTCTCACGACGGGATCCCGGCCCTTCGCTGGCACGCCTCGCCGCCGTCGGGCTCGCGCGTCGTGCGGAGGCGGTGGTCGCCCGGGCCACGGAGCGGACGGGGGAGGGCCTTGGCCTGCTGGAGGGCTTCTTCCGGGCGGTGCGGGAGCAACGCTTCGGAGACGCGTTCGACGCCCTGGAGGCGGTCGCCCGGCGTCACCCGTCGCCCATGGACGCCGAAGACCTCGCGGAGGTGCCCGCCTTGCTCGTCGAGCTCTGCTTCGAGGGACTCGCCCGGGACGCCGAGGACGACCGGATCTCCCCGTCCTGGATGCGCCGGGCGGAACTCCTGCGCCCACCGACGGATCGCGCCCGGATGGAGTACGTGCAGTACGGCTGGATCCGCATGGGCCAGGCCGTGCAGCACTACGGCGACGGTGATCCCACCGGGGCGCGGGTCGCCTTCGCGGAGTCCGAGCGATACCTGACGACGGGCCTCCACCCGTCCGCCCGGGATCCCGACATGAGGCAGGCCATCGCCCGGGCGCGGAGGGCACTGGCTCCGGCCCTGGCCGACCGCGAGCCGACCGCTCCGGACTACGTCTCGAGCAGGGGCCCGGCGCAACACTGGATCGGGCGGATCGAGGGGCGAGAGGGGCCGGGGTACACCGTCCGGGTCACGTACGCCAGCGCCCTCTCGAAGTACGCCCGCGGCGCCGAGATCGCCGTCTCCTCGGACGAGATCGAGCTCCTGACCCGCGTGTCCCTGGACGCGACGCAGAAGGGATGGAGGTGAGGGCCGAGCGCCCCCGCTCTCTCTTCCGCCACGGCCCCGGCACTCCCCCGCCAGGACGATCCCCAGCGGCCTCCACCGCGCCCCCCGCGATCACCGCGCCATCACCCGGGCGAACATCCGCTCCACGTGGTCCGGCTGGGACGCGAACAGCACCCGCTCGCCCCGCTCGCCGAGGCCCTTCAGCCAGTCCTGGTCCATGTCCTTCTCGGGGGTCCCGAAGAGCAGGAAGGCGTCCAGGCGGACGTCGGCGAGCCCGTTGCGCCTCTCGATCTCCCACAGGACCTCGGGGAGGCGGAGCTTCGCGGCGGCCCTCCGGGTCGCCATGTGGGTCGCGCCCTTGGGGTCGACGAAGACCACCCACTGGCGCTCCCCCTTCTCGATCCACAGGATGAAGTCAGGGTAGAAGCCCACATCGACGAAGAAGCCCAACCCCCGGCGGCTCTCGTTCCGGAGCACGCGCACGCGGGCGCCCTCCAGGAGCGGCGGGCCCGTGTCGAGGTAACGCTCGACGGCGTCCAGGAACCGCTCCTCCCCGGAGTTGAGGGCCACGGGCTGGCACTGGATGGCGACGGGGCCGTCGGCCAGGGCGAGGAGGGGGCGGTAGAGGCTGAAGGAGGCGCCCATGGGACGGAGTCCGTGGTGCCGGCCCAGGGACCAGTCGCCCTCCCGCACCGCGGCGGCGACCTCCTTCACGAACTCGAGGACGGCCTGGGATCGTCCGCCGTCCCCCTCCCGGACCGTGACCGCCACGCGGTGCTGGGCGCCGTCCTTGGTGAAATGGCCCTCGGGGACCAGGGAGTCCCCGTCCTTGCCGAGGTCCTTCCACCAGACCACCTTCGCGCCCAGGGTCTGCCAGGCCCGGAGGTGGTGCCCGTACCACTCGGCGACGTAGGCCCGCACCAGCTCCGCCGCCAGGCGCTGCCACAGGGGGAGGAGGCTCAGATCGGGGACCGCTTCCGGGTCCACCAGGCGCCCCTCGACCCTCACCCGGAACCAGCTCGGCTCCTGCCGGAGCAGCCAGAGGGTCAGGGGGATCCGCCCTCCCCCGGCGTCGTCCACGAAGCGGGGCAGCTTCAGGTTTTGCCACTGCTTCTCGTTCCGGAGGCGGACGCACTGGGCATACAGGGCGTCGTGGTCCAGCAGGTCCAGCCACGGCGAGAGGGTGGTGACGACGTGCTGGCCGGCGCTCCCGGGGCCGCCCGCGGCGCCCGCCGAGACCTGGCTCCCCGCCCGGGGGTAGTAGTCCAGGTCCACGTCCACCACCGGCCGGCGGCCGTCGGCGTCCCGGGTGGCGTCGGGCCCGACGACCACCGCCGCGTCCCGCCGGAACTCCTTGGGCTCGGGGAACCTCAGCATCCGCAGGTGGGGTGGGCCGCCTCCCCCCACGATGGGGATGCTCTCGACCACGACCTCCCCCTCGGAGTCGCCCCCGAGGGCTTCGTTCACGTCCTTCTCGAACTCCGCCATGTAGGCCGCGTTGACGGTGAACAGGGAGATCGTCTCCAGCACCCGCAGCCTCTCGACCTCGCTCCCCGGCGCGCCGCGGCCCTTCTCGGTGCTGGCGCGCCGGAGGGATCCGTCCCGGCCCCTCAGGCGGACCCCCCGGCCGAAGAGCTGCACGATCTGGGTCCCGGCGCTCTTGCCGATGCTGTGGATCCCCAGCATCGACACGCGGAAGCAGTTCCAACCCTCCATGAACTTGCGCGACCCCACCAGCATGGTCGTCCGGCACGCCGCGTCCCCGAGGCGGTCGAAGAGCGACCCGCCGGTGATGTCGGGCTCCACCTGGACCCAGGCGCGGTGCGCCGGCTTCTCCAACTCCTTCAGGACTTCGGCCGGCTCCCCCACGTTGACCACCGCGAAGGGCTCGGCCTCGCCCACCCGGAGCTGGACCTCCCCCTCGGCGTCCTTCCGGCGCGCCGCCCGCAACCGGCTGGGGCCCTCGGCGAGGAAGAGGCGCCGGACCATGGCCGCGTGGAGGCCCGGGGCGTCCTCGCCGTGGACCCGGCGCGCCTCCCCGAACAGGCCAGCGAAGGCGTCCCCCCCCTTGCGGTCCCGGACCACCAGGGTCCCGGCCAGCAGGCTCCTGAGGACCGCCTCGAACCGCTCCCTCTCGGCCAGGAAGCGCCCCAGGAGGGAGATGGACTGGAGCACCTCCGAGCCCTCCCCCGCCACCCGGAGCCCCGCGAACACCGCCAGCGGCCTCTCGACGCGGTGTTCCCGGACGAGGGCGCCGTCCTCCTCGAAGACCATCATCTGCTCGTAGAAGGCGAGCAGGCAGCCCGTGAGGTAGGCGTCCATGGCGGAGGCGCGGTCCCCAACCGCGCCGGTCGCCAGGGACAGGACCCGGAAGTGCTTGCCGTAGCCATCGTGGTGGAAGCGCCGGAAGGCGTAGTCCACGGCGATGCTCCGGGCGTACTCCCGGGCCATCGCCCCCGCCCCCTGGCCGTCCTCGGCCTCCCGGGTGAGGGAGGCGAGGCCGGGCCGGGCGACCTCCTTGAGGGTGGCCGAGTACTCGAAGGTGAAGCCCTCCTCCCCGAGGTAGCGCCGGACCCTCCGCCACGTCCCGTCGTCCTCCTTGCCCCGGTGGCCCTCGTCCACCAGCAGCAGGTTCCGGCGCCCGAAGAGGGAGGCCTCGTAGAGCACCTCGCCGTCCTTCGGCTTCCGGCGGGAGCGCGCGGACGGGTCCGGGTCCAGGACGTGGGTGATCACCAGGACCAGCACCTCCAAGCGGCCGAGGAGGTCGCCGTCCCCCTTCCGGTACACCCGGGCCCGGATCCCGGACTTCTTCAGCTCCGCGACGTGCTGCCGCGCCAGGGCGTCGGTGGGGACGAGGAGGAGGGTGTGCTTGGGCTCGGGGGCGCCGTGGCGCTCGCGGTAGGTACGGAACTGGTGGAGGTTGGCGTGCAGCAGCAGGGTCTTGCCCGCGCCGGTGGCGAGCCACAGGCTGAAGCGCCGGAGGTCCTCGACGGTGTAGGCCGGCAGGGCGAGCCCCCGGGCCTGGTTGAAGGCGCCGAGGTGCGCGTCGAGGCGGGCGAGCAGGTCGTCGGGGTCCCGGAAGAACGCGTCCAGGTAGATGGCGGAGTGCATGAGCGCCACCCACTGGAAGTAGAGCCAGCGGATGGGCTCGGCGGGGCGGGAGGCGTTGATGCCCCCCTCGCCGTCGGTGATCGCCGCCACGTCCCGGTCGTACGCCTCCAGGTCCTGCTCGGGGAGGGCGATCCCGGGGACGGGCCGGCGCAGCGCGAGGAAGGCCTGGAGGTAGGGCGAGGGTCCGGAGGGGTTGGAGCCCGGGGGCACGTCCCGGAGGGCGTGGGTGGGGTGCCCCGGGTCCAGGGGGTTGCCCCCCAGGGTCGCCGCGAGGAAGTCCTGGAGGACCAGGGCCTGCTCGAAGGTGGGCGGGGCCACGTCAGTTCCCGTCGTCGTCGGCGAAGGAGAGACGCTTGAACTCGTCCTCGATGGCAAGGACCTTCCAGTGCTCGCCGTCCCGGCGGACGTTGGCGAGGGGGGGATCCCCGTTCACGTAGATCCGGTCGTACTCCCGGGACGAGACGGGGGCGAACTCCCGGTCGTCGAAGAGGCGCAGCACCTCCGCGTCGGGGACGGCGTCGCAGTCCCTCCACAGGACCAGCACCCGCCGCTCGTCGCCGTCCTCCAGGACGGTGCCCTCGACGTAGCGGAGGCGGTCGGGATCCCCGAAGAAGCCGTAGCGCGACACCCGCAGGCCGATCAGGTAGTTGAAGGTCTCCACCATGTCCACGGGATGCTCCGGCGTCACCATCCCCCCCCGCCTGACCTCCATGGTCCACGAGAAGGGCCTGCGGAAGCGATCCAGGTCCAGCACCGCCGCCCGGGTCTCGTGGTCCAGCATGTAGCGGACGGTGTACTCCCGGCGGAAACGCAGGGGGAGGACGCTGTCGTCCCGCCGGGCCGGCAGGGTGACGTTGGCCAGGGTGTCCTCGTAGGACTCCAGGTAGAGGACCTTGTAGATGGCCCCGCCCGGGACGGGAGTCCGGTCCACGGGCTTCCCCTCCTTCCAGTCCTTGCTATAGGTGGCCTTGAGGATCCGGGGGACGAGCACGGTGTCGAAGTAGTCGTTGACCTCGACGAGGATGAACGTGCGACGGCCCTGGTCCTCGCGGTTGAGGTTCAGCACGGCGTGACCGGTGGTGCCGGAGCCGGCGAAGAAGTCGAGGATACAATTCACATTATTGTCACGAGCGGCGATGCGAGCCATCTGCTTGATGAGGCGGGTTGGCTTTGGTGTTTCAAATACTCCTGCAGAAGACTCGAACGTTACACATTCGAGTAGTTCCTTTTTTGCTTCCTGCGTATGCCCGACATCTTCGTATTTCCAAAGCGTCTGTGGCACGCGACCGTCACGGACCTCGGAGCGAAACCGCTTCACTGCCGGTTGGTTATCGCCGTTCTCACCCCACCAAATTCGCCCGTCAGCATCAAGCTCACGAAACTTATCTTCGGAGTATATCCAGTAGCGGCCGGACGGAGGCGCTGAGATGACACGACCGTTCGGGTTCGTAATACGGTATGTACCTTTGCTATAGTAGTTTCGCGCGGACATTCCGTCGGCCCGCCATGGGCCACGAGGGTCACCATCCGGATTCTTGTAGTGGGCATCCTGTTCCGACGTCCGCGGCAGAGGCGCCGGCCTCCAGGATTCGGCCTTTCGCGCGTATGCTACAGCGTAATCGTGGTCCTCCGAGAAATGCTTGGCGCTGCTCTTGGGAGCGTAAACCTTCTGCCAGATGACAGTTGTGACGAAGTTCTCTGGCCCAAGGACACCATCCATGAGATACCTCAGCGCGTGGATCTCATGGTCGTCGATTGAGACAAATATTACGCTGTCCTCGTGGAAGAGCCTTACGCATGTAACGATTCGATCTTCGAGCATTGTGAGCCAGGAAGATCGCCCGAAGCCGTCCCGATAGATGAACCCGTCATTACCAGTGTTATATGGTGGATCGATGCAGGTACACGTGATTGACTGGGTGTACCTCTCAGTCAGCAACCTCAGGCCTTGCAGATTCTCCCCCCTCACCATCACCCCCGTCACCCTCTCGTCCACCCCCTTCCCCAGCGCCGCCAGCAGCCTCGCCGTGAACCCGCGGTCGAAGAACCGGGTCTCCACCACCAGTCCCCGGTTCCGCTTCAGGAACTCCGCCGTGACCGTCGCGCCCCGGGCGTCTCCGCCGGGGATCAGGGGGGGAACGTCGACCTCGTCGATGGCGAACAGCTCCTTCCAGCGCCGCACCTGCGCCTCGTTCGTCCCGATCTCCGCGTACATCCCCTCGGGCACGCGGTCCAGGGTGACGCACCACTCGGTGCGGAGGACCGCCTTCTTCTTCAGGAAGAGGCGCTTCTGGAAGTCCTCGATGCTCGCCAGGAAGTCGATGATGGGCCGGGCGACGGCGCGGACGGCCTTCACCATCGCCAGGGCCCGGGACACGTCGTCGTCGGCCATGGACTCGACGGCGTCCAGGTCGAAGACCTCCGTCTTCAGGTAGTGGTCCAGCTCGCGGCGCAGGAAGCCGCCCAGGTCCTTGTGGATGAAGTAGTCCCGCTTGTTCTTCTCGGTGTACTGGCGCAGGTTCCAGCCGAGGAGGGTCCTCTCGCCCTTGGGCGCGCTCAGCGCGTGGCGCCACTCCCGGGGGGAGGCGTCCAGGATCCGCTCCTCCGTCGCCTCGTTCACCGCCTCCTGCTTGCCCTCCGCGGGCTGGTAGACGAAGCGGCACACCAGCTCGCCGTCCACGACCCCCACCGCGTCCCCGCCGTCCGCCAGGCGGAACCGGCGCTTGCCCGCGTCCGTCCCCTTCACGTTGTCGGGATCGGTCTCGGCGTCCACCAGGCGGAAGACCACCCGCCGTCCGTCCCGGAGCTGGAAGGCGTAGCGCGCGAAGTACTCGCCGCTCTTGACGTAGTACTGGTCCTTGTTCGCCCAGTGGAGCACCACCTCGCTGCCGTCGTAGGGGACGGCGTAGGTGTCGCGCCCGAGGCGGGGCAGGGACACGAAGTCGCCGTCCTCGTAGTAGCGCGAGAAGAACTCCCCCAGGTGGGCGTAGACCTGGCGCTCCCGGGCCGCCCCGTCCTCGGCCGAGGCCATCATCGCCTTGAGCTTGACGTACTCGGGGTTCTTCTCCGGGGAGCCTCCCCACTCCGCCGCCTGCCGCTCCATCTCGCGCAGGCGCGCCAGGACGTCGGCCCTCTCCCTCTCGTCCGCCGAGCCCATCGCCCGGCGCACCTCGTCGGCGAGGGTCCGCTCCAGGAAGGTGGTCAGCTCGTCCCGCCGGAGGCGCAGCACCCGGTACATCCCGAAGTCCAGGTCCTCGGCGTCGAGCTGGAACAGCTCCTTCAACAGGGACTTCAGCTTCTGGAGCTCGCGGGGTTCGCTCGCCACGGCGGGACCTACACCACTTCCCAGGACACGGTGAAGACGCAGTCTACCTCGGTCCGCAGGGCGATGCGACGCTCCAGCTCGTCGAGATGGGCCGCCCGCCGGGTGCGGACGTCGTCCTCGACGGTGTTCAGGTGGTGGCGGGCGCGGACCTTGCGCGTCTCCACGTCTTCGAGGCGGCGGAGGAGGGCTCGCTTCTCCTCCAGGGTCGGTGCCGAGCGGGCCTGGCGGTCGAGCTCTCGCTCCTGCTTCCGCAGGTCCTTCACCGCCTCCTCGGCGGCGAGGATCTGGTCCTCCGCCCAGCGGTACAGGCGGTCGCGGGCGGCCTCGAAGTCCGCCAGGGAACGGGAGGCGGCGGCGGTGGAGGTGGCGGTGATGGCGTGGCGCGCGGCCTCCTCCAGCTCCGGGGGAGGCCCCGGGCGGGGTGGGCGCACCTCGGCGGAGAGGAGGAACATCCGGGAGAGGGTCTCGGGGTCGACGGTCCCCTCGGGGGCGACGGTCCCCGAGAGGAGGAGGTGCTCCTCGTCGGCGAAGCCGGCGATCCGGATCCGGTCCAGGCGGAGCCAGCCCGTGCGGCCCCGGAGGGCGTCCACCGGGGAGAGGCGGCGGCCGTAGCTCGACCCGTCGAAGACGAGGTGGGCGGCGGGAGTGGCCGCCGCGGCGCCCCGGGCCAGCACGCGCTCGCCCAGGGGATGGGTCAGGCGGTAGACGAAGGCTTCGGGGACGCGGTTCCCGGTCCGGCGGACCCGCTCGTACCGGCCGGGGGGCGCCCCGGCGGAAGGGGCGTGGAGGTCGAAGGCGAGGCGGCCGTCGTCGAAGCGGGCGGCGTCGCCGAGGGCCCACCGGGTCAGGCTCCAGAACAGGGCCTCCATCCGGTTCATCCGGGCCTGGGCCTCCCCCTCGGGGACCCTCAGGCGCTCGTGGACGTCGGCGTCGAAGTGCTCCAGGAGGGCCCGGCGCGCCCGCTCCTCCCGCGCCGAGACGTCGTGCTCGAGCTCGGCCCGGAGCGCCGCGAAGGCGGCGGCGATCTGCTCGTCCGTGCGACACACGTCGAAGATCCGGTGGATCCGCCGCTCGAACCCCACCCCCGACTCCAGGGTGCCGACGATGGCGTCCGAGGCGCCGAAGATCCCGTCGAAGAGGCGGAACTTCTCGTCCAGCAGCTCGAAGACCCGCCCCTCGGCGGCGTTGGTCTCCTCCAGGAGGTTCAGCACCACGACGTCGTGCTTCTGCCCGTACCGGTGGCAGCGCCCGATCCGCTGCTCGACCCGCTGGGGGTTCCAGGGGAGGTCGTAGTTGACGACCATCGCGCAGAACTGGAGGTTCAGCCCCTCGGCGCCGGCCTCGGTGGCGATGAGGATCCGGGCCTCCCGGGCGAAGTGGTCCACCACCGCCGCCCGGAGGTTCGCCCCGCGGGAGGCGGCGGCGGCCTCGGGATGGGAGGCGAGCCAGCGGTCCAGGATCGGCCGCGTGTCCTCGTCGGCGCCGCCGCCGTGGAAGCACGCCACCTGGCCGGCGAAGCCGTGGTCCTGGAGGTGGCGGAAGAGCATCGCCTGGGTGCGGCGGGACTCGGTGAAGATCACGGCCTTCTCGGGCGCGCCCCGCTCCCGCAGCCGCCCGAACCCCTCCTTCAGCGCCGACACCAGGCGGACGGCCCGCTGGTCCACCGGGATCCCCTCGGCCATCGCCGCCAGCTCCGCCAGCTCCGCGGCCTCCTTCCGGGGATCGCCGCCCCGGGCCGGCGGCTCCTCTTCACCCAGCAGGGAGTCCAGCCACGCCTCGTCCAGGCCCTCGTCCGCCAGCTCCGCCTCGATGGGAGGGGGTGTCTCCTGGGCCGCGATCCGCTCCACCCGGCGGCGGAGGGTGTGCAGCACGCCCGCGACCGCCGCCGACGACGAGGCCAGGAGCTTCCGGACCGCCATGGTGACCAGGGCCCTCTGGGACGCCGGGAGGGCGACGAGATCCTCCCGGGAGAGGAACCGGGAGACGGCCTCGTACACGGCGCGCTCCCGGGGCGGGGCGCGGAACCGGCACGTCAGCGCGTGGCGCTCGGTGTACCGGATGTAGGGGAGCACCTCCTTGCGGAGGGTCCGCAGCATGACGGGCGCCAGCCGCTCCCGCAGGGCGGCGAAGTCCGGGCGGCCCTTGAGGAAACGCGCCTTGAAGCCCAGGAAGTCGCCGAAGATCCGGTCGTCCACCACCGAGCAGAGGCCGTACAGCTCGACGAGGGAGTTCTGGAGCGGCGTCGCCGTCAGCAGGACCTTGGGCGCGCGCCGGAGCGCCTGGGCCAGGGGCCGAGCCTGCTTGCTCGCCGGATCGTGGGCGCTCCGGAGGCGGTGGGCCTCGTCGCAGACCACCAGGTCCCAGTCCTCGGCGCCGAGGGCTTCCAGGCGGCGGGCGGCGTAGCTGTAGGACGCCACGGTCACGCCCCGCCCGCCGAAGCGGTCCGCCTCGCCTCGCCCCTCGGCGATCCGGGCGGGGAGGCCGAACTTCTCCTCCAGCTCCATCACCCACTGCTTCCGCAGCGCCGCGGGGGCCAGGACCAGCAGGCGCCGCTTGCGCTCCGCCCAGAGCTGGCAGAGCACCAGGCCCGCCTCGATGGTCTTGCCGAGGCCGACCTCGTCGGCGAGGATCCGCCCCGGCGCGGACCGCTCCCGCTCCCGGAGGCCCCGGAGGGCGAAGAGGGCGGCCTCGACCTGGTGGGGGTTCAGGTCCACCCGGGCGTCGAAGAGGGCGGTGCCGATGGCCGCCACGTCGGAGGGGGTGCCCCGCCGCCGCAGCTCCAGCGCGTAGTACCGCGCGTGGTAGGGCGTGAGGGCGGGGCTCACCCGCGGACCTCCATCCCGTGGGCCGACATGGCGGCGCGGACCGCCTCCTCCATGGGATGGCCACTCTATCATCGTGGCCGGAAAATCTTCAGGGGACCCCGCACTCGACGAAAGATCGTTACCGGGCGGGCGGGGACGCCGGTAAAGGGCGGGTGAACACCGCGAAGCGGTCGCCCTGGAAGGCTCGGGTCCAGGGGGAGCCCTCGGCGAGCCAGGCGTCGGGGGGCGAGCCCCGGCCCACCACCACGGTGTCGGCGCCGGAGGCGGCGAGGGCGGCGAGCCAGTGGGGGCGCGGGGACGGGGGGAGGTAGACCACGCGGTGGGTGGGACCTCCGCGCCAGAGGGGGGCGGTGAAGAGGAAGTCGTGGGGGCTCGGGGTGGTGTCGGTGTAGGCCGTGGTCCCGCCCGGCCCGCGCTCCGCCAAGAAGCGGAAGAGGGCGCGCTCGCCGTGGGGGCCGTCCCAGGGGTAGGCGTCGGCGAAGGAGGGGAGGCGGCCGTCGGCCAGGGCGGACGTGAGCACGCCCGGGGGGACCGCGACCGGCCAGCGGGCGGACCACGCGCCGACGGCTTGGAGCGCCACCGCCCCCCAGGCGGCGAGGGCGCCGGCCCGGGGGTGGGCGGACCGCAGGGCGGTGAGCCCCACGGCCCCGGCCGCGAGGCCCGCACCCCAGATCGCCAGGGAGTACCGGGCGAAGCCCAGGGCCGGGAAGAGGAGGACGAAGGGAGCGGCGGTCCAGATGGCGAGGGAGGGCCGGCGCCCCGCCCCGCGGGCGAGCGCCACGGCGGCCAGGGCGCCGGGCAGGACCAGGAGGGGCCAGGCGGGCCCGAAGCCTCCCGGGGCCATGTCGTAGCGGACCTCGGAGCCCAGCAGGTCCGTCCACCCCACCCAGGTGCGGGCCCAGGGGGACAGGGTCGCCAGGGCCGGGCCCTCCGCCCCGCGGAAATGGTCCGGGGCCAGGTAGCCCGGCAGGGTGAGGCCCAGGGGGAGCCGGACTTCGAGGGGGTAGAAGGGGTTGTCGTACCGCAGGGCGCGGGCCGCCCAGGAAGGGCCCGCCAGGGCCAGCAGGGGGAGGGTGAAGGCCACGAGCCCCCCGAGCCGGGCCCGGGGGCGGGTCAGGGTGATCGTCGCCGCCGCCCCCGCCGCCATCAGCACGCCCGTCGCCTTGCCCGCGCAGGCCAGCCCCAGGGCGGCCCCCGCCAGGGCGGCCCCCGCGACCGTCCCCCCCGCCGCCAGCGCCCATCCGGCCAGCGCCAGGGCCGCGAAGGTGAGGTCCACGTAGGCGGTCGGCGCCTGGGCGAGGGCGACGGGGGCCGCCGGGAAGAGGGCCCCGGCGAGGGCGGCGGCGGAGGGGCCGGCGCCGCAACGGCGGGCGAGGGAGGCGACCCCGAGGCCGCCCAGGAGCAGGGCGGGCACCTGGGCGGCGTCCACGAGGCGGTCGCCGCCCGACACCGCGAAGGCGAAGGCGGGCAGGAGCTCCAGGGCCCGGGGCAGGTCCCGCACCGCGAACCACTGGGCCGCGGGGGAGCGGAGGGTCCCATCCTGCACGGCGTGGTAGGCCATGGGCAGGTGGTAGGCGAGCCCGTCCCAGGAGACCTCGGGGAGGAGGGCCGCCAGCGCCCCCACGTAGAGGCCGGCGGCGGTCGCCAGCGCCAGCGCTGCCGCGGCGGGAGGGGAGGGGCGGAAGGGGAGGGGGGGCGCGGGTGGGCGGCGGCCGGCGAGGGCGGCGCCGACGGCGAGGCCGAGGGCGACGAGGAGCACCGCCCCCGCCCAGGGTCCCGCCCGGAGCCGCCCCGCGGTCCCGAGGGCCAGCCCGGCGCTCGCCACGGCCACCCACGCCAGCACCCCCCCGCCCGTCACGGCGTCCAGCACGCCGAAGCGACGCCGCAGGCTCCCCGCCCCCGCCGCCCAGGTCGCCCCGAACAGCGCCACCACAGCCAGATCGCCCGTCAGGGACACGCCCCATCCCGGGGCCGCGGCCCGGGCGGCGGCCTCCGCCCCATGATACGGGGAAGGACGCAGGGGCACGAGGCAAGGGAGAACGACGCTCGACAACACGGAAACGTGAACGTGCTCCCGTGTTCGTGTTCGTGTTCGTGCTCGCGCGTTCGTGTTCGTGCTCGCGTGTCGGTGTTCGTGTTCGTGCCCGCATGTTCGTGTTCGTGCCCGCGTCGTCGTGGTCGTGCCCGTGCATTCGTGTTCGTGCCCGCGTCGTCGTGGTCGTCGCGGCGCGCCCGTGAGCGTGCCGCCGTGCCCGTGAACGTGTTCCTCGCCACCCCCCCCTCGACTTCGACGCCCTCCACCGCCGGATCCCCAACCGCGCCCCTCCCGTGCGGTAGCATGGGCGACCGGAGGCGGGAACATGGCGGCGCGGGCGAAGGGCGGGGGGGACGAGGGGGTCCAGTCGAAGGCACGGCGGCGGGAGCCCCCCGCCCCGGAGCCACCGCCCCCTCCCCGGGACCGGGGCGACTCCCGCCGGGACGCGGCCGGGCCCTCTCTCCCCGGCTTCACCCCCGACACCGACGGCGGCGCGGACCACCTGGACATCCGCGCCGACGTGGGCGCGTTCGCGGCGGTGGTGGCCTCCAAGGCGGTCCGCCCCCCTCTGTCCATCGGCCTCTTCGGCCCCTGGGGATCGGGCAAGAGCTTCTTCATGCGGAAGCTGAGGGAGCGGATCGAGGTCCTCGCCTCCGCGTCCGCCGCCGCCGAGGCGAGGGGGGAGGAGTCGGCCTTCTGCTCCCGCGTCGTCTCCATCGTGTTCAACGCCTGGCACTACGTGGACGCCGACCTCTGGGCCAGCCTCGCCACCCACATCTTCGAGGACCTCGCCCGGCAGCTCGCCCCCGAGGAGGAGGCCGTCGCCGACACCCGTCGGAAGCTGGTGGAGCGGCTGGAGTCCTCCCAGGCCCTCCGGGCCGAGGCCGAGGAGGCCCTGGCGGACGCCCGGCGCCGTCGCCTGGGGGCCGAGGCGGCGCTCCGGGAGGCCCGGGAGGCCCGGCGCTCCGGGCAGCGGGAGGTCCTCGCCGCGGCGCTGGCCTCGGATCCGGCGCTGAGGGAGGCCCTGGACGGGGTCTCCCGGCGCCTCGGCCTCCCCGGCGTCTTCGAGAGCGCCGAGGCGCTCCGGGAGGGGGCCCGGCAGGCGAGGGAGCGGGTGGGGCGGGCCGGGACCGTGCTCCGGGCGATGCTCCAGGGGCCGGATCGGCGGGCGCGGATCGCCGTGGCGGCGCTGGTCCTCGCCGCCCCCGTCGTCCACTTCGGCGTCCACCGGCTCGCGACCGCGCTGCGCCTTGAGGACGCCTGGTTCCCCCAGATCGCCGCCGCCGTGGCGGGCCTGTCCACGTTCCTGGCCGCGGTGCGGGAGTGGATCTCCCGCGGGCTCGCCCACGCCGACGACCTCCTGGGGCGGTACGGCTCCGCCTGCGAGGCGCTGGAACGCCGCATCGCCGAGAGCGCCTCCGCCGCCGACTCCACCCTCTCGGCCCGGGTCGCCGAGGAGGAGGAGGCCGCCCGGCGCCTGGCGGAGGCCGAGGTCCTGGTCCAGGAGGCCCACCGGGCCCTGGGCGAGATCGAGAGGGGCCGGCGCCTGCGGGCCTTCCTGGCGGACCGGGCGCGGAGCGACGATTACCGCCGCCACCTCGGCCTGGTCCACGTCATCCGCCGGGACCTGGAGCAGCTCGGGCTCCTGCTGGACCCGGAGGCGCCGGGTGAGACCGATCTTCCCCCCGTGGGACGGATCGTGCTCTTCATCGACGACCTGGACCGCTGCCCCGAGGCCCGGGTGGTGGAGGTCCTCCAGGCCGTGCACCTGTTGCTGGCCTTCCCGCTCTTCGTGGTGGTGGTCGCCGTCGATCCCCGCTGGGTCCGCCGCTCCCTGGAGAGGCAGTACGAGGAGGTCATCGACGACGGAGGCGCCGGGCCCGCCGCGGTCCGGGGTGCCCCCCACGACCTCGGCCCCACCCCTCAGGACTACCTGGAGAAGATCCTCCAGGTCCCGTTCAACCTGCGCCCCATCCACCGGGACGCCTTCGCGAGGCTGGTGCGGGCGCTGGTGTCCGGCGGGGGCGGAGGGGAGGAGGGCGGTGGGGACGGAGGCGCGCCGCCGGAGCCGGCGGAGGTGGACGTCCGGCCCCCGGGACTCGTGCTCCATCCCCACGAAGTGGACTTCCTGGCGAGGCTCGGTCCCCTGGTCCCCAGCCCCCGCAGGGCCAAGCGGCTGGTGAACCTCTACCTGCTGATGCGCGCCCGCCTCGAGGGCGGCGAGCTGGCCCGCTTCGTCGACGCGGGGATCGGCGAGCACCGGGCGGCGATGGTGCTCCTGGCGACGGTGGTGGGGCAGCCCCACGTGGCGGGCCCCGTGCTGGGCGGGCTGGCCTCGTCCATCGAGGGGCAGTGGTGGCCCTACCTGCGCTCCGTCTCCCGGGAGCGCCCCGACCCTCCCGAGGCGGAGAGGGCGGAGTGGATCCGCGTGGACGAGGCCCGGGACGCGCTGGACCTGCCCTCCTTGCCGCTGCCCCCCCTGGGCGTGTTCGCGCGGTGGGCGGGGGAGGTGTCGCGGTTCACCGTGCAGTGGGGCAGCGAGCCCCCACCCGCGCCCGAAGGTGGGGCCGGGGAGGGCATGGAGGTCGGCTCCCCCCTCCCCGAGCCGGTGGCGCGCGTCTAGAACGTGACGGTGATCTTCTGGTCCGCCGCCACGTCCTCCACCAGCCTCGCCTCCCCCTGGGGGGAGATCACCTCGACGGACTCCACCCGGTCCTTCCCCCCAAGGCCGAAGTGGGCCCACGGCGGCGAGGACGACATCGTGGTGCGGAAGCCGCCGTCGATCTGGCGGAACTGGGTCAGCCCGTCGTCGGTGGTCACGCGGATCGACGAGCCGATCCCGAACAGGTTCTTCGTGCCCGGCAGGCGAACCTCCACCTCGAGCCAGTGGCCCGAAGAGCACTCGGGCCTCGACACGTACAGGTGGGGGGCACCGCTGACGCTGCCCCCCATGAGCACGTCCAGGGTGCCGTCCCCGTTCAGGTCGGCGATGGACAGCGAGCGGGCCTTGCCGAAGTCCGACAGCTCGTGGTCCTCCCCCGCGAACTCCAGATCCCCTCCCTCGGCCCCCCAGAAGAAGGCGTTGAGTTGGGGGACCTGCTCATTCCCGGTGTGGCCGGTCTCGTTCCCGGGGAGGTCGGCGAAGGTCACCAGCAGGTCCTCCCATGTGTCGTTGTCCATGTCCTCGAACATCAGGCCCCACGCGATGTTGTAGGCGCCTTCGCCGGTGTGCTCTCCGGCGAAGGAGGAGGAGGTGAGGTCGAAGAAGCTCAGGGGTGCGACCTGCTCCAGGTAGAGGATCCCACCGATCCAGGCCACCACCAGGTCCAGGTCCGAGTCGTGGTCGGGATCGCCGAAGGCGAGGCCCATCACGTTCCCGGCGATCTCCATGCCGGTGGCGGGCCCCATGTCGGTCCAGGTCCATCGCCCTCCGGCGCCGGGGCCGTCGTTCCGGAAGAGCTTGTCGGGGACCGTGAGCTGCCCGTAGTCGTTGCCGACGTGCAGGTCCAGGTCCCCGTCCTCGTCCAGGTCGATCCAGTAGGCCTGGTAGGCGAGGCCGATGAGCGAGCCCTCGGGGAAGTCCGACGAGACCTCGACGAAGGTGCCGTCCCCCTCGTTCCTCATCAGCCGGCACCCGTCCCCCACCCGGGTGCCCTGGGAGAGGCCGACCCAGTCCTCGTCGTAGAAGTGGTTCGAGAGGAACACGTCGAGGTCGCCGTCCTGGTCGTAGTCCCCCCACGACGCGCCGAAGCCCAGGCGGTCGACGCCGTCGTCCAGGCCCGACGTGGCGGTCACGTCGGTGAACTGGCGCCCGCCGTCGTTCCGGAGCAGGTGGAGGGGGGCGGTGGAGTCCGGGAACCGGGGATCGCCGTGCTCCAGGATGAGCACGTCGAGGTCGCCGTCGCCGTCGTAGTCCGCCGGGGACACCGTGCGCGTCCACGTGTCGGGGAGGGTGACGACGCCGGTCTGGACGAACCCCTCGGTGTAGGTGCCGTCGCCGTTCCCCCACCACAGCTCGGGCTGCACGGGCTGCGGGTTGGTGAGGAACATGTCGAGGACGCCGTCCCCGTCGAGGTCGGCCAGGGATCCGCCGAACCCCCCGGGATCGTTCGGCGCCGCGGCGGCCTCCTCCATCGCCACGTAAGGATCGGGGAGGCCCGCGGCGACCCCCTGCAAGTCCCACACGGGCCCGCCGCCGCACTCGGCGGGGAGGGAGTCGTCGTCCCCGGGCCCGGTGTCGTCGTCGCCGGCGCCGTCGTCGTCCGCGCCGTCGTCGTCGTCCGCGCCGCCGTCGTCATCGTCGGAGAGGACGACCACCCCCGGCTGATCGTTGACGGCGGTGCATCCCAAGCCCAGGGCCAGAAGACACAGGGCTCCGTTCCTTCTCATCGTCGGCGATCCCCAGGTTTCACAAGCCGACCCGCAACGGACGCTCGGTGGACCCGCCCCTCGGGGCACCGGCGACGACGGCCCCGGATTCATAGCACGGCCCCACTCATCCCGCATCACCGATCTCCGGAGCGCCCGTCCGCCGCCGCTGCGCTATCCTGGACGCGTGGTCGGTGCCGGATTGGAGGTCGGATGCGCGATTCCGGAGGTCAGGCGGGCCGGGGGGCCCTCGGGGGTGTCGTGCTGCTGGCGTTCACCGCCGCGGCGGTCTTCGTGGGACTCCGCTACTACGCCCCCTACAAGGACTACCTCGTCGTCGAGCGGGAGCTGAAGGCGGCCGTCCACCACTGCGTGACGCTCCAGGGGAACGACGAACGCTGCAAGCAGCAGTACGACACCGCGCTCCAGGAGCAGGGGATCGAGTTCCCCCTGTCGGGGGACGTCGAGTGGGTGCGGACCGACGCGAAGAACATCGAGGTCGCCTTCGCCTACTCCGAGGACGTCGACCTGCTGGTGACCCAGCACACCCTGGAGTTCCGGTTCCACTGCAACGCGGACCCGGGAGGGTGCGTCAACGACGCGGAGTGACGCCCCTGGGCCCTCAGCCCCCGCCTGCCCGCTCCCACCCGGCGGGCAGGCCCGCCACCGCTTCCCGCGCCAGCGCGAGGTCCCCCCGCAGGTCGTCCGCCCGGCGGGCGATCTCCGGATCCCCCTCCTCCAGCGCCCCCTCCAGCGCGGCGGCGATGCCGTCCACCATCGCCCGGAGGCGCACCTGGAGCCGGCCCGGCGTCCCCTCGCCGCGGTAGCGTCCGGGACCGAAGACCCCGACGTCCACCGTCGGGCCCTCCACACCGAAGGCCACCGTCAGGTCGTGTGGCCGGTCGGGCAGGATCCACTCCCCCTCTCCCTCTTCCAGCAGCTCGATGAGGGTCACCCACAGGTCGGAGGGCTGGAGCCCCCTCTCGCCCCGGGGGATCCGCAGGGTCCAGGGCCCGAAGCGGACGTCGAAGCGCTTCGCCGAGGCCGAGAGGCCGAAATCCACCTTCCCCAGGTCCTCGCCGGGTCCCCCGGCCTCGGGCTCGGGGCTGCCCAGCACCGGCAGGCGGGGCTTGCCCGGCTTCCCTCCCGCGCCCCGGCCCCCGCCGCCACCCTTCCCACCGCTCCGCCCGCTGCCCGCCATCGATCTCTCCCCCGGCCCTCCTCCCCTGCGGGCAGGGCCGGAAGGGGCAGTCTCCCCATCCGCGGTCGCGGCGCAAGGGGGTCCCGGGGATCCGAGTCGATGGACGGCGCGGACGCCATCGCCGGGGGCCCGGCCGGCCGGCCCGAGGGCTCTGGTAGACTCCCGGGCCGAGGCTGCCCCATGCCCGACTCCGCCCGCGCCCGCCCCTCGCCCCCCGGCTCGCCGGCCATCGAGCGCTTCGCCCTCCGGGCGACGGAGATGGCCGAGCGCTACATGCCCGACGCCTTCGTCTTCGCCCTGGCGGCGACGCTGATCGTCGTGGTGGCGGCCTTCGCCGTGGACCCGGCGATGCGGGGCGATCCGGGGCGGCTGGTTCAGGCGTGGGGCAAGGGCTTCTGGGTGCTGATCCCGTTCACCCTCCAGATGGCGATGGTCATCATCGGGGGCTACGTGCTGGCCACGGCGCCTCCGGTCCATCGGCTGCTGGCCCGCCTGGCCTCGTGGCCTCGGACCCCCCGGGGGGCGGTGGTGACGGTGGCGGTGGCGGCGATGCTGTCGAGCTGGTTGAACTGGGGGTTCAGCCTGATCTTCTCGGCGGTGCTGGCCCGGGAGGTGGCCCGCCGCGTGCCCGGGGCCGACTACCGGGCACTGGCGGCCAGCAGCTTCCTGGGGCTGGGGACGATCTGGGCCCAGGGGCTCTCGGGCTCGGCGGCCCTGCAGATGGCCAGCGTCGAGTCCATGCCCCCGGCCTTGAAGGAGGCGGCGGGGGGCGCACCCATCCCGCTGACCGAGACCATCTTCCTGTGGCAGAGCTTCGCGTGCGTGGCCCTCGAGGTGCTCGTCGTCGCCGCGCTGATGTGGGCCATCGCCCCCGGGCCCGGCCGCGGCCGCACCGCGGCGGACATGGGGATCGACCTGGGCCCCGCCGAGCCGCCGCCGTTGCCGTCGCCGGCGGTGCCGGGGGAGAGGCTGGAGCACAGCCCCCTGCTCCTCCTGCCGGTGGTGGCCCTGGGCTTCGCCTTCCTGTTCCAGCACTTCGCCGCCCGGGCGGGAGGGGGCGTGGCGGCGATGCTGGGGGCCATCGACTTCAACACCATCAACCTGTTCTTCCTGATGCTGGGCGCCCTGCTCCACTGGACGCCCGCCTCGCTCATGCGCGCCTTCCGGGACGCGACGCCGGCGGTGTGGGGGGTGCTGCTGCAGTTCCCCTTCTACGCAGGGATCTTCGGGGTGATGACCGGCACGGCCCTTTCCCACGCCGTCGCCTCCCTGTTCGTCCGGGCCGCGAGCCCCGAGCTGTACCCGGCCCTGATCTCGCTGTACTCCACCTTCCTCGGGATCTTCGTGCCCTCGGGGGGATCGAAGTGGGTGGTGGAGGCCCCCTACGTGCTCCAGGCCGCGCGGGAGCTGGGGGTGGACGCCGGCTGGATGGTGGTGACCTACGACCTGGGCGAGGCCATCGCCAACCTGATGCAGCCCTTCTGGATGCTGCCGATCCTGGCCCTCCTGGGGCTGAGGGCCAGGGACATCATGGGCTACACGTACGTCGTGGCGCTGGTGCTGATCCCCCTGGTGCTGCTGGAGGTGACGCTGTTCGGCCTCACGCTCTAGTACGTCGTTCCGAAGGTTTCTCCCCAGTTTCTCCGTTCCCAGGCCCACCCGATCCGGAACGTAGGGCGGGGGCTTGTCCCCCGCCGCGGGGCTTCGGCGGTGGACAAGCCCCCGCCCTACGGGGCCTCCCGTTCGCGGGACCGCGACGCCGATGAGCTGGAAGGCGGACTCAGAAACTGGGGAACTCGCTCTGGAACGACGTACTAGCGCCTGCGTCGGTGCGCCGGTTGAGCACGGCCGACCACTCTCGGCCTGGGGCCACGCCTCGACGGGGACGACATCCACCGTGGCGGGCCGACACTGTGCGGCATCGCCGTGGGACAGGCCGAGGGTGGAGCCCGGGACCTGATCGAGCCTGGACACCCCTCCAAGTACGGCGAGAGGAAGGAGCGGCGACATGACCAGGACTGCAAAGAACACGGTGTGCCTCTGGTATGACGGGACCGCCGAGGAGGCGGCGCGGTTCTACGCCGCGACCTTCCCGGACTCCTCCGTCGACGCCGTGCACCGTGCGCCGGGGGACTATCCATCCGGGAAGGAGGGGGATGTGTTGACGGTGCTCTTCACCGTGATGGGCATCCCGTGTCTCGGTCTCAACGGAGGGTCTGCGTTCAAGCCGAGCGAGGCGTTCTCGTTCCAGGTGGCGACCACGGACCAGGCGGAGACGGACCGCTACTGGAACGCGATCGTCGGCAACGGCGGCCAGGAGAGCGCCTGCGGCTGGTGCAAGGACAAGTGGGGACTGTCCTGGCAGATCACGCCGCTGGCCCTGACGGACGCGATCACCGATCCCGATCCCGCCGCCGCCAGGCGCGCGTTCGATGCGATGATGACGATGCGGAAGATCGACATCGCCACCATCGAGGCGGCGCGCCGCGGCTGAGATGACGGCGCTCTGAACACGCGTTGCAGCGGACGATCCGCTCCGTGGCGTGCCGCTGAAGGGAAGCGTTCGCGATACCAGGAGGATCGGGCAGAATTCACCACGAAGAGCACGAAGGACACGAAGGATGATTCGATGAGCCGTTGAATCGGTTCATTGGGTGTGCCATCGAGGAATCGCCCGGGCACCGAACCAGGCATCCACCAGAACGAGGCCCCCCTCTGCGCCTCCGCGTCTCCGCGTCTCTGCGTTTCCTCCTCCCCTTCGCCCCCCCTCACTCCACCTCCCCGTCACAGTCGTCGTCCCGCCCGTTGCCGACGACCTCCGTCGCCCCGGGGTGGACCGTCGCCCGGGTGTCGTCGCAGTCGCCCCCCGCCTCGGCGAAGCCGTCCCCGTCGTCGTCCCCCCACGCCGTGCCCTCGTCCACCGCGCCGTCGCAGTCCTGGTCCACGCCGTCGGCGAGCTCGGGGGCGCCGGGGTGGATGCTGGGGTCGGCGTCGTGGCAGTCGCCGTTCAGCTCGCTGAAGCCGTCGCCGTCGTCGTCGTAGCCCTCCGTGCCCTCGTCCACCACGCCGTCGCAGTCGTCGTCCACGCCGTTCGCCGCCTCGGCGGCGCCGGGGTGGACCGCGGGATCGGCGTCGTCGCAGTCGCCCCCCGCCTCCGAGGCTCCGTCGCCATCGTCGTCGTAGGCCGAGGTGCCGTCGTCGATGATCCCGTCGCAGTCCTCGTCCACCCCGTCGGCGCTCTCCGCCGCGCCCGGGTGGATCCCGGGATCGGTGTCGTCGCAGTCCCCCGCCACCTCGGTGTGGCCGTCGCCGTCGTCGTCGTAGCCCTCCGTCTCCTCGTCCACGACCCCGTCGCAGTCGTTGTCCAGACCGTCCAGGGTCTCGATGGCGCCGGGGTGGGCCTGGCCCACGTCGTCGTCGCAGTCCCCGGCGCACGCCGAGTAGCCGTCCCCGTCGGCGTCCGCCGCCGCCGCCGTCCCCTCCTCGCAGGAGTTCCCCAGCAGGGGCACGAGGACCTCGGGCGAGGCCAGATCGCTTGACGACACGCGGAGTTGCGCCTCCGCCGGCCCGTCGTCCCCTGGCGCGAACCACACCTGGACCTCCACCTCGCCCCACGCCGGGACCGCGAAGGGGGCCTCCCCCACCGAGCCCGGCAGGACCAGCCGGAAGGCCTCCGAGGCATCCTCCAGCTCCAGCGCGTCGACCTCGACGGCGACCTCCCCCTCCGCGGCCAGGGTCAGCGCCGCCGAGACCTCGTCCCCCGGAGGCACAAGCCCGAAGTCCAGCGCCGGGGGGGAGACCACCAGCCGCGACGAGGCCCCCTGCCCCCGGAGCAGCACCTCCACGTGGGGGGTCTCCGGGGCGTCGGAGTTGATGGAGAGGACCGCCTCGAACAGCCCCGCGGACCCGGGGACGAACCGCACCGCCACCTCCAGGCCCTCCCCCCGGGGCAGGGCCCCCCCGGGATCCCCCTCCACCGCGAAGGCCGCGTCGGGATCCCCCTGCACCGACACGCTGGCGATGTTCACCTCGGCGCGGCCGGTGTTGTCCAGGAGCACCGTCCCCCTCCCCTCTCCCCCGATCAGCACCGCCCCCAGGTCCAGCACGCCGGGGGTGACGGTGAGGGCCCCCTCCCCCTCCACCAGGGCGATGTCGGAGCCGCAGCTCCCCGCCAGAAGGCCCATCGCCACCAGCCCCGCACCGCCCCCCGCCAGCCGTCGGCGCCGCCCCAGGGCGACCAGCGCGGCCAGGCCGATCCCGAGGCCGCCCGCAGCGCCACCGCCGCGTCCCCCGGCCGCCCCGCAGGCGCAGCCCCCCTCCGGCTCCTCCGCCTTCCCCTCCCCCTCCGAGCACCCCTCGTCCACGTCGCCGTCGCAGTCGTTGTCGGCCCGGTCGCACACCTCGGCGAGCCCCGCCGCCGACCACGGATCGGCGTCGTCGCAGTCGCCCCCGTCCTCGCTCACCCCGTCTCCGTCGTCGTCGTAGCCGGAAGTCCCCTCGTCCACCACCCCGTCGCAGTCGCCGTCCACGCCGTCCGCGGCCTCGGCGGCCCCCGGGTGGACACCGGGATCGCCGTCGTCGCAGTCTCCCCCCCTCTCGGTGAACCCGTCCCCGTCGTCGTCGGAGCCGGCGGTGCCCTCGTCCACCACCCCGTCGCAGTCGTCGTCGACGCCGTTCTCCGTCTCCTTCCCACCGGGCCGGACGGAGGCGTCGGCGTCCGCGCAGTCCCCCTGGTCCTCGCTGAAGCCGTCCCCGTCGTCGTCCCGGGCGGCGGTGCCCTCGTCCACGAGGCCGTCGCAGTCGTCGTCCACGCCGTTGGGGACTTCCGCCGCCCCCGGGTGGACCCCGGGATCGGCGTCGTCGCAGTCCGCAGGGGCCAGGCGCCCGTCCCCGTCGCCGTCCCCGAGGCCGTCGTCGGCGGTCCCGTCGCAGTCGTCGTCGGCGCCGTTCGCCACCTCCGCCGCCCCGGGCCACGCCCCGGGGTCGGAGTCGTCGCAGTCCCCCTGGTCCTCGCTGAAGCCGTCTCCGTCGTCGTCCCAGGCGGCGGTCCCCTCGTCGACGACGCCGTCGCAGTCGTCGTCCACGCCGTCCGGGGACTCCGGAGCCCCCGGGTGGCGCCCGGGATCGGCGTCGTCGCAGTCGCCCCCGGCCTCGGTGAAGCCATCCCCGTCGTCGTCGTAGGAGGCGGTGCCCTCGTCCACCACCCCGTCGCAGTCGTTGTCGACGTGGTCCGCGACCTCCGCCGCCCCCGGGTGGGTCCCGGGATCCCCCTCCCAGCAGTCCGGCAGGCCGCCACAGGACGAGGCGCCGTCCCCGTCGGCGTCGAACCCCTCGTCGATCCCCCCGTCGCAGTCGTCGTCGATCCCGTTGCACGCCTCGGCGGCGCCGGGGTGGATGGAGGCCGCCGTGTCGGCGCAGTCGTCGCCGCCGCAGTCCCAGGACTCGTGACCGTCCCCGTCGGCGTCGGCGCACCCCGCCCCGGGGGGGACGAAGCGCACGGCGTAGCCCGCCGCGACCAGACCCGCCGCGCCGCAGTCGACCTGGAGCGCGCTCCCGGTGCCCGAGGGGGCCGCGGCGTCGGAGATCCCCACCGTGGCCGAGGCCCCGCCGTCACAGGTGGCGCTCCCGAGGGTGACGTCCTGGTAGTGGACCTCCACCACCCCCGTCCCCTCGAAGAGCTTGAGCGTGAAGGTCGCGCCGTTCGTCCCGCACGAGAAGTGCTCGTTGTCGATCCAGGAGAGCTCGAAGACCCGGCTCCCCGCGGCCCCGGCTGTGGCCCAGCCGATGATCGACGTGATGAACAGGGTGCTCCCGCCGCAGAGCACGTACTCGTTGTTCCCGAAGTAGTCGTCCCACAGGGCGGCGATCCGCGGGCGGGAGGCGGCGGTGAGGGGGCAGGCGTTGGCGTCGTCGCCCCCGGCGGCCGTGTTCACCGTGGAGTTCGAGAGGTACAGGGCGCCGTTGGCGGAGATCACGGCCTTGGAGTAGTCCTGTCCGTAGAACGGGAACGTGAAGCCGATGTTGACGGTGTACCACTCGTCTTCGCACAGACCGCCCCCCGCCCAGGGCGGCTGGCTCCCGGAGTCGTAGGCGGGGCCACCGGGGTCCAGGGAGTCGAGCCAGGTGTAGCCGTAGGCATCGGGGCCCCCTCCGGCCCGGGCGGGGAGCGCCGGGGCGAGGGCGGCGAGGAGGGTGGCGAGGAACGCAGCCGAGGAGCGCGGCACGAGCACGGGACCCTCCCCGCCGCGGCGGGCCGGGACGAGGCCGCTCGCGGCGCCTCCAGACTACCCGACGACGCACCGCTCCGCCCATACCCTCCGCTCGGTCACTCCCGGCCGATGTCCTGGACTCGGCGGCGAAGAGATCCTACGAGCCATGCCATGACCGCCGCCGCCTGGCAGCGGCAGCCAGGCGTGTGCGAACGGCCCGCAACAGGCCCGGCGTGGCGTAGAAGCCGAGGGAGTGAAGATGCTCGATGACCGCTGGTGGCACCGGCCATCCCCGATCGGCGGCAGCCGCCAGAGCTCCGAGGGTCCCAAGCACCGGCAGCCCCGCGTCGGCGGCAACCTGACGCCCGAGTCGCTCATCGATGAGCAACGTCACGCCACCGAGTTCCTCGGCCAGCGCAATGGCCTCCGCCTCGCCGGCATGGAGGCGAAGCAGGCACAACTCCGCGACCCGACGTTCGTCGGTGACGACGACGCGGCGGATCCGCTCGGACTCCACCGCTTCGGCGAGGAGCAGCGCGCCGGGCGCCTTCGGCCGGCGGGTCACCTCCTCTATCACCTGAACCGGGGGCGACGACCTGGTCGAAGACCGCGGTCAGGGCGCCGAGTTGAGCGATGCGGGCCAGCCAGATCAGCGGGGAAGCGTCCGCGACGACGAGCGCGGCGGGAGGCGGCGAGCGGTCTTGAGGTCTTCGCGCCATGCCGCCTCATCGTATACGCCGTAGCCGAGGTGGCCCACCAGGTCCAGGAACTCGACGTACCCGAGTCCGAGCAGCTTGCAGGCTGGCCCGGGACCGATCTGTCCGTCGGCGTAGAGCGCCGCTACGGCGTGGGCGCTGGCCTGTCCACGAGTCACGGCCTCTACGGGCACCAGGACCCCGACGGGTCGTCCTCGACGGGTCAGCGTCACCGCGTGCCCTCCGTCGAGATCCTCGACCAGCCGGGCCGTCTCCCGCTTGAGCTCGGTGAGCGTGTAGCGACTCATCACCAATCTCCCGAGCCCAGTGTAGTCCTCCCCCGGCCCGCGTGCCATCGCTCTGCGCCAAGGTCGCGGGTCCCCACCAGCTTCGACAGCGATGGGGTCCTGCCGCGGAAAGCCATCCGCGGTACAGTGGGTCCGACATGGTCACGGTCGCGAACGGGTCTTCGTACGGTCTCCGCGGTCTCGGCGCCGGGCGGAGGGGGGTCGACCTCCTCCTCGTGCGGCCCCCGGACCTTCGGCCCGGCCGGCGCCTGGTGGTCCCCCCCGTGGGGCTGCTGTACGTCGCCGCCGCCGCCGAGAGGGCGGGCCACCGCGTCGCCGTGGTGGACGCCGAGGCCGAGGGGCTCTCCTGGCCGGCGCTGGAGGCCCGGGTGAAGGCGGCGCGCCCCGAGGTCCTGGGCCTGGGGGGAATGACGCCGGTGATGGAGCCCGTCCGGACGGCGGCGCGGCTGCTGCGGCCCCACGTCCCCCGCCTCGTGCTGGGGGGCGTCCACGCCACCCGCTTCCGCGAGCGCGCGCTGGATGAGGTCCCCGAGGCCGACGCCCTGGTGATCGGCGAGGGGGAGGGGCCGGTCGCGGAGCTGATGGCGTACCTCGCCTCGGGGGGCCGCGGGGACCCGCCGCCGGGGGTGATGACCCGGGGGGCGCCCTTCCGCGAGGCCGCCTCCCCCCGGGACCTCGACGCCCTCCCGGCCCCGGCGCTGCACCTCGTCCCCAACCCGCTCTACGGCTACCTCTTCCAGACCCGCCCGGGGGTGACCACCCTGATCACGAGTCGGGGCTGCCCCTTCCGCTGCACCTTCTGCGACAAGACGGTCTCGGGATCCCGGTACCGGTGGCACTCGCCGGAGCGGGTGGTGGGCGAGGTGCTGGAGGCGGAGCGGCGGTACGGGCTCGGCTACGCCGTGCTCTTCGACGACAACTTCACCCTCCGCCGGGACCGGGTGTTGGCGATCTGCGAGGGGCTGGCGCGGGCCGGCACCCGGCTGGAGTGGAAGTGCGAGGCGAGGGTGGACGGCGTCGACCCGGAGCTGCTCCGCCTGATGCGCCGGGCGGGGTGCCGCACCGTGGCCTTCGGCGTGGAGTCCGGCCACCAGAAGAGCCTGGACCGCCTGCGGAAGACCCAGACCGTCGCCCGGACCCGGGAGGTCTTCCGCCAGGTGCGGGAGGCGGGCCTGGAGTCGGTGGCTTACGTGCTGCTGGGGATCCCGGGCGAGACCCCCGAGGAGTCCCTGGCGTCCATGGACTGGTGCCGGGAGATCGGCGCGGACTTCGTGCAGTTCTCGACGCTGTCCCCCTTCCCGGGCACGCCCATCTACGAGGAGGCCGTCCGGGAGGGGTGGCTTCGGACGACCCGGGTCCGCAACCCCGCGGACGCCGAGGAGTGGCGGGAGACCCTGATCCCCCCGGGCTGGACCGAGGCCGACCTGCGGCGCGTCGTCCGTTCTGCATACGCGCGTTTCTATTTTCGTCCGTCCTATCTCGCCCGCCAGGCGGCGCGCGCGGCGCGGGGCGGCGCCCTCCCCGTGCGGGCGCGGCTGGGGCTCCGGGTGGCGCGCTGGTGGGCGGCCGGGCTCACCGCCTGAACGACGAGGAGGTCTCGATTGCGACACCTGGCCTGGACCGCGCTGGCCCTCTTCGGGGGGCTCGCCCTCGCGCCGCCCCCCGCCACCGGCGCGGAGGGGCGCATGGCGCGGCGGCCGGACCGGGTGGGCGACTCGTTCGTCGAGGACTCGGAGCTGCACATGGAGATCTCCGTGACCGCCACGGTGGGCGGCCACGAGATCATGCGGCAGTCCCTGTCCAGCACCGAGACCACCCGGGGCCGGTCGGTCGTCCTGGACGCCGCCGGCGGGCGGGCGAGCCGGGTGCGGGTCACCTACGACGTCGCCCGGCAGGCCGCCTGCTCGAACGGAGCCGCCGAGCAGGAAGCGGCCTCTCCCATCCAGGGCAGGACCTACCTCGTGGCCCGGGAGGGAGGGGCCCTCGTGGTCGCCGATCCCGAGGGGAAGCCCGTGCCGGGGCCCGAGGCGGAGGCGGTCCGGGGCCGGAACGGCGGCCTGGGCGGACCCGCTCCCTTCCAGGACGTCCTCGCCGGGATGGACTTCCCCCCGGGTGAGCGGGTGGTCCTTCCCGACGCCGTGGCCCGGGGCGTCCTGGACGTGTACGAAGAGGACGCCGCCGTGTCCGACTTCGGCCTGGTGCGGACCGGGTCCCGGAGGGAGGAGGGGCGGGAGATCGCCCTCTTCGATGCCTCGGTGCGGATGTCCATGAGGGATCCGGCGGGCTTCGGCCTGGACATCGACCTGTTGGGGAAGATGGAGGTCTACGCCGACGACGTCCGCTTCGGATCCATCCGGATGGCCGGCCCAGTCACCGTCAGCGGCGAGGCGGGGCAGGACGGCATGACGATCCGC
The DNA here is from genome assembly GCA_023150875.1 of Myxococcota bacterium. Taxonomy (GTDB): domain Bacteria; phylum Myxococcota_A; class UBA796; order UBA9615; family JAKLKC01; genus JAKLKC01. Next base: position 56,161 of record JAKLKC010000007.1, on the reverse strand, counting down.
GTCGAGGGCAGCGGCTCGGCCCGGCTCCACCACCAGCGCCGCCCCGACGGGGCGCCACCTTCGCGGATCGCCCGCTGAGGGGGGAACCGGGACCCCGGATGCCCCGCCCTCCTCGCCCTTCCCCGCCGCCCTCCGCGCCCGGGCGGCGCCGGGGTGCGCCCGCGCTGCACCAGGGCGCAGGATCCGGGCTTCCCTCGGGGACGTTTCTGCTATATTCGCGCGCCCGCCGCGCCGGAACCGGCGGCCCGACACAACCAGAGGTCGCGCGAGATGTCGAACCCGCTCCTGACCACGTGGTCCTACGCCGCGCCCGCCGCGGGCGCCGTCGGCCTGGTGGCCGCCACCTACTTCTACTTCCGCATCAAGGCCCTGCCCGAGGGCAACGAGACGATGAACCGGATCGCGGGCTACATCCGGGAGGGCTCCATGGCCTTCCTGGCCCGCGAGTACAAGGTGCTCGCGGTCTACGCGGCGGTCGTCTTCGTGCTGCTCACCTACGCCCTGGGGATCGTCGCGGGCTCGTGCTTCCTGCTGGGCGCGGTGTTGAGCCTGCTCGCGGGCTTCGTGGGCATGAAGGCGGCGACCTTCGCCAACGTGCGGACCGCCCGCGCGGCGATGCTGGGCAGCAAGCCCCAGGCGCTCCTCACCGCCCTGGACGGGGGCGCGGTCATGGGCCTGTGCGTCGCCGGCCTCGCGCTGCTGGGCCTGGGCGGACTCTACCTGACCTTCCGCGGCCAGGCGGTGCTGCCCACCGTGCTCCACTCCTTCGCCGTCGGTGCCAGCTCCATCGCCCTCTTCGCCCGGGTGGGCGGCGGGATCTACACCAAGGCCGCGGACGTCGGCGCCGACATCGCCGGGAAGGTCATCGAGAACATCCCCGAGGACGATCCCCGGAACCCCGGCGTCATCGCCGACAACGTGGGGGACAACGTCGGCGACGTCGCGGGCATGGGCGCGGACATCTACGAGTCCCTGGTCGCCGCCATCGTGGCCGCCATGGCCATCGCCCTGACCGCCCCGGACGCCCACCTGTCGGGCCTCATGCCCACCACCAGCGACGCGGGCAGCATCCGCCTGGTGGCCGTCGCCCTCCCCCTGGTGCTGGCCGGGATCGGCCTCGCCGTCAGCCTGGTGGGGATCTTCGCCGCCCGGGCGATGCGGAAGTCCGATCCCGCCACCGTGCTCCGCAGCGCCCTGATCTTCCCCCCCATCATCCTGGTGGGGGTCACCTTCGTGATCATGCCCCTGTTCGGGGTGAGCCAGGGGGTCACGGGGGCCATCGCCGCCGGCGCTGTGGGAGGCGCCGTGATCGGCCTCATCACCGAGTACTACACCGCTTGGGCGCCCATCCGGAAGGTCGCCGAGGCGTCCAAGACCGGTGCCGGGACCAACGTGATCCAGGGCCTCGCCGTCGGCATGGAGAGCGTCGTCGTCGCCCTCCTCACCGTCGCCGCGGTGGCCTGGGCCGCGAACCAGGCCATGGGCGACCTGGGCCTCTACGGGATCGCCCTCAGCGCGGTGGGGATGCTCGCCGGGACCGCCATCGTCATGACCGTCGACGCCTACGGCCCCATCGCCGACAACGCGGGGGGGATCTCCGAGATGAGCGGCCTCGGCAAGGAGGTGCGGGCCATCACCGACGAGCTGGACTCCGTCGGGAACACCACCGCCGCCATCGGCAAGGGCTTCGCCATCGGCTCGGCGACCCTGACGGTGATCGCCCTCTTCTCCGCCTTCAACCTCGAGGTCAACCACGTCCGGGAGTCCCGGGGCCTGGGCGGGATGGAGCTGTCCATCACCGATCCCCAGATCCTCATCGGGATCCTGGTGGGCGCGGTGCTGCCGTTCATCGTGGGCTCCACCACGATGCTCGCCGTGGGCCGCGCCGCGGGCGCCATCGTCGAGGAGATCGGCCGCCAGTTCCGGGAGATCCCCGGCCTCCTCCAGGGCCAGGCGGAGCCCCAGCCGGCCCGCATCGTCGACATCGCCACCAAGTCGGCCCTGCGGGAGATGCTGCTCCCCGGCATGACCGCCGTGGTGGCCCCGGTCCTCATCGGCTTCATCGCGGGCCCCGAGGCCCTGGCGGGGATGCTGGCGGGCTCGGTGGCCGTGGGCGCCAGCATGTCGCTGTTCATGGCCAACGCCGGGGGCGCCTGGGACAACGCCAAGAAGTACATCGAGAAGGGCGGCATGACGGGCCACGCCAAGGGCAGCGCCGCGCACAAGGCCGCCGTGGTGGGCGACACCGTCGGCGACCCCTTCAAGGACACCTCGGGTCCCGGCGTGTCGATCCTGATCAAGGTGATGAGCGTCGTCTCCCTGCTCATCGCCCCCCTGATCGCCGCCCTCCACTGACCCGCCTCCGCCCGCTCCACCGGCCCGCCCCGCGTTACCGGTCCCCCCGGATCGCGGCGGCGTGGGCCAGCACCGCCAGCCCGCCTCCCCTCAGGTTCGCGTGGCCCTCGGATCGGAGGGTGATCCGGGCGCCCGGAAGCAGTCCCCCCAGGGTGGCCAGCACCCGCTGCCGGTAGCCCGGGGCCCGCTCCACCAGACTCCCCTCGGCGCAGACGTGGAGGCTCCCCTCCGCCCCGATCACGTCCGCGGCCGCCGCCAGGGCCGCCGCGACGAGGTCGGCCGATCGGTCCAGGACCGCCCGCGCCAGCAGGCCGCGGACGGAGCGGGGCTCCGCCTCCGCCAGGGCGGAGACCTCGGCCCCCTCCCCCTCCAGCACCGGCAGGTCGGCGCCCAGGCGCGGGGCCGCGGCGCGGAAGATCCGCCCCAGGTAGGCGCCGGACACCGCCTTCTCGAAGCGCTGGAGGCCGGGCTGGAGCGACGAGCGGTCCACCTCGTCGTCCACGGGCCCGAGGCATGGGGGCACGAGGCCGCCGGACTCGAAGTTCACCGCGATCCGGTCGTGGGGCCACGCCCCGGGGGGCAGCTTCCCGACGGCGGCGGTGGGCAGGAACGCGCCCATGTTCGTCCCCGTGCCCACCACCAGGCCCACCGCCCGCGCCGGATCGACCCCCGGCCCGATGGAGCCCGCGGCCAGGGCGGCGATGGTGTCGTTGAGCACGAAGACGGGACCGGGGACGATCCCCGCGGCCGCGAGGGCCTCCGACAACAGGGTCCCCACCCTCCGCCCCTCCACGCCGGGGACCCGGACCTCCTTGGTCCAGCGCAGCAGCACCGCGTCCCCGTCGGGCAGCACCCGGCTGGGGTACGAGAAGCAGTAGCCGATGGGGGTGCCCGGCGGCGCCCCGAGGCGCCCCACCAGGCCCGCGTGGGCGCCGAAGAACTCCGCGGCGGTGGCGGTCCCCGAGCCCGCCGCGCCGGGCAGGGGGGCCTGGAGGATCCGGGGCTCCACCGCTCCCGCCCCCCCCACCACCACCCGGGCGGCCCTCAGGTGGGTGCCGCCCGCGTCGACGGCCACCGCCTCGCCCCGGAGCCCCGGCCGCGGCGGAGCGAGCCACGCCGGCAGCATCGCCGCCTCCCCGCCGTCGGCGGCGGCCCCCTCCCGCAGGCGCGCCGCCATGGCCTCCCGGGCGCGCCCGAGGGCGTCGGGCGTGGGGGCGAGGCCGAGGTCCCGGAGGCGCTCCCGCAACGAGTCCATGTGCCTGCCCCCCCGGGGTGTCGGGCGGATGTCCTGCGCTCCGGCGACGGGCGCGCCAGGGGTCGCGCCGGGCTCAGCCCACCGGAGGTCCGGAGAGGGTCCGCCGGACCTCGCCGCTCTCCCACATCTCGCGGAAGATGTCGGAGCCCCCCACGAACTTCCCGTCGATGAAGACCTGGGGGATGGTCGGCCACTGGGTGCGGGCCTTGACGCCGTCCCGCACGCCCGGCTCCGACAGCACGTCGACGGTGTGGAACCCGACCCCGGAGGCCTGGGCGATCTCCACCGCCGCGGCCGAGAACCCGCACCGGGGCTCCGCGGGGTTGCCCTTCATGAAGATCACCAGGCGGGCCTTCGCGATCTCCCCCGTGATGAAGGCGTCCACCTCGTCGGGTCCCCGCTCCGCGGGTGCCGGGGGGGCGGGCGGGGCGGACGAGGGCCGGGGCCGAGGAGGGCCGGAGTCCGCCGGGGGGGCGCCCCCCGCGGGGCGCCCGGACGCGGGCGGATCGCCCATGATCATGTGACTGAGGCTCCGCAGCTTGGAACGGATGCCGAGACCCACGAGACACCTCCTGAGAACGTCGAGGCCCTCGCCGCGTGCGACGCGGCGCGGCGGATAGGATAGCATGGGCGCGCTCCACCGCCCCCCGCGGCCTCCCCGTCGCCGGGGTCGCGGCCGGACCGGACGCCCAGGGACAGGATGGACATCACACCGCTCCTCGGGCAACTGGTCGTCGTCTTCGGCGCCGCGGTGGTGGTGGTGCTGCTGCTGGACCGGATCCGCTTCCCCACCATCGCGGGCCTGGTGGTGGCGGGGGCCATCATCGGGCCGAGCGGGGTCGGCTGGGTGACCGATCCCCACCGCATCGAGGCGATGGCCGAGATCGGCGTCGCGCTCCTGCTGTTCACCATCGGCCTGGAGTTCTCCCTGGAGCACCTGCGCCGGATCGGGCGGTACATCGCCCTCGGGGGCAGCCTCCAGGTCGGCCTCACCCTCCTCGCCTGCGTCGCCATCGCGGCGCTGGCGGGGGCGACGGTGGCGTCGGGCCTCTTCCTGGGCTTCCTGGTGGCCCTGTCCAGCACCGCCATCGTGCTCCGCGCCCTCGACGAGCGGGGCGAGACCGACGCTCCCCACGGCCGGGTGATCCTCGGCGTCCTGCTGTTCCAGGACCTGTGCGTGGTGCCGATGATGCTGCTCACGCCGCTGCTCGCCGGCGCCGGCTCGGGGCTGGGCGCCATCGCCCTGGCCCTGCTGAAGGCCGCGGCGGTGGTGGTGGGGACCCTGTTCCTCGGGCGGATCGCCATCCCCCGGGTGCTGGGGCTGGTGGCGGCCACCCGGAAGCGGGACGTGTTCGTCCTGGCCGTGCTGCTGATCGGGGCGGGGGTCGCCTGGCTCACCTCGCTGGTGGGCCTCTCCCTGGCCCTGGGCGCCTTCCTGGCGGGCCTCGCCCTGGCCGACTCGGAGTACGGGAACCAGGCCCTGGCGGACGTGCTGCCCTTGCGGGACATCCTGTCGAGCCTGTTCTTCGTCTCCATCGGCATGCTCCTGGACGCCTCGGTGATCGTCGAGAGCCCCGTGGCGGTCGGCGCGGGGGTGCTGGCCGTCCTGGTGGGGAAGGCGTCCATCGTCGGCCTCGCCTCCATGGTGATGCGCTTCCCCATCCGGGTGGCGGTCCTCGCCGGGACCGCGCTGGCCCAGATCGGGGAGTTCTCCTTCGTCCTCGCCCGACTGGGGGCGGACGTGGGCCTGCTCGCCGCCGCCCACGGGCGCCTGTTCGTCGCCGCCAGCGTGATCACCATGACCCTCACCCCCCTGCTGGTCCGGATGGGGCCCCACCTGGCGGCGGGAGCGGCGCGCCTGCGGGGGATCGAGGGCGTCCTCGGCCTCCGGCCGACCCCGGAGCGCCCGGGGCAGGCGGGGACCCGGGACCACGTCGTCGTCCTCGGCTACGGCCTCGGGGGGCAGCTCCTGGTGGAGGCACTCGGCGACGCCGAGATCCCGTGCGTCGCCGTGGACATCGCCGTGGAGCGGGTGCGGGCCTCCCGGGAGAGGGGAGAGCCCGTCCGGTACGGCGACGTCACCAGCGAGGAGATCCTGGAGCGCGTCGGCGTCGCCACCGCCCGCTCGGTGGTGGTCCTGCTGAACGACCCCGACGCCACCCGCCGCGCCGTCCAGACGGTCCGAAGGATCTCCCCCACGGTGCCCCTGACGGTGCGGACCCGCTACCTGGCGGAGATCGCCTCTCTGGAGAAGGCCGGCGCCGACGACGTGGTGGCCCAGGAGTTCGAAGCGTCCCTGGAGGTGATCGCCCGGGTCCTCAGGCGCTCCGACATGCCCCGCAACGTCATCGACGACCGGGTGGAGCACGCGCGCCTGCGGGGCACGCCCGTCGTGCGCGCCGTGACGATGCCCCGCCGGAAGCTGGGGGAGATCCGGGACCTCAGCGAGCTCAAGGTGGAGAGCGTGCTGGTCCGGGAGTCGGCCTGGGTGGACGGGCGCTCCATCGCCGAGTCGGAGCTCCGCAAGCGCACCGGGGCGACGCTCATCGCCATCTCCCGGGGGGGCGAGGTGGGCACCCACGTCCAGCCCAACGAGCGGATCCGTGCCGCGGACGTGCTCTACCTCGTCGGCAACAGGGACCAGGTGCGGGCCGCCATCGCCCTGGTGGAGTCGGGCCCCGGGGACGACGAGGACGGGGCGGCGGGCGGGCCCGCGGAGTCCGCACGCTGAGGGAAACTCTCCCTCGCCTCCCGCGCCCCCGCCCCCGCGCCCCCCATGGTCTTGCACACCCGGAACCCCACTCCGCCGGAGACGTCGGTGTGCTTGAAGCCGAACCGGCGCCCCAGGCGGCAGTTCCGGGCGTGGGTGAACCAGGCCCCCCCGCCCAGGAAGCGCCTCCCCTGCTCCTCGCTCTCCCACGAGCCGCACCACTCGGCGATCCCCCCCGCGAGGTCCCGCACGCCGTACGGGGACTCGTCGGTGGGGAAGGCCCCGACGGGCTCGGGCTCGGGGTTGTTGCCCGGCCGGGACTCCCGCATCTTGCAGAAGCCGGGGTCGAAGGTGTTCCCCCAGGGGAAGTAGCGGCCGTCGGTGCCCCGACCGGCCTTCTCCCACTCCCACCGCGTGGGGAGCCTCACCTCGGCGCCCTCCACCTCGCTGCGCCAGCGGCAGTACGCATCGGCGTCCAGGGCGCTGACCAGGAAGATCGGCAGGCGCCCCTGCCAGCGGTTGCCCCGGGCGTCCACCTCCGGCACGTGGAACCGTCCCGCCGCGTCGGCGGTCCACAGGGGCGCCCCCTCCACGGGGTCCCGGGGGGCCCGGGCCTGGGCCTCGGCGGGGTCCCGCTCCGCGAGGGCGTTGAGGAAGTCCCGGTACTGCTCGGCGGTCACCGGCAGGACGCCCATGGCGAAGGCGCCGACGTGGATCTCCTCCCGGGGGGTGGCGTCCCACTCGGGATCCCCCCCCGAGTAGTAGGGGCCCGGGGGCACGTAGGCGTAGCCCTCCCCGATCTCCTCGGCCGTGAACAGGGGCACGTCGGCCTGGCGCCGCTCGCCCCGCCCGACGGAGACCGGCAGCCGCGCGGGGGCCATCCCCGGCGCCTCCAGGGTCACCAGGTAGCTGCCCTGCGCCAGCTCGAACTCGGCCACCGGGGTGATCCCCCGCACCTGCGCCTCCCCCGGCACCAGGACCCGCTGCTCCTCGTGGTACCGCGCCACCCGCACCAGGGCCCCGGGGGGGTGGGAGGTCACCGTGAACCGCCCCCCCGACTTCCACCGGGCCCACACCCGGGCGTCCTCGCAGGCGCGGAGGAGGTCCTCGTAGTAGGCCCGCTGGAGCAGGTCCCCCGCCTCCTCGGCCTCCAGGGCGCGGTCGAGGTAACCCTCGGCGAGGAGGTGGCGCGCGTCGCGGCTCGCCGGGTCGTGGCCCAGCGCCTCCCGGAGGGCGTTCACGATCTCGCCGAAGACGTGGATCCGCACCACGCCGAGCTGCTGGGCCCGGTCCTGGGCCTCCCAGAAGCCCCTCTTCTGCTCGGCCGCCGCGAAAGGAGGCGTCCTCGACTCCAGCTCCTTGGCCTGCCGGCGCGCTTGGGCGAGCCAGGTCGTCAGCTCCTCGTACCTCCGCCGCTGGGCGCGGGCGCGGTCGATGGCCGCGGAGGCCAGCTCCTGCCGGCGCTCCTTCTCCTTCACCCCCTCCAGGAAGACCTCCAGGTCCTCGTACAGGGCCCCGGCGTGGGGGTACCGGTCGGCGGGCTTCTTCTCGAGGCACCGCAGGCAGATCCGCTCCAGGGCGGGGTCGATGGACCCCCACTGGCTGCGGCGGCTCGGGGGCGGCGGCGGGTAGGAGCGGACCCGGACCTTGAACGCCTCGATGTCCTCGGTGCGGCCCGGCGTGAACGGCGTCTGCCCCGTCAGGATGCAGTAGAGGATCACCCCCAGGGAGTAGACGTCCGAGGGGGGCCCCATGGGATCGGAGGAGCCCTCGATCTGCTCGGGGGCCACGAAACGGAGGGCCCCCAGCACCCCCTTGACCCGGGTCCGGTCCACGGACATGACCGCCGGCGGGCCGGTCCTCCCGCCTCCGGGCCACGTCCGCCCGGTGCCGTGCAGCGACGTCTGGACCTCGTCCGAGGGGATGTCCCCCCCCTCCACGCCGTAGGGCTTCGCCAGCCCCCAGTCGGTAAGCAGCACCTCGCCGTACTGGCCCACCAGGACGTTGTCCGGCTTCACGTCCCGGTGGATCACGCCGCGGTCGTGGGCGAAGGCCAGAGCGCCGCACACCTGCCGGAAGACCAGGAGCAACGCCCGGGACCCCCACCGCCGCCGCGCCTCGGGATCGCCCCGGCGGTGCTTCTCCAGCACCTCGGAGAGGGGCTGACCCTCGACCCTCTTCATCACGTAGGCGAGGTTCCCGTCGGGGGCCCTCACCAGGTCGTGGAGGGGCACGATGTTCGGGTGCTCGAGCTGCGCGGTGATCTGGGCCTCGCGGATGAACCGGCGCACGAAGGACGTCGACCCCGCCATCTCGGCGTGGGGCACCTTCAGGGCGATGGAGCGCCGGAGGAGCACGTCCTCGTACTCGAAGACGGTCCCCATGCCCCCCTCCCCCAGCACCCGCACCAGGCGGTACCGCCCGGGCCGACCCAGGAGCCGCAGCGCGCTGTCCAGGTCCTCGGCACCCGTCAGGCGGGGGGTGGCCTGGCCCGCCGTCCCGGTCCCCCCGGCGGTGCGCGCCGCCTCGGAGAGGGTGCCGAGCCCCTCGTCCACGAACTCGCCGGTCAGGGCGAGCTTGCTGAGGTCGTCGCTCGGAGGTCCGTCGGGCCAGTCGTCGAGGTCGGAGTCCGGGGCGAACGACGTCAGTCGCGGGGGATCGGGAGTCACGACCGCCTACCCCCGCCCGGGTGCCGCGGGGTCCGGCTCCTCGGCGGCGACGACCCCCGACAGACCGTGCTTCTGGAGGAGCTTGTATAGGTACGTGCGGTGCAGACCCAGCTTGCGGGCGATCTCGGTGATCCCCGGCCCCCACTCCTCGATGGCCCAGACGAGGTAGCGCCTCTGGAAGTCGGAGTTCGCCTCCTTCCAGCTCGGTCCCGCCGCCCGGGCCGGGGGGGCGGCGGTGCCGTCGTCGAGGTCCAGGTCCCCGGGGGTGACGTAGGGACCGGTGGCCCGCACCGCGGCCTTCTGCACGGCGTGCTCCAGCTCCCGGGCGTTGCCCGGCCACGGGTGCGACCGGATGGCCTCCGCCGCCTCCGGCGAGAGGAAGCGGGCGCTCACGTAGGGCTTGGTGACCTCCCGCTGGAGGAATACCCGGGCGAGCTCGACGCTGTCGTCGGGGCGGTCCCGGAGCGGCGGGATCGACAGCCGGATGACGTTCAGTCGATAGAAGAGATCGGTCCGGAACCTGCCCTCCCGGACCTCCTGCTCCAGGTCGCGGTTGGTGGCGGCCATCAGCCAGATGTCTACGGCCACCTCGCGGTTCGACCCTACCCGCCTCACGCGGCGCTCCTGCAGGGCCCGGAGGAGCTTCGCCTGGAGGTGCAGGGGCAGCTCGCCGATCTCGTCCAGGAAGCACACGCCCCCGGTGGCCTCCTCCAGCAGGCCGCGGCGGGTCCGGGCGTGGGTGAAGGCCCCGGCGACGGACCCGAACAGCTCGCTCTCCAGCAGGTTCTCGGGCAGGGCGGCACAGTTGATGGCTACGAAGGGCTGGTCCCGGCGGCCGCTGTAGGCGTGCAGGCACCGGGCGACCAGGTCCTTGCCGGTGCCGGTCTCGCCGGTGATCAGGGTGTTCTCGAAGATCCCCTTGCGGACGATGCGGTCCATCTCTTCGAGCAGCGCGGCGACGGCGGGGGAGCGCCCCACCACCTCCTTGAACTGCCCGCCCGTCCGGAACGGGCGGGTGGGGTCGTCGGACCGCGTGGAGACGCCCCGGGCGTGCTGATCGATCCACAGGCCGAGGTAGCGGCCGAACAGCTCTATGGCCTGGCGGGCCTCCTGCGAGAAGACGTCCTCGACGTGGCGGTTGTCCAGGTAGAGGGCGCCCAGGACCTGGGAGCCTGCCCCCCCCGACGGCGCCGGGATGGGGACGCAGAGCACCGACCGCAGGGCCATGCGGTGCACCGAGGCGTACCCGCGGAACTGGTCGTCCTCGACCGCGCAGCGGGAGTGGACGGTCCGGCCGGTGGTGCGGACCTCGCCGATGATCCCGCCGCTGATCTGGTCGTGGAGGAAGCCGGCGTCGCTCTCGGCGAACTGGATCGTCTTGAGGACCGTGGTCGCGGCGCCGCCGGCGCCGGCGTGGTAGACGACGATGCAACCGCGCTCGGCGCGGGTCATCCGGTGGATGGCCTGGAGTGCGCCCTCCAGGAAGGGGCCGAGGGAGCGCTCCCCCCCGAGGGAGACCATGTGGTTGCAGATGGAGCGGTACAGCTCCCTCTCGCCCCGGTAGGCGCGGGCGGCCCCGTCGTACTCCCGGAGCCGCGCCCTGGCCTGCTTGAGCCGGCCGTGGAGGGCGATCACCTCCTCCCGGAGGGCCTCGGGATCGTCGGCCTGGGGCCCGCGTGGCAGCACCGGGAACTCGAGGATCTGCTCTTCGGGACTGCCGGACACGTCGTTCAGCGGCATCGGTGCGCTCCACGGGAGCGGGCGGGTTCGAACATACCACGGTTCCACAGCCGGTGGGCACGCCCGAGCTCCGGCCCGCCGCCCCCCCGCGCCGGGCCGTGATACCCTTCGCGCCTCGCCCGCCTCCGTGACCGCCGCCGCTCCGGCCTCCGGGGCGCCCCGGTCCGGCCGGGCGGGGAAGGGGAGGAGGGAGGCCGTGAGTCCCATGGGCGTCGTCGTCTTGCTGACCATCGCGTTCTTGACGGGATCGGTGGGGGCGCGCATCGCGGGCCGGAGTCGGATCGGGTGCCTCGGCTCCATCGTGCTGGGGTTCATCGGGGCGGTGCTGGGCCGGATGATCGCCGACGCCGCCGAGCTGCCCCGCTTCTACGAGGTGACGGTCGGAGGCGAGCGGTTCCCCATCGTGTGGGCGGTGGCGGGCTCGGCGCTCTTCGTCGCCGTCCTGGGGCTGCTTGGGGGGCGAGGCGGGAAGGACTGAGCGGGAGCCCGGAGTGTAGACTGGCGCCCCGGTCCCCCACCGGGAGCGGGCGGCCCGGGCCGCCCGGGAGGCGACGTGCATCGATCCTGGCTCGCGCGGGCGGCCTGCGCGCTCCTGTTCCCCCTGGCCGCGTGCCCGCCGGGGGACGACGGACCCGACGACGACTCGGCGGCGGTCGACGACGACACCGCCGGCGACGACGACTCCGGCGCGGACGACGACTCGGCGGCGGACGACGACACCGCGGCGGACGACGACTCCTCGCCCCCCACCCACGAGGGCAAGCTCATGGGCCTGGACGACGCCTCGGCGGTCCTCCGGGGCGGGGCGGTGAACGACTTCGCCGGCTGGTCCGTCGCCGCGGGCGACCTGGACGGAGACGGCGTGGCGGACCTGCTCGTGGGCGCCATCAACGTGGACGCCCACGGCACCGACACCGGCGTCGTGTACCTGGTGCCCGGCCCCATCACCGCCGATGCTTCGCTGTCCGATGCTCCCGCGTGGTCCTACGGCGAGGAGGGCGAGGCCCGCGCGGGCTGGTCGGTGGCCCTCGCCGGGGACGTCGACGGCGACGGGGTGGCCGACGCCCTGGTGGGGTCCCCCGGGGCCTCGAACCGCCTGGGGGGCAGCACGCTGGCGCAGGCGGGGGCGGCCTACCTGCTCGCCGGTCCCCTGGCCCCCGACCACGCCCTCACCGCGGGGGCCGCCCGGACCTACGGCGGCGAGGGGGACGATCACGCCGGCACCGCCGTCGCCGCGGGGGACGTCGACGGGGACGGGGTCCCGGACCTGGTGGTGTCCGCTCCCGGCGCACGGCCCGGCGGGACCGGCTCGGGGGCGGTCTACGTGTTCTCCGGCCCGGCCGCGGGGTCGATGGGCCCGGACTCGGCCAGCGGGACCCTCGCCGGCGAGTCCGCGGAGGACTCCGCGGGGTCCGCGCTGGCGGTGGGGGACGTGGACGGGGACGGGATCGCCGACGTCGTCGTGGGGGCGCCGGGGCGGGACAGCGGCGGGTCCGACGCGGGGGCCGTCTACGTCGTCCTCGGACCCATCGCGGGGACCGTGGACCTCGCCGACGCCGACGCGGTCCTCCTCGGGGAGGCGGCGGACGACCGGGCGGGGATCTCGGTGGCTGTGGGGGACGTGGACGGGGACGGGCTCGCGGACGTGCTCGCGGGGGCCCCCGGTCGCAACACCGTCGCCGTGGACGCCGGGATGGCCTACGTGCTCCTCGGCCCCGTCACGGGCAGCGGGACGCTCGTCGACGCCGACGCGCGCCTCGCCGGCGTCGAGACGGCCGACCAGGCCGGCTTCGCGGTGGCGTTCGCGGGGGACGTGGACGGCGACGGCTCGGGGGACGTCCTGGTGGGCGCGCCCAGCGCCAGCCCCGGCGCCAGCAACGCCGGGATCGCCTACCTGGTCTCCGGCAGCGCCCGGGGCGACGTCTCCCTCGCCTCCTCCCCGGTCTGCTTCCTCGGGACCGCCCCGGGGGACCAGGTCGGGCAGGTGATCGGGGGGGCGGACGTGGACGGGGACGGCAGGACGGACGTGATCCTGGGGGTGCCGTCGGCGGACGACCCTTACGCGGGGGCGGGTGCGGTCTACGTGTACTCGGGTGCGGAGCTGTTCTGACGGCAGGTGGGCGGGCGCCGGGCGGTCACAGCACGTTGGTCAGGGTCTGGAGCATCTCGTCGGCGGTGCTGATCACCTTCGCGGAGGCCTCGTAGCCGCGCTGGGCGGTGATCATCTGGACGAACTGCTCCTCCAGGTCGACGTTGCTCGCCTCCAGCATGTAGGCGTAGACGTCCCCGCGGCCCCCCTCGCCGGCCGCCCCCAGGAGAGGCTCCCCCGACGCCTTGCCCGCGGCGTACATCGAGTTGCCGGCCCGCTCCAGGCCGGCGGTGCTGGCGAAGGTCGCCAGGGCGAGCCTGCCGATGGTGCGGGTCTCGCCGTTGTCGTACACCGCCGTCACCGTGCCGTCGGGCTCCAGGGTGAAGCTGGCGTAGTCCCCCGAGGCGTATCCGTCCTGGTGGAGCCGGGTGAACGCGTTGGCGCTGTCGCCCCCCGCCGCGCCGTCCCCGTAGTGGGTCAGGGAGCCCTCGGAGGAGGTGTCGGCGGGATCGCCCAGGTCCAGATCGAAGCTCAGGGGCGACGCGCCCTCGAAGGTCACGGACGGCGGGACGACCTCGTTCAGCGACGTCAGGTTCCCGTCCCCGTCGAAGGTGAGGTCCCCCTGGGCCACCAGGGCCAGGTCCCCCTCGGTCCCGGGGGGATCGATCTCCGAGGCGTCCACGGCGGCGTAGTACTCCCAGGTGTCGGAGCCGGTCTTGACGAAGTACACGTCGAGGGTGTGGGCGGCCCCCAGGCTGTCGTAGATCGTCATGGAGGTGCGGGCCGTCGCCGAGGCGTCCGCCTCCTCCAGGGTCGTGGGCAGGGCGCCGACCCACGATGCGACGACGTCGGCGTCGGGATCGAGGTTCCCGTCGATCACCACCTCGGTGGTGGCCTGGGCCGCCAGGGGGGTGCGGTCGATCACCAGGTCCCCCAGGCTCGACGAGACGTTGCCCGAGGCGTCGGCGGGGTAGCCCTGGAGCACCATGCCAGCCCCGTTCACCAGCGTCCCGTCGGCGGCCAGGGTCAGCGCTCCGGCGCGGCTGTAGAGGGGAGTCCCGGCGGCGTCGCGGAAGACGAAGAAGCCGTCGCCGTTGACCGCGAAGTCCGTGTCCCGGCTGGTGGTCTGGAGGGATCCCTGCCCGAAGGTCTCGCCGATCCCCCCGAGGAAGGAGCCGAGGCCGAGCTGTCCCCGGGCACCGGCGACGGCGACGTCCTGGAACATCAGGTCCCGGAACTCCGCGCGACCGCTCTTGAAGGCGGTGGTGTTGAGGTTCGCGATGTTGTCCCCGATGACCTCGAGGGCCAGCCCGTTGGAGCCGAGCCCGGTCACCCCCGTGTTGAGCGCAGTGAACACCGACATCTTCCCGTCCTTCCTCACCGCCCTTCCTCGGGCGGCCTCGTGGTCCGTTCCCGTCCGTCTCCGCCTCTCCCCCTACATCCTGCCCCCGAGCAGGGCCCCGAGGTCGACGAACTCCTGGTATGCGTAGGCGGCCCGGGCGGCGATCCCCCCGGCCTCCTGGCGGGCCGGCGCGTCGATCCCGCCCTTCACCTTGGCCTCGCCGGCCGCGGCCGGGTCCGCCCCCGCCACGGCCTCCTCCTCCCCCGGCTCGCCCCCGTCCTGGGCGTCCTCGCCGGCCGCCCCCTCCGGCTCGCCCCCGTCCACGGGCCGCACCGACACGATGTCCGACAGGGCCACCGCGACCCCGTCCACCAGCAGCTCCGCGGTGCCGCTCTCGAACGACACCCCCTCCACCGTGCCCACCCGGCAGGGTTGGGCGTCCACGGCCTCGCCGTCGGCACCCGTCACCGTGACCGAGACGCCGTACTCCCCGGCGGGCAGGAGGTCCCCCTCGGAGTCGCGGCCGTCCCACGGCAGCTCGTTGAGGCCCTCCTGGGCGTCCACGGTGCGGGTGTAGACCACGTCCCCCGCGGAGTCCGTCACCACCACGGTCGCCGTGCCCGCCCCACCGGAGTGGAACGCCAGGTCGCCTCCACCCTCGCCGCCCAGGGTGATCTGGTCGGACACGGCCACCACCTCGGTCCCCACCAGGTCCAGGGCGGCGAGGTTGTTCAGCGCCAGCATCCCCTGCATCACCCCGTCCAGGCGGGCGTTGGCGGCCATGAGCTGCTCCACCTGGCTGAACTGGGCGAGCTGGGCCACGAACTCCTGGGGGTCCTGGGGGTTCAGGGGGTCCTGGGACTGGAGCTGGGTGACCAGCAGCGTCAGGAACTGGTCCTGCCCCAGCTCGGCCCCCGCCACCTCCGGCGCCGTCCCCGCGCCCTGTCCGGTCCCATAGAGCGCCGTCGCGGCGCCGACGTCGATGCTGGACATCCCGCTCCCTCCCGCCGGCCTCGCGGGGCCGGCTCGATCCGGTTCCGCGTCTCACGCGACGCGATACAGCAACCCCGTCCCGGCGCGTCCCGGTGCCGGTCCCTCACTCCCCGCGCCCCCATCCTCCGGTCCCTCCCGCCCCTCCCCTCCCCGGTCCGCCCCGGCGCTCGCCGGGCCCCCGGACCTCCCCCCGGCGGGCCCGCTCCCCGCCTCCCGGAACGCCATGCGGGCGAGGTCCAGGCCCGCGTCCGCGAGGTGGGCCCGGAGCCGATCGGCCTCCCCCTCCGCCCGGACCCTCAGGGGCTCGGGCAGGGCCAGCTCCAGCTCCACGGACTGGTCCCGCACCCGCAGCCGGGCCTCCAGGGGGCCCTCGTCGTCTTCGATCCGCAGGGTCGCCCACCCCGCAGCGCCTAGGCGCACCTCGGTATCGTCCGGTCCCAGGTGACCCCCGGGGAGGGGCGCGGGCGGCTCGGGGGACCGCCCCGGGAGGGACCCGGGCGCGGGGGCTGGGGGCGGGGCCGCGGGGGACGAAGGCCCCGACACCTCCACCCCGCCCGCGCCTCCGGCCGCGTGCGGCGGGACGGGGTCCGCCTCTGCGCCAGCCACCGGGGCGGCCTCGATCCCCGTCGCCCCGGGGGCGCGCCCCTCCTCCCCGGCAGACCGGGAGTCCGGGACCCGGGGCTCGGCGACCTCCCCTTCCCTGCCACACCGGCGGTCCACGCCCTCCCCCGCCCCCGCGGCCTGCTCCACCCCCACCGGGACGGACGGGTCGGGAGGCGGGCCCCCGCCCGGCTCCGCCACCGCCATCGCCACGGGAGCCGGCGGAGGGGACGGGTCCGGCGGCGCGGGCGCGGCGTGGGCGGGGGCCACCGGCTCCGGGCGGTCCTCCTCCGGGATCCTCCCCTGGGCCGGATCCCCGTCTCCCAGGGCCAGGAGCGCCCCGGGGAGTTCGGCGACCTCCTCCCGCCACGGCGGGACCTCCACCCTCGCCGGGAGCTTCCCCGGCGGATCGCCGTGCCGGACCCCGGCCTTCCCCTCGCCCCGGGCGGCCCGCCGCCCCGCCCCGGGGGGCGGGGCCTGCCCCGCCTCCGCCACGAGGCGCTCGAACTCCCCGCCGCCGTCCCTGCCGGGCGGCCTCGGGCCCTCCGGGGCGTCGCCGGGGCTCGGGAGGGGCGCTCCACCGCCCGCCAGGAGCGGGATCGGAGCCAGGGCCGCGCCCCTCATGGCCCCACCCCGGGCGGGGCCTCGGCCCGGGGGATCCCTTCCGGTGCCGGGGCGAGGTCCGCTCCCGCCGCGGGGGGCGCCGGCGCGGCGGCGGGCGGCGCCACCGGAGCCGCCGGACCCGCGCCCCGGGGAGGGACCGCGGGGGCCCCCACCAGGGCCGCGCCGAGAACCTCCCGGTACGCGGGCGCGAGCTTCTCCAGCACCTTGGCCCCCTGCCGGGGCGGGAGGCGGCCCAGCAGGGCCCGGGCGGTCTCGGGCTCCAGCCCCTCCAGGAAGGCGGCGGCGGGGGCCGCCTTCATCTGCGACACCACCTTCCCCAGGGAGGCGACCCTCTCCTCGGCCCGCTTCGCCTCCTCCCGTGCCCGCTCCGCCCCGGCCGCCGCCTCCAGGGCCCCGGCACGGCCCGCCTCGGAGCGGAGGACGCCCAGGGCGCGGACCCGGGCATCCAGCTCCTCCTGCCGGAGTTCGATCTCCTGCTCCCGCATCGCCAGCAGCCTCTCCCGGGAGTCCAGGGCGGCGTTGCGCTCCGAGACCGCCCGCAGGAGGGCGCGCCCGTCGGGCTCGGGCTCGGGGCACGGCGGGGCCGCCGCGGGGGGCGGCGGGGCCGGCGCCTTGGCCCCTCCGCCCCCGCCCGCGGAGCTGGCGACGGCGAGCCCCCCCACCAGGGACAGGGCCAGCAGGATCCCGAGGCCCGCCTTCCGCCGGGCGGCCGTCACAGGGCCCCCTTCGGGGGGCCGCGGCGCAGGGCCGCCTCGTCCATCTCGGTCATCCACGCGCGCCGCTCCTCGTCCCGCTCCCTATCCACCCGCCGGTCCACGAACCGCTCCCAGGTCCGCACCCGCCCGTGGGCCTCCACGACGCGCCCCTGCTGGCGCTCCGCCTCTCCCTCCGCCCGCCGCAGCCGGCTCCGATCCCCCTCCAGCCTCGCCTGGAGGGCCTGTTCGTAGCGCTCGAAGAAGGCCCGGTCCGCCGCGGCCTCGGCCTCGCCGGTCCAGCCCGCCACCTCCTGGGCGAACGCCTCGGAGCGGGCGCTCTCGGCCCGGCGCTCCGCCTCCACCCCCACCAGCCGCAGGTGGTCCCGCCGGGCGGCGTCCCGCTCCAGGCGCGACCAGCGGAGCATCTTCCTGACCTTCTCCAGGGGGATCGCCATCCTGGCTCCTCCACGGCCGGCGAGGTCGCCGGCACCGAACGTCCCGAAACCTCGCGGTGGCCCGTCACCCGGCCTCCCCGCCACCCACCAGGGCCCGCATCGCCGCCACCGCCTCCGGCAGGGAGGACCGCTCCAGGATCCCCTGCCGCAGGAAGCTCCGGATCCCCGGCATCCGCTCCAGGGCCCGGTCGATCCGCGGGTTGCTGCCCTCGCGGTAGGCCCCCAGGTTCACCAGGTCCTCGGCCTCGGCGTAGTCGGCCAGGACCTCCCGGAGGGCCCCCGCGGCGTCCCGGTGCTCCTCCCCCACCACGTCGTTCATCACCCGGCTCTTGCTCCGGAGCACGTCGATGGGGGGGAAGTGGTTGCGGTCCGCCAGCTCCCGGGTCAGCACCAGGTGCCCGTCGAGGATCGAACGCGCCGCGTCGGCGACGGGGTCGTGGTGGTCGTCCCCCTCCACCAGCACCGTGTAGAAGCCGGTGATGGAGCCCCGGGCCGCCGTCCCCGCCCGCTCCAGCAGCCGGGGGAGCAGCGAGAAGACCGACGGCGTGTAGCCCCGCGCCGTCGGCGGCTCCCCGACGGCGAGGCCCACCTCCCGCTGGGCCATGCAGAACCGCGTGAGGGAGTCCATCATCAGCAGCACGTCCGCCCCCTGGTCCCGGAACCACTCCGAGATCCGGGTGGCCACGAAGGCCGCCTTCACCCGCAGCACCGGCGAGCGGTCCGAGGTGGCGCACACCACCACCGACCTCGCCATCCCCTCCGGGCCCAGGTCCCGCTCCAGGAACTCCCGCACCTCGCGGCCCCGCTCGCCGACGAGGCCGATGACGTTCACGTCCGCCTTCACGTTCCGGGCGATCATCCCGAGGAGGGTGCTCTTGCCCACCCCCGAGCCGGCCATGATCCCCACCCGCTGCCCCTTGGCGGTGGTGAGGGCGGCGTCGATGGCCCGCACGCCGATGTCCAGGGGCTCGCGGATCCGCGTCCTCTCCAGGGGAGGCGGCGCCCCCTCCCGCACCGGCACCCGCTCCACCCCCCGCGCCGGACCCCGGCCGTCCATGGGCTCCCCGAGCCCGTCCAGCACCCGCCCGAGCAGCTCCCGCCCTACGGGGATCTCGAAGTCCCGCCTCACCGGGATCACCGGGCTGCCGTGGGAGAGCCCGACCGGGTCGTCGTAGGGCATCATCAGGACCCGCTTCTCGCGGAACCCGACCACCTCCGCCAGCACGGGGCGGCCCCCGCCCGCCGGCTGGATCCTGCACAGCCCCCCGAGGGCCGTGCCGGGCACGGTGCCCTCCACCAGGGTCCCGATGACGTCGGTGACCCTCCCGCTCCGGGACAGGGGGGCCACCTCCCGCAGCCGGGCGGGGAGGCCGTCCAGGGCGCTCGCCACGGCCGCCACGGCGGGGTCGCGGGCGGGGTCCTCCTCCCCGGGGCGGGCGATCCGGGCGGAGGCGGCGGCGCGGCGTTCAGCCATCCCGCCCTCCCCTCCCGCTTCCCTCGGCGCGCAGGTAGCGGTCCAGCTCCCCCCGGAAGGCGTCGAGCTGGGTGGACACGGCGGCGTCGATCCGCCCGAAGGAGGCGTCGATCACGCAGCCGCCGGCCTCCAGGGCCCGGTCCGGCTCCACGAGGAGGCGCCGGGCCCCGACCCGGTCCGCCAGCTCGCCCTGCCGGGGGGCGAGCCAGGCGTGGTCCCGGGGGTGGACCCGCAGGACCACCGTCTCCTCCCGGGCGAGCTCGTCGGCGACGGCGTCCACGATGCGCTCCACCAGTCCCCGGTCGGTCCGGACCTCGCCGGAGAGCACCCGGCTCACGATCAGCCACACCGCGTCCAGCATGTCCCGGCGGGAGGCCGCGACGATCCGCTCCCGCAACGTGGCGACGTCCTCCAGCACGGCCCGGGCTCGGTCCCGCTCGGCCTCGACCTGGGCCCTGAGGGGCGCGAGCAGCTCGTCGATCCGCGGCGCGGGGGGGGGTGGAGGCTCCGGCCGGGGCGGCTCCGGGGGAGCGTCGTTGGCGGCCACGGCGGGGCCGGCGATCTGCGCCCCGTCCTCGTCCCGCGGAGGGGCGGCGTGCGCCGCCGGAACCCCGCGCCGGCCCCGGGGCGCCGCCTCGGGCTCGGCCTGGTTCGCCGCCAGGGAGGGAGGCTGCCCCCCCGGAGAGGGGACCTCCCACGCGACGAACCCCGCCTCGGAAGCGTCCGGGGCGGCGGTCCTCCCCCAGCCCGCCGCGAAGGTCGCCTCGTTCTTTCCAAGTGGTTGGAACGCCAAATCGGGTCCTCCTGGGCTCCGCGCCTCACATCACCACGTCGTTGCTCGATCCGAGGAAGACGAGCTTGCCGTCCTCCTCCAGCCGCAGCGCCACGGCGACGATCGCCTGCTGCGCCTCCTCCACGTCCTTCAGGCGCACCGGCCCCAGGACCGCCAGGTCGTCCTTGAGAAACTGCGCCGCACGGTCGCTCATGTTCCGGAAGAAGCGGTCCTTGATCTCGTCGTCCGCCGCCTTCAGCGCGAGGGTGAGGTCCCGCCGCTGGACCTCCTTGAGGAGGTTCTGGATCCCCCGGTCGTCCGCCTGGGACAGGGCCGAGAACCCGAACATGCTCTTGGTGATCTCCCCCGCCAGCTCGGCGCTGTACTGCCCGAGGTTGGCCAGGATCCCCTCCTTGGCCTCCTTGTCCATGCGCTTCAGGGCGTCGGCGGCGAGCTGGGTCCCCTCGAGCTGGGGCATGGGGGAGGACTGGTCCGGGAAGCGCTCGTCCAGGACCTCCTCGATCTCCGAGAGCAC
Organism: Myxococcota bacterium; assembly: GCA_023150875.1. Lineage (GTDB taxonomy): Bacteria > Myxococcota_A > UBA796 > UBA9615 > JAKLKC01 > JAKLKC01. The sequence continues at coordinate 35,853 of JAKLKC010000007.1, read as the reverse complement.
CTCCACGGGGATCTTCTTGAGGGTCGCCAGGCGGAAGAACACCTCGGTCCGCAGCTCCTCGTCGAGCTGGGCCAGGAGCCCCGAGGCGGCCTGGGGGCCGACGATGGCGCAGATCACGGCGATGGTCTGGGGGTGTTCGCGCCGCACCACCGCCGCCAGGGCCGAGGGCGCCATGGCCTGGAGGCGCTGGCGGAACCGGTTGGCGTTGAGGCCGCCGATCCCCCGGACGATCTCCCGGGCCCTCTCCTCCCCCACCACCTTGGGGAAGATCCGCACCAGGTAGTCCCGCCCCTGGGCCGGGAGCCACGCCTCGGCGGCCAGCTCCTGGCAGAACTCGATGACCACCTGCTGGATGACGTCGGGCCTCACCTCGGGCAGGTGCGCGATGGCCGTCCCCACCCGCCGGATCTCCTCCTCGTCCAGCTCGCCGAAGAGGGTCCGCACCGTCTCCTCGTCGAGGTACATGAACAGGATCGCCGCCTTCTGGAGGGGCGAGAGGTGGACCTCGTCGTGGGCGGGCCTCTCTCGGCCGGCGGGGATGGGGGCGGGAAGCGACTCGGCCACGTCAGTCTCGGCTCCTCGGCACCGTCTCGTCGGCGATCCAGTTCCGCAGCGTGGCCACCGTGTGACCCACGTCCTCCAGCAGGAGGCGGGACAGCTCGTCCCGGTTGGCCTCGGCGCTGCCCTCGGTCAGGAGGCGGAGCCGGTCCTGGAAGGTGGGGACCGGGCCCCTCCCTTCCTCCCCGCCCGCCGACGCGGCGGCGAGCGCCCCCCCGGCCGGCCCGGCGAGGGCGGTGGTGCTCCCGGCGCCGGCTCCCCCGGGCTCCCCCAGGGCCCGGGTGACCGGCCGCACCAGCGCCGCCCACGCCGCCACCAGGAGGAGCGCGCCCGCCCCGTAGGGCAGGACGCGACTCCACGGCACCCGGTCCAGGGCGCTCCGGGCGGTGACGGGCGCGGGGGCGGCCACCTCGGCGAAGGGGGCGTGCTCCACGGTCACCTGGTCGCCCCGGGCGGCGTCGAAACCCACCGCCGCCTTGACCAGCTTCTCGATCTTCCGGAGGTCGTCGTCCGGGGGGGCGGCGTAGGCCTTCTTGTCGCCCTCGCCGGTCCACTCGCCGCTGACCAGCACCGCCACCGTGATCCGCTTCAGCCCCCCCGCCGGCCTCTCGGTCCGGCGCAGGGTCCGGGGCACTTCGTTGGTCCGCTGCTCCTCGACGCGGCTGGAGGCGGCACCGCTGGACGTGGAGGTCGCCCCCACGCCCCCGGGGAGGTTCGCCGTCGCCCCGGGCACGCCTCCGTCCGACGCGCCCCCCCGGCTGTCGATGTCCTCCACCAGCCTCTCGGTGACCGGGACCGCTCCGTCGGCCCGGAGGTCCGACTCCCGGACCTCCTCGCTGGCGGGGTCCAGCTCCACGTTGACCTGGACCACGTTGCGCCCGATCCCGAAGCGGGTCTCGACGATCTCCCGGGCCTTCTCCCGCAGCGCCGCCTCCAGCGCCGTGCGGGCCTCCATCAGGTCCGATACGGCGGCGATCTCCGAGCCCTGGGGGGGCTTGGTGTAGAGCCGCATGGCGACGTCGGTGACGCCGACCTGCTCGGGGTTGAGCCCCTCCACGGCCCCCGCCACCTGGACCTGGATCGCCCGCACCATCCCGTCGGTGAGGGCGTAGCCCTCCCGGGGCTTGACCACCACCGACGCCTTGGCCGGGCGGGAGTCCTCGATGAAGGGGGACTCCTTGGGCATGGCGAGCTTGACCCGCCCCCACTCCAGCGGTCGCATCTCCGAGACGAGCTGGCTCAGGGCCGACTCGCGACACCGGATGAGCCTCTCGGCCAGCACCGCCGGGGGAGCCGTCAAGGACGACCCCTCCTCGTCGCATCCCGGGGTCTGGGGGTCGAAGCCGGTGCCGGCGGCGATCCGGAGCCTCGCCTCGCTGGCCCGGTCGGCGGTGACCTGGATCCCGCTGGCGGTGGAACGGGCCTCGAAGCCTCCGCGCCGGAGCCCGTCCAGCACCACCGCCGCGGCGCCCCCCTCGGCGGGGTACACCGTCTCCCACGGCGTGCGGCCGGCCAGCACCACCACGCCCAGCAGGGCCGCGACCACCGCCGCGACCCCGCCGAGCAGGGCGTACCGTTGGGCCGGCGTCCGCCGCGAGAGGAGCTCCCGCAGGGGCCGGATGAGACGCTCGTTCAGGTCCATCGATGCCGGTCGCCTTCCTGGCTCACGGGCGCTTCATGGCCCCGGTCACGTTCCCCGGCCCGCAGGCCGAATCATGCATGCCTGTCCGGATGCCACCCGACGACACCGGCCCGCCCAGGCGATTCCTGTTGGCTCGTGGGCAGGATGGTGTCCCGGCCGGATCGGGCACGGGCACGGATCCCACGCCGATCTGTACCGGACAAGGCCCAAGCGGTTAGGCAAGGAACTACGAAACACGCGAAAGGCGCGAAAAAAAACTGTAAACGTTCAGGGGGTCTGTCACGCGGTCCGCGAACCGGGCTGGCCCGCGACCCCCCGATCCGTACATTCCCGTCTCTACCCGGCTATACGCCTGCAAGAACCTTTTCGCGTGTTTCGCGCATTTCGTAGTTTCAACTGTATCACCCCGCAATACGGGGCCCATGCCCGTCTTCGTGTCCGTGCCACGGGACCCGCGCTCGTGCTCGTGCCCGTGTTCGCGTTCGTGCTCGTGCCCGTGTTCGTGTTCGTGTCCGTGCCACGGGACCCGAGCCCGTGCCCGCGCCGCCCGCGCCAGCCCCGTCACACCTGCGTCCGCATGACCTCCTGGTACGCCTCGATGGCCTTGTTCCGCACCTGGACCATCAGCTTGAAGGCGAGGCCCGCCTCCTCCAGGGCGATCATCGCCTCGTGGATCCCGACGTCCTGGCCGGTGACCATCGCCATCGCCGCCTCGCCGGCCTCCCCCTGCTTCTCGTTGACCGCCCGCACCGACTCCAGCACCCGGTCGGCGAAGCCCCCGCCGCCCGCCGCGGCGGAGGGTCGCGCCTCTCCGAGCGCCCCGCCGGGGGGAGCCGCGCCCGTGGCCGGCGTAGCCCCTTGGAGGAAGCGCGCGGGATCGGAAGGGATCCTCATCTCGTCCTCCCCTCTCCCCGCGCTACCGGCCGATTTCCAGGGCCTTCATGGCCATGGCCCGGGTGGTGGTGGCCGCCGTGAGGTTCGCCTCGTAGGAGTGGGATGCCTGGATCAGGTCCACCATCTCCGTCACGGGGTCGACGTTGGGCAGCAGGACGTAGCCGTCCGCCCCGGCGTCGGCGTGGCCGGGATCGTGGACCCTCCGGAGCGGCGTCGCCTCGTCCCTCTGGATCCCCGTGACCTGGACCGCCCGCAGGGTCTCCTCGAAGGGGCTCCGGGAAGCTCCGGGGTGGAGGCTCCGCAGCTCCCCGGCGCGGAAGACCACCTGGCGGCGGACGTAGGGCCCGCCGTCGGTGCTCCGGGTGGCGTCGGCGTTGGCGAGGTTGCTCGCGCCCACCTGGATCCGCACCTGCTGGGCCTGCAGGGCGCTGCCGCTGATCTGGAGCAGGTCGGTGACGTTCACGTTCCTCCTCACCCTCCGCCGTGGCCGCCGGAGATCGCGTACTCCAGCGAGGCGAAGCGGCGGCGCACCAGCTCGGCGGCCGCCCCGTACATCACGTTGTTCTCGTTCAGGAGCATCGCCTCCTGCTCCCGGTTCACGGAGTTCCCGTCGGCGGACCACGGCGGAGCCTCCTGGAGGTCCACCCTCGCCTCGGCGGCGAAGCCCCCGAAGGGGCGGGGGGCACCGTCCGGGCCCTTCTCCAGGGACGAGACGACCTCGGCGAGGGCGTCCCGGAAGTCCAGCCGTCGGGCCTTGAACCCCGGGGTGTCCGCGTGGGCCAGGTTGCCCACGATGGTCGCGTGCTGCTGGGCCCTCAGGTCCAGCACCCGGCCCAGGGCCCGGGTCGCGGGATCGTCCAGGACCATCCTTCCGCTCATGGCGCCTCCTGCCTCGATCGTCTCAGCAACGGATGTGCCAGGACGGGGTTTCCAGTGTTACCAATGGTTCTCGTGTCGCACGAAGGTCCCCTCTCCGTCGGCGCGGCGACGCGGGGGTCAAAGTTCCGACGCCCCGTCCATCTCGGCGAGGCGCCCCCGGGCGAGGCGGGCCCAGGCGTCCTCCCCCTCCGCGGTCCGGATCAGGAGGGCCCGGGCCTCCCCGGCGCGCCCCGCCCCCTCCAGGGCCTGGGCCAGCAGCCAGGCCGCCCCCCGGGCCGCCTCCCCCGCGCCGTCGCCGTCCCCGGAGCGGGTCATGGCGGCGGCGAGGGGGCTCAGGGCCTCCGCGGGACGCCCGGAGCGCAACAGGCACCGCCCGTGGTCCAGGAGGTCCTCGGGCCGCGCCTCGCGGAAGGGGGAAGGGCCCACGACCTCGGCCAGCAGCGCCGCCGCCTCGGCGAAGCGGCGGGCGGCGATCCGGGCGGCGGCGAGGGCCCGGCGGGCCTCGGCCCGCGCTCCGGGAGCCCCCGCGCCGACGGCCGCCTCCAGGTCCGCCTCCCCCCCCGCGGTCCGGCCCAGGGCGAGGCGCGCCCTGCCCCGGACGAGCATCAGCTCCGCCACCCCGGGGTCCCGGGGCGAGCGCCCCTCCAGAAGGGTCCCCGCCACCTGCTCCGCGTCGGTGGGCCTGGCCTCGTCCAGCAGCGCCCGCGCCAGGGCTCCCCCCAGGGCGAGACGCGTCGCGTCGGGGAGGGGCCGCGCCAGGGCGGGGGCCAGGACCTCCGCGGCCCGTCCCGGGAGCCCCAGCGACTGGTAGGCCGCCGCCACGAGCGGCAGCGCCTCCACCCGGTCGCAGGGCTCGTCGGGGCCGGGGGCGATGGCCCGCTCCCAGACCCGCGCCACCTCCGCCGGGTCGTCGGAGGCGGCGGCCTCCCTCAGGCGGTCGTGGGCGGCGCCGCAGAGCCACCCCCGCCACCGCGCCCGAAGGGGAGCGGGGAGATCGCCCCGCAGCGCCCGGGAGGCGAGGTCCAGGGCGGGGTGGAGATCCCCCTGGCGCAGGGCCAGCTCCGCCTCCACCAGGGCCTCCTCCACCGCCGCGGGCCCCCCCGGTCCCCGGGCGGCGACGCGCCGCAGCTCCCCAAGGCCCGTCACCAGCCGGTGGGTGCTCCCGTCCCCGAGGCGCGCGGCCACCTCCCGCAGCTCGGCCAGGTCCCGCAGCGCGTCCAGGTCTCCCCGGGGCCCCGTGGGCTCGAACGCCACCAGGGCGCGGCGGGCCTGGACCAGTCCCTCCCGGTCCGACAGGGCCGCCGCGCAGTCCACCCGCCGGGACAGGGCGTAGGGGGTCAGCGGGGTGTCCCTCTCGGCGGCGCGGGCGAAGAGGTCCTGGGCGTCGGCCCAGCGGCCGGCGCGGTAGTAGACCTCGGCGTGGAGACCGGCCAGGCGCGGCAGGGCCAGGGCGGCGCTCCACCTCGGCCGGATCGCGTCCAGGATGGCGGCCCCCTGGTCCGGGCGCCCGTCCCGCATTCGGGTCCAGGCCAGGAAGCGGGCCGCCAGGAAGGCGTCCTCGGGGGGCAGGGCCGGCAGCAGGCCCGCCAGGGCCCGGGCGTCCGCCTCCGACGCCCCCCGGGCGAGGCGCACCGCCGCCAGCGCCGCCCGGATCCGTCCCGCCTCGGGGGCGTCGGGGGCCTCGGCGAGGGACTCCTCCAGGTAGGGGATCGCCTCGTCCCGGAAACCCGCCCGGGCGTATGCGATCCCGGCCATCGCCCTCGCCTCCCGGGCCAGGGGGGCCGACGGGGCGACCCGTGCCGCCACCGCGCACAGCGCCGCGGCGTCCAACCAGGTGACCTCCCCGGGGGCCTCCGCCGCCCGGAACGCCGCCCAGGCCAGGGCGAAGTCCAGCTCCGGCCCGTAGGGGGGCGACCCGGGGGGAGGCCGGGCGTCCACCAGGGCCCGCAGGGGGGATCCGCCCGAGGGCGGCCCGAAGAAGGCCGCCGACAGCTCGGGCCTTCGGGCGAGGTCGGCCCGGAGGCCGGGGGGCAGGCCGTCCCGCACGGCGGGGATGGGGGCCTCTGGGGCGACGTCCGGCGAGACCAGGCTGTCCTCCCCCACCAGCATGGGGATCCACCCCCAGCGGACGGGGGGGGCCGGCGCGGGGGGCCGGTCCAGCAGCGCCCGCAGGTCCGGCCCCCCCGCGCCACCCTCGGGCGGCGTCGCGGCGACCTCGCCGGGGTCCTCCAGGAAGCGGAGGCGCAGCCGTGGCGGATCGGAGAGCTCCTCGGCGACGGTGCGGACCACCCGGGGAGAGAGGCGGAAGGTGACCACGGACACCCCGTCCGCCTCGCGGCGGATCCCGATCCCCTCCACGAGGTCGGAGGGCAGGGTCGCGAGGGTGGACGGGAGGGCCCCGCTCCCCCACAGGCGCACCGCCAGGCCGCCGAAGGTGGGGTGGGGGTCCATGTCCCAGGTCGCCCCCGGGGACAGGCGCAGGGTCACCGTGGAGGCGGTGCGGGGGGCGGGGGCCGGGGGGACCGGTTCGGCGTCGGGCCCGCGCCGGGGAGGAGTGGCCTCTCCCGGCCCGGGGGCGCCCCGCACCAGCGGCGAGACCGCCGCCAGGCTTGCGGCGGCGAGCCAGGCCCATCCCCGGGGGGAGCGTGCTCCGGACGTCGCGGCCACGGGATCCCTCAGGCCCGGGCGACCGGGCGGGCCGCCAGGTCGTCGTCCTCGATCTCGGCCGACGCGGAGTCGGGATCGGCGATCCCCAGCTTCTTGAGCTTCTCCACGAGGGTGGTCCGCTTCATCCGCAGGAGCTGGGCCGCCTGGTTCTTGTTCCACCCGCAACGGTCCAGGGCCCCCAGCAGCAGCCGGGTCTCGAAGCGGTCCCGGGCGCCGTAGAAGTCGAGCCCTTCGCTGGGGATCCGGAAGTCCTCGGGGAGGGACGCCCCCCGGGACGGCCGCGGCTCCCGGAGCTGCCAGGGGATGTCGGAGACCTGGATCACCGAGCCCGCAGCCAGGGTCATGACGTGCTCCAGCTTGTTGTGGAGCTCCCGGATGTTCCCGGGCCACCCGTAGCTCCGCAGCGCCGCCAGCCCCTCCCTCCCGATCCCGCGGACGGCGAGGCCGTTGCGGGCGGCGATCTGCCGGCCAAAGTGGCGGACGAGGTCGTCGAAGTCCTCGGCCCTCGCCCGCAGGGGCGGCACCTCGATGGGGATCACGTTGAGGCGGAAGTAGAGGTCCTCGCGGAACCGGCCCGCCGCCACCTCGGCCTTGAGGTCCCGGTGGGTCATGGCGACGATCCGCACGTCCACGGGCACGGGGCGGCTCGCGCCAACGGGCTCGATCACCCCCTCCTGGAGGGCCCGCAGGAGCTTGACCTGCATCGCCATGGGCATCTCGCCGATCTCGTCCAGCACCAGGGTGCCCTTGTCTGCGAGGGCGAACCGCCCCTGGCGGGCGGCGTGGGCGCTGGTGAACGCCCCCTTCACGTGCCCGAACAGCTCCGACTCCAGCAGCTCCGTGGGGATGGCGCCGCAGTTCACCGCGACGTAGTTGCCCCCCTTCCGGGCGCTCAGGAGGTGGATCGCGCGGGCGATCAGCTCCTTTCCCGTGCCGGTCTCGCCGGTGACGAGGCAGGCGGCGTCGGTGCGGGCCACCCGGGCCACCACCTGGAGGGCCCGGCGCAGCGCGGGGGTCCGCCCCACGATGAGCCCCGCGAAGGCCTCGGCGGCGGGGGGCCCGTCGAAGCGCAGGGCGATGTCCCGCTCGATGTCCTGGAGGGCCTCCTCCACGGCGGACCTCACCCGGGCGGGGTCCGCGGGGAACCTCAGGACCTCCACTCCCGGCGGAGCCTCGCCCCAGGCCGCCTGCACCCGGGGGGTGGTCAGCAGGAGCACCCGGGGCGTCGCCCGCTCCCTCTGTCGCAACCAGCGCAGCAGCGGGGAGTCCGGCGGGGCGTCGGGCAGGACCGCCACCAGGAGGTCCGCCGGCTCCCCCTCGATCTCCTCCAAGGGGTGGGCGCCCGGGGTGAGCGCGCATTCCAGGCCGGGGGACGCGATCCCCTCCAGCCACTTCGCCACGGCGCTGGCGATGGACGTGGCGCCGGCGATGAGCACCTTCATGTGGCCCTCTCCGCGGGTGTGGACCCCCGGGTGCCGACGACGACGGTGCTCCAGGCGGCGCGCTCCCGGCCCCGTGCCGGATCCCGCGTCACCCGCTGCCCGTCCTGGGCGGTCCCCTGGCGGTCCCTTCCCTCGGTTCCGCAAGTCGGCGGTCTTCATGACCGCTATCGGTGCAGGTTGTAGCCAACCGTCCAATCGTCCGTCAAGTCGGTTCTCCGCTGTCCGACGCGATTTCTCCCGGTCCGGCCCGCGCCTGAACAGGGGTGCAGCGCCTTACGGAGACCGTCCCAGACGTACGCGCCATTGCTGTCGCGGGAGCATGGGGATGCCCCCATTTCCGAGCAGATCCGCCGCCCCCCGCCGGTCACGCCACCGGCGGCGAAAACTACCATGAGACAGTTGGAAGGAGAGCGCCCGAAGTTGGCCCCGCGCCGGAGTCCCCGCGGCACCCCCTCCCCACTCCCCCCATCCCCGGCTATGGTGCCCGTGCCTCGTGTTCGCGATCGTGCCCGTGCCCGTGCCCGTGCCCGCGCCTCGTGTTCGCGCTCGTGCTCGTGCTCGCGCCTCCTGTTCGTGCCCGCGCCTCGTGTTCGTGCCCGTGCCCGTGCCCGCGCTCGTGCTTTCCCAGGAGTACCCCATGCCCCACCCCACCGTCGGCGAACCCGCTCCCCCCTTCACCCTCGACGGCGACGCCGGGCCGGTGTCCCTCGCGGACTTCGCCGGGAAGTGGGTGGTCCTCTTCTTCTATCCCAAGGACAACACCCCGGGCTGCACCCTGGAGGCCCAGCAGTTCCGCGACCTCTACCCGGAGTTCCTGGCCCGGGGCGCCGAGGTCCTCGGCGTGAGCGCCGACTCGGTGCGGAGCCACCAGGGGTTCCGCGACCGGCAGGGCCTGACCTTCCCCCTGCTGTCGGACCCCGGGAAGGCGACCCTCCAGGCTTACGGGGCGTTCGGTATCAAGAAGATGTACGGGAAGGAGGTCCAGGGGATCGTCCGCTCGACGGTGCTGGTGGACCCCCACGGGAACGTGGCGAGGGTCTGGCCGAAGGTGACCGTGGACGGCCACGCCCGGAAGGTCCTGGAGGCGATCCCCGGCTGAGCCTCTCGCTCAAGTTCCGGCGGCGGAGCGACGACAGGCCCGGGCGAGGTCGCCTTGTCGCTCCGAGTCCCCCTGGCCCTGCTCGCCGTCTCGCTGGTCCCCGCCCTTGCGGTCCGGGAGCCCACGGCGAGCGTCCCCCTGCTGGACCACCCCGGGGGCCACTCCGTGGAGGTCACCGTCGACGGGTGGCTCACGGAGCCCTTCCTGGTGGACACCGCCGCCACCGTCACCGTGGTGCCCGAGGCGATGGCGGCCGCCCTCGGCCTCGCCCCCGGAGACGGCGCCCCCACCCGCGCGGTCCAGGGGTTGACCGCGACGGTGCGCCTGCCGGTGGTCACCCTGCCCTCGCTGCGGATCGGCGGGAGGGAGGTCCGGGACGTGGAGGCGGTGGTCCTCCCGGGGGGATCGGGATCCCTCCTGGGGCTGAACGTGCTGCGTCCCCTGGGCGCCCGGGTCGACCTGGGGGCCCGCGCCCTGGACCTGCCCGGTAGGGGCGTGGTGGAGGAGCTGCGGGACGGCGTGGTGGCGGCGGCCCGGGCCCGGGGGGCTCCGGACCGCTGAGAGTCGCTACCGGCCGGCGGGGACGGGGACCCGGGGCGCCGGGTCCGCCACCGCCTCCTCCGCCGCCTCGGCGTCCAGGCGGCCCAGCCACTCCGCCTCGTCCAGCGCCTCGCCGCCGTCCTCTTCCTCGGGCGGGCGGGCGGCGTTCCCCCCGCGAGTGTCCGGCTCGGAACCGCCCGAGGGCGCCGGGAGGGAGCCTGCCCCCCGGAGGCGAGCCAGGCGGGAGAGGGTGTCGAACCAGAAGGGGGCGCCCAGGGAGGCGGCGACGGCGGTGAACAGGAGCCCGGCGAGGCGGGCGGCGAAGCCCAGGGGATCCGCGAGGGGGCGCAGGGCCGCGTCCTCGCTCCCCCACCCCAGCAGCGCGTCCGCCGCGGCGCCGGCCGCCGGGGAGGCACCGGCATCCGCCGCCGAGGGGGCCCCCGCCGCCTCGGTCGCCGAGGCGGCCAGGGCCGCCCGGAGCCCGGCGTCCCGGTAGAGCTGGTTGGCGATGGCCAGGGTGTCGGCGTTGGCGACGAGGGTCACCACCAGGGCGATCCCCCCGATGGCGTGCTGGGTGCGCCGCCGGTACCAGCCCGAGGCGCGGTCCATGGTGTCGTCGAAGCCCCGGCCGAGGTTCCGGCGCATCTTGCGGACGTCCCTCCCGGCGTCCCGGACCAGCGCCTTCAGGGCCCGCGCCGTCCCGGCGTCGATGCGCCGGGCCCGGCGGGCGGCCTCGATCCGCTCCACCAGGGTCCCGCCGTCCGGGAACCGCTTGCCGATGGCGTCCAGGGCGGCGACGGCGAAGGTCCGGGAGGGGATGTAGGAGGGCCCCCGCCCGGATCCCGGCCGCATGAGGGATCCCACCAGGGGGTGGGCGAAGAAGTCCTCCACCAGGCCGTCGTCCCGGAGCAGGGCCCGCACCCCCTCGGCCAGGGTCTTCGCCCGCAGCGCCAGGAGGTTCGCCAGGAGCTCGTTGAGGGCCGAGCAGACCAGGCTGAGGGCGAGGTACACGAACGACAGGCACAGGGCGATGTCGAGGACCGCGGAGCCGGACATGGGCACTCCCCCGGGGCGTCCGCCGGGAAGCGGACTCCGGGAGGATACGCCGCCCCGCTCCCGCCCCCAAGCCGGTCAGCGGCCGGCCGGCGCGAGGAGGCCCAGGGCCGGCGTCTCCCAGGGCGGGACCGGCGAGGGGCAGGGGCCGGCGCCGTCCAGGGGGATCTCGGCGAAGCCGAGGCCCGGCTCAATGTCGTAGCGGAGGTCCCCGGCGATCCGCCCCTCGGGAGGGTCGGCCAGGAAGGGCACCCGCGCGAATCGCAGCAGAGCCGCGAGGCGGCAGTCCTCCGCCGATGCGGCCCGGATCTCCGCGAGGGGGACGGAGTACTCCCCGAGCCAGACGACCCCCTCGGGCACCGGCGTGGAGGGGGGCTCGAGGGCCAGGGTGCGGGGCCGGTGGGCGAAGGGATGGCAGGCCGGGGCGTCGCCGCGCCGCCGAAGGAGGTCCACGGTGCCCAGGCGAAGTCGCCAGTCCGCGCCGTCCACGGAGGCGGCGATCACCCGCGCGCACGCGGGGTTGCCGGGGGCCGGGGAGACGACGACCTGCGCGATCCGCTCCCCGGGGGCGGCCCGGGCGAGGGCTTCCGACACCAGAGTACGGGCGGCGCGGGCCCCGGCGGCGAAGGCCAGGACCACCGCCAGGAGCCCGGCCCAGGCGGGGAGCACCCCCCCGAGGCGGGACTGCGCGAAGAGGGCCAGGACCGCCCATGCGGTCAGGCCCAGGGCCGTGGGCAGCGTGCCCAGCACGCCCCCCCAGGCGAGCCCCAGCGGGATGGCGGCCAGGGCGAGGCAAAGGACCCGCGCCGCCCGGGACGGCGCGGCGGCGGCGGCGAAGGGCAGCAGGGCCAGCCAGATCGCGGGCTCGGCGATGAAGAGGGTGTCGCCGTAAATCCAGCGGTGGTCGAAGGGCGAGAAGGGGTGGACCCCGTAGTCGTTCAGCGCGTCGGCGCCCACGTGGAGCAGGCCCGCGGCCAGGGCGACGCCCGCGAGGGCCGGCCAGGCGCCGCGGCCCAGCCCCCCGGCGCGGATCCCCGCCCAGACGGCGACGGGAGCCAGCACGGGCGCGGCCAGCAGGACGTGGGTCCAGCCCCGGTGGTGGAGCAGGTACGCCAGGGAGTCGCCCCCCGCGGGCGGGGGCAGCAGGTAGACGACGAGGTCCGCGTCGGGCAGGTTGCTGCCCACCATCGCCGCCACCACCGCGCCCCGGTGGAGGCGGGAGCCGGGGGGGACGAGGGTGGCCCCCAGGAGGGCGCCGAAGAGGGTGTGGGTGACGTTGTCCACGGTGGCGACATCGTCTGCCCCGCGGCTCCGACGCACAAGCGGGCCCCGGACCCGGCCCCTCCCCTTCGGGGACGGCGCCTGCTACCTTGTCGCGCTCGGCGCCGCCCGGGCGCCCCGGAGGTCCCCGTGTCCGACACCTTCCGCCTCGGCCGCCACGAGTTCCGGTCCCGCCTGCTGGTGGGGACGGGCAAGTACGCCTCGCTGGAGCAGACCCGCCTCGCCACCGAGGAGTCGGGGGCCGAGATCGTGACGGTCGCCCTCCGGCGGGTGGACCTGGACGCCAGGAAGGGCGAGGGGCTCTTCGACTACGTGCCGCCGGACCGGTGGACCATCCTGCCCAACACGGCGGGGTGCTACACCGCCCAGGACGCGCTGCTCACCGCCCGCCTGGGACGGGAGCTGCTGGGCACGGACCTGGTCAAGCTGGAGGTGATCGGCGATCCCCGGACCCTCTTCCCAGACACCGCGGCGACCCTGGAGGCGGCGCGGATCCTGGTGGACGAAGGCTTCACCGTCCTGCCGTACACCATGGACGACCCCGTCGCCTGCCAGCGGCTGGCGGGGATCGGGTGCGCCGCGGTGATGCCCCTGGCCGCACCCATCGGCTCGGGGCTGGGGATCCGCAACCCCTACAACCTGCGGATCATCCTGGAGACGGTGGACGTGCCGGTGATCGTGGACGCCGGAGTGGGGACGGCCAGCGACGCCGCCGTCGCCATGGAGCTCGGCTGCACCGCGGTCCTGATGAACACCGGGATCGCCGGGGCCCGGGACCCGGTGAAGATGGCGCGGGCCATGCGCCTCGCCGTCGAGGCGGGCCGGCTGGCCTACGAAGCCGGCAGGATCCCGCGGAAGCTGTACGCCACCGCGTCGAGCCCCCTGGAGGGGGTGGTGGGATCGGACTGAGCATGGGCACCGCGCCGGGCTTCCGGGTCCTGCTCGTCACCGACCGGAGCCGCCTCGGGGGCCGCCCTCTGGACGCCGCGGTGGCGGCGGCCCTCGCCGGTGCCCCCCCGGGATCGGTGGCGGTACAGCTCCGGGAGCGGGACCTCCCCCCCCGGGAGCTGCTGCCCCTCGCCCGGGACGTGGGGGCGGCCTGCCGCGGGGCGGGGGCGCCCCTGTTCGTGAACGACCGCCTGGACGTCGCCCTCGGGGCGGGGGCCGACGGCCTTCACCTGGGGGAGGGCTCCCTCCCCCCGACCGAGGCCCGCCGCCTGGTCCGGCGCCACGGCTTCGACCTGCTCCTCAGCGCCGCGTGCCACGACGCCGCCGGCCTGGCCCGCGCCGGGGCCGCCGACCTGGCCCTGCTGGCGCCGGTCTTCCCCACGCCGGGCAAGGCCGCCCCGGGGGAGGAGCTGGGGCTGGCGCTCCTGGCCGAGCTGGCGCGGGGGGCTGCCCTCCCCGTGTTCGCCCTGGGAGGCGTGGACCCGGACCGCGCCCGGGCCTGCCGGGAGGCCGGGGCGGCGGGGGTGGCGGCGATCTCGGCCGTCTGGGGCGCCCCGGACCCCGCCGAGGCGCTGGCCGCCCTGGTGAAGGAGACGGGAACGGTCTAGATTCTCGCCTCGTCGGCGCTCCCCCCGGGGCGGCGCCCCGGGGCGTTGGAGGAACGATGGCGGTGCGCAGGGAGTGGGTGGAGCGGCGGCGCGGCGACCGGGTGGTGACCCAGATGCACTACGCCCGGCGCGGGATCGTCACCGAGGAGATGGCCTTCGTCGCGGATCGGGAGGGCCTGGACCCCGGCCTGGTCCGGGACGAGGTGGCCCGGGGGCGGATGATCATCCCCGCCAACGTGAACCACCCCGAGCTGGAGCCGACGTGCATCGGGATTGCGGCCCGCTGCAAGATCAACGCGAACATCGGCAACTCCGCCCTGGAGTCCTGCATCGAGGCCGAGATCGAGAAGCTCCGCCTCTGCATCCAGTACGGCGCCGACACCGTCATGGACCTCTCCACGGGGGGCGACATCGTCGAGATCCGCGAGGCGATCCTGAGGAGCAGCCCCATCCCCATCGGGACGGTGCCGATCTACGAGGCGATCCAGCGGGTCCGGGAGGTCGAGGACCTCACCGTCGACGACATCTTCGACGTGATCGAGCTCCAGGCGCGCCAGGGCGTCGACTACATGACGGTCCACGCGGGGGTGCTGGTGGAGCACCTGCCCCTGACCCGGGACCGCATCACCGGGATCGTCAGCCGCGGCGGCGCCCTGATGGCGCGGTGGAGCCTGCACCACCACCGCCAGAACCCCCTCTACACCCACTTCGACCGCCTGCTGGAGATCTGCCGGCGGCACGACGTCAGCCTCTCCCTCGGCGACGGCCTGCGCCCTGGCTGCCTCGCCGACGCCTCCGACGCCGCCCAGTTCGCCGAGCTCCAAACCTTGGGGGAGCTGACCCTGAGGGCCTGGGAGCAGGACGTCCAGGTGATGATCGAGGGCCCCGGGCACGTGCCGTTCGACCAGATCGAGATGAACGTCCGCAAGCAGATGGAGGTGTGCCACGAGGCGCCCTTCTACGTGCTCGGGCCCCTGGTGACCGACGTCGCGCCGGGGTACGACCACATCACCAGCGCCATCGGCGCCACCATGGCGGGCTACGCCGGCGCGGCGATGCTGTGCTACGTCACCCCCAAGGAGCACCTGGGCCTCCCGAACGCCGACGACGTGAGGCAGGGCATCATCGCCTACAAGATCGCCGCCCACGCCGCCGACGTGGCCCGGCACCGCAAGGGGGCCCGGGACCGGGACGACGCCCTGAGCCGGGCCCGGTACGCCTTCGACTGGGAGAAGCAGTTCGCCCTGTCCCTGGACCCCGAGACCGCCCGCGCCTTCCACGACGAGAGCCTGCCCCACGAGGCCTACAAGACGGCCGAGTTCTGCTCGATGTGCGGCCCGCGCTTCTGCTCGATGAAGGTCAACCAGGAGATCGACCGGCACCACGGCAAGGAGGTCACCTCGGTCCGTGCCCGGGAGGCCGAGTCCCTGCGCTCCCGGCGCCGCCTGGCCCTGCTGGACGACGAGGAGGAGGCGACCACGGCGGGGCACGGCGACCTGCCGGTGCGGGCCAGGGGAGACTGATCGCGCCTCCCCCGCCCGCCCCCCGGGACCGCGCCCGAGCCCGTGCCCGGCCTGTCTACAACCAGCCGTTGATCGCCGGCAGCAGCTCGTGGAACGTGCGCCCCGAGGCGTTCTCGCCGATGGCGTGCATCTTCCACTCGCCGTTGTGCCGGTAGAGCTTCGCCATGACCTGGGCGTTATGGCTGCCCTGGCAGCTCAGGTCGTACTTGGCGATCTCCCGGCCGCTGCTCTGGTCGAGGATCCGGCAGGAGGCGTTCTCGATCTGGCTGAAGTTCTGGCCCGTGAAGCTGTTGACCACGAAGACCAGGGTCTGGATCCCCGCGGGGACGGCGGAGAGGTCCACGACGATCTGCTCGTCGTCGCCGTCGCCTGCGCCGGTCCGGTTGTCGCCGGTGTGCCGGATGCTGCCGTCCTTGCTGGCGAGCTGGCGGAACCACACCGCGTCCACCAGGGTCTTCGCGGCGTCGAACATCAGGCAGGAGGCGTCCAGGTCCACCTCGAGCTGCTTGGCGCCGAAGCCCAGGAAACCCTTGGTCTTGATGGGGTCCCAGCCGAGGCCCATCACCACCTTCGCCAGGCGGGTGCCGGCCTCCTTGTCCAGCGAGATCTTCTGCCCCTTGGTCAGCGTGATTCCCATGCTCGCTCTCCCTCCCGGGCCGGCGCCCCGGCGACCCTGGGCGCGGCTCCATCCACGTTGGCCCGCGACTCTATTCCAGGCGGCGGGGGTGGTCAATCGCGCCTCCGGGACCGGGGCGTTCGCGCCCGAGCCGGCCCTCCGCTATGATCGGCCGCGCCCGAGCCCGCTCGGCGCGCCGTCCGGCGATGGCGCGCGCTGGGGAGGGCCACCGGGAGGGATCGACCGTTGCCCGCGCCTACAGTCTCCCCTCCCATCCCTCCCCGCGGTCTCGACTCCCCATCCCCCTCTCCCCACGGCGCGCCTCCGGTGGGGCCCCCGACGCTGGTGCGGGTCCGGCGTGACGGCAATCCGCTGCGGCGGGAGGGGTACGCCTCCCTCGTCGCGGGGAAGCTCGGTCCCCTGGACGGTGGGGCCCTGGGCGCCGCGGCGGCGGCGATGGCGGCGCGGCTCCCGGCGCTGACCGAGCCGGTCCTGGCGATCGGCCTCGCCGAGTCGTCGCTGATCCCCGCGTGGTTCCTGCTGCCCCACCTGCCGGAGGGCTCCCGCTTGGCCTTCTCTTCCCGGGAGGAGCCGGTGGGGGGCCTCGCGCGACGCTTCGACGAGCCCCACTCCCACGGCCCCCACCACCACGTGGTCCTCCCGGAGGGCGCTCCCTTCCGCCGCGTCGTGGTCGTCGAGGACGAGCTGACCACCGGCGCCACCCTGGCCAACCTGGTGCGGGCCCTGGCGGACGTCGCCCCGGTGTTGGACGTCGTCACCCTGGAGGACCGACGTCCCCCGGGCGCCCGCCTCGCCCTCTCCTCCCTGGCCACCGACCTGGGTCTGAGCGTGCGGGTCCACTCCCTGGCCTCGCCGCCTCCCTCGGGCCGGGTAGGTGGGGCGGCGCGCGAGGACCTCCCACCAGGCCGCCCCGGAGCCCCGCGCCCCCGCCCGGACCGGGGCGACCCTTCCGACCAGGAGGCGTGGCGCGCCGATCCGCCCCGGGCGGTGTTCGCCATCGGCGAGTGCGTGTCCGCTCCGCTGGACCTGTGGGCCGGGCCCGAGGGGGACCGGCCGGTCTTCCGCCACGTCACCCGCAGCCCCTGGCACGTCGACGGGGCGTGGATCCGCGGGCGGCTCCGCCTCGGGGCGGCGGGGGACGCGCCCCCCCACTTCCTCTACAACCCCGACGTCCCCTCCCCACCCGGGCTGGCGTGGATCGCCAGCCACCCCTCGACGGCGGGGCACGCGGAGGCGCTGGCGGACTGGTGGCGGCGGCGGGGCGGGCGCGCCCGCACCTGGATCGTGCCGAGGTGATCCCCACCCCCTGGCCGGACCTCGTGGTGGCCGCCCGGGACGCAGGGCCCATCGATCCCCACGATCCCGGTGCGGCGGGGCGATTCCGGGGCGAGGAGGCCTTCGATCCCGAGGTGACCGGGTGGCGCCGCTGGGCCCTCCCCTCCCCCGAACCCGCGCTGGACGCCGAGATCGACGCCCTGGTCCTGGCGTCCATCCGCCGGGAGGCGCCCTGGATCTCCGCCGCCGTGGCGCGCCTCGCCGACCAGGTGGCCGGTCTCGACGCCGCGCCGCCTCTGCTGCTGGCGGTGCTCCGGGCGGGGGTCCCCGTGGCCGCCCTGCTGTCCCGGGCCCTGGAGGCCAGGTGGGGGGAGCCCGTGCCCGTGGCCGCCCTCTCCCTGTTCCACGGCGCCGGCTGGGACGCCGCTGCCCTCCGGTCGGTACTGGACCGCTGGCCCGGCCGCCCCGTGTGGTTCGTCGACGGCTGGACCAGCGGCGGGGGCGTGGCGCGGGAGCTGCGGGCCTCCCACGCGGGGTGGCTGGCGGCGGACGGCGGCGACTTCACCTCCGGGGAGGGGCCCCGCCTGGCGGTGCTCTGCGATCCCCGCGGCTTCGCGGACGCCGCGGCGACCCGGGCCGACCGGTTCGTCCCCAGCTCCACCTTCACCGCCCCCCGCACCCTGGGCTTCTCCCGGGGCTTCATGACCGGGGAGGGGGAGCCCTTCCGGGTCTACACTTTCCCCCGCGGCCTGTGGCGGGAGGACTTGGTCGGGGCGTGGCTCCGGGCCGGCGAGGGTCCGCCCTCGGACGAGGACCTGGACGCCCCACCGCCCGAGGCGGTCGGCGAGCCCCCGCCCGGGTGGAGGCTCCACGTCAACGAGGTCGCCCGGGCGCTGATCAACCGGCAGCCGCGGGAGGTGTGGCTGGCCGGGGGGCCCGAGGAGACCGCGGAGCCCCTGGCCCCCCTGCTCCACCTGTGCCGCCTGCGGCGCGTGCCGGTCTCGTGGCGCCGGGCCGAGGTCGCCGCCTGGGGGGCGACGGCGGCGGCGAGGATGAGCGGCTCGTGAGTCTGCGCCCCCTCGTCCTGGACCTGGACGGCACGCTGCTCCACACCCAGCCCGCTCCAGGAGCGGTGACGGTACCCGGCCGCACCCGGCCCTCCTTCCTCGCCGGCGCCACCCTGGACGCCCTGATCCGGCTGGGGCGGCGCTACGACCTGGTCCTGGCGACGGGGCGTTCCCTGGCCGGCACCCGGATCGTGGCCGAGGCCCTGGAGTCCCGGGGGGCGCGGGTGGCGGGGCTGGTGGTGGAGGACGGCGGCCGCTGCGGCCCCCCCGGTGCCGTGCGCCCCCTGGAGCCCCACCGACGCTGGCGGGACCTGCGGGCCGCCCTCGAGGGAGAGCGGGAGCGGGGCTGGCCCCCCTTCGAGTGGCAGGACGACTTCGAGTCCTGCCTGGTGGCGCGGGCGGTGGAGCGGGAGGAGGCGGCGGCCCTCGCCCCCACCCTCCTCCACCGGGCGCGCCGCCACGACGCCGCGCTGCGCGGGTTCCGGGACGGGCGCAAGGTGTACGTCGCCGGGGAGGGAGCCCACAAGTGGAGCGCCCTCCAGGCCCTCCTCGGGGAGGGAGCGGAGGGGGCGGCGGGGATCGGGGACGGCGAGAACGACCTCGTCTGGCTCCGCCGGGTGGCCCTCCCCTGCACCCTGGCCGGGGCGTCGCCAGCGGCGACCGAAGCGGTCCTCGGGGCGGGCGGCCTCGTGTCCCGGGCACCTGGCCACGCGGGACTGGCCGAGGTCCTGGAGCGCCTGGAGGCCCTCGCCTGATCGGGACTCCACCGCTCCACCGCGGGGTCTCGCCCCTCCGGACCCTCGTTGACCCCGGGGAAGCCCGCGCCTAGAATGCGCCGGTCGGACGGAGCGGGGCTTGCGCGGGCGCGCGGTCCCGCGAAGGGGCCGTCCCCTCCCCCGCGCCCATCGCTCCTTCCCCAGTCCCCCTCCCCCGGACCCCCGCCGCCCCGCCGGAATCGAGCCCGTTCGCCCGCGGTGGCGGAAGGTGCGGGGGTCCTCCCGTGTCGTCTGCGCTCCGGGGCGCCGGCGGCCCGGCCGCGCCCCCAACCACGGAGTCCCGAGATGACCCTGCCCATGCTGCCCCTCGCCGCCGGGACCGCCCTCGGAGAGCACGTCGGGTTTCCCCTGGACGTGCTGGCCATCTTCGCCGGCACGGTGGCCCTCTCGGTCTACGTGGACCTCTTCCTGCACCGGGGCCACAAGGAGATCTCCATACGGGACGCCTCGATCTGGACCCTGTTCTGGATCGGCCTGGCGGGGGCCTTCTACTTCTACCTCCGGCACCGCTTCAACGCGGACGCCGCGGCCCTCTTCCTGGCGGGCTACACGCTGGAGAAGACGCTCTCGGTGGACAACCTGATGGTGTTCATCGCCATCTTCTCCTACTTCCGGATCCAGAGCGCCCTCCAGCACCGCATCCTCTACTGGGGGATCCTGGGGGCGCTGATGTTCCGCCTCGTCTTCGTCGCCGCGGGCAACTTCCTGCTCCTCCTCGGCCCCTGGGCGGACCTCCTGTTCGCCGCGGTGGTGGGCTGGTCGGCCTGGAAGATGCTGAGCAGCCGCGGTGGGGACGACGACGAGGGCGAGGACTACGACAACCACCGGGTGGTGAAGTGGGCGCAGGGGGTCTTCGCCGTGTTCCCCCGGCTGCTGGACGTCCGTTTCTTCGTCCGGGGGGACGAGGCCCGGGAGATGGCCCGCAAGGACCCGACCCTGGTCCTCGGCCGACCCGGGGCCGCCTGGTACGTCACGCCGGCCTTCATCTGCCTGATCCTGATCGAGGCCTCGGACGTGATGTTCGCCTTCGACTCGGTCCCGGCGGTGATCGCCGTCACCCGGGAACCCCTGCTGATATACTCCGCGATGATCTTCGCGATCCTGGGCCTGCGCTCGCTGTACTTCGTGCTCGCGGCCCTGACCCGTTACCTGGTGCACCTGGAGAAGGCGGTGATCGGCCTGCTCTTCTTCATCTCCGCCAAGCTCCTGATCCACGCCACCAACCACCTCTTCCACTGGCCCGGGTTCGACATCACGCCGGGGCAGAGCCTGGTGGTGATCCTCGCGGTGCTGGCCGGCGGCGTGATCGCTTCCTTCATCTGGCCCGAGAAGGAGGACGAAGCCCCCGAGCCCGGCGCCGGGGAGGGCGTGCCCACCGCCGGGGCGGGCTCGGAGTCCAGGGCCGGTCGGGGCGACGGCGCCTGAGGGTGGCGAGGCGTCAGCCCGGCGGCGTCACGCCGTCGCCGCGCGGATCGGACGTCCGGGCCTGAGCGGGGGCCAGGGCCTCCACGACCCGGCGGAGCTCGGCGATCTCGGCGAGGATCTCCCTGGGCCCCGGCTCGGGTGGGCCGGCGGCGGCGATCTCCGCGGCCTCCTCGGCGGCGTAGGACTGGATGGCGCTCACGATGATCCCGATGAACAGGTTGAGCATCGTGAAGGTGGCGACGACGATGAAAGGGACGAAGAAGACCCAGGCGAACGGGAACCGCTCCATCACCGGGCGGACGATCCCCATGGACCAGCTCTCCAGGGTCATGACCTGGAAGAGGGTGTACATCGACCGGCCGACGTTGCCGAACCAGTCGGGGAAGTGGGGCCCGAAGAGGTTGGTGGCGATGACGGCGGCCACGTAGAACACCACCCCCATCAGCATCGCCACCGAGCTCAGGCCGGGGATGGCGCTGAGCAGCCCCGAGACCACGATCCGCATCTTGGGGATCACCGTCAGCAGGCGGAAGACCCGGACGACCCGCAGCGCCCGGAGCACCGAGAGGGCGCCCGCCGCGGGCACGAGGGAGACGGCGACCACCGCCAGGTCGAAGACGTTCCAGGAGCTGCGGAAGAAGCCGGCCCCCCGCCCGAGGAGCTTCAACACCAGCTCGACAACGAAGGCCGCCAGGAAGGCGCGGTCCAGCCCGTGGAGCAGGGGCCCCGCCGCCGAGGTCGCCGAGGGCGAGGTCTCGAGCCCCAGGGTGACGGCGTTCAGGACGATGAGGGCGGTGACCACCCGTTGGACCCGGGCGCTCTCGACCCAAGCGGCGAGGCGGAGCCGTCGGGAGGTCAGGGCGCTGGGAGGGACGCTCTCGGGGGAGGAGTGAAGGGCGGGGGCGGCCATGGGCGTAGCGGCGAGCCTCCAACGGGGAGCGGCAAGAGTACAGGGGACGGCGGCGCCGGTGCAGGGGGGATCCGCGCCTTGACTCCGCCCGCCCCAGGACCGTAGAGTCGGCCCCCGGCGTCGCCCCGCGGCGCCCTCGCCGGAGCTGCCCGTGACGACGTTCCGACTCACCAACGATCGCCTCCTGGAGGTCTCCCTCCAAGGCGAGAAGGTCATGGCCCTGGCCGGCGCCATGGTCGCCTACGACGGGTCCGTCCGCTTCGAGAAGTCGATGACCGGCGGCGAGGGGCTGCTGGGGGCCCTCAAGCGCCGGGTCACCAACGAGGGCATGGCGCTGATGGTGGCGTCGGGCACGGGGACGGTGTGGTTCGCCAACCAGGCGCGGGAGCTGACGATCCTGCCCCTGCGGGGCGAGAAGCTCTTCGTCGAGAGCCGGAGCCTCCTCGCCTTCGATCCCTCGCTTCGGACCGACTCGGTCTTCACGGGGCTGAGGGGCGCCGCTTCGGGACACGGGCTGTTCACCACCACCGTCGAGGGCACGGGGAACGTGGCGGTGATGTCCTTCGGGCACCTGCTGGAGTTCGAGGTGGGCCCGGGCCAGCCCCTGTTCGTCGACCCCGACGCCTTCGTCGGCCACCGCGGGAGCCTCGCCCAGGAGTTCGTCTTCGACGTGAATTGGAAGACGATGGTCGGCCAGTCCTCGGGCGAGTCCTACCAGCTCAAGTTCACCGGGACGGGCGTGGTCTACGTCCAGCCCAGCGAGCGGAAGTGAGGGCGGAGCGGTGCCTGTCTACACCCAGGTGAACGAGAAGGTCCTCCACGTCACCCTCGCGGGGGAGGAGGTCTTCGCCCGGAAGGGCTCGATGGTGGCGACAAAGGGCGACGTGCTCTTCGCCCGCTCCTTCCTCGGCGGGGGCGGCGTGCAGCAGTTGGCCATGCGGGCCGTCACCAACGAGGGCATCCAGCTCATGTCCGCTCGCGGCCACGGGGAGGTGTGGTACGGGCACCGGGGCCTCCACGTCAGCGTGGTCCCCCTGCGGGGCGAGCGGCTCTGCGTCGAAGCCGACAACGTCCTCGCCTTCGACGCCCGGCTGCGCGCGGGCACCTCCTTCCTGGGCAGCCAGGGCCTCCGGGGCCTCGCCTCTGGGGTCGCCGCGGGCCAGGGCCTGTTCACCTCCACCTTCGAGGGCCACGGCGAGGTCGCCCTCCTGTCCGACGGCGACGCCATCGGGCTGGAGGTCACCTCCAGCCGGCCGGTCTCGGTGGATCCCCAGGCGTACCTCGGCCACAAGGGCAACCTGGACTCCACCATCGTCACCGACGTGAACTGGAAGACCCTCCTGGGGCAGACCTCGGGCGAGAGCTACCAGCTCCGCTTCACCGGGCAGGGCACGGTCTACATCCAGGCCAGCGAGAGGTAAGCGATGCGGCTCTCCTTCCAGTCCCTCCCCGACGACGACAACCTCGGCCGCTTCGCCTACTCCATCCGGGTGGACGGCGAGATGTTCATCCGCAAGGGCAAGATGATCGCCTACTTCGGCTCCATGAAGTTCGAGGCGGTGGGATCGAGCCTGGTGGACATCCTGTTCAAGGAGGCGATGAACGCCCCCATGCACGTGAACGACTTCGTGGTGGTGCAGGGGCAGGGCAAGCTGGTGCTGGGGGACAACGGCCTGGACATCGCGGCCTACAACCTGGAGGACGCCACGTTCACGCTCAAGGCCGAGCACGTCCTGGGCTTCCAGCGGACGCTGCGCTGCCAGGAGTCGACCCTGCCGGGCTACCTGACCCTGATCGGCAGCGGCCGGCTCCTCGCCTCGTCCAACGGTCCCGTGGTCTTCGTCGAGCCCCCCTGCCGGGTGGACGAGGAGGCCGTCGTCGGCTGGGCCGACCTGCCGAGCCCGTCGTACCGCTACGACTACCAGTACGTCCAGGGGGCGCTGGCCGCCGTCGGCGCCGCCGCCGGGATCACCCGATCGGGCGAGGAGAAGCAGCTCGACTTCTACGGGAACGGCACGGTGCTGGTCCAGTCGTCGGAGGACGCGCTGGGGCGCCCCGGCCGCCTCGCATCCATCGTCGCCCAGCTCACCGGCCTCCACGCCAGCGAGCTCCAGCAGCTCTCCCGCGAGGTGTCGGGGCGGATGGCGGGGAGGTCCTGACCCCCTCAGCGGGCGATCCGGACGACGTGGTAGCTCTTCCGGCCCCGGCGGAGCACCACGAACGAGTCCCCCACCAGGTCCGCCGGGCCCAGCGCGTACCCCAGATCGGTGACGCGGCGGTCGTTCACGGTGATCGCGCCGCTCTGGATGGCCTGCTTCGCCTGCCCCCGGGAGGGACACAGGCCCGACTCGGCCAGGACCGCCACCAGCCCCGCCGCGGGGGTTCCGAGGGCCTCCCGGGGGAGGTCCGACGAGGGAGAGGCGGCGAAGGCCTGGCGCAGGTCGTCGGGTGAGAGATCGCCCCAACCGCCGCCCCCGCCGCCGAACAGGACCTCGGCGGTGCGCTCGGCCCGGCGCCTGGCCTCATCGCCGTGGACGAGGTCGGTGACCTCCGCCGCGAGGGCCCGCTGGACCTCCCGCCGCTCGGGGGCCTTCAGGCCCTCGGCGATCCGCTCCTCCACCTCGGACAGAGGCCGGAAGCTGAAGTACCGCATGAGCTTGGGAGCGTCGGCGTCCTCGACGTTGATCCAGAACTGGTAGAACGCGTAGGGGGAGGTCGCCTCGGGGTCCAGCCACACGTTGCCCTGCTCGGACTTGCCGAACTTCCGGCCGTCGGCCTTTGTGACCAGGGGCACGGTGATCCCGTGGACCTCGGCCCCCCGCTTCCGGCGCACCAGGTCGACCCCCGAGAGGATGTTCCCCCACTGGTCGCTGCCGCCGAGCTGGAGGGTGCAGCCGTAGCGTTCGTAGAGGGCGAGGAAGTCGTAGGCCTGCAGGAGCATGTAGGAGAACTCGGTGAAGGAGATCCCGTGCTCCCGGGTCTCCAGCCGGGTCCGCACCGAGTCCCGGGCGATCATGGCGTTCACCGAGAAGTGTTTGCCGACGTCCCGCAGGAAGCCCAGCAGGTCCAGGCGGCCGAGCCACTCGGCGTTGTCCACCATCAGCGCACCCCGGGGCCCGGAGAAGTCCAGGAAGCGCTCCAACTGGCCGCGCATCCCGGCGAGGTTCCGGGCGAGGGTGTCGGAGTCCATCAGGGGCCGCTCCGACTCCTTGCCGCCGGGATCGCCGATGAGGCCGGTGGCGCCCCCCACCACCACGATGGGGCGGTGCCCGTGGCGCTGCAGGCGCATCAGGTCGGTCACCTGGAGGAGGCTGCCCACGTGGAGGCTCGGGGCGGTGGGGTCGAAGCCGGTGTAGCCGGTGACGGTCCCCGAGGCCAGGGCCTCGCGGGCGGCGGGGGAGGTGATCTGGTAGAGCAACCCACGTTGCTCGAGCTCGGTCACGAAGTCGGTCATCGCCCGTCCCCGGGTCCGCGCTCCCGGGCGCGGGACGCAACGGTATGGCGATGGGCGCCCCGGGCGTCAAGCGCCCGGGGGCGGGAACGGCGCGGCCGGGCCACCCGGAGCGCCGCCAGGGCGATCCCCGCCGCCGCCGCCGCCGTGAGTCCGAGGCCCAGCCCCGCGCCCGCGGCCCGGTAGCGGAGCACGGCGCGGTGCTCCCCCGCCGGCGCCGCCGCGCCCACCAGCATGAAGTCCACCCGCGCCGCCGGCCGGAAGGCGCCGCCGTCGACGGAGATCTCCCAGCCCGGGGCCCAGCCCTCCTGGAGCACCAGGGCTCCGTCCCGGGGGGCGCTCCAGGCGACCTCCCACCGGCCGGGCTCGGGGTTGGCCACCGCCAGGACGCGCCCCGGGCCGCCGTCGCTCCGTCCCACCGCCGCTCCCGTCTCCCCCCGGGGCAGCGACGCCAGGTCGGGCGCGCCGGGATCCCCGGCGATCACCACCACCGCCCGGGTGGGGTCCCGGGACAGGATGGCCGCCATCGCCATGCCCTCCCCGTCCGCGTCCAGCCGCTCCCCGACCCAGCGCAGCCGCGGCAGGGGGGCGGGCTCGGCCAGGAGGCCGACGTCGAGGGAGGAGCCGGGGGCGGCGGGCACCGGCGCCAGGCCCGCCTCCGCGGCCAGCTCCAGGGCGCGCACCGGGTCCCACACCACCCAGAAGTCGGCGCCCATGGAGCGCAGCAGCGCCCGCCGGTCCCGCGGCCCCACCTCGTCCAGGCGCATGGCGTACCGCTGGTGGCGGAGGGTGCCGATGGCGCGGCGCCCGTCGACGTAGCCGATGCCGTAGGCGACGGCGAGGTTGGGATCGAGGGTCCGCACCAGGCTGGCGTCGCTCGACTCGCCGGGGCGGCGGGGAGGCGAGCCCCCGAGCACGTGCACCGAGTCGTCCCAGAGCCGGGGAACCCCCGGTCGGTCCCCCCAGGCGGCACGGACCGCCCGCGCCAGGGGGGGCTCGGCGAAGACCTCCCCGGCCCGCTCCACCTCGAACACCGCCCAGGCCGCGGGGAGCAGGTCCGCCACCACCACCATCGCCACCACCGCCGCCCGCACCCTCGGCCCGATCCCCCCCGCCGACACCGCCCCCCAGGCCAGCACCAGCGCAGGGGAGGCCGCGAGGGCCGCCTTCCCCGCCTCGGCCGCCGCCCCTCCCGCCGCCCCCGCGCACAGGGCCGCCGCCCCGAGGCTCAGGGCCGCCAGGGACGCGAAGACGCGAGGGCCCCGCCTCCCCTCCTCCACGGCGCTCCAGCCGGCGGCCACCAGCCAGGCCGTGAAGGCGACCGTGCCCAGCCACCACTTCTCGGGGTAGCGCACCGCGCCCAGCCCCGGGACGTGGGTGACGAGCCAGGGGTAGAGGGGGTTGGCGTCGCCCAGGGCGAGGGCGGCGCACGCGAGCAGGCCGGTGGCGGCCGCCAGCCCGAGGCGCCCCCCCCGGGCGACGAGGCCGGTCGCCGCGAGGGGCAGGACCACCACACCGCCGTAGAGGGTCCGGAGGTAGCGGGGGCGCGGAGCGACCGAGGGATCCGCCGCCTCCAGGCCCCCGGATGTCCCCAGGGGATCCGGCGCCCACCACGACAGCCAGTCCACGGGGTGGGTGGCGCGGGAGAGGAGCTGGGCCAGGGAGAGGGCCTCGCTGCGGCTGCTCTCGGGAAGGAGCACCGCGAACGGCACCAGGACGCAGCCGGCCAGGGCGGTCCCCCCGGCGACCCCCACCAGGCCGGCGAGGGCCCCTCTCAGCCGGTCCGCCGGGCGCGCCTCCTCCCCCGGCAGCGCGGCACCCCACGCGGGGAGGACCACCCCCATCAGCAGGACCGCCTCCACGCTTCCCGCGAGCCAGCTCGCGCCGACGGCGGCGGCGGCCAGGGCGAGCCCCGCTCCCCTCCGTCCGGGCCGCGGATGGGAGAGCCACCACGTCAACCCCAGCAGGGCGACGGGGAGCATCGCGTGCCCCGGGAGCTTGTCGGGGTTGACCAGCAGGGACCAGGTCGCCCCCGATGCGGCGTAGGCCACCGCCGCCAGCCAGGGGCCGAGCCCGTCGCCGAAACGGGTCCGGGCCCACGCCCAGGTGGCCACGGCGGCGACGAGGAGGTGCAGGAACGTGAACGGGGCGATCCCCGAGACGAAGTCCCCGGCGAACAGCCAGGCCGGGGGGTAGAACCACCCCGCCTGGGGGTTGGGCAGCAGCGGCGTGCCGGCCTGGAGGTACGGGTCCCAGGCGTGCCCCAGCGCCGAGTACAGGGACGGGAAGTACAGGAAGAGGTCCCCGTAGGCGACGGTGCGCCCCGGCAACCACAGGGCCCCCACCAGCGCCGCGCACACGGCCACCAGGCCGGCGACGGCGAGCCCCGGGGGGACGCGGACCGGCGCGGGGGGGGGGTGCTCCCCGCGGGCCTCGGGGGGTGCGGGGGCGGCCAAGGGGCTACCCGATCCTCGGCCCGGCCGCCCGCGGGGACGCAGGGGGAGCGCGGCGTCGCAGGCCCAGGAGCAGCGCGGGGGCGAGGGTGCCGGCCCCGGGCTCCGCTCCGCCGGCCGCCGCGCAGCCACCGCCATCGCAGCCCGGATCGGGGGCGGGGGTCTCCTGCTCCGCCTCGCCCAGGCACAGGCCGGCTTCCTCCCGGGTCGCCTCCCACAGGGGGCCGCACACCTCCGCCACCTCGGTGCCCGCCGGGCACTCGTAGGGGCGGCACACGTCCGCGAAGTCCTGCACCGGCTGGAGCTCGCCGCCCCCCGCCAGCGCGGCCATCACCGAGGCACCGTCGGCGAAGGGGTGGGTGCACCGGTAGCGCACCCCTCCGCGGTCCACCAGGCAGCCCGCCTCGACGGCGTCGTCGGGGCCGCTCCACGTCGCGCCCCCGTCGGCCGTGGCGTAGAGCCCGGCGTACCGCCCCCCCGCGACCATCCGCCCCTCCTCCGGTCCCGCCGCGAACGCGACGATCTCGTCGGGCACCTCCAGCAACGCCTCGATCGTCCCGTCGGCCGCCACGCTTCCCAGCTCGTCGTGGGGAGGGTCCAGGACCCGCAAGGCGACGTAGGCGACGGAGGGGTCTGCGGGATCCAGTCCCAGGGGGTACACCGAGGTCCCCGGCGCCATGGGCTGGAGGGGGTGCTCGTCGAAGACCAGGCCGTCCTCGGAGCGCCACAGCCAGGGCGAGAGGTCCCGCCAGCCGAAGACCCAGAAGCTCGCGCCGTCGGGACCCTGGAGGAAGCCCCGGACCGTCGAGCCCTCGCCGAAGGAGGCGAACGCCGCGAAGGTGGAGCCTCCGTCCCCGGAGCGCCAGAGGGCGTTGTCCCGGCCGCCGCTGGCGGTCGCCGCCCACACCACGTCGGGTTCGGCGACGTCCCGGGATACCTGAGTGAAATCAAGGTCTTCCACCGCTCCACCCACCCGCTCCCAGGAGCAGCGGTCGACGCTGCGCCACAGGCCCTGGGCGGTGCCGAACAGCCAGGTCCCCGAAGGCAGGGCCTCGAAGTCGGAGATCCCCCCGGACCCCACGACGTCCTCGCAGACCCACTCCCAATCGTCCCCGGCCCGGGGCACAAGGACGCCGAAGGTGGTGAGGACCAGGGGCAGGGGGTCCGACGGGTCCTCGAAGACCACGTCGGTGGACTGGGGAAGGTCGCCGTGGGCCCGGGCGGCGGCCGGTGCAAGGACGGCGAGCAGGCCGGCCAGCGCCCACGGGACGGTTCCAGGAGAGGGGCGGTGCATGGGGACGTCAGCCCACGTCGCCGGGCCGGCCGGTGGCCCCGGCGGCCCGCCCGGGCAGAGCCGCTCGGCGACCCCGGATAATATCGCTCCCACGGGTCGGGGGCCAGCCCCGCGCCCCGCGCCCGCGTCCCGTGCTTCGTGCCCGTGCCCGTGCTTCGTGCCTCGTGCCCTGCGCCTCGCGACCGTGCCTCGTGCTTCGTGCCCCGTGCTTCGTGCTTCGTGCGACGTGCCCGTGCCCCGTCCGGGGCGGGCACGGGCTCGGGCACGGGCACGGGCACGGGCACGGGCACGGGCACGGGCACGGGCACGGGCACGTCCAGGGTGGCATGCAACACTCCACGACGACCCGCCCGAGATCGACGCTGGCGGAGGCGGTGCGGGCCGGGCCGCCAGCTTGCACGGCCCCCGATCCATGTATACTGACCGCTTTTCCGGGCCGGTCGCCCGGGCTGGGGCTGAAGGATGCCGCTCGACGATGGGTTCCGCCTCTTCCACGCGCTGGCGTCCCGCGCCACCTCGGTGCTGCTGACCGGCCCGTCCGAGGCCGACGGCGACTCCATCGGCGCGGGCCTCGGCCTGGCCCAGGTGCTCCGCCGGACCTTCCCCCACCTGAGGGTCGACATCGTCTACCACGCGCCCGTGCCGGAGCGGTACCGCTTCCTGCCCGGGGCGGACCGGGTCCTGACCGCCCAGGAGGCGGGGGGACGCGGCCCCTACGACCTCGCCGTGCTCCTGGACGGGGTGCGCCACCGCCTGGGTGACGTGGGGTCCGCGTTCGACGCCGCGGGCGCGCGGGTGCTGGTGGACCACCACCGCTCCACGGACCCTGCGGAGTACGACCTCGCCCTGCTGGAACCCGACATGTCCTCCACCTGCGAGCTGGTCTACCACCTGGCCACCTCGCCGGTCTTCGGCGCCGAGGTCGACCGCGACCTGGCGACGAACCTCTACGCCGGGATGATCTTCGACACCGGCACCTTCCGGTACTCCTGCACCACCCCGGGCACGTTGCGGGTGGCGGCCCGGCTGGTGGAGACCGGGATCGACTTCCAGGCGATCGTCGAGAGGATCCTGCTGGACACCCCCTACTCCGCCACCCTCTTCCGGGGACGGGTCCTCGCCGAGACGCGGACGAGCGGCGACGGCCGCGTGGCGTGGGCGGTGGCCCCCCGCACCCTGTTCCGGGAGCTCGGCGTGGGTGGGGACGCCACGGAAGGGGTGATCAACCACCTGATCTTCATCACCGGCGTGGACGTGGCGATGCTCTTCGTCGAGAAGGACGCCGGCGTTCTGAAGGTGTCCTTCCGCTCCCGGGGGGCCGTGAACGTCGCCGAGGCCGCCCGCCTGCTGGACCCGACCGGCGGCGGCCACGACCGCGCCTCGGGGGTCACCCTCCGGGGGGATCTGGCGGAGCTGGTCCCCCGGGCGATCGCCCTGGTCGCCGGGATGCTCCCCCCCCGCCCTACCGGTTCGCCCGCACCCTGAACTCCTGGAAGAAGTCCAGGAGCACCACCTTCGTCTCCGGCCTCGCCCTCTCCGCCTCCACCATGAAGCGCTCCAGGGCCACCCCCGGGAGCTGACGCATAGGCTCGTCGAAGGGGAGCGCGAAGTCGTCGTAGTGGCAGGGGAGCAGGTAGCGGGGGCGCAGCGCCTCCAGGACCCGGCGCGTGAAGTCCGGGACTTTCTGCCGTCCGACGATGCACAGCATGAGCACGTCCGGAGGCGGCACCTCCAGCGTCGCGGGAAGGAAGTTCGCGCTCCCGAGGTGCATGAACGTGACGCCCGCCGCCTCGAACACCAAGCCGAAGGTGCCCCCTTCGCGGTAGTGGCGCAGCCGAGGAGGGGCCTCCGGCGGCGCGTGGAGGGCGCCGGGCAGGGGCACGCGGCCGAAGGCCACCAGGCCGTGGCAGGACTCCACCACCCGCGCCCGGAACGCCCCGGCCCGCAGCTCGTCGCCGGCCCGGAACGGGTGCAGCAGGTCGGGGGGCGCTCCCTGGGCCCGGGCCAGGTGGAGGGTGGTGGGGGACCCGTAGACCCGTGCCCCCGTCTGGCGGGCGATCTCCGGCACGTCCAAGGAGTGGTCGTGGTGGGAGTGGCCGGCGAAGACGTGGTGGGCGGCGTTCACCCGCGCCCGGACCGCCTCGGGATCCGGCACGAGCGGGGCGGTGAGGGTCCGCCATAGGCCCGGCCGGGAGAGGTAGGGGTCCACCAGCAGGGACTCCCCCGCCGCCCTCGCCTCGAAGCCCGCCGTGCCCAGGAACCGGAACACCACCCCCTCGTCCACGCCGGCGGGGGACGGGTCGTCCGACCCGCCGCGGTGGAGCAGGTCCCGGGGGACGGCACGGGTGAACAGGCGGTGGAGGGCGGTCCCGAGGGCGGCCATGGGCGGGATCGTATTCCGCGGCGCCCCTCCTCCGCAATCCGTCCAGGGCCCCGCCATCGTCGTCGCCCCTTCGAGCCCGTGCCCGTGCCCGAGCCCGTGCCCGAGCCCGTGCCCGAGCCCGCTCCCCAGGCGGGGGGAAGGGGAAGAGGCACGGGAACGCCTGCGGGACTGCCCAACGCACCGAGGCGACCCGACCAGGATCGACCTCGGCGGGCGCCTGGCAAGCCGCCCCCCACCTCGCCGGGTCAAGGGCGGACCATCCCGGGCCGAAAGGCAGGCCGGAGGACGCGGAGATCCGGAGCCCGATCCCCGCCCGCCGCCCATGCCGCCGCCCCTGCCTCGCCGCGCTCGCCTCGCCCTCCTCGCCGCCGCCCTCGGGCTCGCCGCCTCGCCACCGACCTTCGGGGCTCGGGGCGGCCCCGACGAGGAGGGCTACTCCTGGATGGACTCCGATGAGGCGGGGGGGCCCGTGTACGAGTACCTCCTGGCCCCCACCCCCATCGCCCTCGGCGAGGAGGACTGGGCGGAGATCCCCCTCCCCTTCCCCTTCCCCTACCGCGGCGCCGTCCACGAGTCGGTGATCGTGGGCTCCAACGGCACCCTCTCGTTCGACGGCCTCGAGCCGGACTGGCGGGCGGTCTGCCCCTTGACCGAGGCCGGCGGCGACGTGATCGCGCCCCTGTGGAGCGACCTCTGGCCCCGGAGCGACAGCGTGTGGCTCGGGGAGGTCGACGGCGCCGGTGAGGGCCGGTTCGTCGTGGAGTGGTTCCGCACCGGACGCTACGCGGGCACCGGGAACGTCACCTTCGAGGTGGTCCTCTTCCCCGACGGCACCATCGAGTTCCACTACCAGGACGTGGCCTTCGGGCTCGGCGCGCCCGACGACGACGACTTCGGGGGCGCCGCCGCCGTCGGCGCCGGCGGCCCGGGAGCCTCGCTGCAGGTCTCCTGCGGCTGGGGGTCCCTGGACGACGGGTACGCCGTCCGGATCTCCCCGCCGGGCGCCTGCCTGGACCGGGACGGGGACGGCTTCCGGGACTGCGACGGCGACTGCGACGACCTGGATCCCGGGAGCTACCCCGGCGCCCCCGAGCGCTGCAACGCCATGGACGACGACTGCGACGGCCTGCCCGGGAGCGACGAGGTGGACGAGGACGGGGACGGCCACCTCGCCTGCGACTCCACCGGGACCTCCCTCTGTCCGGCCCGCCCCCAGCGGGTCGGTCTCGTCCAGGACGCCCTCCCCTTCGGGGGGTTGGACCGGATCGCCTCCCTCCTGGAGCAGTGGGGGATCCCCTGGGACCGCCTGGGCGCCGGGGACCTGCCCCTGTCCGACCTCTCGAGCTACGACCGGATCGTCGTGGCGTCGGACCAGAGCCAGGCCGTCTACGACGCCCTCGGGCCCTCCTGGCCCGAGCTGGAGGCCTGGGCGGGGGCCGACCGCTGCCGCGCCCTGGTGGTCCTGGCGGGGGACGACGGCGGCAACGGCGGGATCTCCCCCGCCTGGCCCGCGGGCCTGACGACCGCCCCCGGATCGACCAGCACCGTCTCCCTGGACGATCCCGATGCCCCGTGGCTGTCCCGGCCCTACGACCTGGACGCCGATCGCCTCTCGCGGGCCACCTGGGCGGCGGACTTCGCCTTCACGCCCGCCCCCGCCGCGCTGCGAGCCCCCCTGCTGGGCCCCGACGGCCACCCTCTCCTGGTGGCCTCGCTCCCCGCCGCGGGGGGGGTCCTCGCCACCACCCTCAACGCCGAGTACCTGGACGCCTTCGGCTTCTCGCCGGTGCTGGCCGCCCTGGTGCTGGGCGAGGCGCCCGGGGCCGCCGGGGGGCCGCGGGACTGCGACGACGGGGATCCCTCGGTCCACGACGGGGCGGAGGACGTCTGCAACGCCATCGACGACGACTGCGACGGGGCCGTGGACGAGGAGGACGACGCCGACGGCGACCGCTCCTCCCCCTGCGCCGGGGACTGCGACGACGCCGATCCCACGCGCCACCCCGCCGCGCCCGAGGCGTGCGACGGCGTGGACCAGGACTGCGACGGCCTGATCGACGAGGACTTCGACCAGGACGGCGACGGCGTGCTCTCGTGCGGCGGCGACTGCGACGACTCCCGGGCAGACGTCCTTCCCGGGGCGCCCGAGACCTGCGACGGCGCGGACCAGGACTGCGACGGCGAGGTCGACGAGGGCTTCGACGGCGACGGGGACGGGACCCCCACCTGCTCCGACTGCGACGACGCCGATCCCAGCCGGCACGCCTCCGCGGCGGAGGTGTGCGACGGTGTCGACCAGGACTGCGACGGGGCCGTGGACGAGGACTTCGACGCGGACGGCGATGGGGCGACCTCATGCGGCGGCGACTGCGACGACGCCGATCCCACCGTCCACCCCGGCGCGGACGAGTCCTGCGACTTCGTCGACGAGGACTGCGACGGCGCCGTGGACGAGGGATACGACCGGGACGGCGACGGCTACACCACGTGCGCCGGGGACTGCAGCGACGCCCGGTCCGGCGTCTACCCCGGGGCGCGGGAGTCCTGCAACGCCCGGGACGACGACTGCAACGGCGTCACCGACGACGCGCCCGACGGGGACGGCGACGGGGTCGGCCCCTGCGCCGGCGACTGCGACGACGGGCGGGCCGATGTCCTGCCGGGCGCCCCCGAGACCTGCGACGCCACCGACAACGACTGCGACGGCGAGGTCGACGAGGGGCACGACGCCGACGGGGACGGGTTCGCCTCGTGCGCCGGCGACTGCGACGACTCCCGGGCCGACGTCTTCCCGGGCGCTCCCGAGGTCTGCGACGGCGTCGACGACGACTGCGACGGCGCGGTGGACGAGGGGCACGACGCCGACGGGGACGGATCCACGGCCTGCGGCGGGGACTGCGACGACGCCGATCCCGCGAGGCGCCCCGGGGCGGCGGAGGCGTGCGGCGGAGTGGACGAGGACTGCGACGGCGCGCTCTCCCCCGCCGAGCTGGACGCCGACGGGGACGGGTACTCCGCCTGCGACGGCGACTGCGACGACGCCCGGGCCGACGTCCGGCCCGGCGGGGCGGAGGTCCCCGCCAACGGTGTCGACGAGGACTGCGATGGCGCCGACCTGGCCGAGGGGGACGGAGACGGCCACCTGCCCGCCTGGGCGGGGGGCGACGACTGCCTCGACTCGGATCCCCTCGTCCATCCCGGCGCCGCCGAGGTCGCCAACGGCGTCGACGACGACTGCGACGGGACGGTCGACGAGGGGACGGAGGCGTACGACGACGACGGCGACGGGTTCTCGGAGAGGGGCGGGGACTGCGACGACACCGACGCTTCCGTCCGGCCCGGCGCCGCCGAGGTCGCCGACGGGCGCGACCAGGAC
This sequence comes from Myxococcota bacterium, assembly GCA_023150875.1. Taxonomy (GTDB): domain Bacteria; phylum Myxococcota_A; class UBA796; order UBA9615; family JAKLKC01; genus JAKLKC01. The sequence goes on along the minus strand of JAKLKC010000007.1, from coordinate 1,672 downwards.
TGCGACGGGATCGCCGACGAGGGCACTCCCCTCGTCGACGACGACGGCGACGGCTTCTCCGAGGGTGCCGGGGACTGCGACGACACCGATCCCGCGGTCGCCCCGGGGGCGCCCGAGGCGCCCGACGGACGCGACCAGGACTGCGACGGGGAGGTGGACGAGGGCACCTCCGCCTCCGACGACGACGGCGACGGCTTCTCCGAGGACGCCGGGGACTGCGACGACGCCGATCCCGAGGTCCACCCGGGCGCGGGCGAGGCCGCGAACGGGCGGGACGACGACTGCGACGGCGTCGTGGACGAGGGCACCGCCGCCTCCGACGACGACGGCGACGGCTTCTCCGAGGACGCCGGGGACTGCGACGACACCGATCCCTTCAGCCTGCCCGGAGGCGCCGATCACTGCGACGACGGGGTCGACCAGGACTGCGACGGCACCCCCGACGGGGGGTGCGACACCGGCGTGGACGTGGCGCTCTCCGAGCAGCGTCTCTCGGCGGGCAGCGCGGGATGCGCCGCGGCTCCCGGCCCTCCCCGCGGTGGGGGGCACGCCATCCTGCTCCTCGCCGCCCTCTTCGGGTTGGGGAGGCGCGCCGCGGGCTCTGCACCGGTGTCCCGTGCCCCACGCCCCAAGCCGTCGACCCTCCTCACCCTGGCGACCCTACTGGGCGGGGGGTGCGCGCCGGAGCCCGCCGCCGGGGAGCCCACATCCGCCCTGGTGGTCCTGGGCCACGCCGTGACCTTCGAGCCCACCCGCCCCGACGTCCCCGTGGACGCGGTGGTGCGGGTACGGAACGCCGGGAGCGCGGCCACGGCCCTCCGGGCGGCCATCGAGGCCGACGGGGACGGCGGACTCCCCTCCAACTTCACCCTGTCGTCGGCGTTGCCCGCCGCCCTCGGGCCCGGCGAGGAGGCGGAGATCGGCGTGCGGTTCCTGCCCCGGGCGGCGGGGGAGCGCTCCGGGACCCTGCACCTGACGGCGGACGACGGCGCCGAGGTCGTCACCCTCCAGGGAGCCGCCCGCAAGGGGGGCCTCCAGTTCGCGCCTCCCCTCGTGGTCCTGGACGCCGGCGCCGGGGGGGCGACCACCGTCACCCTGGGGCTCCGCAACCAGTCCATCGCCCCGGCCCGGGTGCTCTCCGCCTCCCTCCTGCCCTCGGGGCCCGGCTGGCGCCTGATGACGGACCTCGCCCGCCACACCGTCGAGGCCGGGGAGGAGCGGGACGTCGTCGTCCGCTACGAGGGGGCCGCGGTGGGAGGCCCTCCCGAGGTGGTCCTCCGGGTGGTGTTCGAGGGAGAGCCCCCCCTGGACGCGCGGATCCGGGCCGACGGCTGCACCACGGCCCGGGGGCCGGTGGACGCCGACGGGGACGGCCACGCCGCCTGCGCGGGGGACTGCGACGACTCCGATCCCGCCGTCCATCCCGGCGCCCCCGAGGCCGGGGACGGCTTCGACCGGGACTGTGACGGCGTCCCCGGCGGCGGAGCGGGAGACGCCGACGGCGACGGGTTCACGACGGACGGAGGCGACTGCCACGACGGCGAGCCGACGATCCATCCCGGCGCCGTCGAGACGGCGGACGGCCGGGACGAGGACTGTGACGGCCGGATGGACGAGGGCACCGCCGCCTCGGACGACGACGGCGACGGCTTCACCGAGGAGGGGGGAGACC
>JAKLKC010000079.1 GCA_023150875.1 Myxococcota bacterium | reverse complement strand
CGCCCTGGGAGGCATCCGGATAGGCATGGAACGAACCTCGGCCCGGCTCCGGACGCCGTGCCGTGTCCGACGTCCACCGCCCCGTCTCAGCGCCGCCGCCGCACGGAGATCGCCGCCCCCAGCGCCAGCCCCAGGGCCGCCGGTCCGGCCGCCGCCCCCGGCGAGACGCCGCACCCGCAGCCGGTGCGCCGGGCCGGGCGGTCGTCGTCGTCGTCCCCGCCGTCGTCGTCCCCCAGCCAGGAGTCGTCGTCCGCGGCGTCGTCGTCGCCGGACCCGTCATCGTCGTCGTCGTCGGAGGTATCGTCGTCCCCCGCCGAGTCGTCGTCCCCCGCCGAGTCGTCGTCCCCCGCCGAGTCGTCGTCCCCCGCCGAGTCGTCGTCGGAAGTATCGTCGTCGCCGGTCGCGTCGTCGTCGCCGGAGGTGTCGTCGTCGCCGGTCGCGTCGTCGTCTCCCGTCGTGTCGTCGTCCCCGGTGTCACACTCGGGATCGGCGGAGTCGGCGTGACCGTCGCAGTCGTTGTCACGCCCGTCGTAGCAGCGTTCCTCAGCGCCGGGGTGGACGGCGGGATCGGAGTCGTCACAGTCGTCGCCACCGAACGCGGTCCCGTCATGGCCGTCACCGTCGCCGTCGGTGACGGCGCCGCCCCCCACGGTGAAGTCTATCCGGTGGTAGTCGACGTAGAACTCGTCGGCGGTGAACGACTGCGTCGTGCCCCAGGACGTGACCGTCGTGTAGCACCACCCGTTTCCCTCTCCGAACCCGAGGTCGATGGGGTACTCGATGGGGGTACCGAAGCCGGCGTAGGCCCAGGAGACGGCATCGGCGGACTGGAAGCCGCCCACGGCGAGCACGTACCACCGCCCGGGGAACAGGTCCAGTCCCACGGGGCCGCTCTCGAAGAACCCCGTGCCCGCGGCCGCGGCCACGGTGGCGGCCCAGATCCGGGTGAACGTGCCGCTTCCCCCGGCGACGCTCGAGGACTCGTACACCGCGAAGCTCAACGAGCGGCTCGCGGCGAGGGTGAGGTGATAGGCGTACCCGTCCAGCACGACGTCGGGCTCGGTCACCTGCACCATCTGCCCCTCCCCCCAGGCGGTGTAGGAGGCGACGTCGTCGGCGCCGATGGTGATGGAGTCGGGCCGGGCGACGGACGGGGCCAGGCTCAGGGTCGCGGCGAGCGCCGCCGCGAGGACACGGGGCCGGAGGGGGAGAGGCACGGGGGACTCCTGGGGCGGGTCGGGGGTCGGAGAGGGCGGATGGTAACCCACCGGCGGGCGCCGGATCCGCTCCTTTTCCCCACCTCGTCCGCCGCCGTGTACCATCGCCGCCCGTGCCCCTCCGACCGAACCCGAGACTGCTGGCCTTCACCCTGCTCCTCGCCGGCCTCGCCGCCGTCCCCCCCGTCGTCTTCCTGCGCGCCCGGGGGGACGCCTACGCGGAGGCCACCGAAGAGGCCCGGGAGGAGGCCCGCGCCGTCGCCCGGCAGCTCTCGGACAACATCGAGGACGTCGTCGGGGACCTCCAGTACGCCCGCCAGCGGATCCTCCTCCTCGCCCCGGACGCCAGCGCCCCCGCGAGCCTTCCCGACGTGCGGGACCCCCACGAGTGGCTGACCCGGGACTTCCAGGCCATGGTGTTCCTGCGGCGGGAGCTCCAGGAGTTCGGGTACCTGGACTCCACCGGCGCCCCCCTCTCGACGGTGCGCGCCGTGGAGGGGGGGACCTCCGCCTCCAGCGAGTGCCCCGCCCCCGTCGTCGCCGAGATGCTGGCGTGGGCGCGGGATCCCGGACGGGAGTCGTTGTACGTGTCCTCGGTGCAGCGCCCCGCCCGGGCCGGCCCCGCCGGGGTCCGGTACCTGGCGATGGCGGTCCCCGATCCCACCGGGGCGCCGGGGGTGGTCTACCTGGGCGTGGACATGAGCGTCCTGCTGAAGCCCGCTTCCCTGCTGGGGACCGGGGCGGGCCGGCGCCTGGTGGTCTTCAGCCACCGGAGCCGTGTGGTCCTGGACTCCTCGGGCCGCAGCGCCCAGGGGGAGCCCCTCACCGGGCTGGAGGGCCCGGGCTCCCACTTCGAGCCGCTGCTCTATGACCTGCTGGAGCAGGGATCCCCCGGGACCGCCCGGGTCGACGGGCGCCGATACGGCACCCCCGACCTCGACGGCGCGGTCGTCGCCGTGGCCCCGGTGGCGGTGGCCGACGACGTCCTGTGGGGCGCCGCGCTGATCGTGAGGCGGGCGGCCATCGAGGCGCCGGCCTACGAGGCGCTGAAGATCACCCTGCCCATCGCCCTGGCCCTCGCCGCCGCGAGCGCCTTCGCGGTGAGGGCCTGGACCCGGCGGGACCAGCGGCTCGCCCTCCAGCGGGCCAGCGCCGCCGTGGTGGAGCGGCTGCCGGTGGCGGTCTGCGTCGTGGACGACGACGGGAGGATCCGCCTGGCCAACCACGCCCTCGCGTCCGCCCTGGGTCTTGCGCCCGAGGACCTCGCCGGCCGCGACCTCGGGGGCGTCCTCCCGGCCGCCATCGTCACCCGGGACGGGCGGGAGCACCGCCTCGCCTCGCTGGTCGCCGCCGGGCGGCGCGTCGACCTCGCCTCCGCCGACGGGCCCCTCCTGGGCCCCCGCCCGGGCCGCTACCACGTCAGCGTGGTGCCCCTGGGGGAGCTGGCCGGCGCGCCCGCCACCCTGGTGGCCATCGACGATCAGACCGGCGTCCGCGACGCCGAGCAGGCGTTGGTGCGGGCCGAGAAGCTGGCGGCGACGGGGGTGCTGGTCTCGGGCCTCGCCCACGAGGTCGGGACGCCCCTGGGCACCATCTCGGCCCTGGCGGAGCGCATGTTGCGGAGGATCGGCCCCGACCGGCCCGGGACCGACGACCTGCGCCTCCTCATCGAGCAGACCGACCGCATCGCGGGCCTGGTCCGCTCCCTGCTCTCCTTCGCGCGGGAGAGGGCGGGGGCGATGCGGCCGGTCCGCCTGGACGACGTGGTGTCCCGCGCCCGGGCCCTCCTGGACGCCTCCTTCGAGCGCCGGGGGCTGACGCTGGAGGTCGACCCGCGCCTCGGGAGCCTCGCCGAAGTCCACGCCGACCCCGACCAGCTCCAGCAGGTCTTCATCAACCTGCTCATCAACGCCGGCCAGGCCTGCCCCCGGGGCGGGAGGGTGGAGGTGCGCCTCCCGCACGGGGCGCCCTCGGGCGACGGCGGCGGAGGGGACGGGGAGGGGGCGGCATCGACGGCCACCGGCCCGGCGGAGGCGGGGGGCGGCACGGACGGCGGGGTGACGGTGGAGGTGCGGGACGACGGGTGCGGGATCCCGCCCGACCTGCTGCCCCGGGTCTTCGATCCCTTCGTGACGGGCCGCGCCGAGGAGGGCGGGGCGGGCCTGGGGCTGGCGGTGGTCGCTCGGATCGTCCACGAGCACGGGGGCGTGATCGCGGTCCGGAGTTCACCGGGGGTGGGGACCGCGTTTACCCTGACGCTGCGGGCAGCCCGGACCGAGGCCGCCCGGAAGTGACCATGCGCGGACGCATCATCGTCGTCGAGGACGACGTCGCCTTCGGCCGGACCCTGGCAGCCACCCTGGCCGAGGAGGGCTACGACGCCGTCCCCGTCACCACCCCCGAGCAGGGGATCGAGACCATCGACGCCGGACCTCCTCCGGACGTGGTCCTGACGGACCTCCGCCTGAAGCAGGCGGACGGCCTCGCCTTCATGGAGAGGGCGCGGGAGGGGGATCCCGACCTGCCGGTGCTGGTGATGACCGCCTTCGGCTCCATCGCGGGGGCCCTGGACGCCGTGCGCCGCGGCGCGTTCCACTACCTGACCAAGCCCTTCAAGCTCGACGAGATGCTGCTCTACGTGGAGAAGGCGGTGTTCCACCGTCGCCTGCTCATGGAGCACGCCCGGCTGCGGCGGGCTCTGCCGGCCTCCGATCCCACCTCCGAGCTGCTGGGCCAGGGCCCGGCGATGCAGCAGCTCCGCGCCCTGGTGGCCCGCTGCGCCGCCGCCGAGGCCGCGGTGCTGGTGCGGGGCGAGAGCGGCACGGGCAAGGAGCTGGTGGCGCGGGCCCTCCACCGGGCCAGCGGCCGGGCCGGGGGCCCCTTCGTGGCGGTGAACTGCACGGCGATCCCCGAGTCGCTGATGGAGTCGGAGCTGTTCGGGTACGAGCAGGGGGCCTTCACCGGCGCCCAGCGGGGGCGCCGCGGCCTGGTGGAGGACGCCAGCGGGGGGACCCTCTTCCTGGACGAGCTGGGGGACATGCCCCTGCCCCTCCAGGGGAAGCTCCTGCGGGCCCTCCAGTCGGGGGCCGTCCGCCGGGTCGGGGCCACCCGGGAGGTCAAGGTGGACGTCCGCGTCGTGGCCGCGACCCACCGGAACCTCGAGGACGAGGTCGCCGCGGGCCGATTCCGGGAGGACCTCTACTGGCGCTTGAACGTCCTGGTGGTGCGGGTCCCCCCGCTCCGGGAGCGCCGGGAGGACATCCCCGAGCTGGCCGCCCGCTTCCTCGCCCGCGCCACGCCCCCCGGCGGGTCGCCTCCCCGGGTCGGCCGCGAGGCCCTGGCCCTGCTGGCGGCCCACGCCTGGCCGGGGAACGTGCGGGAGCTCGAGAACGCCATGACCCGCGCCGCGGTCCTGTGCGGCTCCGGCGAGGTCCACGCCGCGGACCTGGACTTCCTGGGCGGCTTCACCGGCTCCCCCCTGGAGGAGGCCCGCCGGCACCTGCCCACCCTGGCCTCCCTCCAGGAGGAATACATCCGCCACGTCCTCGCCCACACTGGCGGGAACCGGACCCGCGCGGCGCAGATCCTGGGGGTGGACGCCTCCACCCTCTACCGCCGCCTCGGTCCCGCCCGGGCCGAACCGACCGTCGACTGAAACGCGGAGGATCCGTGCAGATCGCACGGCCCTGGCCCCGGGGGTCCGTGCGTCCCGCCCGGATCGGCATCCCGCCCCCACCGAGCGTCGAACGGCGCGGGATGACGCGGCGCCGGGGCTCCGGTGCGGCAGGTGCCGGCACGACGGCGGCTCGCCCGTCCTGGCACGGGCCGTGCTCAGTCGTTCCCACGCTCCCGCGTCCGCCCGTCGAACGGCGGCGGTGCCACGAACGCGTGGGGACACGAGGGACCCGATGAACAGCCTGTACTGCCCCCACTGCGGCGACCGGCACCTGGTCCTGGAGTTGGACCCCGCGTTCGTGGTGGACCCCGTGGTGGTCCACTGTCGCACTTGCGGGTTCCGCATCTACGGCGACGAGGCGGTGCGGGCCCTGGTGGAGCGGCAGCGCACGGGGCTGGTGTGTTCCACGCAGCCCCCCGCCTCGGACCCGCAGGACGCGGTGGCCGGAGGGGACGGGGACGACCCTCCGGCGAGGGCGGCCAAGAGACGGGGGCGCCACGAGTACCCGTGCGCCCTCTGCGGCCAGGCGGTCCACCGGCGGCCCTGGGACCTCAGGACCACCCCCTCGGGCCTCTTCTTCTGCAGTCGCGAGCACATGTACGAGCATCGCCGCCGCTACTTCGCCGGCCGCGACGAGGGGGCCGAGTCGCCCGCGGCGGACTCCGCGGGCGGAGCGTGGGGGCGCCCGCTGGAGGACGGGGAGGTCCGGGCCCGGCGCCGTCGCGCCCCGCCCCGGAGGGACGCCCATCGCCGGGGCGCCCAGCCCGTCTCCTGCGCCCTTTGCGGCGAGCGGGTGTGGCGGCGGCCGTGGGACCTTCGGGACTCCAAGTCCGGACTCTTCTTCTGCCGCCGGGAGCACCGCACCGCCTACGAGCGCCGCGCCCGGGAGTACGACCGGCACATGCGCGCACGCAAGGAGACGACGGGACGCCGCGAGGGCCGCCGGGACGACGCCGCGCCGGGCCCCGGCCAGGCGAGCTGAACAACGGCGGGGGAGCCCACCCGCCACCAGGACCCCACCACCGAACGAGCGCGCGGGATCTGCCTCGGGCCGCCCGCGCAACCATCGCCATCGTCATCGCCATCGCCATCGGGAGGAAACATGTATCGTCGCATCGCCGCATCCTGGATCGCACCCGCCCTGGCCCTCGCCCTGATCTCGGGCTGCGAGGCCTGTCGCAAGAAGCCGCCGGTGGAGGCCGCGGCGGAGCCGGCTCGCCGCTCGGGGATGGCGGTGGAGGGGATCGACCCCTCGTGGGTGGAGGAGGGTTCGAGCGTCGAGGTCACCGTCGCCGGCGAGGAGTTCCACGCCGGGGCCACCGTGGACGTGGGCGGCTACCGGGCCTCGGGGGTGAGGGTGGTGGACGGCGGCACCATCGTCGCCACCGTCCCGGGCTCACTGCCGGTGGGCGGCCACGACGTGAGGGTGACCAACCCGGACGGCGACTCCGCGAGCCTCCGGAGCGGCTTCGCGGTGCGGAGCCGGCAGGTGGCCGAGTGCGGCCTCGAGACGGTCCACTTCGCCTACGACCGCTCCGACCTCGACGACCGCAGCCGATCCCTCCTCCAGCGGGTGGCGGACTGCATCCAGCAGAGGGGCTACGCCAAGGTCCAGATCGCCGGCCACGCCGACGAGCGGGGCTCGACGGACTACAACCTGGCCCTGGGCCAGCGCCGGGCCGACGCGGTCCGCAAGTACCTGGGGGGCCTGGGGATCGACGGATCCCGGCTGGCGACGATCTCCTTCGGCGAGGAGCGCCCGGTGGACACGGCGTCCACCGAGGACGCCTGGTCCCGGAACCGCAGGGCGGAGATGCAGGCGCAGCGCTGAGAGGGTGTTCCACTAATGTCCGCCTACTGCGCGTGCCGAATGGCCTGCTGCGCCGCTTCCGCCTCTGTCGGCCGCGGGTCGGAGTACGCTCGGTACGCCAATCCCGCGGCCTCGGTCGGCGAAAGCGGCTCGCGACGGCCCTCGGCCCGCTCGCTACGGCGTCCACCGAAGGCTCCGAGGGATGCCCTCGGAGCCTTCTTTAGTGGAACACCCTCGTGAGGGCTCAGAGGACTCCGAAGAGGTGGGTCACGACCTCGTCCCAGCGCGTCTCCTGGGCCCAGGTCGCGCCGGGTCCGTCCGCGTAGGCGGCGACGTAGCCGGCGTGGTCGTCGAAGAAGAGGGTGAGGCCGGTGGCGAAGGGATAGGGACCCCCGGCGTGGTTGGCGAGGACCGACGCCCGGGCCGCCTCGGCCACGGCGAGGGCCGAGTCGGAGAGGGCGGGGGAGGCGGACGCGGTGACGGTCGCGAAGTCCACGAGGTCCAGGTAGAACTCCTCCCACGCCGTCCCGTAGGTCCCCCGCGCCTCGTCCCGGCAGGCCAGGACCTCGGCGTCCAGGGACGGGTCGTCCAGGATGCGGCCGGCGAAGGCGTCGATGGCCTCCGCCAGCGCGTCCATGCCCCCCAGGTCGATGGCCGAGAACGTCCACTCGCCTCCGACCTCCACCGCCTGTCGCGCCATGTCGGCGGCGAGGTCCGCCCCGTCGGCGTCCGCGTCGGAGCGGAGCAGGTCCAGCGCGGGGCCGTACTGGAGCCCCTCGCCGCCGACGGTGGCCTCGCTGGCCACCATCGCCAGCGCCTGGTCCCGCAGGGAGTGGCCCACCTCCCAGCTCGCCATGTTGCAGGCGTCGAACCCGATCAGGTCGAGGGACCCGTGGGCATCGACGAAGGGCTGGAGCGCCTCCCGCAGCTCCCCGTCGGCGATGCTGATGACGGAACCGCTGGTGTCGTCCGACGAGATCAGCCCCGAGCCGGGCGAGGTCACGCCCCAGCCGTCCCCGTGGTTCCAGAGCACCAGGGCCACCCTCTCCGCCGGGTACTCCTCCATGGCCCACAGGAGGAAGTCCGAGAGGACGGCGGGATCCCCCATGTCCAGCTCGCCGAGGTCCTCCACCAGCTCCGAGCCCACCTGCTGCGGGGCACCGTCGGCGCGGACGTAGTAGCGGCGCGTCCCGGTCCAGTCCCCGTCACCGGAGTGGTATCCGGGGATCCGGTCCGCCTGCACGACGACGTGGACGCCGTCCCCGGACCCGACCTCCTCCAGCTCGTTCAGGTCGTGGGGGATGTACGCCTCAAGGTCGTTGTCCCCGTTCATGTAGACCAGGAAGAGCCACCGGGCGGGCTCCCCGGAGTCGGGGGGCGCCGGAAACCGTGGAGTGCCGTGGGCGAGGAGGAGGCCGTCACTCCCCGCGTCCGTCGCGTCGTCGTCGAAGCCCGGCGGCGGATCCTCGGCACTCGGCGCCGGAGCGGGACTGCAAGCCGCCGCCGACAGGGTGAGGGCGAGGGCGAGGGCATGACCTGGGCGCATCGGGCGGGCCTCCGTCGGGGAGCGTCGGGCCCGCAATGTAGCCGGGCCCGCCGGGGCTGTCGACGCTCCCGTGCGACCGAGCCCATGTGCCCGCGGGGTTCCGGCTTCCAGCACCCTCTGCGCCTCTGCGCCTCTGCGGGAGTCCTCCTCTACTCTTCCATCCGCTGGCTCAGCAGCGGTGCTCCGCCCGCTGAAGTCGCCGGTCGAGATCCCGCTTCTGGTTCTCCCGCTGAGGCGCTGAGGCGCAGAGAATCCAAGCCAGAGCCATCCCCGTGCCCTCGCTTCCTCTTCCGGCACCCTCCGGGTACGTGGCCATGTGCACCCTCGGGTCTGGCGCTGACCCTCCACCTGTAGAGAGCGCACCCCCCGACCTCACGATCTCGGTGACTCGATGTGCAAGCGGCCGCGCTTGACACAGAGGGAACCAAGAGCAGGTTGGCGGCAGATTATGGCCCACTCCGGTTGCTTCTCTGCCGTCATGAACGAGACGACGTGAAGGCCGGTCGAGAGCCCCACCGAGATCTCTGGGAGACGACCAAACAACTCGGCGTCGGTCACCGTAGCCCCGATCAACTTCCTGAACATGGTCGGCCACCGCCGCTCCGAGCTCCAGCTACCCCCGTAGATGGACCGTTCGCGCTCGATTCGCCAACCCCACTGGATCATCAATGTGAGTTCGCCCGTCGGATTTCCAATAGTACCATCCCGCCGGGGACGCCCAGGAACGAGGTCGCCGAACTCGACGAACATGGTAGAGCCATAGCCACGCCAGACGTGAGAGACCACCTTGCCCTGCAGCAGCCCGAGGAAAGGTGAAGGGTCAACCACGGTGCTCCCCCCTTGTTGTGGACCTGGTCCTCTGCCGAAGGCCCTAACGTTCGCGCTCACCCGCGGCCGGGCGCAGCCCGGCCGTCGGGTGCAGCGGGTTGTTATGCTACGTGCCGTCAACACGGCATCGGCGAAACAACTTCGAGCGACGTCACAGGTGACCGTAGCCGGTCCAGATCGCCCGCTGAAATTGCGGTCAGGCGGTTGACCTCGCGCTCCGCGCCCTTGCTCGTCAATTCGGAACGAACCCGTGCCAGCAGTGCATTGCCGTCGAGTCGGTTGAACTCCCGCACCACCGACGTCCATGCGCGGCCGAAGTCTTGGGCCGCCACGCAGCGGTGAAACTCGCGTGGGCCCGCGCCGACCTGGACACAGGCCGCAAGGCCAAAGAACTGCCGGTGGTGCTCTGCGAGTGGCAACAGCGACTTCGGCCCGTGGACGCGCCCGTGTGCACCCGACCAGCAGGCAGAATATGCCTGCTCAAGTTTCGCCTGCGTGATCGTCCGGGCAAGTTCGACGGCGCGGTGGGTTACCTGTGACAAGACGAGCCAACAAGGCTTAACGCCAGTGATGCTGCGCTTCAACTCGACCACGGTGAAGCGCATCTGCTCGTCCACTACAAGGAAGTCGGCCGACGGCTCCGCCCAGTGCTTCCCAGCATCGTTGATCCGCCACGACGGAGACATGACCTCCCATGCGACCAGGAAGTAGCGGCGACCGTCGATCTGGAGCCCTTCGGCTGTCCAGCGCTCTGTCAGCCTCCCCTGGAGTTCGTGCTCATTCATGGTTCGCCTCGCGGGTTCAAGTGCATAACAGGGTGTAGACGGATCCGCATATCCCCGCGACCCGCCCCGGTTGTCCGCATACGACGCGGCCTCATCCCCGCGGATCCCGTGCGCCGCCGGGGGGTTCCGGCGTGGGGGCGGAGTTATGCGGATCCAGACAGGCCGCAGCATCACCGGCAGTCCATGGGGCCTGCGCACGTCACGCGGGCCCGATCCGGAACGTGGGTGCGTGCCCGGGGTGGCCCATCCCCACCGGGTGCCGGGGCCCGAGCTGCCGCGCGGACCGCTCGACCCGATCTCGGCCCCCCCTCTCCGCCCGACGACCGCCGCGCCGTGTCTGGATCGCTTCCCCGGGCTCGTCCGGGAGCTTCGGGCCCGAGGGGGCTCCTCCTGCATCCCGGGCGCGGAGTGGTGTGGGGCGTTCGCCGCTTCCGAGTCCCTGTTCGAAGGCAGCCATGGCGTATGAGACCACCGGGCGGGAGCGCTGCCCCTGGGATCCACTGCGCTCCACACGTGGCCTGGAGCCTACTGCGCGTCCCTCCCGCGGTCAAGCGGAACAGCCCGCCCGGTCTGCTCCGGCACGGAGCGCTGGCGTGACGGATCCGCCGGCGTGCCCGGGCCGGCCGGGACTGGGCGGAGGGTCGGTCGCCCCGGGGCGATCCCCGTGGGTCCGGCCGGAGTATCATGCCGCCGGCCATGCTCCCCCCTCCGTCCAGCCCCCCCGCCGGGTTCGCCCGGCCTTCCTTCGGGTGATCGCGCCCACCCTCCGCCGCGCCGCGGGGCGCACCGCGCTGGTGGTCTTCGCCACGTCGTTGGCCTTCGCCCTGCCCTCCCTGGACCGGCCGCCGATGCTGGACGAGGCCAGCGGGCTCGGGGCGTCGGTGCTGGTGGAGCGGGATCCCCGGAACCCCTACCGGGCCGCCGCTCGCCTCGCCTCCGACGAGAGGGTGGACCCCCAGTGGGCCCGGCGGGTGCCTCCCCCCCTCGGGTGGCCCTACCTGCTGGCCGCCGCGCGCGCACTCGCCGGCTCGGCGGACCCCGCGGCCCTGCGCCTCCTCGCCGTCCTGCCCATGCTCGCCGTGGCCGCCCTCGGCCTCTCGGCCCTCACCCACCGCTTCTGCCGCCGGCCGGTGCTGGCCGCCCTCGCCGTCGCCCTCTCCGCCCCCTACGCCTCCGCCTCCGCCTCCCTCCTCAGCGACCTGCCGGCCCTGGGGGTGGGCCTCTTCGGACTCGCGCTGCTGGTCCGGGGCGGCGACCGGGGGGAGGTGCCCACCGCCGTCCTCGGGGGACTGCTCCTGGGGCTCGCCCCCACCGTCGGCTTCGGCGCCGCGGTCTTCGCCGGGCTGGGCCTGCTGTACGCCGGGCTGCACCGCGGGCCGACCCGGGCCGCAGCGGCGGGGTGCCTGGCCATCGCCGCCGCCCCCGCCGCCTGGGGCTGGCAGGTCCTCGACGCCGCCCGGGTGGGCTCCCGGGTGGCCGTCGGCGACGCCTCGGGACCCGGGCCGTGGGCCATGCTCGCCGTCAACGCCGTCCTGCTCCCCGGCGCCCTGCCCCTGCTGGCGGCGACCGCCTTGGCCGCCCTCGCCCGGGGGGCGTGGGAGCGCCGCGCCACCCCCTGGGTCGGGCTGCTGCTGGCCAGCGCCCTCGCCGCCGCCCTCCCCCCTCCCGCGGGCGGCCGGGCCCCCCAGATCGCCTTCGCGCTCGCCGGCCTCGTCGCCAGCGGGATCCTGCTGGCCGTGGCCGGGGACGCCCTCGCCACCTCCCTCCCCGCGTGGTGTCGGCGCCCCGCCGCCGGGCCCGCCGCCGGGGGCGAGCCGGATCCCGAAGGGCTCCCCCCGGGCACCTTCCACGCCGACCGCCTCTTCCTGGGGGCCTGGGTCCTGGCCGTCCCCGTGGCGGCGGCCCTGGTCCAGTCCTACGGAGCCTACCGCCTGATGCTCCCCGCCCTGCCCGCCGCGGCCATCCTCGCGTGCGGCGTGCGGGGCGGCCCCCCGAGGCGCCCCCTGCTGAGCGGCGCCGCCGCCGGGGCGGCCCTGGCGGTCTCGGCTGCCCTCGCCGCCGCCGTGGTCGCGGGGGACCACCTGCTGGCCCGGGCGGGCGCCGCCTCCCCCTCGGCCGTCGCCGCCGCCGTCGACGCTCCCCCCGAGACGGTGTGGAGCGCCACCCGGGGCGGCCTGGGCCTGGCCATGGAGGAGGCCGGCCACCCCCCCCTCTCCGTCACCGACCTCAAGAGGCTCGGCCCCCGCACCCGGGTCGTCGTCAGCGAGTCCACGCCCCGCCCGCCCTGGCTCCCCCGGGGAGTGCTGGAGGCCTGTGCCCTGCCCGAGGCGACCGTCCCCCTGCCCTCCTCCCTCCCCCTCCGGGTCCTGGACCCCCGCACCGGCGCCGGCTTCCACGCCTCCACCACCGGCCTCCTCCCCGTCTCGTGGTCCCGGGAGCCCCTGGACGTCCTGACGGTGTGGCGGGTGGAGGGGAGGTGCGGCCTCGCGGCCCCGGCGGCCGGCGACGGTCGGTAGACCGGTGGGGGAGGCCGGGGCAGGGCGCCCCCCTCTCTTACTCCGAGTCCACCCCCTCCCACTCGCGGATCTGGAGGTCCCGGAGGCGGGGGACCAGGGGGGGCAGGCCGGCTTCGCGCTCGCTCCAGACGCGGACCTGCCCGGGATCGGGGAGGCTGGCGCCCGGGGAGGGGCGGGTGGACGCGGCGGGGACCAGGTCCACGCCGCTGGCTCCGGCCGGGTCCGGCTGGCTGGCGGAGCCGATCCACAGGTCCGGGTCCCGGCGGCGGAGGCCCGTGCCCCGGGCGCGGACCCGCACCGGCTGGCCCTGGTCCTCGCCCCGGAAGGCGAGGCGGGTGGGGGTGCGGCCGTCCCGGATCCGCACCCTCCACGTCCGCCCGTCGCTCCCGCGGACCACGGAGCCCGGGGCCGGCGAGGGGGCCACCGACAGCAGGGTCAGGGGCGCGGGCGAGCTCAGCTCCAGGTCCGTCCCCCCCTTCCCGCCGCCCACGTCCGCCCGCAGGACGAAGGCGTCCCCCAGGAAGAGGTCGGTCCGTGCCCGGATCCGCGCCGTCCAGCGGGCCAGCTCGGTGGCAGGGTCCGGAGCGCCGGCGAACAGATCGACGCTCTCTCCGGGATCGGCGCGGCGGTCGTAGACCTCCATCCGCCCGCTCTCGACGTGGTGGATCGCCTTGCCGTCGGGGCAGGCCAGGGACACCGCCTGCTCGCCGTACAGCAGGTTCCCGGCGAACCGGCAGGCGATGGGATCGCCGTCGGGGAGCGGCTCCAGGGGCAGCAGGTCCGGGGCCTGGACGGGGTCCACGGGGCGGGTGCCGGCGATCCGCAGGAGGGTCGGCATCAGCCCGAACTGCTCCACCGGCCACGCCACCCGCTCCCCCGCGGGGAAGATCCCCGGCGCCCGCACCACGAGGGGGACGTGGAGGACCTCGTTGTACAGCGCGTGGCCGTGCTCCCACCCCCCGTGCTCCCCCAGCTCCTCGCCGTGGTCCGAGGTCACCACCACCACCGTCCGGTCCAGGCGCCCCCGCTCCGCCAGCCGGTCGGCGATCATCCCCACGTACCCGTCGGTGCGGGCGATGGCGCTGTCGTAGGCCGCCACCATCCGCTCCAACCCCCCGGGCGTGGCGCCGATCGTCGCCAGCTCGGCGCGGGTCTGCGCCACCACCTCGTGGCCCTCCAGGCGGGGGTGGCCCCAGGTCGACGCCCAGGGCTCCACCAGCTCGTAGGGGAGGTGGGGACCGATGAAGTGTACGTAGCGGAAGCGGGGCCGCGACGAGGGCTCGTCCACGCTCCCCAGCACCGCCGCCAGCACCTCCTCGTCCGACTCCAGGTAGGTGAACCTCTCGAAGCCCGCGGCGAATCCCATCTCGGGGCTGACGTGGGGGTTGTTCACGAACGCCTCGCAGCGATAGCCCGACAGGGCGAGCTGCTCGGCGAGGGTCTTGGCGCTGGGGTCGATCCAGTCCCGCGCCCCCATCCCCGGGCTCGGGATCCGGGGGTAGAGGCCGGTGAAGAGGGCGCGGACGGAGTGTGCCGTCCAGGGTGCCTGGGAGCGCGCCTCCAGGAAGGTCGTGCCCTCCCTCGCCAGGGCGTCGATGCGGGGCGTCGTCGGCCGGTCGTAGCCGTAGGCGCCGACGTGGTCCGCCCGCAGCGTGTCCACCAGCACGAACAGCAGGTCCGGGCGGGGATCGGGGGGATCGGGGGGGTACTCCAGCCGCACCGTCCCCCAGGCGGGCACCCGGAGGGCCGGGTCCGGGGGCAGGCCCGTGCCGGGATCCCCCCGGGACACCGCGAAGGCCAGGTCGACCGCGCGGCCCGCCAGGGAGTCCAGGGGCACCCGGGCGCTCCGCCACCCCGGCGGGTCCAGCGGGCCGGGGCGCACGGTGGACCGGAACAGGGGGACGACCTCGCCACCGGAGAACTCGGCCCGGACCTGGAAGTCGAAGCGGTAGGCGCCACTCGGGGCGGGCGGGCCCGTCACTCCGTAGGAGAAGGCGAGGGTGGCCCCCTCGGGGACGGTGACCGGGATCCGGGCGATGAAGGCGTCGCTGGCCCGCAGGCCCCGCCTCGTGGATCCCCCGACGGTGATGGGCCTCACCCTCCCCGCCAGGGCAGGGTCCTGGGAGGCGATGGAGAGGAGCCGGAGCAGGCCCGGGGCGCTCCCCACCGCCGCCCCTTGCCGCCTGCAGCCCACGCCCCACGGCGCCGCCGCCAGGATGGCCAGCAGTGAGGCGACCAGGGCCACGGGGGCGAGGGAGGGCCGGCGGGGCGGCGACACGGGCAGGGGACCGCCTTTCCCGGCGGCGGGGCGGTCGGCACCGCCGGGTCACACGCCGCCGAGTATAGCGCGCCCCCGGCGCCACCGCCCCCGGGGCCGCCCCCCCGCCCTCCCGCCCCCGCGCCCGCGCCTGTTCCCCTAATCCCCGTGCCCGTGCCCGTGCCCGTGCCCGTGCCCTCGTGCATCGCCCCCACCCACCCCTACCTTGCAGCATCGCCCCCGGTCGGCTACACACGATCTCCCCGCCGGCCCGCCGCCCCACCTCCCCGGGGCGCGCGGGCCCCGGCCGACGAGGTCCCTTGCTCCTCGCCCGCTTCCCGGTCGGCGCCCTCGGGTGCAACTGCTCCATCGTCGCCGATCCCGCCACCCGGGACGCCGTGGTCATCGACCCCGGCGACGACGCCCCGCGCGTCCTGGACGTCGTGAAGGCCGAGGGCCTGACGGTCCGCGCCATCCTCCACACCCACGCCCACCTGGACCACGTCATGGCCACCGCCCGGGTCCGGGCCGAGACCGGCGCCCCCGCGCTGCTCCACCCCGGGGACCGGCCCCTGTGGGACCACGTCGAGGCCCAGGCCGCCATGCTCCGCCAGGCGGGGGTGCCCGTCGGGCCCGTCGCCCCGCTGGGGGAGGTCGACCGCCCCCTGGCCGACGGCGATGCCGTCCCCTTCGGGGGCGTCTCCATCGAGGTGCTCCACACCCCGGGGCACACCCCCGGCAGCGTCTGCTTCCGCTTCGATGAGGGGGATCCCATCCTCTTCGCCGGCGACACCCTGTTCCGCGGCTCGGTGGGGCGCACCGACCTGTGGGGGGGCGACACCGCCACCCTCCTCTCCTCCATCCGCTCCCGCGTGCTGACCCTGCCCGACGAGACCCGGGTGATCCCCGGTCACGGCCCCGACACCACCATCGCCAGGGAGCGGCGGTACAACCCGTTCCTGACGTGACGGCCCCCGCGGCGCCCCGGCGCCCCCCGGGCGGCTGGAGCCGCGACATGATGCCCTGCCGCCCCCCGCTCCTCCTGCTCGGGCTCCTGCTGGCCGGCGTCGCGTGTACCGTCGTGCCCACCGGCGGAGGAGGCCGGGACGACGACGATGGGGACGACGACGACGCGGCCGACGACGACGCGGCCGACGACGACGGCACCGGCGACGACGACGACGCCACCGGGACCGTCGTGGAGGTGCTCTCCCCCGCCGACGGCGCGGAAGTGGGAGGGTTCGTGGAGATCGAGGTCGAGACCTCGGAAGACGTCAGCGAGGTGGCGGTGGTGTTCTCGGGGGAGGAGGTCGCCCGGGCCGACGTCGCCTCCGGCCGCGCCACCCTGGGCTGGGACTCGGGCATGGTCCAGGACGGCCAGACCGAGGTGCGGGTCCGGGACCCCCACACCGGCACCCGGGACGACGTGGTGTGGGAGGTCCGGAACGATGACCTGGTCACCTACCGGGTGGGGACCGTCGACAACGGCCCCTCGGGCACGCCGGCCCTGTACCCCTACCACTCCGGCGCCCTGGTCTCCATCACCTACACGATCTTCGGCAGCCGCTCCGACTCCTACTACCTGTCCGTGGTGCGGGACGCCTCCGGGACCTCCCTGGTGGACAGCGACGGCGATCCTTACAACGACCCCATCCAGGTCTACGCCACCGAGAGCCCCTTCACCGCCCTGATCCCCAACACCCCCGAGGTGGGCCTCCCCGAGGGGGAGTGGACGGTCTTCCCGGTGAACACCGGCGAGACCGGCACCGCCGAGCTTTGGGCCCAGGTGAAGAGGGACTGGGAGGGGGCCCGGGCGGGGATCCTGGACGTGGTGTGCTACTTCGTGTCCGGCTCGGGGCTCACCGCCTCCCAGGCCCAGACCAGCTCGTCGTTCGGGACGATGCTCTCGAACGTGGAGTCGATCCTGTCTCAAGCCAGCGTCGCCCTCGGCGACGTCAGCTACCGCGATGTATCAACCTCGTCCTACTCCACCGTGAGTTCCTACGACGAGTTCCACGACCTCCTCCGGGAGACCACCGACCAGGGGCGGGCCCTGAACCTGGTCTTCGTGTCTCGCTTCAACAGCGAGTTCGAGGGGGTCCTTGGGGTGGCGGGGGGGATCCCCGGCCCCGCCGCCTTCCACGGCGAGGGCTCCAGCGGCGTGGTGATCGCCCTCTCGGGCACCGACTGGGGCACCCTGGCCGTCACCACCGCCCACGAGTCCGCCCACTACCTGGGCCTCTTCCACCCCGTGGAGACCGTCGCGGGTTACTACGATCCCCTCCCCGACACCGCCGAGTGCACATACCCGTGCAACGGAAACGGGATCACCGGCAACCTGATGTGGCCGGTGAACTACGGGGGGCAGGCCCTCACCTCCGACCAGGAGTGGGTGCTGCTCCGCCACCCTCTGGTGCGCCTCGTGGACCCCTCGGACCTCTCCCTCGCCGTCACCGCGGGGGGGGATCCGCGGATCCCTCCCCCCCCGGGGGGCGCCGCCCCCGCCTGCGGCTCCGACCGCCTGCGGGAGCTGCGGGAGGTCCGGGAACGCGCCGCGCCTTGATCCCCTTCCACCCCCGGACGCGATGACCCTCACCCCTCGCCGCCTCGCCACCTCCGCCGCCCTGCTGGCGGCCTTCGCCGCGTGCGCCTCGTTCTTCGCCGGCTACGTGAAGGACGACGCCTACATCTCGCTGCGCTACGCCCGGAACCTCGCCTCCGGGAACGGCCTGGTGTTCAACGTGGGGGAGCGCCTGGAGGGATACACGAACTTCCTGTGGATCGCCCTCTCCGCCCCCTCGTTCTGGCTGGGGGCGGACCCCCTGCTGTGGGTCAAGGCGATGGGGCTGGGGGCGGGCGCCGCCGCGACCCTCTACGTCTACGCCGGAGCCCGGTGGCTCCGCCGCGACGAGCCCGACTCCGCCGCCGACGGGATCGCCCCCCTGGCCTTCGCCACCTCCACCTCCGTGTCCCTGTGGGCGATGAGCGGCCTGGAGGGATGCTTCATGGCCCTTTGCTCGGTGGCGG
The DNA here is from genome assembly GCA_023150875.1 of Myxococcota bacterium. Taxonomy (GTDB): domain Bacteria; phylum Myxococcota_A; class UBA796; order UBA9615; family JAKLKC01; genus JAKLKC01. Next base: position 7,638 of record JAKLKC010000079.1, on the reverse strand, counting down.
GCTGGCTGCACCTGCACCGGGGGCGGGACCGGGAGAGCCCCCGGGAGCTGGCCCTGGCGTCGGCGTGGTTCCTGGCCGCCGCCCTCACCCGCCCCGAGGGGCACGCCCTGTTCGCCTTCGGCGCCCTGGCCCTCCTGGCGGGCGCGGCGGTGGCGCGGCGGGTGGACCGGGGGGTCCTGGCCTTCTTCGGGGTCTTCCTGGCGGTCGCCGTGCCGTATCACCTCTTCCGCGTCGCCTACTTCGGCGACTGGCTCCCCAACACCTTCTACGTGAAGGCGTCCGCGGGCCCCGAGGTGTGGGAGCAGGGCCGGAAGTACCTGGCGGACTTCGTCGGGTTCAACGCCCACGCCGCCCTGCTGGTGCTGGCCCCCGCGGCCCTGGCGGCGAGGAAGGGGGCCCTGCCGCGCTTCCACGCCCTGGCCGTCGCCGCCTTCTTCGCCCTGTACCTGGCGAAGATCGGGCGGGACGAGATGAAGCACTTCCGCCTCTACCTGCCGGCCCTGCCCCTGCTCTGCCTCATGGCCGGGGAGGGGGTGAGGATCGTCGTCGCCCCCCTCCGCCGGGTCCACCCCGGGGCTCCGGGGGTCGTCGCCGCCGTGGCCGCCCTCGCCCTGGCCCTCCCCGCCGTCGACTACACCATGGGCCACCACCGCGCCGAGGCCGACTTCGTCCGCCAGTCGGAGACCGGCTTCCAGGCGATGGGGCGATACGTGGAGGAGAGGGCGAGGCCCGGGGACACCGCGATCTTCCAGGACATGGGGGGCGCCCCCTTCGCCGCCCCCTCGGTGCGCTTCGTGGACACCATCGGGATCCTGGACCGCACCGTGGCGAGGGAGCTGGCGGCGATCCGCCTCAACCCCTTCCTGCGTCACCTGAAGGCGCGCCAGCCGGGGGGAAGCGCCCAGATCGCCGAGTTCGACAGGCGGGTCAAGGAGTACCTCTTCGACCAGGACGCCCGGTGGGTCGCCTTCACCGCCTACATCGGCAGGTCGCAACGCAAGAAGTTCGGCCGGAGCTACGACGAGGCCCAGGGAGATCCCGAGGCGGTCCAGCGCCTCTTCGCCCCCTCCCTGCGGGGAAACTCCTACTACCACGGCCTGTACGCCGATCCCCGCTTCGACCGCCTCTACCGGCTGGAGAAGGTGTGGAAGCGCAACCCCGGTTACTGGCTGGTGCTCTTCGAGAGGCGGCCCGAGGCGGAGCCACCGGCGGCCGGGGCCCCGGGCTGATCGTCGCAGCCTACGGACAGACCGGCGCCGCCACCTCCACGGAGTTGTTCGCCTCGTCGCACTCCCGGAAGACACCCCCTCCCTCGTAGTCGTCCACCACGACGCGCACGAAGGGGTGGACGAGCTGCCCGGGGTCCAGGGGCACGGCGATGGGGGACGATGCCGTCCCCGGAGGGAGGGACTCGCCCACGTAGACGACGTCCAGGGGAAGGGCCTCCCCCGCGCCGTCCGAGGCGTAGAGGCCCACCCGCACCCCCGCCGAGACCTCCCGAGCGCCGTGGTTCGCCACGCGGAACAGCAGGGCCGGGGAATCCGGGCACGCCTCGTCGCAGGTCCCCTCGTCCACCGGGCGCAGGTCCGACGCCTCCAGGATCCCCACGTCCCGCACGGTGTTCTTGCGGAAGGCGTTGAAGGTGTCCCAGGGGTTCTCCTGGTGCACCGGGATCCCGCCGTCGTCGTCGACGTTGGTGACGAAGTAGGCGTGCTGGTTCCAGATGGGCCGCGCCGGCCACCAGGTGGCCTCCCGGGCGCCGAGGACGGTGATCCCCGTCCAACCCTCCCACCACATGTTGTTGGAGGGGACCACGATCTCGGCGGAGAGGTCGTGGTCGATGTCCACGATCACCGGGTACTCCCACAGGGTCCCCGACGCGTGACCCGGATCGTCCAGCAGCACCGCGCCGTCGGGGCCCTGGTACACGTACAGGTCGTGCTCGTCGGCGTAGACCACCTCGTCCACCCCGTCGCCGTTGAAGTCGAAGACCGACGAGCCCGTGACCGACGAGGAGTCGTCCTCGGTGGCGCCCCACCAGAGGATGGAGCCGTCGGTGTCGACGACGGTGTAGGCGCCGAGCCCCGCCACCCCCACTTCGGGCAGGCCGTCCCCGTCGTAGTCGGCGACGGTGGGGGGGCCCCCCGTCCCGCCCCCTTGGAGGGCCACCGGACCCCAGATGGGCGCCCCCGTGGGCCCGTCCTGAAGGCGCACCGTCCCGCCGGACACCACGGCGATCTCGGGGTCTCCGTCGCCGTCGAAGTCCGCGACCGCGGGGGCGCCGTCCGCCTGGCCGTTGGCCCAGAGGGCGCTCCCGTCCACCCGGTAGGCGGCGTTGCCCGCCACCACCTCCAGGGAGCCGTCCCCGTCCAGGTCCACGGCGAAGCTGTAGGCCGCGCCGCCGTAGGAGGCCCCGCTCCCGTAACCCCCCTGGCCCCGGAGGGCGCCCTCCGCCGAGAGGATCGTCGAGCCCAGGATGACCTCGGGGGAGCCGTCGGCGTCCATGTCGGCGATGGAGGGGGCGGCGTAGCTGTAGCCCAGGGCGGCGGTGCGCCAGCGCAGGACCCCCTGGTTCGAGAAGGCCACCACCTCGCCGGCCTCGGTGAGGGCGACGACCTCCACGACGCCGTCCCCGTCCAGGTCCCCGAGGGCGATCTGGCTGCCGGGGTGGGACTGGGGATCGGTGACGGCCCACAGGTCGTGTCCGTCGTCGCCGCTGACGGCGCGGAGCACGCCGTCGGAGGAGTAGGCGCCCCCGGTGTAGGTGTGGAAGACCACGTCGGGGACGTCGTCGGCGTCGATGTCCCCGTCCCCGTCGTCGTCGGTCAGGTTCCCCACCACCGGGGTCATCATCACCTGGTCCGAGGCCGGCTCCAGGGTCGCCGACCCGCTCCACTGCCACTCCACCACCTGCTGGGGATCGAACGCCTCGTAAGGCTGGACCACCCGGCAGGAGGGGTCCGCGGTGACCTCCACCGGCTCGCCCCCGGCGCACAGGTCCGGGGCCGGGACCGAGGCGCTGTCGTCGTCCCCCCCGGGCACCGGCGCGTCGCCGGTCCCGAAGTCCGGCGTGCAGGCCAGCCCCAGCAGGAGGGCGGCGACGGTGGCGATCCTGCGTCCCATGGGCGGGGAGTCTAGCAGGGTCCGGCGGGACGGGAGGGGAATGGGGGATGGGGCCCCCCGGCCCTCAGGGGAACTCCGGCCCGAAGGCGCAGGCCCCCTCGTCCCCCGCGGGCTCCGGGGCGGCCCAGTAGACCTGGGCCAGGTCCGCGCCCCAGCACTCGGTCACCGCCATGGGCTCCCCCGGCAGGTCGCCGCCCCCGACCCAGGCGTCGGCGCGGCCGGCGCCGTCGGGGCGCCAGCGGGCCCGCACGTCCAGGTCCTCGGCCGGCCCCCCGTCGGACCCCACCAGGTCGTAGGTGGAGCGGTACTCGAAGGTGCCCCCGCCGCCCGCGTCCCGGGCGAAGGCGTAGTCGGCCTCGGGGACCTCCCCCTCGGGGCCGGACCAGCCCTCCACCTCCACCCGCACCTCCAGGGCGCTGCCCCGCCGGGCGTGCTCCACCCGCAGCACCCCCCGGCGCTCGAAGGACGGGGCCAGGTCCGTCACCGCGCCGGCGTCCAGCACGAAGGACCCGCTCCCGTCGGGGAGGGCGCCGTCGGGCAGGAAGTCCCCCTCCAGCACCCCCCGCCACTCCGTGCCCTCGTCCACCCGGTCCGCGGGGACCCCCGCCAGCTCCAGCGCGTAGGCGTAGACGCCGTCCTCCCCCCGCTCCACCGTCAGGCGGTAGGCGGTCCCGTCACGGTAGTCCGACGGGCCCCACACCCTGCGCCCCTCCTCCCGCACCGTGGGAGCGCTCGCCACCGCCCCCGCGAGCTGGTCCAGCACCGCGAAGACCATGCCGTTCACCGCCCCGCACACGTCCAGGGTCAGGTCCACCGCCAGGGCCCTCTCGCCGAGGCCCCTCTCCCCACCGTCCAGTGCGCCGCCGGCCCGCTCGAGGCCCGTCTCCCCCTCGGGGCTCTCGGCGTGGACCCCCTCCCGGGCCGGCACGGCGGCGCCGTAGACCGCGTCCTCGGCGAAGGGGGCGTTGGACAGGTCGTTGGCGCACCCCGACGCCAGGGCGGCCACCGCCGCCACCCCGGCGACCGCCCGCCTCCTCCCCGTCCCGCCCCGCGTGTCGTGGACCGTGCCCGTCATCGACCGATCTCCTTCTAGAACGCCACCTGGACGCCGGCCAGGGGCTCGACGTGGGCCAGGACCCGCTGCTCGCCGCCGTCCACGTAGGCCAGCAGGTGCAGCCGCCCCTCCAGGGTCAGGGTCGCCCGGGGGTCCAGCCGGAAGCCGAAGCCGGCGGCGAGGCCGGGGCTGACCATCACGTAGTCCTGGGAGTCCTGCACCAGGGGGGGCAGGAACTCCCGGTGCATGGCGATCACCCCCACCCGCAGGCCCACGAAGGGCCGGAGCCACCTCGCCCCGGGCACCCGGGGGGTCCAGTAGGGCCCGAAGCCGGCGTGGACCTCGGTGAAGCGCACCGGGACCGCCAGCCCCTCGGGGGTGGACTCGGCCCGCCGGGTCCCCACCAGCAGCTCGAAGCGCAGCGAGGCGTCGGGGCCGAGCAGGGAGCGGGCCTGGATCTCCAGGCCCCAGAGGGGCATGGGGGGGATCAGCTCGGCGCGGACGGCGGGGTCCAGGAACGCCTGGGCCCCCGCCTTCGCCGCCACCTCGATCCCCGGCGCCCCCGCCAGGCGCCGGCGCAGGGCCACCGCGCCCCGGGTCGCGTCCTCGCGGTAGGGGACGCGCGTCATGCGGGCACGGTCCACCGCCCCCTCGTCCCCGGCGCCGAGGGCCACCACCTGCTCGTACAGGGCGTCCTCCCCCCGGACCTGCACGCGGTAGCGGCCCGACTCCACCATCAGCCGCGAGGGGCGGCCCGGCATCACCTGGACCTCCGCCAGGAACTGCTTGCGGGTGTCGTCGAAGATCAGGAAGTGCCCGGACTGCCGGGCGTCGAAGGACAGGGCCGCCCCCCGCGCCCCCTTCTCGGTGAGCACGATGTCCCCGCTGCCGCTCAGGTCGTAGTCGAAGCCGGGATGCTGCGCCCCCGCCCGGGTCGCGGCCGTGCGGGACACCGTGCGGTGATACACGTACCGGTAGGCCTCCTCCAGGGTGATCCTCCCCTCCCCCGAGGCGTCGGCGGCCCCCCGCAACGCCGAGAGCAGGTAGTGGGTGAACCACGCGCCCCCCACCTCGTCGCTCTCCTGGGACACCTCGTCGGCGGCGCTGGACGTGATCACGACCTCGCCCCGGGCCGAGGCCAGGGTGGGCGCGTCCAGGAAGCCCGGCGCCCGGGAGGCCCCCTTGGTCCGGGTCGCCGCCCCGGCGTGGCAGGTGTCCAGGAACAGCACCCGCACCTCGGCCCCCGTCCCCGCCAGGGCCGCCCGCAGCTCCGAGAACGGGAGGGCCTGGCGCCCCAGGTGCAGCGCGTCCCGCCCGGCGTGGCCGGAGTAGTAGAAGAGCAGGGTGACCGGCCGGCGCGCCCGGGCCACGTCGTCCCGGAGGCGGGCCAGGGCCGCGTCGAGCTGGGCCCGGGTGGGGGAGCGCAGGAGCCGCACGTTCCGTTCCGGGACCGAGCCCAGCTCCCGGAAGACCGCCGCCACCCGCTCGGCGTCGGACTCGGCGTAGAGCAGGCGGGCCTCGCCGGGGCGCCCGACGTCCGCACCCACCAGCAGGGCGAAGCGCTCCGGGGCGGCGAGGGCGGCGGAAGGGGCCAGGCAGAGCAGGGCCGCGGCCAGGCCGAGCCAGGCCCGCCCCCGCCGCCCCTCCGCCGTGCCCCTTCCCGCCCGGGACCTCACCGGTCGCGCTCCTCCTTCTCCACCGCGAAGACCGCCACCTCCGGCGCCAGGCCGAGCCCCTCCCAGTCCACCGCCGCCGCCCCCCGGGACCCCGCACCGCCCCGGGCGTCCAGGGCGTCGTGGACGGCGCGCTCCAGGTCCTCCACCGCCAGGGCCTCGTCGGAGCAGAAGGCCAGGAACACCTCGGGCCCCGGCGCGTCGTCCAGCACCAGGCTGTCGGGCAGGGGCCGGGAGCCGCCGGGGACGACGGGCACCGACTCCTCGCCCCCCACCGGCAGGTACCGGGACACCGTGCCGGTGCCGTCCACCCCCAGCAGGGCGACGTAGGAGCGGGAAGTGGCGAGCCGGAACTGGATCCGGTCCCCCGCGGCCAGGGGCGTCCCCGGAGCGATGGCGATCGCCTCGCCCTCGTCCAGCACGAACGCCGAGAGCCCTCCCCTCCCCTTCAGCCGGACCCCGGGGTCCTCTCCGGGGAGCGGGCCGCCCCCAGGGGGGAGGAGGGCCACCACCACCGCCACCGCCGCCGCCAGGGCCGCCGCCAGGGCCATCCGCCAGGACAGGCGGGAGCCGATCCGCCGCTCCCCCCGGGCCAGCACCGCCATGACCGGGTCCCGGTCGGCGTCGGGGAGCCGGGCGGCGCGCACCAGCACGTCCTCCGCCACCCGCTCCCAGGGCCACTCCGCCACGAACGCCGCCTCCGCGGCCTCCTCCCGGGCGGCGAGGTCCCGCAGGGCCGGGCTCGACGCCAGGGCCGCCTCCACCGCGTCCCGGCGCCCCGGGGGCAGGTCCCCCGCGCGCAGGCGGGCCAGGGTGAGGGCGGAGAAGGGGGGATCCGGCGGGAGCCGATCCTCCATGGTCTTGTCTTCACTCATGTTCTTGCTCCGCGGAGCAGGAGGGCGAGGAGGGGGAGGGCCGGAGCGAGCAGGGCCAGGCCCCCGAGCGCCCGGGCGATGGCCCGCTCCCGGCCGCCGGCCCGGAGCCGGGTCCGTGCCCGCTCCAGGAAGAGGTCCAGGCGCTTCCGCACCGTGGGGACGGAGATCCCCAGCTCCTCGGCGACCTCGGCCTGGGTCAGGTCGTCCAGGTAGTAGAGCACGGCGACCTTCACCAGGTCCTCGTCCATGCCCGCCATGGCGGCCCGCAGGGCGTCGCGCCGTCCCACGTCGGCGTCGGGGGCGGTGGGGGCGCCGGGGGTCGCCTCCTCGGTCCGGGCGTCCAGGAGCGCCGCGCGGGTGCGGGCGTTGCGGACCTCGTTCAGGCAGTGGTGGAGGGCGATCCGCCCGAGCCACGTCGCCCGGGACGCCGTTCCGTCCCAGGTGTCCCAGTGGCGGAAGGCCCGGGCGAAGACCTCCTGCACCGCGTCCAAGGCGGCCTCGTCGCTCCCCAGGATCCGCCGGCAGCGCCGCTGGATCCACCCGGCGTGGCTCCGGTAGAGGATGGCGACCTGCTCCTTCGTCGCGCTCATGGACTCCCCGCGGCGGGCCCCGCCCGCGCCGTCCGGGCTCTCGATCCCAAGGACACGCCAGCGGACCCGAGTGCAAAGGGATTCTGCGCGCTCCCCGGTCCCGGGGTCCACGGAGGAGGGGCCGGGGAGCCCGCCACCCGCCGGGCGCCCCGGGGCCCCAAGGCGGGGCCGCGCCGCCCCCGGCGCGTCCGGGACGGGCTCGATCCCCCTCATGGGGCCCCTCTCAGGGCCCCGGCACGCCCGGCGATGGGGCAGCGCGGCCCCAACTCGCCCTCCCCTCCCCCCGGAGGTCCCACCCTCGTCCCCTCGGCGGAAGATCGGCG
>JAKLKC010000078.1 GCA_023150875.1 Myxococcota bacterium | reverse complement strand
GGAGAACGTGGAGGGATCCGGGGCGGGGGAGCGCTTCTTCGGCTCCGACGCCGCCCGCACCCTGGTGGAGCGGCGGGGCAACGCCACCGCGCTGGAGGCGGCGCTGCTCCGGGCCGCCGGGGTGGGCTTCGAGCTGCTGGGGGCACGGTCGCGCCTGGCGGCCCACCCGGACCCGGCCTTCCCGGCCGAGGACTACTACCCGCTGCCGGTCCTCCGGGTGAGTTCGCCGGGCGGGGGCGAGACGTGGCTGGTCCCCTCCACCCGGTCCCACCCCGCGGGCTGGATCCCCCCCAGCCACCGGGGGGGCCCCGCGGCGCGGATCTTCCCGGTGCCGCCCCCGGCGGCCTCTCCCTTCGGCACCCTCCCCGACCTGGAGGGGCCGGTCCCCAGCCTGGACCTCGCCTTCGACCTCGCCCTGGAGGGCGACGGCTCCGTGGAGGGAAGCGCCGAGGTCACCCTGTTCCAGCACGCGGAACGGGTGTTCCGCGAGGCGTTCTGGGACCTGCCCCCGGACCGCCAGCAGGCGCTCCTGGAGCAGTGGTGGAACGCCCTGGTTCCCGGGATCGAGGTCGCGGGCGTGGAGAGGCTGGACGGGGCGGGCCGCGCCGATCCCATCCGCTTCCGGGCGGTGGTGTCGGCCCGGGAGGTCTTCCAGCCGGCGCCGGCCATCGCCCCGGCGGCGACCGGCGGGGAGGAGGGGGGCGATCCGGCGACCACCCTCGCCGCGCCGGCCTTCTGGCGGGGTCTGCCCACCCTCCCGGATCCCCAGGCGGTGGACCTGGGGGCCGCCCTGGTGGGGGAGTCCCGCACCCTCCCCCTCCAGACGGCGGAGTTCCGGCGGCGCCTGGTGCTGCGCCTCCGGGGAGTCCCCCCGGCCTCGGAGTCGGCGTGGCCCGAGATCGACTTCCGGTCGGACACCGTGGACCTGCTCCAGTCCTCCCGCCACGCGGACGGCGTCCTGGTGGTGGTCCGCGAGCTGGACACCCGCCTCGGCCGGACCTCACCCGCCGCCTACCCGGCGTTCCGGCGGGATCTGGCCCGTGCCCTGTCCGCCACGGCCCTCCCGGTCCGCCTCCCCTCCCCCACCGGCGCGGCCTCCGCCCCCCAGCCATCCCCGAACTGACGCCGGTGGGGGCGGCACCCCGGGGAGCGAGCGGGAGTTCTGGTTGTACTGCGGCATGGTCGTCCTAACCATCCTCAGTCAATCCACCGAACGTTCGTTGCGTGCCCGAGCCCGTGCCCGAGCCCGTGCCCGAGCCCGTGCCCGTGCCCGTGCCCGATCCCTGGTGGGCGACGGCACCGTGATCGGATGTCCCCGCCGGGCACGGGCGCGGGCACCGGCCTTCGGCCTGGGCTCGGGCACGAGGGAACGCGGTACGGATCCGCTCCGGGGCCGTTCCCCTCCAACTCATGGCCTGAGGAGGCTTATACTACCGGGCGTCGCGAGGTCGCCGTGCCCCCCCACATCACCCCCGACATGAAGCGCATCGCGGAGTTCTGCCGTCGCCGGGGGATCGAGCGTCTGGAGCTGTTTGGTTCGGTGCTCCGTGGCGACTTCGGTCCCGACAGCGACGTGGACGTGCTGGTGAGCCTGAAGCCCGAGGCCCGATGGAGCCTTCGGGACCACGTCGAGGCCGAAGACGAACTGGCCGGGATCCTGGGGCGCAAGGTCGACCTCGTCAGCCGACGCGCCATCGAGGCCAGTCACAACTGGATCCGCAAGGAAGCGATCCTGGGGTCCGCCGAGCTGCTGCATGCCGCGGGATGAGGCCACCGTGAACGTCTACCCAGGAGTATCGCCCATGCGCCCCACCACCCTCCTCGCTCCCCTCGCCCTCCTCGCCTGCGGGTGCTCTCCCGAGGCGACCTTCGAGGGCGACCGCGTCTTCGTCGCCGTCGAGGAGGACGGCGTCATCGCCGCGGTCGACGCCGGGAGCGGGGAGTTGCTGTCCGCCATCGACCTGTCGGATGGGGCGGGCGGAGGGGCGTCCGCATACCACGTCCACAACGTCCAGGGGTCGGCAGATGCCGCCACCGTCTGGGCCACGGCGATGCCGGCGTCCCACGATCACGGCGACGGCGAGGGCGACGCCATGCCCGAGGAGCTCATCGGGGTGGACACCCGGACCCACCAGGTCCGCGCCCGGATCCCCCTCGGCGAAGGGATCCACGCGGCCCACGTGGTGCTGCACGGCGACACGGCCTACGTCACCGCCAACGAGACCGACGCGGTGCTGGAGGTCGACCTCCAGGCGGAGGAGGTGGCGAGGACCATCCCCCTGCCCGCGGGCTCGGGGCCCCACGGGGCGCGCCTCACCGGCGATGGCGGGACCCTGGTGGTGGCGGGCATGGGGGCCGGGTCCATCGAGGTCGTCGACCTGGCCACCGGCGGCGTGGAGTCCTACCCCCTGCCGGGCCGCGGGGTGCAGGCGGCGGTCCTCCCGGGGGACGGCGCCGCGTGGGTCACGGTCTTCGACACCGTCCAGGTGGCCCGGCTGGACCTGGTCACCCGGGAGCTGACCCTCTTCGACCTCCCCGAGGACAGCGCCGGCCCCGTGCAGGTCTACCCGACCCCGGACGGCGCCCACCTGTGGGTCGCCGACCAGGGCGTCCTGGACGGCCGCCCGGTGGGCGACCGCCTGCTGCGCGTCGACGCCGCCACGGGGGAGGTCGACCTGGTCGCCCAGGTCGGGGGCGGCCCCCACGGCGTCGTGGTGGAGCCCGATGGGGCCACCGTGTGGACGACCCTCCTGGTGGACGGCACCCTCCAGTCGGTGGACGCCCAGACCGGCGAAGTCCTCACCACCACCCAGGTGGGCGAGGCCCCCAACGGCGTCACCTGCGTCCACGAGGGCGGCTCGACTCCCTGAGCAATGGGCTGCCGGGCGGGGCCTCCACCGGCCATCGCCGGAGCCGGTGGGTGCGTCGGGGGCCCCACGATTGAACGGACCCCTCCCGTCGGCTACGCTCGGGACGTGACCTCCGACTCGACGACCTCGCCCGGGCCACGCCCCGGCTCCGCCGATCCCCCTCCCGAGGGGGGGGACTCCGCGGCCTCCGCCGCCGCGCTGCTGGCCCGCCTGGCCGTCGACGCCCGCCGGGGCGAGGTCCGGGCGCTGGACGCCCGGGGCGCGGACCTCCGGGGCGCCGATCTCTCCGGCGTCCGGATCCCGGGGGCCCGCCTGGATGACGCCCGGCTGGACGGCGCGGACCTCCGGGGCGCCGACCTCACCGGCGCCCGGCTCGCCCGGGCACGACTGGACGGCGTCGACCTGACGGGGGCCCGCATCACGGCGGCGGACCTCTCCCGGGCCTCCCTGGTCGGAGCGACGCTGGAGGACGTGGACCTGTCGGGGGCGTACCTCGACGGCGCGGACCTGCGGGGCTGCGCGCTGCGCCGCTGCGCCGCCCGCCGCGCCCGGGCCGCCTCCGCCGTCTTGGAGGGCGCCACGGTCACCGGCGGGACCTGGCAGTCGGCGTCCCTCGCCGGTGCCCGCATGGCGGGGTCGACGTGGCGGGACACGGACCTCGACGGTGCGGACCTGGAGTTCGCCGACGCCGCCGGGGCCCGCTTCGAGGACGTCTCGATGGTCCGGCTCCACGCCCCGCGGGTGGACGCGCGGTCGACGTCGTGGCGTTCCTGCAACGCCACCGGCGCCGACCTCCGCTCCGCGCGCCTGCTGGGCGCCACCATCGAGGGGGGCGCGTGGGGCTCGGCGCGCATCGCCGGCGCGGAGGTCCGGGGGCTCGCCCTCGTCGGCGTGGACCTGCCCGGCGCGGGCCCGGCCCCCGGGTGGCGCCTCCCGCCCGGTACCGGCGCGCTCGCCTACCGGATCGGCGTCGCCACGGCCTGCGCCGCCCTGGCGGCCCTGGCAGTCCTGGCGGTGGTCTCGCCGCGCCCCCCATCGGATCCCCTCCTGCCGAGGCCGACCGCCCCGGCGGACCGCTAGGCAGGCCGTGGGCGGGTCCGGGCCGGAGCCGCGCTGGTGAACGCCGCACCCCGCCTCGTGGGCGTGGGCACGGCCCTTCCCCGCAAGCGCTTCACCCAGGCGGAGATCGCCGAGGCGCTGCCCGGACTGGACCGCCGGAACGCGGCCTTCTTCCGCGACCGCCACATCGCCAGCCGGCACCTCCACGTGCCCGACCTGGGCGTAGATGGGCGACTCCGGGACGAGACCCAGGGGGAGCTGCTGGCCCGCCACCTGGACGGGGCCCTGGAGATCGGCGCCGCGGCCGCCCGGGAGGCCCTGGACGACGCCGGGTGCCCGGCGGACGCGGTGGACCACCTGGCCTGCGTCACCACCACCGGGTTCCTGACGCCGGGGCTCACCGCCCGCCTGCTGCCGGTGCTGGGGCTCCGCCGGGACCTCCACCGCCACGACGTCGTGGGGATGGGATGCAACGCGGGCCTCAACGGCCTGCAGGTGGGCTCGTGGTACGCCGCCGCCCACCCCGGCGCGACGTCCCTGCTGCTGTGCGTGGAGATCTGCTCCGCCGCCTACGTGCGGGACGCTTCGGTGTCCACCGCGGTGGTCAACTCCCTGTTCGGCGACGGCGCGGCGGCGGCGGTGGTCCGGGCCGACGGCAGGGGGGCGGCGGCCTTCGCGCCCCGGGTCCTGGGCTTCGAGTCCCACGTCGTCCCCGAGGCGCTCCAGGCGATGCGCTACGACTGGGACGACGGGCAGGGGAAGTTCTCCTTCTTCCTGGACCGGGACGTGCCCCTGGTGGTCGGCGCCGAGGTCCCCGTCCCGGTGGCCCGCCTGCTGGACCGGTTCGGCCTCCGGCAGCGCCAGGTGGCCCACTGGATCGTCCACTCGGGGGGCCGGAAGGTGATCGACAGCATCAAGTACAACCTGGGCCTGACCGACCACGACGTCCGGCACACCCTGTCGGTCCTCAAGGAGTGCGGCAACGTGTCGTCGGCCTCCTTCCTGTTCACCCTGGGGCGCCTCCTCGCGGAGCGGGTGGCGAGGCGGGGGGACGTGGCGGTGGCCATCACCATGGGCCCGGGCGTGACCATCGAGACCGCCCTGCTCCAATGGTAGGAGGCATGCCTGTCCGTTTCGGCCCCAAGTCTCTCTCGTCAGGTCCCGTGCCCGAGCCCGTGCCAGGGCCGAAGGCCCGTGCCCGATCTGCAAGCGCTCGGGAACGGGCTGGGGCACGGGCTCGGGCACGAATCGAGGGGCGAAGGGCGGCAAACGGATAGGCGATGCAGGAGGGACCGTGACCCAACGATCCGAGTCGGCGACCCTGGAGGTCCGGAGGAGGGTGGCCACCCTGACCCTGGGCGGGCGGCCCGGGAACCGCATCCACCCCGGGCTGATCGACGACCTGGGACGGGTCCTCGACCGCCTGGAGGACGCGCCGGACGCCGAGGTGCTGGTGGTCCGGGGCGCCGGGGGCGTGTTCACCGAGGGGATCGACTTCGCCGACTTCGCCGGCGGCAACCCCGACGTCCACGGCTTCCACCGGTGGGAGAGGGTGGTCACCCGCGTCGAGAGGCTGCCCATGGCGACGGTGGCGGCGGTGGACGGGCCCGCGATGGGGGGCGGCTTCCAACTGGTGCTCGCCTGCGACCTGCGGGTCGGGACCGCCCGCTCCACGTTCGCGCTGCCCGAGGTGAAGCAGGGCTTCCTGCCGGGGATGGCCACCTTCCGCCTGGCGAAGTGGGTCGGACTGGGGGTGGCCCGGCGGTGGGTCCTGACCGGCGAGGTCGTGGGCGCCTCCGAGCTGGCGGAGCGGGGAGTCCTGGACCGGGTCGTCCCCGACGGGGCCCTGGAGGACGGCGTCGCCTGGGCGGTGGCCGCCCTCGGGCCCGTCAACCGGGTCGCGCTCCAGCTCGCCCGGCGCCTGCTGGACGAGAGCTTCGCGGTCAGCCTGGAGGACGGGGTCGGCCACCTGCTGGCGTGCCAGGCCCGGGCCATCGCCCAGGAGCCGTTCCTGCGGACCCTGAGGAAGGCGAAGGGGAGCCCGTGAGCGGCCGGGGCGAGGGCATCGGCGCGGCCACGGCCCGGGCGGGGGTGGCGGCGGCGATGGGGGTGGTCCTGCTGGCGTCCCTGGCGTGGGCGGCGGCGGCGCTGGACCGGGACGCGCCGGACCTCCGGATCCTGCTGGGGAGGGCCCGCCCCGGGCCGATGGCGCTGGCGACCGCGTCCCTGCTCGCCTCCATCGGGTTCATGGCGCTCCGCTGGCGCTCCCTCCTCCGGCCCGGCCCCGAGGGCCGCCCCGGTCCGGCGCGCCTGTGGCAGGTGCTCTCCGGCGGGCAGCTCCTCGCCCACATCGTGCCCGGTCCGGTGGCGGAGCTGAGCCAGGCGGCCTTCGTGGGCCGGCGGTGGCGCCTTCCGGTGGGGGAGGTCCTGGGGGCGGCGCTGCAGGGCCGGGTGATCGGCATGGTCACCGCGGCGGCCATCGGCGCCGGGGCCGCCCTCGGGCTCCCGGCGGCGGTGCGGGCGGAGCACGCGGCGATGATCGCGCTCTCGGCGGCGGGAACACTGGCGGTGGCGGCGGTCCTCGCGGGCCTCTCCCTGCGGCCGGAGCCCTGGTCGGCCGCCACACGGGGCGGCCTCGCGGCCCTCGCGGCCCGGCTCCGCTCCCGGGGCTGGCCCGGCGCGGGGATCCTGGAGCGGGTCGTCCAGGGGATCGAGCCCTTCGCCCGGGGCCTCGGCCAGGCCCCCGGGGGCTGGCGGGGGCGCCTCGGGGCGGTGGGCTGGGCGATGCCGTGCCACGCCACCGTGGTCCTGGCCATCGCCGCCAACTGCCACGCCCTGGGGGCCCACCCGAGCGGGGCGGGCATCGCCTTCAGCTACGGCGTGGTGACCGCCGCGGCCATCGCGGTGTTCCTCATGCCCGGATTCGAGCTGGGATGGGACGCCATGGCCGCCGGTCTCCTGGCCACCGCGGGGGGGATCACGCTGCCCGAGGCCCTGGTCGCCACCGCGCTGCTCCGGGTGGAGCGCCTGGGCGTGCTGGCCTTCGGGGCGTTGGCGCTGGTCGCCTGGACGGGCGCCGGCCTGCCGGTGGCCCGGCGCGCCGAGGACGCGGAGCCGGCCCCCGCGACGCCGCTGGCAGCCCGGGGGTGACGGGGGCTGCGGGCGGTCAAGGCACGTCCGAGGTCTCCGGACCGGCGGCCCGGGACAGGAGGTCTGGCCGGGCGAGGCGCGGGACCGGGGTGATCCGGTACACCCGCGGACGCTCGCCGATCCGCTCCCACCCGATCACTTCTTCCGCGAGGCGCACGAGCGCCCGGGACCGGACCTCGGCGTCGGCGTAGGGAAGGTCGTCGCGGATCACCAGGTAGCGCAGACCGTCGTCGGTCATCCCCTGGACGTCGCGCAGGACGTGGTCCGGGTCCAGCAGGCGTTCGAGGCGCCGGGCGCTGGCGGCCACCGCCTCGGGGACCGAGGGGCAGACCATCTCGTTCAAGTCCCGGAACACGTTGTCCCGCCCGTCCTGCCTCGGCCTCGGGTGGATGGTGTAGGCGACGGGCCGGCCGTGGACCGTCTGTCCGTAGAGCGCGTAGCCGATCCCCGCCTCCCCGTAGAGCTGGTAGTCGGGGACCTCCAGGACCGCGCCGGGTACCGGGTCCCCTGCCATGGACGCAAGGCCCTCCACCTCGGGCAGCGGCGAGAAGGGCGCCGGCCACGGGAGGGGGGACAGGGGCCCCAGCTCCATGAGCACCGCCCCCGCCAGCGCCAGGGCCAGGCCCCGGGCCCCCCGGGCCCGGAGCCACTCCAGCAGGAGCGCGAACGCCACAGCGGCGGCGATGAGGGCCAGCGCGTGGGCCCGGTAGGCGAACTGCATCCCCCTCAGGGCGGGCAGCAGCCTCTCCAACAGGGGGAACAGGTACACGTAAGGCAGGGGGACGGAGTCGACGCCCGTCGCGCGCCCGATCCAGGCGGGCAGGTCCAGGACGGGGCCGAAGGACCACAGGGTGGTCAGGGCGGCGACCACCGCCCACTTCCGGGCGCGGCGGCGGAGGAGGGTGACCGCGAGCACCGCGAGGAGGAGGGTGGTACCGAGGTAGGCGACGAACTGGAAGTCGATGGACTGCCCGAACGGGCGGGGGGCGCGGCCCGCGTCCAGGAGCCACGGCGGCACGCGGGCGGCGAGGGCGTCGGGGATGGAGCAGGCCGGCTCCAGGGTGCCGGCGGCCCGGCGCATCCTCCAGATCGCGGCGGGAGAAGGGCTCAGCACGGCGGCGCCGGTCATGCTGGACACGACCAGCAGTCCGGCCAGCCCGGCGATCCCCCACGCCCCCGACCTCCGGGCCCGGCTCCAGGTCGCGGGTCGGGAGGCTCCGCCCGCCAGGGTGGCGACCAGCGCCACGGCGATGGCCCCCAGGAGGCCGAGCCACAGGGCGCGCAGCAGGGGATCGCCCACCACCTGGGGCGGGACGAAGGTGCCCTCGAACCACGCGTGGTGGTGCCAGCTCGGCGCCCCTCCCCAGCGGTCGGGGTCCCGCCAGTCCAGGCGATCACGTGACGCGAGATATCGGGCGTACCTGCCGTACCACAGCAGGGCGACCCCCGCGGGGACCGCCGCCGCCACCACCAGCCGGCGCAGCGGGCGCGGCTCCGGGCGGCCGCTCTCCCGGAGGACCGGTCGGAACAGCAGCAGGGCGGCCACCGCCGCGTACTGCACGTAGTACACGTTGGCCACCGCCAGCAGCGAGGCGACCGACCACAGGGCGAGCAGAGCCCCGCGTCCCGGCCGCCCCAGGTAGCGCACCCAGGCCCACAGGCAGAGGGAGACCAGCCAGAGGTGCTGCTGCTCGTCGATCCCGTTGCCGATCTGGCTCAGGGTGTAGGGCGCGACCGCCACCACCGTGCCGCCGGCGATGGCGGCGGCGCGGTCCCGGACCTCGGACCGGACGAGGAGGAACGCGGTCCAGCCGTTGAGGGCGAGCACCGCCATCACCCCGAGGTTGTAGCCCGCCGGGATGCCCGCCAGGGCGATCAGCAGGGGGGACAGGAGGCGCCCGACGGGGTCCGGATCCCACAGGAGCCCGCCCCGGGGGTGGCCGAGGAGGTCGGTCTGGAGGCGGAACGGCGCTCCGTCCAGCAGGTCCCGGTAGTCGCGCCACTTGCCCCAGAGGTGCTCCCACACGTCGGAGCCGGTGTAGCCGAGCACTCCCTGGCCGGGACGGAGGGAGGCCGGGAGCGTGAGCAGCACCGCGAGCAGCACGAACCAGAGGACGGCTCCCCCCTCGCGGCTCCACCGCCCGCGCGGGAGGGCCCGGGACCGGCCGGATCCCGGATCGCCCACCTCGCCGCGCACGGCGCCCGTCGCACCAGACTCCGGTTCCACGCGGCGCCTTCCCCACACTCCCGGGCGGGCTCCCTTCCTGGCCCCCGCTCGCCGTCGATGATACTCCACTGGTGGACGGCGGGGTGGGTGGGTCGTCACGGCCCCCGCGCACAGGGCACCCCACGCCGTTGCGGCGCCTCGGGCGGCTGGCGTAGACTCCCGCGGGCATGGGTCCGTCCACCGAGGGCACCGCTGAGTCAGGGGGGACCGCGGCACGGGCCGCGGAGCTGCTGCGTGCCGAGGGGCGGAGCCGCCCCCTCCCTCGACTGGACGCCCGGGGCGCCCGCTTGGAGGGGATCGACCTTCGGGGGGCGAGCCTCCGGGGGATCCGCCTCGGGGGGGCCGATCTCCGGGACGCGGACCTCCGGGACGCGGACCTGTCGGGGGCCACCCTGGAGGGCGCGTGTCTCCGGGGCGCCGCCCTGGATGGGGCCGACCTCTCGGGGGCGGACCTGTCGGGAGCGGACCTGTCGGGGGCCAGCCTCTCGAGGGTCCGCGGGAGGGCCTTGAGGGCCGCGGCGGCGGACCTGGGCGGGACGGAGGCGGTGGGCGCCGACCTCGCCTTCGCCGACCTCGACGGCGCGATGCTGGAGGGGTGCCGCTGGGAGGAGGTCGACCTGGAGGACGCCCGCCTGCGCTTCGCCCGGGCGCGGGGGGCCCGATGGACCCGCTGCCACCTGGGGGGCGTGGACGCCGGGGAGGCGGACCTTGCGGGCGCGGTGCTGGAGGCGTGCCACGGCGCCGGGGCCGACCTCCGGGGCGCGCGGCTGCGGGACGCGCGGATGGACGGTTGCCGCCTGACGGCTACCCGCCTGGAGGCCGCCGACCTCCGGGGGCTCCAGGTGCAGGGATGCGACCTGAGGGCGAGCCGCGCCACGGGCGCGTTCCGCCTGGAAGCCGCGGAGGAGAGGGCCCTGGCGGGGGCGCGCGTGTGGGTGCCGGGGGGCAGGGGACGGCGGATCGGCGACGCCTGGGACCTGCGGGCCCCTGCGCTGGGTTGGGGGTTGCTGGCGGCGGCCTGCCTGCTGGCCCTGGCCGCGGGGACCGCAGGGGGTGATCCCGGGGACGGCCACCCCTCCCCTGGGCCCTTGCCGGCGGAGGCGGCCGACGTCCAGCGCGGAGGCCCTCCCCGCTCCCCGCAACGGCGCCGCCCTCGCCCCCGCCGGGCATGAACGTCCGTCTCCGCTACCCGCTTCGCCTCGCGGTCTACGCCCTCGCGGCGCTGCTGGTGGTCGCGCCGGCCCTGGCGTCCGCCGAGCGGTACTACGGCGCCAGCCTCGACCTCTACGGGACCCTCTGGTTCTTCTGGTGGATCCGGCGCTGCGTGGAGACCCTCTCGGACCCCGGCTTCACCGGGCTGTTCTTCCACCCCTTCGGCAAGGACATCTTCGCCCACACGGGCAACAACTTCGTGGACGCGCTGGCCTCGGTCCCCCTCCAGTGGGCCCTCGGCCCGCGCCACTCCTACGACGCCTTCCTGGCGCTGGTGCTCTTCGGGAACGCCGCCGCCATGGACCGCCTCGCCCGCCTCTTCACGGGATCGGAGGCGGCCGCGGGGGTCGCCGGGCTCGCGTTCCTCTTCAGCCCCTTCGCCCTGGACGAGGTCCGGCGGGGGCGGCCGACCCAGGCGATGCTGTGGTTCGCGGTGCTCGCCCTGTACTACGCCTTCCAGACGTCGTGGCGCCGCCGCGCCCGTGACCCCTACCTCGGGGGCGCCTGCCTCGCCCTGGCGGGCTGGACCTACTGGTTCGCGGGGTTCTTCGTGGGGGTGGCCGTCCTCGGGATCGCGGCCGTCGAGGTGTGGAGGGGGGCTGCCCCCGGCACCACCCGGGGGGACGGGGAGCCGCACCGCCGCGCCCGTCTCGTGGGGCGATACGCCCGGCTGCTGGGGGTGACGGCCCTCGGCGTGGCGCCGGCGGTGCTGGGGATGCTCCACCGCGGGGAGGCGGGTCCGATCTCCGCGGTGCCGGACCTGCGGGGGGCGACGGTGGAGCAGCTCCTGTCCCACCCGGCGGTGACGCTGATGCGCAACGAGTCCTGGCGTCCCTTCGTCGCCGACGCCCCGGTGCGGATCGGATACGGGTCGTGGTGGATCGCCGCCGGCGCGGGGGTGGCGGTCGCGGTACGGGGCCCGCTGCGCCCGCGGGTCCTCGCCCTCGTGGCCCTGATCGCGCTCTTCCTCGTCGTCTCCCTGGGGCCCATGCTGGACGCGGGGGGTGGCCTCCCCCTCCCCCACTACGCCCTCGCGCTGGAGCGGCTGCCCCTCTTCTCGCGCTTCTGGTTCCCCTACCGGGCCCTCTGCGTGGTCTGGCTGCTGCTTCCGCTGCTGGTGGGGCTCCTGGTGGCGTGGGCCCCCCGGAGCCGCCGTGCCGCCGTGGCCCTGGCCCTCGGGGTCCTGCTCCCCGGGGAAGCGGTCCTGCACCTGGATCTGGCCTCCCCCCCGACCACGACGCTGCCGGAGCGCCCCGCCTACGGGGTGATCGCTGCCGCCGGGGGGGGCGTGATCGAGCTCCCCTTCGGCGTCGACCAGCTCCCCATCGCGTACCAGACGCGCCACGGCCAACCCCTCCTCGGGGGCATGGGCGAGGCCAACCCCCACCTCCGCCCCCGGGGCTTCGACGAGAGGGCCCAGCGCAGCGCCCTGCTGCGCTTCCTCATCGACGCCTGTGCCCGCCCGGTCCCGCCGCCCGTGCCGGACTCGTCCTGGGCGGACCTGGTCCGGGAGGGCTTCCGGTGGGTGGCCCTCCACCGCGACGTCCTGACCGTCTACGAGGCCCGGGGGCTCCTGGCCCCTCCCGGCGGCCGCGGGGTCTACGACGCCGCGGGGGTGCGGACCTCCCTCGCCGCCGTGCTGGGCCCGCCCCTGATGGTCGACGGCCCCGTCCTCTTCTGGTCCCTCGCCGGCCCCCCACCGGAGGCCGCCGCGGCCTTCGCCCCCGACGGCCCCTCGCTGGCCCTCTGGGACGCCGGGACGGCCTTCCCCTACACCATCCCCCACGAGCTGCGCCCCACGCCGGGGCCTCCCCGCGGGCCGGGCCATCGGCCGTCCGCCCGGGGGATGGCGCCCGCGGCCGATCCGCTCCGGGGGGACGGAGGCGGAGCGTGGGCTCCGCTCACTGGAGCACTTCGCACTCCCTCGCCCCGGTGAGGGAGTCCAAGGTGGCGGGCGCCAGGTCGGCGTCGGTCAGCGAATGGGCCATGTACAGGCCAGCGAAGTCGCAGTCCACCCGGAGCACCGTGTGCGCCGGGGTCCGCAGCGTATCGGCGGCTCCGTCCTCCGAGATGGCTCCCGACAGGTCGCTGTCCAGCGACACGTCCGGGTCCCGCACGACCCGGAGTGCGGACGGGATCTCGCAGTCGCCCATGCTCGGGCACCCCGACTCGGCGACCAGGAGCAGCCTCTCCCCCGGGGCACCCTCCGGTCCCGCGTCCACCGATCTCGGGAAGTGGAACGGGAGACCGCCCGGCTCGCCGGTGAGGTCCAGGTCGTACCGGTAGTCCGCGCCATCCGGCCGGATGACCATCCGACCCACGGTCCCCCCCTCCATGGCGGGGAGCAGTCCGTCGGAATGCGCGTAGTAGATGGAGTCCAGCCCGTCGCCGGCGTCGAGGCTCTCGGGCCCGTGGGGGGTGTTCAGCCGGGCCTCCTCGTCGCGGGGGAACCGCCAGAGCAGCTCCGGCTCCGGCCACGAGGGGTCCACGCGGTAGCTCAGGATCTCCCCGCCGTGGATCGAGACCCGGACCTCGCCCGCCCCGTCCTCCAGGTCGGCGTCGACGTCGTTGGGGCCCCCGTCCCACTCCGGCCAGCCCTCGGCGGCGGTGTCGATGATCCAGCGAGCCACCCCGATGTCCTCACCGGGGTCCAGGTGGACGCCGAGCACCCGGTTCCAGCCGGTGTCGGCGACGACGAGGTCCAGGCCGGATGCGTCCTCGCGGACGACCTCGCAGTCGTGGGGGGAGCCGAAGAAGCACTCCCGAGAGGGCTCGGCCTCGCAGTCGTGGGCCTGGGGCCCCGGGAGTTCCCGGAGCTCGACGCCCCGCAGCCGCCAGCGCTCGACGGGGGCGGATGCGAGGGTGAACTCGCTAATCGTGAACGACTCCCCGTTCGTCCACGAGACCACCACGGCGTCGCCACCGTCGGCGGTCCGCCGGTGCGCCGCCTCGTACGTGGCGCACGCAGGAAGGAGACCACTGGACGGGTCGCCGCAGTCCTCGGGAAGCGCGTCCGGCATCTCCATGTCCCACAGCGCCCGGGGCGTCTCGTCGACCTCCACGAGGGAGATCCGCCCCCTATGGAAGTCCGACGCCAGGGCAAGGAGGCGCGGCGCCGGCTCGCCGGGATCGGTGTCATCGTCCGGGGGGGGTTCAGCGAAACCGCCGTCGTCGGTGGCGGCGGAGCACGCGGTCAGGGCCGCGATGGCGATGGTGATGGCGAGGAGCTCGGGCGGTCTCGCCGCGGACAAACGCATCGGCCTCGGCTCTCCCGGAGCCGGCGCCCGCCGGGCCCCTCGAGGCCTGGACGCACGCCATGCCCGCGACGTCATGCCCTCACCCGGAGTGGACATGGTGCCCGGGTGGGGCGACGGCCGTCAACGACCGGATGGGCCACAAGGAGCCCGAGGCGAGGGAAAGGCCCTTGACCTCCCGCTCCGTCGCCGCTAACGTTCGCTCGCATTTGAAAACGACTTTCACATTCGCCCCCAGAGACCACCGCCGATGCCCCCGTCCCCGCGCCCCAGGCTCCCGATCCCCCGCTGGTCCGTCCCTGTCCTGGCGGTGGCCCTGGCGGGCGGCCTGGCCTCCCCCGGGGTCCGCGCGGCGGACGCCGGGGCGCATCCGGAGCAGGCTGGGGCCTGCGCCTGCGCCGCCGCCCCCCTCAAGGCGACCCCCCCCTTCGCCCTGTCGGTGAGCGGCTACGGCGAGCTGGCGTTCCTGTTCCACGACCACGGCCCCGACCGGACCGGCGAGGGGGGCGCGCCCCCGGACCGCCGCTTCGTCTTCGACCAGGTGCGCTTCGTCGCCGGCCTGGAGGGGGAGATCGTCGGCGGCATCGAGTTCGAGGCGGAGGTGGAGTTCGAACACGGCGGCACCGGCGTGTCGATGGAGCTGGAGTACGAGGAGTTCGGCGAGTTCGAGCAGGAGGTGGAGCGGGGGGGCGAGGTCCAGCTCGAGGAGCTCTACGTCAAGAAGGAGTTCGGCGAGCACGTCTCGCTGAAGGCCGGCCGGTTCTACGTCGCCGTCGGGCAGCTCTACGCCGCCCACCGCCCCACGGACTACCTGGGCCTCCTGCGCCCCGAGGGGGAGGTCACGGCGATCCCCGGCGTCTGGGACGAGATGGGCATCGAGCTGGCGGTGGAGTTCCGCCCCGTCCGCGCCGTGGTGCAGGTGGTCAACGGGCTGGACTCCAGCGGCTTCGGCTCCGACGCCTGGGTCGCGTCGGGGCACCAGCAGCGCTTCGAGCTGATCCAGGCGCGCTCCCTCGCCGTGGTGGGTCGCGTCGACGTCGCGCCCGCCCCCGGGATCTCCGCGGGGGCCTCGGTGTACTACGGCGACACCGTCGGGAACCGCCCCAAGCCGGACATGGAGGGGATCGCCGCGCCCCTGCTGATCCTGGACGGCCACTTCTCGCTGGACCTCGGGCGGATCCGGGCCCGGGGCTCCCTGGTCTGGGGCCGCCTCGAAGGGGCGGAGACCGTCAGCGAGTACAACCGGCGCCTCTCCAACGAACTGGACGTAGCTCGGACCGCCGTGGCGGACCAGGCCCTGGCCGCCTGGCTGGACGTGGGCGTGAACGTGCTGCCCCGGGCGCTGGCGATCCACCGCCTGGAGCCCTTCGGTCGCCTGGAACGCTACGACACGATGTTCCGGGTGGGCCCCGACACCTTCGACAACCCCCGGTACGACCGGACCGTCCTGTCCGCGGGCGCGGCCTACACCTACCGCGACGCGGTCTTCGCGCGGCTCGCCTGGAGCCGGCGCTCCTTCGGGGAGCCCTCGCTGCGCCCCGAGACCACCGTCGGGCTCACGACGGGATTCACCTTCTGAGACGGGCGCGCGGTCCCCTCCCCGCGACGGGGGGGCCCGCCGCCGACGGAGAAGTCGCCATGATCCCCGCCCCCTCCCGCCCCCTCGCCGCCGCCACGGCCCTCGCGCTCCTCGCCGGGTGCGACACCGGCTCCGGCAGCCACAATGACCACTTCGAGGACAGCGAGCACGCCCGCGCCGTCGTCGAGGACTTCGCCTACGAGGTGGTGGCGCCCACCTACGCCCTCCTGGCGGAGCGGATCGAGGCGCTGAACGTCGCGGCCGTCGCCTTGCAGGCGGCCCCCGACCAGTCCGGCCTCGACGCCGCCCAGGCGGCCTGGGCCGCCGCCCGCGTCCCGTGGGAGCAGAGCGAGGGGTTCCTGTTCGGGCCCGTCGACGCCCGGGGGATCGACCCGGCCCTGGACTCCTGGCCGGTGAACCGCACGGACCTCGACGCCGTCCTCGCCAGCCCCGACGCGCTGGACGCCGCGTTCCTGGCCTCCCTCGATCCCACGCTGAAGGGGTTCCACACCGCCGAGTACCTGCTCTTCGGCGCCGAGGCCGAGAAGACCGCCGCCGACCTCACCGCCCGGGAGCTGGACTACCTGGTGGCGGTCACGGCCGAGATGGCGGACCTGGGCGCCGAGCTGTCCGCCGCCTGGAGCACCGGCCTGGACGGGGACGTCGCCTACGCCGACGTGGTCGCCACCGCCGGCGAGGCCGACAACCGGGCCTACCCGTCCATGACCTCCGCCGCCGAAGAGATCGTCCGCGGCAGCATCGGCATCCTGGACGAGGTGGCCAACGGCAAGATCGCCGACCCCTTCGACCAGCAGGATCCCGACCTGGTGGAGAGCCAGTTCAGCTTCAACTCCCTCGCCGACTTCGCGGACAACGTCCGCAGCGTGCAGAACGCCTGGCTCGGGAGCGTCCCCGAGGCGGGCGCCGAGGGGACCGGGCTCCACACCTGGGTCGCCTCCGTCGACGCCGATCTCGACGCCCGGGTCCAGGCGGAGATCCAGGCGGCCCTGGACGCCATCGGGCGGATCCCGGCGCCCTTCCGGGACGCGATCCTGGACCCCCAGGCCGCGGACGAGATCATCGCCGCCCAGGAGGCCCTGGTCGTGGTCAAGGAGTCCATGGAGGGGGACGTCCTCCCCCTCCTCACCCACTGACGCCCGGGAGGAGTAGGCCATGCTCGGCGCGCGGGGAACCCGGTGGATCGCCCAGGCGCGGGGCGGAGCGCCCCTGGGCCTGGCGTTGGCGGCGGCGTGCGGTGGCGGCGACCTCCCCGCGGGGGATCCTCCCCTGGCGGGAGGCGCGACCACCATCGCCGACGCCACCTCCAGCGCCTACGAGAACCCCGCCCCGGGCCTCTCCGACGATGAGTTGGAGCGGCACCTGCTGGGGGACGTCGCCTTCGAGGCGACCTTCGTCACCCCGCCGGCGGACGTCAACGCCGGCCTCGGCCCCGTGTACAACAACTCGTCCTGCGCCGCGTGCCACGTCCGGGACGGGCGCGGCCTGCCGGTGGCGGGGTATGGGCCCGGCGGGAGCCAGCTCCTGGTGCGGGTGAGCCTCCCCGAGGGGGAGCCCGAGGTCCCCGGCGGCGCCGTCCCCGTCCCGGGCCTCGGCGACCAGGTCCGGGACCACGCCACCTTCGGCCTCACCCCCGCCGCCACCGTCACCCTGGAATGGACGGAGCAGGCGGGCTCCTTCCCCGTGGGCGGCTCCCCCTACGTGATGCGGCGGGTGGAGCCGGTGGTCACCCTGGCGGACGGATCCCCCCTGCCCGGGGAGGTGCTGGTCTCGGCCCGGATCCCGCCTCCGGTCTTCGGCCTGGGGCTCCTGGAGGCCGTCCCCGAGGAGGAGATCATCGCCCTGGCGGACCCCGACGACGCCGACGGGGACGGGATCAGCGGGCGGGCCAACCGGGTGTGGGACGTGGCCCGGGGGGAGACGGTCCTGGGCCGTTTCGGGTGGAAGGCGGGGAACCCGGACCTGCTGCAGCAGGCCGCCGCCGCCTACCGGCACGACATGGGGGTGGGCTCGCCCCTCCTGCCGGACGAGGAGGGCGTGGCCGAGGTGGACGGCGACACCCTGGACGCCGCTGCGTTCTACACGCGGACCCTCGCCGTCCCCATGCGCCGGGGCTGGGACGACCCCCAGGTCCTGGAGGGGGAGCGGGCGTTCCGCGACATCGGGTGCGCCTCGTGCCACGTGGAGACCCTGCGGACCGGCGCCCACGAGGTCGCGGCCCTGAGCCACCAGGAGTTCCACCCCTACACCGACCTGCTCCTGCACAACGTCGGCATGGACCTCGCGGACGGCCGGGAGGAGTTCGAGGCGTCGGGGACCGAGTGGCGCACGGCGCCCCTGTGGGGGATCGGCCTCGTGGAGACGGTCCTGGGGGACGCGGCGTACCTGCACGACGGCCGGGCCGCCACCCTGGAGGAGGCGATCCTGTGGCACGGCGGCGAGGCCCGGGCCTCCCGGGACGCCTTCCACGGCATGTCCACCTCCGAGCGCGCCGCCCTGCTGGCGTTTCTGAGGTCCCTGTGAGGCTCGCGGCCGCCGCGGCGGTGGTGGCGCTGTTGGGCTCGGCGTGCGGCGAGGCCGATCCGGCGCGGGCGGCGTTCGACGAGACCGTGATCCCCGTGCTCCAGCGGAGCTGCGGGGCGAGCACCTGCCACGGCGTGGCCCCGGGCGCCGAGGCCCGGGGAGAGGTGGTGGACTGGAGCCGATTCCACTACCGGCTCGACGCCGCGGGGGCTCCCGCCGACCCCGACCGGCTCTACGAGGTGGCACGGCGGTACATCGACACGGCCGAGGACCCCGCCTTCTCCAGCCTGCTCCGGAAGCCCCTGGACGTCCGGCTCGGGGGCCTGCCCCACTACGGGGGCGTCTCCTGGAGTGGCCCCGGCCACCCCGACTACGCGGCGCTGTACCGATGGATCCTCCTGGAGTCCGAGGGCGGCGAGGACCCCGAGCCCCTGGACGAGATGGAGCGCCTCTTCGCCGAGACGGTCCAGCCGGTGCTGCGGGCGGGCACCTGCTTCACGCCCTCTTGCCACGGGCCCACCGCCGGGGCGATCCCCTACGCGCTGGACCCCGGCTACGGCGGGGAGTTCCCCATCGCCGCCACCCGCAAGAACCACCAGGAATCGCTCCGGCAGCTCTCCCTGGACGGCTTCCCCGCCCTCTCCCGCCTGGTCCGCAAGTCCCGCCCGATCTCCGAGGGGGGGATCGCCCACAAGGGCATGAACTTCGACTTCTACGCCGGGGATCCGGGGGACGGGGTGGACGCCATCGCGGAGTGGGCGTGCGCGGAGCGGCTGGCGCGGACCGGGCGCCCCTGCGCACAGGCGGGCGACGCCCCCATCACGGGCTTTGTCTTCGTCCAGGGACCGTTGGAGTCCGGGCACACCTTCGACCTGGACGTCTTCCGTCCCGGCCAGGACGTCTACCTGGCCACGGTCGCGGACGGCGACCTGGAGCCCGCGAGCGTCCGGAACCTGACCGCGTCCCTGCACCGGGAGCCGGCGGACATCCGGGACCCCGCCGTCTCCCCCGGGGGAGACTCCCTCCTCTTCGCCATGCGGACCCACGCGGGCGAGGGGCACCACCTCTACCTCATGGACCTCGCCACGGGCGCCGCCCGTCCCCTGACCTCGGGCAACGGGCCCCTGCTCGGGGGCGGCATGGCGACGGACCGGGACCCCACCTTCGGCCCCGACGGCTCGGTGTGGTTCGTGTCCACCCGGGCGGGGGTGTTGGACGACTCGGGGCGGCACCTGGACGCCGACCTGTACTCGTTGGACGTGGACACGGGCGAGGTGCGGCGTTGGACTTGGACCCCCCACTCCGAGCGGAAGCCGGACTTCTACCGGATCGGCCCCTCGGCGGGGGAGGTCGCCGTCAGCGCGCTCCGGGAGGCGCTGCCCGCCCAGGGGAGGGCCCATCCGTTCCGGTTCCCCCCGGACCTGGAGACCGAGTACCACCAGCACTTCGGGATCACCCCGGACGAGGACCTGCTCTTCGACATGCGGGAGATGCCGGACGGCCGCTACGTCGCCACCGTGGGGGATCGGGAGGGGGTGTGGAGCGCCGGGGGGCTGGGGATCGTCGACCGGAACTTCGGGCCCGAGCTGGACGCCGACTCGGGGGACGCCCCCGCCCTCCCCTCCTACCTGCCCCCCCTGGTGGCCCTGGACCCGGACGCCTCCAGCTCGGGTTGGACCGGCGGCGCGTGGCGGGACACGGCCCCCCTCCCCGACGGCCGGCTCCTCGCCGCCTACGCCCCCCAGGCGTTCGACCTGGCGGATCCCGACGCCGAGCCGGTGTTCCGCATCGAGCTCCTGACCCTCGAAGAGGCCCTGGACGGCTCGGGACCGGTCCTGGCCGACCGGCGCGTCCTGGTGGAGGTCCCGGGGGTCTCGGTCTTCGACCCCGAGCCGGTGTACGTGCGGGCGCCCGCGGAGGCGCGGCCCTCCCACGAGGCCGAGCCCGGGGAGGACCGGGGCCTGTTCCTGCACGGGGGGCTCCCCATGATCGACGCCCTGCTGACGAACCTCTCCCCCTCGGGGGTGAAGGAGGTCCGGGACGACATCCGCGCCGTGCGGGTGGTGGAGGGGCTGCCGACCCGACCCGTGGACCGGGTCCCCGTCCCCCCCGAGGAGACGCGCCACGGGATTCCCGGCGCGACCAGCACCGGGCTCGGGGCCTTCACGCCGGCCCGGGTGCTGGGGGAGCTGCCCCTGGCGGCGGACGGTACGTTCCAGGTCGACCTCCCCGCCGGGATCCCCTTCCGCCTCCAGGCCCTGGACGGGGCCGGGATGGCGGTGGGCACCATGCACAACCGCTGGTACGACCTGGCGCCGGGGCAGACGGTCCGCCAGGGCGTGTCCGCCTGGACCGGGAGCAGCCGGTACGAGACCCAGTGCGGGGCCTGCCACGGCAACGCCGACGGGGGGGACGGCCCCCCCGCCCTGGAAGCGCCGGACGCCATGACCTCCGCCTCCATCACCCTGAGCCGCTTCGCGGACCAGGACCCGCGCCGCCCCCTCGCCCCGCCGGAGCTGGGGGAGGCCACCCGGATCGAGGTGGACTTCGAGGAGGATGTCCAACCCCTCCTGGCGGCAAGGTGCGAGGGCTGCCACGGCGGCGCGGCGCCCGCCGCTGGGCTGAGCCTCACCGGCGAGCCGACCCCCTGGTACACCGACGCCTACGAGAGCCTGCTGGCGCCGGGAGCGGGCTCCGCGGGGGGCTTCGCCTACGTGGACGCGGCGACGGGCTCCGCCCGGGGCAGCTTCCTGGTGGAGAAGCTGGCGGGCGCCGAGCTGGACGCCCCCCGGGGCCTGGACGCCGCCGGGGAGCCCCACCCCCGGGAGCACGGGGGCCAGGCCCTCACCGCAGAGGAGTTGGGACTGCTGGTCCGGTGGATCGACCTGGGGGCGGGCTATCGGGTGCCGGAGTAGGAGCACGGTCCTCGGGCATCGCCTGCCATGCCGGTCCCGATGGATCGAGGCTGGTCCGATCCCCGGGGTCACTACACGGGCGCGGGAGCGGGGTCTGCGGGGGGACGCGATCAACTCGTTGGCCCGGAGGGGAGGAACTACGAAACACGCGAAAGGCGCGAAAATAACTGAGGGATCGAGGCGGCCCCGAGCATCGCCGCATTGTCCGTCCTGTCCTCCTCGGATCGGCCTGGGGTGCCGTGGGCGGGATGGGGAGGATGGGTCCTCGCCCATCGACCCGGTCACCGCCATCGCGGCCGGGAGCGGCGCGGTGGTGCAGAAGCCCTACGACACGACGTCGGACTTCGGGCTGAAGATGCGGTACGCTCTGGCGGCCCGCTCGACGGGCGCGGGCGCGGTCCAGTCGGCGGTGGTGTCCTGCACGCTGGCGCTCGAATTGAAGAGCTGAGTCAGGCGGAACGGGGACGGGGCTCGGGCAGCCGTCCTCGTGGGATGGCCAATGGGTTGCCCCAAGGAGGCGAGCAGGACCGCCGCGGCGTGCTGTGGCGGTGGGGGTGGAGGAGCCCTGACCGGTGCGGCAGGCCGCGGCTGCTCGGGGTGCGCGGGGGAGGGCCCCCGCGCCGAGCCGTCGTGCGTCTCGTGTCGGGGACAGGTCCCCCCGGCGTGCCCGCCCCCCGATCCGCCCATCGGACGGCCCCTGCCGGTGCCCACCTTGCTCCAGGAGCGGGGCCTGGAGGCACCTTGCGCCCTGGACGCGGACGTCGACCCCATGCCTTCTTCCCTCCGATCGCGGTCCCGCCCCGTCGGGGAGCACCCGGGGCGGTGGCCGCGACCGCCACGACGGGGCGGACCGGACACCCGCCCCTTCCGGCCGGTGCCGGTCTGGCGCCAGAAGGGAGGGTCCGCGGTGGGGAGTTGGACGACGGTGCTCACCCGGGAGCCCGAGCGCCACGTGCTCCCCGCCCCCAAGGCCATCCGGCGACTTCGCAAGGGCCTGTCTCCGTTCTCGGGGCCGGACCAGGACGCCGGCCCCATCGTCCGCCCCGGGCCGCTCCTGCCGTCTTCGGGGGGAACCACTCCGTTCCCCTCGGTCCCCGTCCCCCAAGGGACCCTCGCGGAGACGCTGAAGGAGGCCCGCTTCTCCGCGGGGAACGCCGGCCGAAGGACGGGCCTGTCTTTCATGCAGTTCCGCGTCGAGGCCACCGAAGAGGAGGTCTCCGAGGGGAGCGACCGCCAGCTCCTCCACGACGCCGAGCTGCTCGAACTTGCGTTCGTCCGCCACCCCGGGGGCGGCGACGTCGACCTGAGCCGGGTGTGGGGGGGACGCGACCTCGACGCCGAGGGAGCGGTCCCGGGCGAAGGGGAGCATCCCTGGCCCGACCTCGGCCCCGGTCTCGACCAGGACATCTACTGCCCGGGACTCGCCTGCGGCACCCATGACAACCCGGTCCTGGCCGCGTCTGGCTGCACCCGCGACCCCTCCGAGGAGCCCGGACCCACCGGGGTCCCGGTCATGAAGCTGTCCCGGGCCGCCGGGCTCGTGGAGCGGGCCGAGACCGTCGCGTTCACCCCCCAGCTCGTCGCCCGGGCCGAGGTCAACTCCGAGGACGTCGCGGTGTTCGGCTCCGGCATCTCCTTCGAGTGGCAGTACCGGCGCGACGAAGAGGACGGCACCACCGGTGGGAAGTTTCCAGGCATCTTCCGCATGGGCTCGGTGGACGACTACCTCTGGAACCTCAGAACGTACCGGAGCCAGGACGCCATCCTGTACGAGTACGTGCGGCGCCTGGTGGGCGGAGTCGAGGCCGGAGCGGACGCCACGCTCCCCTGGGGCGCAGGGCAGCGCCTCCGGCACGTCCTGCTGGGCAACGAGCTTGAGCGGCCGGAGAGCGAGCTCAACGCGCGGGAGCTGGCCTGGTACGTGCTGCGGACCTGCCAGTTCCTGCACCAGTGCGCCCCCACCGTCCTGCGGATCTTCCCGGGGATGAAGCATCCCCGAAGGACGTTCGAGTCGTCCGAGACCCCCTGCCACGACACCTTCTCGGACGTGCCTTCCCTGGAGCGCCGCGCCACCTGCGCCCTGGACGCCACCTTCTTCCACATCGTCCGCGCCGCCCTCGTCGTCCAGGTCATGGAGGACGCCCCCGACCAGTTCACCGGCGTGCTGGGAGAAGGGATCGGCGGCGATGCCTGGGGGGACCTCAGGGAGTACCTGGAGGAGCAGGGTTGCGCCGCCGAGGAGATCCCCAACAGCCCTCTCTCTCTCGACTACGGCATCCACCGGGAGCATGTCCGGCACTGGGCACTGTGGCGTCGGAAGCTGGTGGCGCCGTTCCACGCGGTCGACTTCCACTGGTACGGGGCCAAGGCGTTCTGGCCGCCGGGGGATGTGCCGGAGCCCGTCGAACCCTGCGATGACCCCGACGAGGCACCCGTTGAGTCCGATACGGCAGGAACCTTCGCCTACCTGAGCGAGGCGGCGAAGGTGGTCGAGCAGATCCGCGACCGCGTCGACCACTGGTGGGCGAACTGGCGGGACGTGGGGGTGTGGTGTACGGAGACGGGGGTGTCGAGTCACCAGGCGAGGGACCACGTGCGGTCGGTCGCACTCCTTCAGCATCCCATCGAAGAGGACGGGGACGAGTACACGGCTGTCACGGCCAACCCGGCGTATTACGAGGTCCGGGTCAACCCCGGCAAGCTCGATGGGTGCGAATTCGATGACGAGCGGACGCTCGCCGGTGAATTCGGCGTGGACCCAACGGGCTGGCCCACATGGGCATTGACGAGCGAGCGAGAGCAGGCGCGCCAGGTGTGGCAACGCCTCTCGTTCCTCTACGGGCTCGGCGTCGACCGGGTTGCCTGGTTCACCAACATGGCCGAGGTTCTCTCGGATGACTCGTCCGGCGACGATGGCAACGCGTTCCAGCAGTTCTACTCTTATGGCGTGACGACCGACCTCCAGATGGAGGATGAACCGAAGTACCGGTACCGGCGCAAGAAGCCCGCCTTCTGTGCCCTCCGGCGCTGGAATCAGTACCTCGGTCGCTTCGTGCGCGCCAAGGTCCTACCGGGGCTGGACGGCACGCACGGGTACTACGCTGTCGTGTTCGAGCGTTCCCCAGAAGACGTCCGGGGCAAGGACTATCCCTATGCCGTCGTGGCGTGGGCCGATCCTCAGGCGTACACCAGCGTACAGGACGGAGAGGGAGACGGCGCATACGATGGTGACATGTCGGGACGTCCCCCGCTGACCTTGCCGGAGGGGCTCCGGATCGGCCATGTCAGCCCGACCGCACCGTGGTTCAAGTCTCGGGTGCGTCCGATCGAGGTCGATACCGTCCCGGACGAGGAGGTCGTGCCGGGGCTCGCCGAGATCGCAGTGGGACGGGACTCCCTCGTGGAGTTGCTCACGGACATGCTCGATGCGTGCCCGGGAGACGAGGACGGGGGCTTCGAGTGCGGCGTGGACAATCCGTGTGTCGATGATTCGGACCGCATCGACCTTTCCCCGGATCCGCAGTCCTACCGCAGCTCCAACGGGGTGTGGGTGTTCGGGGCGGACAAGGCGCTCGACCGGGAGTCGATGACGCTCCCGGATGGCTCCACCGGTACCCTGACGTACTTCCAGCTCGACTCCGACGTGAAGGTGTGGTTCGTGCTCATGCCGCGGGGTGCTCTCAAGTACGAGGCGCCCGATGTGGTCGACTCCTGGCCGATGCGGACCGAGTACCGGTGGTTCGACCTTTGCGAGTGGGTCGAGGTGGACGCCGACGACGTCGATGCCATCCAGGACGCCGTCGACGGGGTGGAGTGCTGACGCATGCGACTCCGTCGAACGATTCGTGGAGCAGGCGTCCTGGCATGGGTGGCAGTCTTGCAGGCGGGTTGCTGCCCGCAGGACGGCGAGGTCTTCTCGCGAGACATTCCCGACGTCTGGCAAGGCCCCGTCAACGGTGGGGGAAGCAGTTGTGCGCTGGCGACTACCGACGACATGGACGGCGATGGAATCCGGGAGTTGCTGATCGGAGCATCGGCATACGTACACGATGACGGTAGCGGCGCGGTGATCGGGGCCGTGCACGTTGTCTCAGGTGTAGGTCGAGGTGTCTACACCGTGGATGAAGGGATCGCGCGAATCGAGGGAGCGCAGGAGGTCGGCGACTTCACGCCATTCGGGTGCGATGGACTTGTAGGCGGTGACTTCAACGGAGATGGTGTCGGAGATGTGGCTTTCGGCATCCAGATTGACCAAGTGAGGGCAGAGGATGACAACTGGATCGGCGCCGTGTATGTCTATCATGGCCCCCTCTCCGGCGTGTACTCGTTGGCGGACGCCGACGCACGCTTGAGGTCATCCGACGAAATCCACGATGCCATCGCATCGGGTGACTTCAATGGAGACGGAGTTGACGACCTCTTGGTACCGGTTGTATATGCAAACGTGTCGGAGGTTGATAGCGGCGCCGCCTATGTCGCCCTGGGGCCCATCTCGGGGGACCATCGACTCGACGA
>JAKLKC010000077.1 GCA_023150875.1 Myxococcota bacterium | reverse complement strand
AAATCCGGCACCGCGACGCCGCCGCGGCCGGCCAGGACGGACCGCAGCAGGCCAGGAATGCGAAACCCGAGTCAGAATAGCACCCTCGCGGAGGTGCCATGGAGCCGCTGGAGCCCTGGGAGCTCGCCAACACCGTCACCGGGCTGGGCACCTGCCTTGCGGGGGCGCTGCCGCTGCTGTGGACCTGGCTGATGGGGCCCCAGCCCCGGCGGTGGGTGCTCGCCTACGCCCTGTTCCTGGTCACGGGGATCTTCACCGTGACCTACCACGGGCTGGGCGAGACCCACGGGTGGCGGGTGCTGGACACCGGCAGCAACATCGTGGTGGCGTGGGCGGTCCAGGCGGCGGCCCTCGGGGACTTCCGCCCCGGCCGGGCCCGGGACGCCTGGACGGCGGCGTCGGGGGTCCTGAACGGGGTGGCCATCCTGCTGATGTGGCGGGTGCCCGCCTGGACCCGGGTGGAGGAGGGCGTGGCCCTGGGCGCTTGGGGGGGCTTCATGTTGGGGGAGGTGGTGCTCATCGCCAACGCGGTGGCCGCCCTGGCGCTGTTCGCGGCGCACCGCCACCGGATCGCCCCCTCGGCCCGCCCCCTGCTGGCGCTGGTGGCGGCCCTGTTCGCGGTGGGCGCGGCCCTGTCCACGGCGGCCAACGACCGGATCGCCTTCACCCTCTTCCCCGTCCACGCCTGCTGGCACCTGACGAGCATGGCGGGCCTGCTGACCCTCTGGGCGTTCAACCACAAGAGGTTCGCGGAGGCGCGTTGGGCGGAGGAGGTTCCAGCGCAGGGGCGGCACCCTCCGGCTCAGGCGCGCGCGGCACCCCGGTAGCGGGCCAGCACTCCCAGGCTCGCCACCAGCAGGGCCGCGGGGACCCACCCCATGGCCGCGAGGATCCCCCCGACCGCCGCGTCGCTCTGGGACCCCTGCCCCCCCTCGACGAATCCGGCCGCCTCGAGGACCAGCCCGGCCAGCAGGGCTCCGAACGCGAGCCCCCCCTTGTCCGCCGCCATCCAGAGGCCCGTGAGGACCCCCTCCCGGCGGTCGCCGGTGGTGGCCTCTTCGAGGCGCTGGGTGTCGGGGAGCATGGCGAAGGGGAAGAGCTGGGAGCCGGCGTAGGCCACCCCCATCACCACCACCACCCCGTACACCGCCGGCGGCGGGGCTCCGGGGCCGAGGGCGAACAGGGCCAGGCACCCGACCGCGAACAGCACGATGGAGGCGAAGAAGGCCGCGGAGTTCCCGATCCGCGCCGCCACCGCCACCCAAGGGGGCATCGCCAGCACCGCCGGCAGGACCAGGCTGACGAAGAGCAGGGTGACGGTCTGCTCGCCACCCCCGAGGGCGTAGCGGGCGTAGAACGGCACGGTCGCCAGCAGGCAGCCCACGGCGACGAGCTGGACGAAGAACGCGGCCAGGAGGATGGTGAAGGGGCGGTTCCGCACCGCCGCGGCGACCTCGCGGCCGAGGTCCGCGAGCCCCCCCGGGGCGGCGGTGGGCGGGGTGTGCCTCGCCCTCCGGGTGCCCAGGAAGGCCCCGAGGGTCCCGAGGAGGATCACCGCACCCACGACGGTCCCCATCAGGCGATACCCCTCCCTCCCGCCGCCGCCGGCCTTCACCAGCATGGGCGCCGCCGCGCCCGACACCAGGATCCCCACCGTCACCAGGGCGATCCGCCACGACACCAGGCGGGTGGTCTCCCCGGAGTCGTCGGTCATCTCCGCGGGCATGGAGACGTAGGGCACCGAGAACAGGGTGAAGGCGGTCGCCGCCAGGGCGTAGCAGGCGGTCACCCACACGAACGCCGCCGTCCCCGAGAGGGCCCCGGGGACGGCGAAGATCAGGGCGAACGACGGGGGCAGGGTCAGGGCCCCCGCCAGCAGCCACGGCCGCCGCCGGCCCCAGCGATGGCGGGTGCGGTCGCTCACCATGCCCATCGCCGGATCGGTCACGACGTCCCACATCTTGGGGATGAAGATCCCGAGCCCCGCCAGGTCCGCGGGGACCCCCAAGGCCTCGGTCATGTAGTAGAGCAGCAGGAGGCCGGGGACCGTGGAGAAGACCCCCGTGCCTACCGATCCGACGCCGTAGCCGAGCTTCAGGGTCCAGGGCAGGCGCTGGGCGGTCGACGGCGGGGCGGCGACCGCGCCCGCGGCCCTCACGGGGCGCCCTCGTCGCCAATGTGATTGAGATCGTTGAAGAACCTTCGCAGCAAGCCCTCGCGCACGGGGGGGGGCAGCGCGTCGAGGATCTCGTTGATCCCCGCGGTGCGCTCGGGCAGGGTCGTCCCCTGGATCCCGGCCACCGCCAGGAGCTGGGCGAAGGCCTCGGGGGGGATGGAGGCGAGGTCCAGGGTCTCCACCGCCCCCTTCACCATCTCCGAGAGGCCGGTGGGCGGAAGGCCGCGGGCGATCTCCACGCACTCCGCGAGCGCCCCGAGCATCTCGTCGACCCTCCCCACCACCCCGGGGTGCACGGACAGGTGGAAGTTCGCGGCGTGGCCGCGGAAGCCGAGCTGGGCCTGGATGTACCACCCCCGCCGGTTCATCTCGTCGACGACGTGGAAGACGTTGACCTCGTCCGACGCCACCGCCACGAGGCAGAAGTCGGGCCTGCCCATCACCCGGAGCCCCGGGATCCCCGACACGCCCTCGACGATGCGCCGCGTCGCCTCCAGGAGGGCCCGGGCGTGGCGCTCGTACCCGTCCTCGCCGATGAAGCGGAGGGTGGCCCACGCCGCGGCCATGGGTCCGCCGGAGCGGGTCGAGAGCACCGTCGGGTTGACGATGGTGTACCCCGTCCACCCCGAGAAGCTGAAGATCTGGTGCTCGCGGTAGGACTTGTCCCGGTGCAGGATCAGGGACGCGCCCTTGGGACAGAACGCGTACTTGTGCAGGTCCATGGAGATCGAGGTGACCCCCGGGACCGAGAAGTCGAAGGCGGGGACCTCGGCCCCGAGCCGGCGGAAGAAGGGGAGCATCCAGCCGCCGACGCAGGCGTCGACGTGCATGGGGATCCCGCGGTCCCGGGCCAGGGCCGCGAGGCCGGGGATGTCGTCGCACACGCCGTGGGCGTAGGAGGGAGCCGAGCCGACGACGAGGACGGTGTCGGGACCGATGGCGCCCTTGGCCTGGTCGGGGCCGGCGCGGAAGGTCTGGGGATCGACCTCCACGGGGATGGGCTCGACGCCCAGGAACCAGGCCGCCTTGTGGAAGGCGGCGTGGGCGGTGACGGGGAGGACCATGTTCGGCCGGGTCACCTCGGGGCGGAGCGCCCGCGCCCGGTCCCGGGCCGCCTTCACCGCGAGGATGATGCTCTCGGTGCCGCCGGTGGTGAGGTTCCCCGCGGCCTCGGGGCCCCCGGACAGGTGGGTGGCGCCCATGGAGACGAGCTCGTTCTCGAGGCGGAGCAGGCTCGGGAACGCGGTGGGGTCCAGGGCGTTCTCGGTCAGGAAGGCGGCGTAGGCGCGCTTGCCCACCGCCTCCGCCTCGCGGCCGGCGTCGTACACGTAGGCGAAGGTCCGCCCCGAGCGCCAGTCGATGTCCTTCGCGCGGTAGGTCTCCAGGGTCGCGAGCAGGGCTTCGGCATCCTGGCCACGTTGGGGGATCCGCATTCTCGGCGCCTCCGGGGGATCGGGGCGGCCCGCGGCGGGCGGGCGCGTCGGGGTTGGTCTGGGGTGGGGGGCGGGCCAGCGCGGCGTCGCGCGCGCGTTACCACCAGGACAGGCCCACCTCCTCCCCCCACCCTTGGGTGGGGCCGGAATCATCGCCCGCGGCGCAAGGGCCCCGCAAGCTCCTTCCATTACACGCTATTACACCCCCTCGTCGCCCCCGCCGGGACTCCGTCATCGCCGCGGGCGGCCCTCACCTCTCCCCCGACGCCCCGCTCCAGCAGCTCCAGGGCCTCGGCCCCCCGGGCCCGCAGGTCGTCGGCGCACCCCCCTTCGAACCACTCCCGCAGCGTCGCCCGGATGGCCCCCATCAGCGCCCCCGCCACCACCGCCGCCCAGCGCCGCACGCTCGGCTCGACGGAGCCATCCTCCAAGGCCCGCGCCATCGCCGCCTCCCACTCCGCGTCCAGCTCCAGCTCCCGGGCCACGAGGACCTGGGACCCGCCGATCACGGCGTGCCGCGCCCTCTCGCCGTCCCGATCCGCCATGAACTCGTCCGCCGCGGCGAGGCAGGCCCGGCCCACGGAGCGGTAGGCCGACTCCCCCGGCAGGCGACGCTGGAGCTCGGCCTCGAACCTCGCCAGCCTGGCGGCGTGGCGATGGAAGACGACGGCGTCCTTGGTCGGGAAGTAACGGAAGAACGTCCGGCGCGACACCTCGGCGTCCGCGGCGATCTCGTCGGCGGTGGTCGCGTCGTAGCCCCGCGCCCGGAACCGCTCCATCGCCGCCTCCACGATGGCCTCCCGCGTCCGCCCCCTCTTGCGCTCCCTCTGGGTCCCCATCTCCACCCCACGTCCCTCCGCCCCCGCGGATCCCGGACATTCGATGCCATGTGGCACTGAGTGTCAAGTATGATCCCGGCCATCCCCCGCGCCCCAGGAGCTCGGCCGTGCCTAGCCTCCCCCGTTCGATCCCGGCCCTCGTCCTGCTCGCCGCGGCCTGCGGGGGCGGGGATCCCCCAGGGGACGACGACGCCTCGGACGACGACACCTCCCCCACCGCGCCGGGCGGCGTCCCCGCGGTGCTCGACTCCACCCGGCCCGTGCACTACTTCGACGTGCCCTTCCCGTCGGACGGCCTGCTCCGCGCCGACGGCACCCCCGATCTGGCCGGCTTCCCCCGGGCGGAGGGGGAGTTGCTGGGGGCGGTGATCGGGGGCTGGGTGGACCGGGCCGGACTCTCGACCCAGGGCTTCGCCGCCAACGGTCCGGTCTACTTCCGGTTCGAGGGGCCCCTGTCCTTGCCGGACTCCACGGCGGGCCTGCCCGACGACCCGGTCCTGCTGGTGGACGTGGCGACGGGGGAGCGGTTCCCCCTGTCCCTCCGCTTCGTGGAGGACCCCGGGGACGACCCGTTCCTGGCGCCCCACACCCTCATCGCCCTCCCCGCCCTCGGACACACGCCGCCCTCCGGGGCCACCCTCGCCGCGCTGGTGATGCCGTCCGCGGGCGCGGCCCCTCCCGCGGGCTGGAAGGCCCCGGCCCAGGTGGAGGAGGCCGTGGCCCTGTCCGGGATCCCCGGGACCCCGGCCATCGCCACGGTCTACACGGTCCAGGACTCCGCCGGCCAGCTCCGCTCCCTGGCGGCGGACGTGGACCGCTGGGTGGACGAGGAGGCCGACTGGAGCGCCGTGACCTTCCGCCGGGTCGTCCGCCTCGCCTACGGTCCCGGCCTCACCCCGTCGGGCCAGGAGGCGACCTTGTGCACCGCCACCTTCGAGGACGGCGAGGCCGACACCGCCTACATGGCCCGCTCCGACGCCCCCGAGGCCACCCACGAGGTGGACCTGGGCGACGACTGGCCCATGGCCGTGTATCAGGGCGAGCTGCCCATCCCCTATTACTCCGGCCTGGAGGACCAGCCCTACATGGAGCCCGGCGTGTCGCACCTGCTGGACGTCGGGCGGTACACCGGCTGGATCGACTTCGCCGGGGACACGCTGCTCACCGTCCCCGACACCGATCGCACGCGCCTCGTGGTGTCCCTCCCCAAGGGCCCGGGGGGAGCGCCCCTGGAGGACGCGAGGGTGCTGATCGCGGACCACGGTACGGGCGGAACCGCCTACAACTCCGTGCAGCGCAAGGACTCCCGCGACCAGGGCCGCGAACTGGCGGCCCGCCTCGCCGACGCGGGATTCGCGGTGGTGGGCCGGGACCAGCCTCTCTACGGCACCCGGTTCCCCCTGGTCGACCAGGGCTTCACCGACGGCTCCCTTGGCTTCTACAACATCGTCAACCTGACCGCCTTCC
This sequence comes from Myxococcota bacterium, assembly GCA_023150875.1. GTDB lineage: Bacteria > Myxococcota_A > UBA796 > UBA9615 > JAKLKC01 > JAKLKC01. Next base: position 20,457 of record JAKLKC010000077.1, on the reverse strand, counting down.
GCGACAACCAGAGGCAGGCGGGCATCGAAGGCCACGCGGTGCTCCGCTTCGTGCAGCGCGGGCTGGACGCCGCCCTGCCCGAAGGCGGCATCGACCCCGAGGGCGTCCGCCGGTTCGGGCACTCCTTGGGCTCCGTGACCGCCCACAACGGCCTCGCCGCGGCGCCGGACGCGTGGGAGGCCTCGTTCGTCTCGGGGCCGGGCGCGGTCTTCGCCCTCAGCTTCCTCGAGACCGGCCTCGCCGAGACCGGCAGCGGGATCTTCGACACCCTCTCGGACCTCTTCGGGGTCGAGGTCGGCCCCGACGACGACCTGGGGGCCGTGATCGCCGCCGCCCTCGGCGTCGACGATCCCGACGCCCGGGCGCGCTTCGACCGCATGCACCCCGCAGTGATGCTCTTCCAGTGGATCGTCGACCCCTCGGACCCCTCCACTTTCGCCCGGGACCTGCTCGTCCCGGAGACGCTGCTGATGGGCATCGGGGACTGGCAGGTGCCCAACGCCGGTACCGAGGCCCTGGCCGCCGGGATGCCCGCCGCCGACCTCGTCCCCTGCGAGGCCTCGGGCGAGTACGATCCCCACTACTGCCTCTACCGCGAGCCCCCCGCGTGGGCGGCCTTCTCCTCGTGGCTCTCTCCGTGATCGCCGCCCCCTTGTTCGGGCACGCCGCCGTGGGGTAGGCTCGCGCCCGGCGAGGCCGGGACCCGTGCGTGGTCGCCCTCGCCGCCCCGTCCCCCCCGCGCTCCGGCGACCCACCGGCGGAATGAGCGAGATCACGTCGGGTTCCCAGGCCCTCCCCGGCCCCCCGCGAGCCGCGCGCACCGCCGCCGGGCACGGGGCCAAGGTCCGCGCCGTCCTCGACGCCTTCGAGCGCGCCCGGCTCGGCGCCACGGAGGTCGTCGCCCTCTCCGGCTGGCCCGGGGCGGACGGGTCCGCGCTGGTGGAGGACGCCGCTCGCGCCGTCGAGGCCGCGGGCGGTCGCGCCGCCCGGGGCGGGGGGGATCCCGATGCTCGCGGCCCCCTCGCCCCGGCGGTGGAGGCGGCCCGCGCGCTCTGCCGCGGGATCCTCGCCGGAGGAGGCCCCCGCCTCGGCGTCCTGCGGGCCTCCATCCGCCGCGCCCTCGGGCCCGACGCCGGGGTCCTGGCCGCCGAGATCCCCGAGATGGAGCGTCTCGCCGGGCCCACATCCCCCCCTCCCCTCCTGGATCCCGCCGCGGAGGAGGACCGCCTCGATCGCGCCCTGATCTCCCTCTTTGGCGCTGCCTCCGTGTTCGACCGGCCCGTCGTCCTCTTCCTGGACGGCCTGGGTTGGGAGGACCGCGGCACCCTCCGCCTGCTGCGCGGCCTGGCGGCGGACCCCTCCCTCCGCCGACTCCTCCTGGTCGGGCGCTTCCGGTGCGGCGGTCCCCGCGCTGCGCCGCCGGACTGCGTCCTCCATGCGCTGGAGGCGGCGGGGGGTAGGATCCTGACGCTCCCGGATCCCTCCCCGGAGGACACCGCCGCCCTCCCGGACGCCGCGGCGCCAGGGGACGAGGCGGGGCGGGTCCGTCCCCGGACCGTCCCGGCGGACCCGGAGCGGCGCATCGTGGCGTTGGAGGATGAGGTGCTCCGGGTCCGGGCGGAGCTGGACCATGCCCTGGCAGGCCGCGCCGGCGAGGCCCGGAGGCTGGAGGACCTGCTGGCCCTCCTGGGGCACGAGCTCCGCAACCCCCTGAGCGGGATCTCCAACGCCCTCCACGTGTTGGAGCGGGTCGGCGCCACCGACGACGTGGCGGTGAGCCACCGGCGGGTGATCGGTCGCCAGGTCCGCCACCTCGCCCGCCTGGTGGACGACCTGCTGGACGTCGCCCGCCTCCAGACCCGGCGGGTGGAGCTCCGGCTCCGCCCCCTGGACCTGCGCGAGATCGCCTCCCGGTGCGTGGAGTCCCATCACCCCCACGCCGTGGCCCGGGGGCAGACGCTGCGCCTGGCGATCTCCCGCCAGTCGGCGGTGGCGGACGGCGATCCCGTCCGGTTGGAGCAGGTGGTGGGGAACCTGGTCGACAACGCCATCCGGTACGCGGGCCCCGGCGCCTCCATCACCGCGTCCGCCGAGCGCGAGGGGGCGTGGGCGGTGATACGGGTCCAGGACGACGGCAGGGGGATCCCCGCGGAGCTGCTCCCCCGGATCTTCGACAGCTTCGTCCGTGGCGCCTCCGCGGGAACCGGGGCGGCAGGCGGGCTCGGGCTCGGGTTGACCCTGGTGCGGGACCTGGTGGACCTCCACGGCGGGGTGGCGGAGGCCCTCAGCGACGGCCCGGGTCGGGGGAGCGAGTTCGTGGTGCGCCTGCCCGCCCGGGACGTGGACGCCGCTCCCCTGGGCGACGGCCCCGAGCCTCCCTCGATGTCCCCGCATTCGGTCCTGATCGTCGAGGACGGCGCCGACACCCGCGAGACGCTCCGGGAGCTGCTCCGGCTCTTCGGGCACGTCGTCCACGTCGCCGCCACCGGGAGGGAAGGGGTCGAGGCCGCGCTGGCCATCCGCCCCGAGGTCGCCGTGGTGGACATCGACCTGCCGGAGTGGAACGGGTACGAGGTCGCCCGCCGGATCCGGGCCGCCCTCGGGGACGCGGTGGTGCTGGTGGCCCTGACGGGCTACGGGCAGCCCGACGACCGATACCGCGCCCTGGAGGCGGGGTTCGACGAGCACCTCGTGAAGCCCGTGGACCTCGACGTGCTGATGGCCTCGTTCTCGGCCCGACGGTTCAACCGCCTTCCGAGACCTTCTTGACGTACTGCAGGTAGCGCTTGAGGGAGGACTCCGTCAGGTCCTCCTCGAGCCACCTCGGGACGTTCCGGCCGGTGTCGATCCGGGAGGAGTAGAGCAGGTATATCGACCCGGCGGTGCTGGTGTCGTGGGTCGAGTACGACCCCACGGTGTCGGCGATGTCGTTGGGGCGGGACTTGTCCAGGGTCCAGCGCATCGTCCGCTCGGCGGCCCGGTACTCCCGCTTCGTGTGGTACACGACGTCGCTGAACGCGACCTTAAGGTGCCAGGCCAGGAGCATGTGGCGGGTGCCGTCGGGGGTGGTGGCGTCCGAGAGCACGTCGACGCTCTTCACCGCCCCGCTGGACGCCACCGAGTGCCTCTTGTCCAGCAACACGCCCCAGACCTTCTCGTGGGGGGCGCCGATCTGCACCAGGCCGGTGACGAGCGCCTCGCTGGAGGCCTCCCCTCCGTCGCGCCGGGTGAGCAGGACCACCTTCCCGGCGTGGACCTTCGCCATCTGCTGCTCGGACATGGCGGGCAGAGACGGGCGGGCCGCCCGGACGGCGGACGTGGCCCAGGACGTGGCGAGGGCGACCGCGAGGGCCAGGACGAGTGCGGGGGGGCGTCGGGTCATGGCGAGTAGAGCGTCGAGATCGCGTCGTCACCCGCCGCGAGGGCGTCGGCGATCCCGTCCTTGGTGAAGTACTGGACCGCCTCGTCGCTGTCGATCCCGGGGATCTCGGTGTCCGACCAGAGCGCCTGGTAGCGCAGGGTGGAGCCGTCCTCGGCCTCGATCCACACGTCCAGGGTGAAGGACTGCTGCAGGTCCGTGTTCCCGTCGTCGCTGGGCCACGACCGGTCGAGCCAGGAGCGGGCCACGATGGCGCGGCGGCCGGTGGGCTCGGTGTCCTTCATGATCTCCACCCAGGCGAAGTCCTTGGGCATCACGAACGACACGGTGTACAGGATGTTCGAGCGGGTGATCTCGTTCTCGGTACCGAGGGTCCCGCAGCTCCCCTCCGCGAAGCACTCGGGGTCCTCGGGGTCCAGGAAGCGCCGCTCATACTCCGTCGCCGTGGGCTCGGCGGGGCGCTGGTCCACCTCGATGGCGAACAGGGCGTGCCAGTCGATCCCATAGCGGCTCCGGGCGGCGACGGCGATGGGGACGCAGTCGTCCACCGGCTCGTCGGGGTGGACGAGGTGGTCGACGTCGTCCTCGACGAGGTCGTCCTGCACGAAGGCGCGGTCGTCCACGTCGCCGTCCAGGTCGAAGCCCAGCAGGATGTCCTCCAGGTTCCCGGCCCCGATCCCCAGCACCCGCGGGTCCTCGGAGTCCCACTCGCGATACATGTATCGCGTGAGGTCCGAGAGCTCCTCGGGTGCGTCGGGGGGCGGGACGCAGCCCGCGGCGAGCCCCAGGGCGGCCAGGGCAGGCAGCCCCCGGCGGCCCCCCTGAGGGGACCGCGTTCTCGTTCGCGGAGTGCCCACGATGGCGCCTCCCTCCGCGCCGGACGGCCTCCCGGGGCACGCGCCCCGGGAACGGCCCCGGCGTCGTCCCAGGAGCATAGATGGGTGGCACTGGGTGTCAATAGGCCAGATCGCGCGCGCTACCCAGCCCCGACCGCCGCCGCCGTCGCCTCGACGCACAGGTCCACGTCCGCGTCCTCGATGACCAGCGGCGGGCAGAACGCCAGCGCGGAGGGGCCGAGGGGGCGCGCGATCACGCCCCGCTCCAGCAGCCTCTCCCGGACGGCCACGGCGTCGAGGCCGGGGGCGAAGCCGAGGGCCCATACTGCCCCCTCGCCCCGCAGCTCCAGGACCCGCTCCCCGTCCACCAGGGAGCGGAGCCCCTGGGAGAGGCGGGCGCCGACGTGGCGGGCCCTCTCCACCAGTCCCTCCTCCTCCATGATCTCCAGGTTCGCCAGCGCCGCCGCGCACGCGGCTGCGTGGCCGCTGTAGGTGAAGCCGTGGCGGAGCACGAACTCGGGATCGGCGGACAGCGGCCCGTGGACCGCCGGCCCCACCAGGACGCCCCCCAGGGGCTGGTAGCCCGACGTCACCGCCTTGGCGAAGGTCAGCAGGTCGGGACGCACCCCGTAGTGGCCGGCGGCGAACCAGGTGCCCAGCCGGCCGAAGCCGCAGATCACCTCGTCCAGGACCAGGTATGCCCCGTGGGCGTCGCAGCGCTCCCGCAGCCCCTCGAGGTAGCCCGGCGCCGGCGGGTAGACGCCCCCCGCGCCGATCACCGGCTCGGCGATGATGGCCGCGAGGCGGTGTCCGTGCTCCGCCAGCACCCGGTCCAGGGCGCCGAGGTCGTCCTTGGGCACCTGCACGATGTCCGGCACCAGGGGTCCGAAGCCCCGCTGGTTGAGCGGCAGCCCCGTTGCCGTGGTGCCGGCGTAGGCGACGCCGTGGTAGCTCGGAGCCCGGGAGACCACCAGCGTCCTCTCGGGCCTCCCCGCGACGAAGTGGGCGAGCCGGGCGAGCTTGACGGCGGTCTCCACCGACTCCGATCCCCCCGAGGTCAGGAAGACCCGGGCGTCCGGGAACGGCGAGAGTCCCCGGAGGCGCTCGCACAGGCGATCGGTCGTAGCGCTCGTGAACCGGTCGAACGTGCAGTAGGCCGGGATCCGGCAGATCTGCTCGGCGACGGCGTCGGCGATGCGGCGGCGGCCGTACCCGACGGCGCAGTACCAGAGGCTGGCGATGGCGTCGACGTAGCGACGGCCCCCGGCGTCGAAGACCGCCGCTCCCTCGCCCCGGACGATGTCCAGGTAGGCGTCGGCGGGGGCGGCGGGGCGGGCGAAGGGGTGCAGGAAGGCGGGGGTCGGCATGGGATCTCCGTGGGGAGGGCGGCCCTTCGGGGCGCGGGGGACGGCGTCCCAGGGGGAGGCGCCGGGCATTCTGCCCCCGGAGAGGCGGCGTCGAAAGCCCCGGAGCTACCCCGCCTGGACGTCCGGGAGCTGCCAGTCGATGGGGGTCCTCCCCGCCCGCGCCAGGGCCGCGTTCACGCGGGAGAAGGGGCGGCTGCCGAAGAAGCCCCGGTTCGCCGACAGGGGCGAGGGGTGGACTCCCTCGATGACGGTGTGGCGCGCGGGGTCCACCAGGGGCAGCTTCCGCCGCGCATGTGCGCCCCACAGCACGAACACCACCTCCCCGGGGCGCCGTCCGAGCGCGCGGATCGCCGCGTCGGTGAAGCGCTCCCAGCCCTTTCGGGCGTGGGAACCCGGCTCCCCCTCCCGCACGGTGAGCACGGCGTTCAGCAGCAGCACCCCCTGGGTCGCCCAGGGCACCAGGCAGCCGTTGTCGGGGATCCGGAACCCTACGTCGTCCCGGAGCTCCCGGAAGATGTTGGCGAGGGAGGGGGGTGGCCGCACCCCCGGCCGCACCGAGAAGGCGAGCCCGTGGGCCTGCCCCGGCCCGTGGTAGGGGTCCTGTCCGAGGATCAGCACCTTCGCCTCGGAGAAGGGCGTGCAGCGGAAGGCGTTGAACACGTCCTCGGGCGGGGGGTAGACCCGGTGGTGCCGGCGCTCCTCCGCCACGAACTCCAGCAACCGCGCGAACCCGGGCTGCCGCACCTCGTCCCCGAGGACCTCGTCCCAGCCCCCCGGCAACGTGATGGGTGCCTCGTCCGCCATGGCCTCCTCCCTCGCTCGGTCCGGCGGAGGCAACCTAACCCGCCGTGGGCTCCGGGTCACGCGGCCGCGGGGGACCTTCCCCGCGGGGCCCGTCGGGGTTAACGTCGGTCCATGCTTCCCGAACACTTGGCCCGGATCCGCGCCCGCCTGGAGGCGATGCGCGAAGAGATCGTCCGCGAGGGAGACGCCCGCGTCCGCGTCGAGCGGGAGGAGGCCGTCGCCGGCTCGGCCGACGAGGACCAGGCGCCCCACGAGGAGATGGACCAGGCCATCGCCTCCAGCCGCAACCGGACGCGGGCCGCGACGCTGGCCCGGATCGACGCCGCCCTGCGCCGCCTGGACGCGGACCCCGACGCCTTCGGGACCTGCGCCGATTGCGACGATGAGATCCCCGCGCGCCGGCTGGAACTGATGCCCTTCGCCCGGCTGTGCGTCGATTGCCAGGCCAAGAGGGATCCCGCCCGGGGCGGTGCCCGCAAGCACGTGCTGGACTTCAAGGGGTAGCGCCCCCCCTCCCCGGGCGCGCCCGAGCAGCCCGGTGCCTCCCCGGGTCCTTCTCCCGGGGGCCGAGGCCCGCCATCATGGGGCCATGCGTCTCACCGACCCGCGCCCCCACCTGCGGGGCCTCGCCCCGGAGGCCGCCCTGGCCGCCCTGGCCGCCGTCGGTGCCCCCGGGAGCCACGGCCGGCGGATCCTCGCCCGGGCGATCCGGGACGACTCCGACGACCTGCTCACCCTTCCCCGGGTGCCCAAGGCGGTCCTGGCCCGGGTGGCGGACACCTTCCGCCTGGACCGCCTGGAGAGGGTGGAGTCCGTCCGGGACGAGGTGGACGGCAGCGTGAAGCACCTGTTCCGCTCCCCGGACGGCGCCCTCCACGAGGCGGTGTGGATCCCCCTGCTGCGCCCGGACGCCGCCACGGTCTGCCTCTCGTCCCAGGTCGGCTGCTCCCTGGACTGCTCGTTCTGCGCCACGGGGCGCCTCGGGCTCCGGCGGAACCTGCACACCTGGGAGATGGTCGACGCCTTCCTCCAGGTGCGCCGCCTCTCGTCCCGGCGGGTCACCGGGGCGGTGTTCATGGGCCAGGGAGAGCCCTTCCTGAACTACGACCAGGTGATCGCCGCCGCCGAGGTCCTTCGCCACCCCTGCGGCGGCGGGGTGTCCGGCAAGGCCATCACCCTCTCTACCGCGGGGATCGTGCCGGCGATCCGCCGCTTCACCGCGGAGGGCCACCCCTACCGGCTCATCGTCTCCCTGACCTCGACCGTCCGCGAGCGCCGCGCCTCCCTGATGCCCGGGGCCTCCCGCTGGTCCCCCGAGGAGCTGGCCGACGCCCTGCGCGCCCACGCCCGGGCCCGGGGGGAGCGGGTCACCGTCGCCTGGGTGTGCGTCGCGGGGGTGAACATGGGGGAGGACGAGGCCCTGGGACTGAGGCGCCTGCTGGGGGACGTCCCCCTGCGCCTGAACCTCATCGAGGTGAACGCGGACCCCCGCCGCCCCTCGGAGGCGCAGCTTCAGGCGTTCGTGGACCTGCTCAGCCCCCTCGGGTCCCCGGTGGTGAGGCGGTACTCCGTCGGACGCGAAAAACACAGTGCCTGCGGGATGCTGGCCGCGACGCGGTTCTCCGCGGCGGTCCCGGCGAGGGACCCCGGGGGGGAGGAGCGGGCCCCCGCAGAGCCTTCGGCTAGTACCACGTTCCGAAGGTTCCTCCCCAGTTTCTCCGTTCCCAGGCCCACCCGATCCGGAACGTAGGGCGGGGGCTCGTCCCCCGCCGCGGGGCTTCGGCGGGGGACAAGCCCCCGCCCTACGGGGCCTCCCGTTCGCGGGACCGCGACGCCGATGAGCTGGAAGGCGGACTCAGAAACTGGGGAACTACCTCTGGAACGACGTACTAGCCCGCTGCGACGAGGGCGTAGAAGTCCTCGAGGGCGTCCTCGTAGTCCTCGCAGCGCTTGACCGAGAACGAGAAGGTGACGTCACCCGCGGACCCGCCGTCCGCGTCGATCAGCTCCGCCTCCCCCTTGCCCTTGAACACGCCGTCCTCGTCGAAGGCGGTGACCTCGGCACCCCCCGACTCGGAGACGTAGTACTTCGTCTCCGTCCCCTGGGCGTCCCCCGAGAAGAAGAGGCCCAGCCAGTCGATGTACCCGTCGTGGAAGTAGATCTCGAGGACCGAGTCCGGGGCCTCGCCGCTCATGTCGTACCCGTCGCCCTCGAAGTCGCCCATGTCGTCGGCGAGGAAGCCGGCGTAGGTCTCCCAGAACTCGCTGGGGAGGTGCTCCTCGGAGATCGCGGCGATCTCGGCGTTCGCCTCGTCCTCGTCGATCCGCCCCTGGATGAAGTCGGCGACCACGTCGGTCTGGTCCTGCAGGACCTTCGTGGAGACGGTGCAGTAGTCGTTCACGCTGGCGAGGACCGCGAACACGATCGCCCCGTCCTCGCCGTCGTAGGCCGTGTACCAGAAGCCGCTCTTCACCGCCGCCGGCTTCTTGCCGTCGATCTCGCCCTTCACCGAGCCCGCGCACCCCGCGAGCGAGGCCCCCATCGCCAGGGCCAGGGCCGCCACGCCGAACCTCGTCGCCATGATCGCTGGACCTCCCTGCCGGCGAAGTCCTCCCCGCCGGAGCGAGGCCCATCCTGCCGCGCCCGGACCCGCCGCGCAACTGCTCGGGCCCGGCCGCCGTCGGGACCTCCCCGCTCGGGCGCCCGTCGTGCTAGCTTCGTTCCAGGGTGTCGCGCCGCGCCGGTGGGGCCGGCGGGGTTCCGCGCCCCGCCCCGGGGCTTCCGTTCGCCCCCGCGGAGGACCGAATGCCATCGCGCTCGTTCCCGAGTCCGTGCGCCTTGCTCGTCGCCCTCTCGATCTCCCTGCCCGGGATCGCGTCGGCGGAGTCCCCCGCCATCGACCCCGCGGAGCCGTTCGCCGCTCCGGCCGCCCTCCGCTCCGGCGAGGTGGGTGGGGAGTCCGCGGACGAAACCTCCAGCGCGCCCCCCAGCGCCTCCCCCGCGCCCTCGTTCGTCGCCGATCCCGGCCTGGCGCGGCGAGCCCACGCCCAGATCGGCGGCGGCGCCGTCCTCCTGGGCACCGGGATCGGGGCGGCCGTCGCGGCGTTCCCCGTGTGGTTCTACTCCCTCGTGCAGCTCGTCTCGGGGGACTCCTCCTCCATCGACACCTACTACGCCGGGGACCTCCTGTGGCTGTACGGCGGGGGAGGCATCAACTTCGGCGCCGCCTCCATCAAGGCCGGGAACGAGATGCGGGCGAACCTCCTCCGCAGGGACGGCGCCGACCTGGTGATGGCGTCCGTGGCCAACGACGGCTCCTACTGGAACCTGCGGGGGGCGGAGCTCGCGGGGGGCGCGGCGGTGCGGCATGGCGCCTTCACCCTCGGACGGGGGGCCTTCGACGTGATCTTCCTGCTCCCCCTCACCTTCGTCACCGACCTCTTCGGCGGCGACTCCGGCGTGTACTTCATCCCTGGGATCGCCATGATGGTCGGCGGGGCGGTCGAGATCGTGGTGGGCGCCGTCGGCAAGGGTGCCAACGGCAGGAAGGCCCGGCAGGTCCGCAACGCCGCGGTCCGCGCGGCGTCCCTGATCCCCTCGGCCCACGTGGACCCCCGAAGCGGGACCGTGAGCCTGTCCTGGGGGCTGAGTTTCTAGGGCACCATGGCCGGCCCCTCGCCCGCGTCGAGTCCCCCTCGCCACCCCGCGATCGGCCGCCCCGGTCGCGGGGACGGAGCTCCCATGCTTCGCAGTCCCCTCACGCTCCTCGCCGCCGCGACCCTCGCCTTCCACGGGTGCGGCCAGCTCACCGACGACTCCCACCAGGACCCCGTGGTGACCATCGTGGGCCCCTCGGCGGACTCGACCTACGTGATCGGGGACGCCATCACCTTCCGCGCCGTCGTCGAGGACGACGCGCCGGATCCGGGCTCCATCGAGGTGGTGTGGACCAGCGACCGGGACGACGAGATCTTCCGGGGCTTCCTCTCCCAGGGGGAGAGCGAGTTCACCATCACCACGCTGAGCGCGGGGACCCACACCGTGATCGCGACCGCCACGGACCCCGACGGGGACCGGGGTCAGGCCGCGGTCACGGTGCAGGTCGACGCCAATGGGGCGCCCGCGATCTCCCTCGTCACCCCCGAGGACGGCTCGACCTGGCCCGCGGGGCAGGTGATCTCCGTCGTGGGCACGGTGTCCGACGGCCAGGACGCGGCGACGGACCTCGTCGTGTCCCTGAGCGCAGACGACCTGGCGCTGGTGGACGGCGTGGTCCCCGCGCCGGACGGGGGCTTCGAGGTCTCGATCTTCCTGGAGACCGGGGAGCGGACCCTCACCGCCACCGTGACCGATCCCGGGGGACTCAGCGCCAGCGCCCAGGTCACCCTGACCATCTCGGGGGCGAACACCCCTCCTTCGTGCGGCATCGAGTCCCCCGCCTCGGGGGAGATCGTGGACGTCCTCACCACCCTTGTCGCCACCGCCACCGACGCCGAGGACGCGGCCCCGGACCTCTCGGTGACCTTCTCCAGCAGCGTCGACGGCCCCTTGGGCCAGGCGACGCCGGGGGATGACGGGTCGGTGGAGCTGGAGGTGTCCCTCAGCTCGGCCGCCCACTCCATCACCATGACCGTCACCGACAGCGCGGGCGGCACCTGCGAGGACCAGGTGGCGGTGACGGTCTCGGGGGTGCCGGTGGTGGAGATCGCCGCCCCCGCCGACGGCGCGGTCTACGCCCAGCACTTCGAGATCACGCTGCGGGGCGAGGTCCACGACCCCGAGGACGCCGCCCCCACCCTCGCGGTGCAGTGGAGCAGCAGCATCGACGGGCCGCTCCCCACGACGCCGGCGGGTGTCTCGGGCACGGTGGTGACCGTCATGGAGGGCGGGTCCCTCAGCATCGGGGAACACGAGATCACCCTGACCGCGACGGACCCCGGCGGACTCTCCGGCTCCGCGAGCATCACCCTCATCATCGAGCCCTGACCGGCGCGGTCGGGGGGGTGCCACCGGCCCCCGGCGTCTTATTCATCGGCGTCCGCGCGCCCTTCGCCCCGCCGGGGAGTCCGCGGGGGAGAGAGGTCCTGACGATGGGAGCGAGCTTCCGGACGAGCCTGGCCGCGGCCTGCGGGGCGTTGCTGGCGCTGGCGACCGGGGCCGGCGCCGCCCGGGGGGGAGACATGAGCCTGAAGCTGAGTTCGCCCGCGTTCGAGCACCAGGGGGAGGTCCCCGTCCGGCACACCTGCGAGGGGGCGGACGTCTCGCCGTCCCTGGCCTGGGAGGGGGTGCCGGCGGGCGCGAAGAGCCTGGCCCTGATCGTCGACGACCCCGACGCCCCCGACCCCCGGGCGCCGAAGATGACGTGGGTCCACTGGGTGCTCTACGACCTGCCCGCCGCGTCGGGTGGCCTCCCCGAAGGGGTGGCCGGCGGCCAGCTCCCCCCGGGCACCCGGGAGGGGACCAACGACTGGAAGCGCACGGGATGGGGCGGCCCCTGCCCGCCCATCGGCAGGCACCGCTACTTCTTCAAGCTGTACGCCCTCGACACCGTCCTCCCCGACCTCGGCCAGCCCACCAAGGCCCAGCTCGAGAGGGCGATGGACGGCCACGTCCTCGCCCGGGGCGAGCTGGTGGGCACGTACCAGAAGACCGGGAAGAAGTAGGGGCAGGCATCATCCGCCCTGGCCGGCGACGGGCCGGAAGCCCGCCGCGCCGAGGATCGCCCTCCCCTCGGGTCCCCGACAGAACTCCAGGAACCGGAGCGCCTCCTGGGGGTGGGTGCTGGCGCGCAGGACGGCGGCGGGGTGCCGGATGGGAGGGTGGCTCGACTCCGGGAGCGCGAACGCGAACCGGACGTGGCGGTCGGCGTAGGCGTCGGACTCCAGGGCGATCCCCACCTGGGCCTCCCCCCGCGCCACCCACCGGAGGGTGTCCCGGCCGCTCCCGCCCCGGGCCAGCCGTCCCTCCACCGCGGGCCAGATCCCCAGCGACTCCAGGGCGGCCCGGGCGTACCGGCCCGAGGGCACGTCGTCCGCCGCCACCGCGACGAAGCGCACCTCGGGGGAGGCGATCTCCGCCGGGGACGCGGGGGTGAACGGGGAGTTGGAGGGGCACGCCGCCACCAGCCGGTTCCCCGCCAGGTCCACCCGGGTCTCGGGGACGATCGCCCCCGACCGCTCCAGGTGGTCCATCCACCGGCCGTCCCCCGAGAAGAAGAGGTCGGCGGGCTCGCCCGCCTCGATCCGCGCCACCAGGTCGGGCGTGCCCTCGAAGTCGAAGACCACCGGCACGCCGCCCCGGGCCTGCCAGGCGGCGGCGATCCGGGGCAGGGCGTCGGTGAAGGAGGCGGCGGCGAGCACGGTGAGGGGGGTCCGGCCGGACTCCACCTCGGAGGTCCTGAGCGCCGCCGGCAGCGCCACCAGCAGGAGGAACAGGCCACCGAGGAGCAGCGGGATGGGGCCGGGGCGGAGGGAGGGCACGGCGGGTCCTGGGGCGTGGGGGGGCGAGGGAGGCTCGCCGGGGGCGAGGACCGAGTCTCGGAAGCGGAGGGGCGGGCGTCAAGGCGCTGGCGGTGCCGGCAGGGCGTCCCCCGCGGCCTTCCCTCCGGATTTCGGGTACCCTGCGGCGGGCGCGCGCGGCGGGCGGACCCCCGGCGCGACGACGCGCCGCCGTCCCCTCGGGCACGGCCTACCCACGGGAGACCCCTCGACATGCAAGTACCCGAGCGCCTGGCCCCGCTGATGGACCTCGGCGTCATCGACGAGGTCGTGCGCCCGCTGATGAGCGGCAAGGAGGCGCAGGTCTACGTCGTCGGCCTGGGGGGCGAGCTCCGGGTGGCCAAGGTCTACAAGGACGCCGAGCGCCGGAGCTTCAAGCACCGGGCCGACTACACCGAGGGCCGCACCGTCCGCAACAGCCGCGAGCAGCGGGCGATGGACAAGCGCAGCCGCCACGGCATGGAGAAGATCGAGGAGGCGTGGCGATCCGCCGAGGTGGACGCGATCCACCGCCTGCGGGCCGCCGGGGTCCGGGTGCCCATCCCCTACGACTTCGTCGAGGGGGTCCTGGTGATGGAGCTGGTGGTGGACCGGGACGGGGATCCGGCGTCGCGCCTGGTGGACGCCCGCCTCGGCCGCCCCGCGGCCCTGACCCTCTTCGAGCGCCTGATCGGCGAGGTGGTGAAGATGCTGTGCGCCGGCCTGGTGCACGGGGACCTGTCGGACTTCAACGTGCTGATGGGGGCCGATGGCCCGGTGATCATCGACTTCCCCCAGGCCGTGGACGCCACCCGCAACCAGGGGGCGCGGACCATCTTCCTGCGGGACGTCGCCAACCTGACCCAGTCCCTGGCCCGCTTCGCCCCCGAGCTGCGGAGCCTCCGGTACGGTCCGGAGATCTGGTCCCTCTACGAGGCCAGCGTGTTGACCCCCGAGACTCCCCTGACCGGAAAGCACGTCGGCTCCACCCGCAGGGTGGACACGTCCCCCCTGCTGGAGGAGATCCTCTTCTTCGAGCGGGAGGCCAGGATGCGCCGGGAGGCCCTGGGCCTGCCCCCCCGGCCAGCACGCACCCCCGTGCCCCGGGCAGCGAGCCCTACGGCCGAGAAGCCCTCCCGGCCCCAGGCCGACCGGCACCCGAGGCCCCAGGGCGACCGGCCACCCCGACCCCAGGCCGACCGGCCACAGGCGGACCGACCGCCCCGATCCCAGGCGGACCGACCGCCCCGGCCCCAAGCGGACCGGCCCCAGGCGGACCGGCCCCAGCCGGAACGTCCCCCTCGGCTCCAGGCGGACCGGACCGGGCGCCCCCCGTCCACGCCGGCCCCGGGTTCGCCGCCGCCCGACGGGGCGGGCGAACCCCGCCGGAGCCGCCGCCGCCGCCGCAGGCGCAAGCCGTCCGCCTGAGCGGGACGGGGGCGGGCCCCCCGGGACCAGGGGCGGTGGGCATCGGCCCGCGGTGCCCCTCTCCCGATCCCGCCGGCGGGGCAGGATCGCCCCCGGAGGTCGGGCCGGCCGCCGCGGGGCGCGATCTGCCCACTCCGGTGGTACGTTCGCCCCATGACCTCGCCAACGCAGGCCGCCGCCGCCCGGGGGGAGGCCCCGGTGGCTCCCCACCCGCCTCGCCTCCCGCCCTGGTCCGGCGCGGACACCGTCCTCGCCGCCTCACTGTTCGTCCTCGCCGTCGCCGCCCGGCTGCCCGGCCTCGCCACGCGGTCCCGCTGGCTCGACGAGCTGGTCAACGTGGGCACCGCGGGACGCCCCCTCGGCGACATCCTCGCCGTGCGGACCGATCTGCACCGCCCTCCGCTGTGGGACGCGCTCCTGTCCCTGTGGATCCGCGCCCTGGGCGCCGATCCCCTCCAGGCCCGCCTCCTTTCCCTCCTCTGCGGCGCGGCCACCGTCGCCCTCACCTACCGGCTGGGCCGCCGCTTCCTCTCCCGGCCCGCCGCCGCGGGGGCGGCCCTGGGCGTGCTGCTGACCCCCCTCGCCGCCGAGTCGGCCCGGGAGATCCGGCCCGACGCGGCGCTGGCCCTCGCCTCGCTGCTGGCGTGGGACGCCTTCGTCTCCCTGCGCCGCCCCACCGCCGGCGGACCCTCCCGGGGCGCCGGCCGGCACGTCGCGTCGGTCCTCGCCCCCCTGTGCGTCCACCCCTGGGGCGCCCTTGCCGTCGCGCCCCAGCTCGCCGTCGAGGCCGCCTCCGGCACCCCCCGTGCCGCGGCACGCCGGTGGGGGCTCGTCGCCGCCCTCGCCCTCCCCACCCTCCTCTGGCTCCGCAACGTCGGGGCAGCCGCGGGGCCACCCCTCGATCCCCCCTCCCCCACCTCGGTGTTCTGGTCCCTCCACGCCTTCGCCGGGGGGGACCACCTGCTGTTCGCCGTCACCGCCGCCCTGTGGTGCGCGCTGCTGGCGCGTCCGGTCCGCAGCGCCGGCGCCGCCGTCTCCCGCGATGACGGCCCCTCCCCGCCCGCCGCCGCCCTCCTCGCCTGGCTCCTGGGTCCTCTCCTGCTGGGTATGGTCGTCAGCCACGCCGTCCGGCCCATCTACGACTTCCGCTACGCCGCGGTCAGCCTCCCCGCCCTGTGGCTCGGGGCCGCCGCCGGCTGGGACGCCCTGGCCAGCCGTCCCGCCCGGATCGCCGCCGCGGCCCTCCTCCTCATGCTCGGCCTGCTCTCCACCCGCACCCGGATCTGGGAGGCGCCGCCCACCCACGCCGCCTGGGACGACCTCGCCCGGCAGGTGCGGGAGGACCTTGGGGCCGGCGACACCGTGGCAGGGAACTACCCGGTCGCCTGGCAGGTGGCCCTCGGCCGGGGGATCGCCCTGGAGATCCCCGAGGGGGCGGGCCCCGCCACCGGGCGTGCGGCGGCGCGGGCCGTCCCCCCGGGGAAACGCCTGCTGTGGGCCCTCGGCGAGTTCCCCGAGCGGTACGCCGAGGCCACCGCCGCGCTGGCGGGCTCGGCGGCGGTGCTGAAGACCTACCGAGCCCACCGGGCGGAGGCGCTCCTGGTGCGTCCGGGCGCCCGGGGGGCGGACCTGGACCGGGCGGTGCTGGAGCCCCCCCGGGACCCCTTCCGGGACGGCGCTTCGTTGTTCCTGTACGCCGCCGGTGCCGCGCGCCTGCCGGACCTGGTCCCCGAGGGCCCCGGCCGGTACGCGCTGGACCTCGTCGCCCGGGGCAGCCCCGCGGCGGGGGAGGCACCACGCCTGCAGGTGCTCCTCCCCGGCGCCCGCGCCGTGGGCCGTGACCTCCTCGTCGTCCCCCAGCGCCCCACCCTCCTGCGGGTCGAACTCGAGGTCCTGGACGCCGCCCCCGGCGCCGTGGAGCTCCACTTCATCAACGACGGAGCCCGCGCCCTCCCCGACGGCGGCGCCGAGGACCGCAACGTGTGGATCGACGCCGCCGTCCTCGGGCGGTTGGAGCCGGGAGCCGGGCCCGGCGGGCCCCGGGTGGTCCTACCCCGCTGAGGGTTGGCCCGAGCGAAGGGCACGGGCCTTGCTCGCCCGTCGGCGGGCGGGTCGCGGGCACGGTGCGCGGAGCCCCAGGACGTGGGCTCCCCGCGACAAGGACTGTCGCCATGCGCTCCCGAGACTGCCTCCGACTCGCCCTCGTGGCCACCGTGGCGGGCCTCGCCGCCACGGCCTCGGGACCCGCCCGCGCCGACACCATCGGCCCGGTGGTGCGGATCGGCCTCGTCCCCGACCTCTTCGAGGGGGGCCTGGAGAGGACCTTTCCGAGCGCCACGCGCCCCCTGACCGAAGTGGGGATCCGCGTGACCTCCCCCACCGCCGGGGGGATGAGGGCGGGCTATGACCTGATCGCCGGCGGCGGCCCCGGCGCCTTCCTCGCCTACACCGGACCGACCCTGGACGTGGCCCTGCCCATGTATCGCTCCGCCATCCTCCTGGGCTCCGGTTTCGGCCTCGGCTATATGGCCGTGGCCGGCGAGGAGGGGGGCGAGGCCCGCCTGGGATTCGTCTACGCCAACCCCGGGATCGGCCTGCTGGTCGCCCTGGACCGGGACGTGGCCCTGGAGGTGCGGGCCTCGGCGCTGGTGCCCCTCTGGAACACCGTCGGGGACGCGGGGCGCTTCGTTCACGAGATGGTGGGCGTCAGCCTGCGCTTCGGGGAGGACCGGGTCGGGCTGGAGGGCCGTCCCAAGGCCCGCCGCCGCTCCTCGCCCTGATCCCCGCCTACCGGTACAGCTCCAGCGGGTCCACGCCGTCGGTGGCGGGCCAGGGACCGCCCACCCGCACGCCGATCCCGAGGGTCACCGCCCGGGAGGGGTCGAGCCAGGGCCCCCGGACCCGGCCCGCGAGGTCGGTCTCGGCGGTGGCGGTGACACCGAGGGTGAACTGCAGCCCGATCAGCACCGGCTTGTCGCCGGCGTCGACCTCCCCGGCGATCCAGGGGCGGAGCGCCACCCCCGGCAGCAGCGTCGTGGGTTGGCCGTCCACGGGGCGGATCCCCAGGGTGAAGGAGGCGTCGATCCCCCCGATCTGGTTGCGCCGGTGGGCGACGTAGATCCCTGCCCCCACCTCCAGGCGGATGGGCGGGGTGTCCCCGGGGGCGACGAGGTGGGCGCCGACGCGCACCATGGGCAGGGGCGTGGGGCCGGTGCCGCGGCCGACGAGGGCGATGGAACCGCACACGTCCCAGTGGGGCAGGTCGTCCATGAACAGGGCCCCCACGTCCAGCAGCGCCGCCACCACCGGGGGCGCGAGGCGCCGTCGCCGGTCCCGGTCCCAGGCGTCCGGCCCCTCCCCCCGGGCGCTCCCCGGGGCGAGGAGGGCCGCCAGCAGCAGGGCCGCCCCGGGGACGCGGAGGCGCGGGCCCGAGAGGAGGCTGGGCGTGAGCGTACGGCGTCCCAGGGGATCTCCTGCGCCGGAGTGAGGGGATCGGGTGCGGGCACGGGCAGGAGCACGAGCACGAGCACCGGGCACGAGCACGAGCACGAGCGCGAGCACGAGCACGAGCACGGGCACGGGCACGGGCACGGGCACGGGCACGGGCACGGGCACGAACACGGGCACGATGAGGCTAGCAGATGTGGGGGGATGAGTCAGGGAGGTGAGACCAGCCTCAGGCTGCGGCCGAAGGCCAGGGTCTCCGCTTTGGACTCGGCGCTGCCGTCGCCGAAGTGGATCAGCTCCACGTGCACCACCTCGTCGCCGGTGAAGACCATCTGGCGGTAGATCGCCCGGGCGTCCGACGGGTCCCACAGCTCCGCCGCGCAACGCAGGGAGCCGGCGCGGTCGGCGGGCCGGCACCAGGGCCCCGCGGCCAGGTCCATGGCCCGGCTGCGGGGGTCGCCCGGGTTCGGCCTCCAGGAGCCCATGAACAGGGGGAGGGCCAGGCGCGGATCCGGTCCCAGGGTCCAGCGGGTGACGTGGATCCGCACCCCGGGGGCCACGTCCCGGGCGGCGGGCAGCCAGTCTCGACAGGGGACGCCCCCGGGGCCCACGTGGTCCCGGGCGATCCGCGTGCGCCACCCCTCGGGGATCTCCATGAGGATCCCGGGGGAGATCTCCCGGGGGACGGGACGGCGGGCGGTGGGGAGGGGGGGCGCCGGGGGCTCCACCTCGAACAGGGTCTCGGGGCTCCGCGCCGGGCACGGGGCGTTCCACTCCACCAGCGCGGGGGCGGCCCAGATCGTCATCCGCCGCAGGTCCAGAGGGTCCAGGGTGGGGTCGTTCCAGATCCCCGGCCACCGCGACACCATCGGGCAGGCGGCGGCCATGAAGGCGGCGCCCTGCTGGATGTCGGAAAAAGTCAGTAATCTCAACGTGTTGCCTGGCGCAGACGCTTCCTCCAGCAACACCCGGGGGGACTCGGCGCCCGCCGGGAGCAGGCGCGCGGCGTGCTCCGTCCACACGGCCCAGGACTCGTCGTGGACGTCGGCGACGACGTAGGCCCGGGGCCACGCGCCGTCCTCGGGGGGCAGGAGGGGGAAGAGGCGCTCGGGCACCCCGGAGAGGCGCTGCTCCAGGTACATCGCCATCAGCGACCCCAGGGGGCGCGCGCCGGGGAGCTGGCCGGCTCCGTGCCCCGGCGGCTCGGTCAGCATCGCCATCGCCCGGGGGGCGTCCCCGGCGTCGGCGGCGATGGCGCGGGCGAGCCTCTCGGTGGTGGCGAGGAAGCCCACCTCGGGGGAGCGGGGCCGGTGTTGGAGCAGGGACCTCTGGAACTCCCCCACGCCCAGGCCCAGCACGACCAGCACCAGGGCCCCCGCCGCCGCGGGCCCCGCGGGACGCCAGAGGGCCGCGGCGCCCCGGCTCGCCAGATCGGCCAGCAGCCCCGAGGCCCCGAGAGCCACGAGGGGCACCACCACCGCCAGGTGATACCCCCGCAGGTACCCCACGACCCCCGCGAGACCCAGCAGGCACAGGACCGACGCCACCGCCCAGGCCGTCACCCAGCGCCACGCGGGCTCGCCGGGGCGCAGGGCGCGGCCGGCGCGGCCCGGCAGCATCAGCCCGAAGAGGAGCAGGACCACCACCCACTCCTGGACGCGGGCCCAGATCGGGCTGCGGTGGGCCGCCTGCGCCAGGGCCCACCGGACCAGCTCCGGCAGGGTGCCCTCCCGCCAGTCCGGCGGTCGGGCGAAGACCTGGCCCGGGGAGAGCCCCGACTCGCCGAACGCGTGCAGCATGAAGTTCCCGTGGACCGTGGGGGCGACCAGCAGCGCCCCCAGGGCCGCCGCCACGACCAGGCGGGCCCCCTGCACCCGGACCAGCCGCGGGACCAGGACCGCCGCCCCCACCGCCGGGGCGAGGGCGTATGGGTGGCTCATCGTCGCCGCCGCCAGGGCCGCGGCCAGGGCGCAGGAGGCCCCGAGGCCGGGCCTCCGCAGGGCGTGGCTGGCCGCCCAGGCGGCCAGGGCGACGTAGACCGGGGCGCGGTACGTGTAGAAGCCCCAGAAGGGCTGCTCCACCAGCACGGGCCACACCGCCACCGCCGACGCAGCCAGCAGGCCGGCGCCGCACCCCGCCAGCCGGCGGCCCGCCAGGGCGATGGGCACCGTCGCCAGGGCCTGGACCACCGCGTTGCTCGCCACCAGGTGGCGCAGCCCCCCCGCCACCGCCACCAGGGGCACCAGCAGGTAGTGGTCCAGCCAGCCGTACCGGAAGGTGGTGCCGCGGCCCGAGGAGAGCAGGTAGTCCCCCTGGAGCATCCTCAGGGCGTCGTTGTAGGGGTAGACGGTGTCGCCATAGACCCGGAACTCATCGAGCCCGTGGAGGCGCAGGGCGCAAGCCAGGGCGGCGATGGCGATCACCGCGGCGGCCCACGCCGCCGGACCGGGAGCGAGCGCCGGCCCCGAGGGGGGTCCCGATCCGCCCCTCACCGGGCCCCCGGGGCAGGCGAACCCGGAGGTCCGGCGGCGACCTCCCGCCTCGAGAGGCGGATGCCGCTGGCTGTCCCCCCCGGAGACAGCGCCAGCGGCGCGGCGTCCTCGGGGAGCAGCACGTCCGTCACGGTGGGCGCCGCCCCCTCCCCCTCCGGCCCCCACAGGAGCGAGAAGGCGGCCACGGCGTACTGCCCCGGCGGGACGTGGGCGAACTGGAAGCTCCC
>JAKLKC010000076.1 GCA_023150875.1 Myxococcota bacterium | reverse complement strand
GTTCGCGGGACCGCGACGCCGATGAACTGGAAGGCGGACTCAGAAACTGGGGAACTCGCTCTGGAACGACGTACTAGCCGCCGCTCACCCGATCCGCGCTCCGTCACCATTACACACCATTACAGCGCCCCCCGAACTCCAATGGTGGCGCGCCCTTGCGAGCGTCACCGTCTCCTCCTGGCGACGGCGCCAGCGGCTGCGGCGGCGAGGGTCATGACGGCGAAGGTGAGGGCGCCCCGGGGGGAGGCGCCGGGAGCCGGCGACGCCGCACTCCACGATGAACCCACGTGGCGGGCTCTTGCGGTGTGCCGTCCGGCTCCTGTGCAGCCGGTCCAACCCCAACCCCAGGCGCTCGCCGCCGGTGACGACCCGCACCCTCCCTGGTCCGACGCTCATGGGGGGTCGGAGGGTCCTCAGCAGATCCGCGGCAGCGCCTCCCCCTCGGGGACGTCCAGGACCCGCTCGCCCCCGAAGGGGCCCTGGACCAGCACCGTCCCCGGGGGACCTTCCACCACCTCGCCGATCCGCACCGGCGACGCCCCGCGCTCCCGCATCGCCTCCATCGCCCGCTCCGCGTCGGCCCCGGGGACGAAGGCGACGAACCGGCCCTCGCAGGCGACGTGCAGCGGGTCCAGGCCCAGCAGCTCGCAGGCGTCGGCCACCTCGGGGCGCACGGGGATGGACGCCTCCTCCACGCGGACGCACACCGCCGCGGTCTCGGCGATCTCCGACAGCGCGGCCGCCAGCCCGCCCCGGGTGGGGTCCCGCAGGCAGTGGACGTCCACCCCCGCCTCGAACAGCGCCAGGGCCGGGCCCACCACCGAGGCGGCGTCGCTCTGCAGCGGCGTCGCCAGCCCGAGGTCCGTCCGCGCCAGCATCACCGCCACGCCGTGCTCCCCCACCGGGCCGCTCACGATCACCGCGTCCCCCAGGCGCACCGCCGCGGGCAGCACGGGCCGGGGGGCGACGACCTCCCCCACCCCCGTCGTGGTCACGTACAGCCCGTCCCCGTGGCCCCTCTCCACCACCTTCGTGTCCCCGGTCACCACCCGCACCCCGCAGGCCCGCGCCGCCGCGGCCATGGAGTCCACCAGCCGCCCCAACTCGTCCAACGCCAGGCCCTCCTCCAGGACGAAGGCCGCCGTGAGCCACCGGGGTCGGGCACCGCACATGGCCAGGTCGTTCACCGTCCCGTAGACCGCCAGGCTCCCGATGTCGCCGCCGGGGAACCACAGGGGCTTCACGGTGAACGCATCGGTGGTGAGGGCGATCCGCCCCGCCGACTCGACCTCGGCACCGTCGTGGGCGTCCCGGAGCGCCGGATCGTCGAAGGCACGGGCGAACACGTCCCGGATCAGGCGCACCATCGCCCGCCCGCCGGCGCCGTGGGCGAGGATCACCCGGTCGTGGCCGGAGAGGGGGATGGGACAGGAGGAAGTGTAGGGATCGGTCATCGTCCTGGATTCCAAGCCTTTCGGTAGCGATGGTACGCCGCGCACGCCCCCTCGCTGGAGACCATCGGGGCCCCCAGGGGGTGCGCGGGGGTGCAGCCCCGGCCAAACTCTCCGCACTCGGGGGGCGGATCCGCCCCGTCAGCACCTCGGCGGCCCGGCAGGACGCGGGCTCGGGGATGCTGCCCAGGTTCTCTGGCCACCGGGCGGTGGCGTCCATTGCGGCGTACTCCTCCCGCAGGGCCAGCCCCCCGAGGGGCACCACTCCGAGGCCCCTCCAAGGCCGGTCCGCGGGCACGAACACCCTCCCGATGGCCGCCCTCGCCGCCGGGTTCCCCTCGGGCCGCACCGCGCGGTCGTACTGGACCTCCAGCTCCGCCCTCCCCGCTTCCAACTGGCGGACGGCCATCCGGAGTCCTTGGAGGATGTCCAGGGGCTCGAACCCCGTCACCACCACCGGCGCCCGGTGCCGGGCCACCATCTCCGGGTACTCCGCCGTGCCCATCACCGCGCACACGTGCCCCGCCGCCAGGAACGCCTGGACCCGGTTGCCCGGGGCCGAGAGGATCCCGTCCATGGCGGGTGGCACCCGCACGTGGGCGGGGACGATGGAGAAGTTCCCGAGCCCCCGCCGCCGCGCCCACTCCACCGCCATCGCCGCCGTGGGGGCGGTGGTCTCGAAGCCGACGGCCAGGAAGACCACCTCCCGCTCCGAGGTCTCGGCGGCGATCCGAACGGCGTCCAGGGGCGAGAGCACCACCCGCACGTCGCCGCCCCGCGCTCGGGCCGAACGGAGGTCCCCCGTCGCCCCCGGGACCCGGATCATGTCCCCGAAGGTGCAGAGCACCACATCCGGGCGCAGCGCCAGGCGGATCGCCGCCTCGATCACCTCCAAGGGCGTGACGCACACCGGGCAGCCCGGGCCGTGGACCAGCTCCAGCCCCTCCGGCAGCAGCCCGTCCAGGGCGAAGCGGGCGATGGCGTGGGTCTGGCCTCCGCACACCTCCATCACCGTCCAGGGCCGCGTCGCGTCCCGGCGCAGGCCCTCGGCCACCCGCCTCACGCGATCGGGGTCCCGGTACTCGTCGACGTACCTCACGTCTCCCCGTCCCCCAGCAACTCCAGCGCCCGCCTCGCCGCCGCCTCGTCCAGGCGCTGGATGGCGAAGCCCGCGTGGGCGATCACCCAGTCCCCGGGCCGGACCTCCGGCAGGTAGGCGAGGCACACCCGCTGCACCACGGTCCCGAAGCGCACCCGCCCCACCAGGAGGGCCCCCTCGTCCTCGGTGACGTCCAGCACCTCCCCCGGCACCGCCAGGCACATCGTCCCACTCCCCCCGGAGCTCCCCGCGCCCCGGCGACGGCCGCTATTCTGACGGGCTCGGACTCCCGCCGCCACCCGCACCGCGAGGCGCTCCAGCGCAGCGCGGCCGAAGACCCTCTTGGCAGGGGCGCGTTCGCTCGAAGACGTCGTAGTCACACCCGTCCCGCCTCGCCTCGCCCGTGCTCAAGACGCCACCAACCGGTCGAGCAGCTCCCCGACCTCGGTCGGGATCGCCGCCCGGGGGTCCCCGATCCGGTTCACGTCCGCACGCCGGACGAGCTGGACGAGGTCGGTGGGGAACCGGTTGCGGGCGGGAAGGGAGATGGACTCCCGCACCCTGCCGAGCACGAACCTCGCGCGGTCATGGCCCCGCTGCCAGACGGCCGGCTCCGCCCGCACCCTCTCTCGCGCGAGGCGGTTGGCGTGGACATGCCCCTGGTCACCTCGGAGGATGTTCCCTTCGCCGTGTCCCGGCCCCGCCTTGAAGAGTCGAGCGGCGAGCTGATCGCAGGCGGGCGTGTTCAGCTCCTCGGCCGCATCGGCCTCGGCGATGGCCACTCCCAGCCGATCCATGAGATCCGTAGGAGTCGCATCGCCAGCGAAAGCCCGCATCCACGCGGCGAGGACCGCCGGCTCCACGAGCAGCGACTCCAGGCTGTGCCGGCTCCACACGGTCTTCGTCTCCGTGACGCCGTTGTGGGTCACCGTCGTGGACCCTGGCTGGCGGTGGTAGTCCCGGTCCAGCAAGACGTGGACCTCGAACCCTCCAGCCTGGGCCTGCGTCCGCACCACGTCGTTCCGGAGCAACCGGGCGTGGAGCCCGGCGACGGGCTCGTTCGAGGCTCCTGTCAGCCGCACCAGCGCCCATCGCCGGAAGCGCCGTAGTCTCGACGGATCGTTGAGAAAGCGGAGCTCGGCGAGGAGGGGGAGCAGGGCGACCTCGTCGTCCCCCTCGCAGAACGCCACTCGGCGCGAGGCGAGGAAGTTGATTGCGGTGTAGGGCGAGAGGTCCGCCCAGGCTCCGACGTCGTCGAAGAGCTTGGAGTCGCTGTCGAGCGCGACGACGCCCTGTTCCGCCGTCCGGTCGCAGCGCAGCAAGAGAGCACCGCTCGCGGACAGGCGGTTGAGGATGTCGACGGAGTGCGTCGCGAGAAGGAGCTGAGCACCGAACTCCTGCGTCACCAGGCGCCCGAGGCGGTCGGTGCTCTCGGCCTGGAGGCGGGGGTGGAGGTGGGCCTCGGGTTCGTCGAGCAGGAACAGCACCCGCCGCCGCACGCTCTCCAGCCGCCAGCGCGACAGCGAGGCGTACAGGGCCACGAGGTTGACGAGGCCCGCGCCCGCCGCGGAGATCTCGATGTCCCCGTTCGAGTCCCGGAACGTCACCCGGAGGGGGGACTCGGACTGGAGCGCGTCCCCGGTGGTGCGATACACGAGGCGGGCGCCGATGGTCTCGTCGAGGAACGCGTTCAGGCGGGTGAGCTGGTCCGTGTCCAGCCCGGCGACCAGGTTTCTGACCACGTGGCTCTGATCCCCGGAGCCCAGCAGGCGGTCCACGACGGCGCGGGCGCGATACTCCTCGGTCTGCACGGTGCCGTAGAAGGGGGGGACGAAGACGGCGAGGGGGGCGTGCTCCCGGAGGGACTCGGTGAGCCGCTGGTTCACCAGGGAAGACTTCCGCGCGAGCCCACCCACGGCGGCGGCCGTGTCGGCCGAGCGCACGGAGATGGACAGCTTGAGCTGCGCATTGCGGGCGCAGGCGATCTCGACCCACACCTCCTGGATGGGGTCGGTCTCGTCGAAGTGGAGGTGGATGACCGACTTCACCCCCTCGCCGACCACCTGGTCCACGAAGAGCGCTCGCCAGTCCCGGAGCGGAAGAAGCGACTCGTGGCCCAGGAGGGTACCCTTGGTCACGTCGATCCACGGCACCCCGTCGTACGTCTCGACCCGGGCCGGCGTTTCGCTTTCCAGGGTGAGGCGCAGGGCATCGCAGGCGAGCCGGATGGCATGCAGGACCGTCGTCTTCCCAGAGCTGTTCGGGCCCAGGAAGGCGGTCACGGGCGCGAGGTCGGTTGCGAGGCGGCGGATCCCTCGGAAGTTTTCGATCTCGATGTGCGTGAGCATGGAGGGCTCCTTCGCGGACGAGCCCGCAGAGGATAGCGCGTCCGGGCCGCTGGGAGTCAACCGGGGCGCCGCTCCAGCCGCCGGCTCGCCACCCACGCCTGCCCCAACGCCAGGCCCCCGTTCCCGGGCGGGATCCGCTCCGGCAGCAGCACTCGGATCCCCAGCCGCCGCAGGGCCGCCGCCGTCGCCTCCGCAAGGCGCGCGTTCTGGAAGCAACCTCCGTCAGGGCCACCACCCTCGCCCGCCGCGCCGCCACCGCCGCCACCATCGCGTGCTCCCTTGTCCTGGCCCCTGCGTCGGTGCGATGATGCCGTCGTCCGCGCATGGGAAGTCGCCGGGCCCGGGACCCACACTCACGGAGCGCCCCGCCCCTTCCACCCATCCCCCGGCAGTCGCGCGATCAGCTCGCGACGGACCAGCGCCACCGCTTCGTCGGGTCGCCACGAGGTAGCCGGCGCCAGGAGCGGCGCCACGTCCCCGACGAACCGCGCGTCGGCCAGCTTCCTGGACAGGTTCTCCTCGAACTCCGCGCGGCTGACCCGGTGGCCCTCCACCTTCATGTAGTGCAGGAACGCCGCGACCACGCGATCCGGGTTCGAAGCACCTCGGGTGAGCGCATCCCACAGGTCGAAGAGGTCCCGCCCCTTGCGGCGCTGGTAGAGGGCCCGGAGCTTGGTCCCGAGCTGCTCGTCCAGCGTGTATCCCACGACGGCCGCCTCGCCGCTGAACCACCGCGAGTGCACGGCGAAGGGGTGGTCGCGGAGGCCCAGGACGGTGAAGTGTTCGCGGCTGTTGATCTCCACCTTGAGCTTCAGCCGCACCGCCGGTTCGCCCTCGGACTCAAAGCGATAGAGCAGCGTGACCCTTCCGTCCGAGAACTCGCGGCGGGGCGTGCCCAGCCAGCCGTCCAGCCGACGCCGCAACGCGTCCATCGTGGGCCCGATGGGCTCCGCGGTGGTCTGTACGAGGTCGATGTCCTCGGAGTAGCGGGCCGCGGGCAGGTGGAGCTTGTAGAGCGCGGTCCCGCCACGAAAGGCCAGGCGCTCCTTGAGAGAGGGGTCCGAGAACACCTCGACCAGCGCCCGGCTGATGACGAGATCCTGCTCGACCTGGTGGTCAGCCGCCCAGGGCGCCGTAGCGCGCCACTGATCGACGAATGCCTTGGGGATCACCGGTCCACCTCGATCTCCACGTTCACCACGACCCGCCACCCCCGGTCGACCGGGCCGTGGCCCGGCGGCCGGTCCACGTCCAGGGCGCACGTCGGCGGGGCCTGGTCCCGCACCCAGGCGGACAGCGGTCCCGTCCGGCCCCAAGACCCCACGAGGTCGAGTAGGAAGCCGAGGCGCTGGGCCCATGGCACCGGCGAGAGGGGCGCCAGTCCGGCGAGGGCGACCGGATCCAGCGCCTCGGCCAGCTCGCGCAGCACCGTGGCCACGTTGTCGAGCCCGCCGCAGCGGTGGACGTATCCGACGAGGTCGAAGGCCGTGACCTCCGGCGTGGCGATCCGCACCATACCCTTGGGAGTATTGCGGAGGACGACCGGCACCCTTGCCAGGCTGCCCCGCATGACGAAGTCGATGCGCACGCCACCGCACTCGACGGACCGGTGCGGCCTCGGGCGCATGACCTGGAACGTCTGCGGCCGCTGGTGGGCCGCGCCGTGCAGCTCGGCCGCGGACAGCAGCGCGACGTAGTAGGGCTGGCCGATGTGCCTCGCGAGATCGTCGATGAACCAGAGCGGAGGCAGGCAACCCAGGCGGCGGTACTCCGGCGGCACCACGAGGTGGAAGCCGCGGAGCGGGGACGCGATCTCCCCCTTCGCCCGGAGGCGACGCAGCACCGCCTGTACGGCCTTGTACGTGCCGCCGTGGACTCCTCGGGCCTCGTCCGTGGTGAAGCTGCTCCGGCCCCCTGCGACGAGGTCGTCGATCCACCGGCCGAGGTCCATGCCGTTGCCCGCAGGTTTCACTCGCTCAAAGTAACACCAGGTATGACCTTTTGCGAGAGCACTTCCCCGAAGCCGCCTCCGCGCCCGGCGAACCGGAACTCCTGGTGGTCGACAAGGCACACCCGCTGCACCACGGTCCCGAAGCGCACCCGCCCCACCAGGAGGGCCCCCTCGTCCTCGGTGACGTCCAGCACCTCCCCCGGCACCGCCAGGCACATCGTCCCGCTCCCCCCGAGGCTCCCTGCGCCCCGGCGACGGCCGCTATTCTGAC
Source organism: Myxococcota bacterium (assembly GCA_023150875.1). Taxonomy (GTDB): domain Bacteria; phylum Myxococcota_A; class UBA796; order UBA9615; family JAKLKC01; genus JAKLKC01. Next base: position 19,766 of record JAKLKC010000076.1, on the reverse strand, counting down.
GGGCTCGGACTCCCGCCGCCATCCCCCGGCGAGGTCTCGCTTCCGCTCCCCAGCCGCCGGCTCGCCACCCACGCCTGCCCCAGCGCCAGGCCCCCGTCCCCGGGCGGGACCCGCTCCGGCAGCAGCACTCGGATCCCGCGCCGCCACAGGGCCGCCGATGTATCGCCCACCAGGCGGGCGTTCTGGAAGCAACCCCCCGTCAGAGCCACCACCCTCGCCCGGCGCGCCGCCGCCACCGCCGCCACCATCGCCGCCAGGGTCGCGTGGAAGCGGGCCGAGGCCACGCCGGGATCCCCCTCCCCCGCCGCCGCCCGGACCGCCGGCGCCCAGTCCAGGACGCGCCCGTCGAAGCCGAAGGGGTACGCCTCCCCCGCCCCCGTCGCGGCGTGCTCCAGGGCCATCGCCGCCTGGCCCGAGAAGGTGGAACGCTCCCGCACCCCCAGCAACGCCGCCACCGCGTCGAAGAGGCGCCCCGCCGAGGTCGTGGAGGCCGCGAGGGGGCTCCGGGCCAGGGCCAGCAGCCGGGGATCCGCCCCCGCCAGCCCCGCCACCGCCGCCACCCCCGCCAGGCAGCGCCTCCCGTCCCGGGCCGCCGCGTCGCCCCCGGCCAGCGGGAATGGGCGCAGCCACGCCACCCGGTCCGCACCCCGGGGGCTCACCTCCAGGAACTCGCCCCCCCAGGCCGTTCCGTCGGGCCCGAGCCCCACCCCGTCCCACGCGACCCCCAGGGCCTCCTCCTCCCCGTGCTCCGCCAGGCATGCCGCGACGTGGGCGTGGTGATGATACACCGATACATGCGACAGCCCCTGGGACTCCGCGAGTCTCGTCGATCCGTAGTCGGGGTGCGCGTCCCGGGCCACCGTCGCCCGCCGCCCCACCACGCCCCGGAGCGCCTCCACCGCCACCCCCAGGGCCTGCCGCGCCGCCAGGCCGTCCAGGTCGCCCACGTGGGGCCACAGCAGCACCTCGCCGTCCGCCGCCGCCACCGGCGCCACCTGCATGTGGCCTCCCACCGCCACCACCGGCGCCCCCGCCCAGGGCGCCGGAAGCAGGACCGGCCCCAGCCCCCGCCCCAGGCGCAGGGTGCGGGGGGAGCCGTCCACCACGTGGACCACCGCGTCGTCGCAGCGGCGGGCGATGGGGCGGTCGTGGGTCAGCACCGCGTCCGCCACCCCCGGCAGGCGCGCCCTCACCTCGGCGTCCCCGGTGGCGATGGGATCGCCGTGGAGGTTCCCGCTGGTACACACCACCGGGAAGCCCAGCCGCCGCGCCAGGAGGTGATGCAGCGGGGAGGCCGGGAGCATCACCCCCAACCGGGCGTTCCCCGGCGCCACCCCGGCGGCGAGGCCCACCCCCCGGGACCGCGCCAGCACGATGGGCGCCGCGGGCGACCGCAGGGCCGCCTCCTCCTCCCGATCCAGGAACGCCAGGGCCCGGGCCGCGGGGAGGTCCGCCACCAGGACCGCGAAGGGCTTCTCCTCCCTCCCCTTGCGCCGCCGGAGCCGCCCCACCGCCCCGTCGTCCCGGGCGTCCACCACGAGCTGGAAGCCCCCCACCCCCTTCAGCGCCAGGACCTCCCCCCGCCGCACCGCGGCGGCCGCCCCCTCCAGCGCCTCGGCGCCAGCCGCCAGGGCGACCCCCTGCCCGGTCTCCAGGCGCAGCCCCGGGCCGCAGCGGGGACAGGCGATGGGCTGGGCGTGTTGGCGCCGATCCCGGGGATCCGCGTACTCCCGGGCGCACTCCGGGCACATGGGGAAGGCCGCCATGGTGCTGCGCTTCCGGTCCCAGGGCAGGCCCAGGGCCAGGGTGTACCTCGGGCCGCAGCGGGCGCAGCTCGTGAAGGGGTAGGCGTGGCGCCGCGCCGCCGCTTCGTCCACCTCCGCCAGGCAGTCGGCGCAGGGGGCGAGGTCCGGGGGGATGGACCACCTCGCGGGCCCACCCGCCTCGCTCTCCTCGATGCGGAAGCCCGCCTCTCCCTCCTCCGAGGCGTCCTCCCAGGTGGCCTCCTCCACCCGCGCCGGAGGCGGCGCGGCGGCGATCCGGGCCTCGAACGCGCGGACCGCGGGGGCCTCCCCCTCCACCTCGATCCGCACCCCCCTCCCCTCGTTCCGGACCCTCCCGGAGAGGGCCAGCTCCGCGGCCAGGCGGGCGGCGTAGGGGCGGAAGCCCACCCCCTGGACGATCCCCCGGATCCGACCGCTCCGCCTCAATCCGCCACCTCGATCCCCACGATCTCCACCCCCGAGGGGCGGTCCGGGTCCACCTCGATCTCCAGCGCCGCTCCGGTCCGCCCGTGGTGCTCCCGCAGGTGCTCGAAGTCCGCCCGGAGCCGCTCCGGGGCCGTCGCCGCCAGGGCCCCCAGCCGGACCTTCACCCCCACCAGGCGCTTCCCCCGGGCCCGGGCCTCCGCCTCCGCGAGGGCCAGCAGGCGGTCCGCCAGTCCGCTCTCGTGCATGGCTCACCTCCCCGGAAAGGCCCGCAGGGCCTCCCGCAACGCCTCCACGTAGGCCGGCAGCGCGGCCTCCACCGCGGGGGACAGCTCCTCCCCCGGGGCGAACCGCTCCCCCTCGATCCCCACGAACTCCCCCTCGGGCAAGCCCCGGCCCAGGGCGGCGGCGAGGCGCAGGGCGTCCCCGGGGCCGAGGCCGTGGGACGAGAGCCGGGGGGACGCCAGGGAAGCGGCCGCCACGCCCGCGAGGGGGAGGCGCACCACCGTCCCGGGAGCGCCGCCCCCCGCCACGACGTCGGCGAGCACCGCCGGCCTGTCCTCCGGCAGCCAGTCCAGCAGCCCCGGCCCCGGCCGGCCCGCGACCACCACCTCGAACCCCTCGCCCGCCAGGACCCGGGCGGCCCGGATCGCCGCGCCGTCGTCCCCGCGGTAGGGGTTGCCCAGGGCCACCAGGCGGGGTCTCATCACTCCCTCCCCAGGTCCAGCTCCAGGAAGTGGGTCGCGCACGAGATGCAGGGATCGTAGGCGCGGACGAGCTGTTCGCAGCGGCGGGTGGCCGCTCCGTGCTCCATCGCCGCCAGCTCGGGCCCGATGGAGGCGAGGTCCTCCTCGATCCTCGCCTGGTTCTGGGAGGTGGGCGGGACGATCTTCGCCTCGGCCACCGTCCCGTCGGCGCGGACGGCGTAGCGGTGCCACAGCAGGCCCCGGGGCGCCTCGGTCGCGCCGTACCCCACGGCGTCGGCGGCCTCCCAGGGCACGGCGCTGGGCTCGGCCCCCCGGTAACCGTCTAGGAGGTCCAGGGCCTCGGCGAAGGCGTGGACCAACTCGACGCACCGGACCACCATCGAGAGGTAGGGGTTGCGGACCGGCAGGGACATGCCCGTGCCCTCCCACGCCTCCCGCGCCCGGGGATGGAGCCTTTCCGCGTGGAGGGCCAGGCGGGCAATGGGCCCCGTGAGGTAGGCGCGGCCGTCCAACATCCGGCACTGGAGGGCGTTGGAGTGGGGGACCTGGACCTCGCCGAAGCGGGTCTCGAAGTCCGCCTCGGGGAGGGTCGTCCCGTCGGAGATCCGGATCCCCCTGCCCTCTTCCAACGGGTACACGTCGGCGTCCAAGGCGACGAAGACGTAGTCCTGCTCGAAGTCCGGCGCCTCCAAGCCCGCGGCCCAGGCGACGGCGGCCAGGGCGTCCTCCAACCCCCTCGCCAGGGCGTCCCGGTGTGCCGCCAGGGCCGAGCGGGCCGGGGCCCGGGAGAAGCCCCCCACCCGGACCGAGATGGGGTGGATCGCCCTTCCTCCCAGCAACTCGATCAGGGCGTTCCCCGCCCTCTTCATGCGGAGCCCCATCTCGACCACGGGCCGGTGGTCCGCGGCCATCTCCACCGCGCTCTCGTATCCCAGGAAGTCCGGGGCGTGGAGCAGGAAGACGTGCAGCGCGTGGCTCTCGATCCACTCCCCGCAGTAGAGGAGGCGTCGCAGCCGCCGGATCTCGGGGGTGGGCTGGACCCCCAGGGCCGCCTCCAGGGCCCGCACCGCGCTCATCTGGTAGGCGACCGGGCAGATCCCGCAGATCCGGGCGACGATGTCGGGCACCTCGTCGATGGACCGGCCCCGGAGCAGGGCCTCGAAGAAGCGGGGCGCCTCGAAGATCGACAGCTCCGCCCGCTCCACGACGCCGTCCCGCACCCGCAGCAGGAACCGCCCCTCCCCCTCCACCCGGGTCATCAGGTCCACGCGATAGGTGCGCTCGTCAGCGTCCACGGCGGAGGCTCTCCTCTCGGAACGGTCCGGCCCACCCCGTGAACACCCGAAAGCGTCGGGCGATCTCGTCGTCCGAGGCGCCGTCCCGGGAGAGGCGGGCGGAGAGGGCCGAGGGGTTGGGGCTCTCCTTGGGACCGAAGCACCCGTAGCATCCCCGGGCGTAGGCGGGGCAGATCGCGCCGCAGCCGGCGTGGGTCACGGGGCCGAGGCAGGGCTCCCCCCGGGCCACCATCACGCACACCTGTCCGCGGCGCTTGCACTCCATGCACACGGACTCGTCCGGGACCTGGGGCTTCCGCCCCAGCAGGGTGGCCACCAGCAGCTCCAGGAGCTGGCCCCGGTCGATGGGGCAGCCCCGCAGCTCGAAGTCCACCCTCACGTGCTCCGAGGCGGGGGTCGCCGCCGCCAGGGTGCTCACGTACTCCGGTCGGGCGTAGACGGCGCGGACGTACTCCTCGTGGTCGGCGAAGTTCCGCAGGGCCTGGATCCCCCCCGCGGTGGCGCAGGCGCCGATGGCCACCAGCCGGGGCGTCCGGGCCCGCACCGCGTGGACCAGCTCCCGCTGCTCCTCCGTCGACACCGAGCCCTCCAGGAGCACCAGGTCGAAGGGCCCCTCCGCGGCGAGGCGGGAGGAGACCTCGGGGAAGTGGACGATCTCCACGGCCCCGGCCAGGGCCAGCAGCTCGTCCTCGCAGTCCAGGAGCGTGAGCTGGCAGCCGTCGCAGGAGGCCAGCTTGAAGACCCCCAGGCGGGGCCGGCCGCGACCAGACTCGGGTTCAGAAGCCGTCACGCCCGAAGACCTCCCGGAGGCGGGCGAAGGGGAAGACCGCCCCGTCCCGGCTAACCAGCCAGTGGGCGTACTGGCACCGTCCGCAGAGGCCCGCGGCGCAGCGCATGTTCCGCTCCATGGACACGAAGATGTCCTCTTCGGGCACGCCGCCGGCCCGGAGCGCCTCCACCGCGTAGCGCATCATCGTCTCGGGCCCGCACACCAGGGCCGCGGCCCCCGCGGGGATCGCCCCGCCCCGCAGCAGCCGCGTCACCACCCCGACGTGCCCGTCCCAGCCCGGCGGGGCGTGGTCCACGGTGACGGCGACGGTGGCGCCGGGCCGGCCGGTCCATGCGTCCAGCTCGTCCAGGAAGAGGCGGTCACCTGGTGTGCGGGCGCCGTAGAACACCCGGACGTCGGGGAAGTCCGCCGGGGCGGCGAGCATCGCCCGGATCGCCCCCCGCAGCGGCGCGAGGCCGATCCCCCCCGCCACCGCCAGCACGGGGCGGCCCCGCAGCGCCTCCAGCGGCCACGCGGTCCCGAAGGGCCCCCGGACCCCCAGGTGGTCCCCCGGCGACAGGGCGCACAGGGCCCGGGTGACCGCCCCCACGTCCCGGATCGTGTGCTCGACGACGCCCCCGCCCCCGCCCGAGACCGAGATGGGCGCCTCGCCGATCCCCGGCAGGCCCAGCATCAGGAACTGGCCCGGCAGGACGTCGCCCAGGTCCCCGGCGTCGAGGGTCAGGGTAACGACGTCCGGGGTCTCGACCCGGCGGGCCGTCACCCGGGCGGGGTGGGGCAGCAGGGGATCGCCGCCGGGAGCCGGGGGAGGCGGGGCGGCGGCGGGGACGGGAGCCGGGGGATCGGCCCCCTCCCGAAGGGCCGCCACCTCCTCCGTCAGGTCGATCTCCGCCGGGCACCACGCGACGCAGCGTCCGCAGCCCACGCAGCCCGACACCCCGAACTGGGCCGTCCACGAGCCCAGCTTGTGGGTGAGCCACTGGCGGTACCGGAGGCCGATGGTGGGCCGGAAGTCGGCGCCGTGGATCTGGGCGTGCTCGGAGCCGAAGCAGGAGTCCCACACCCGCAGGACCTCGTGCCGCGCGCCGTCCACGGTGGAGGACGTCTCGGTGGTGGAGCAGAAGCAGGTCGGGCACACGGAAGTGCAGGCCCCGCAGGACAGGCACCGCTCCGCCACCGCCTCCCAGCGGGGATGGTCGAGGTTGCCGAAGAGCAGGCCCGGGAGCCCCCGGACGTCCATGGACCGCCCCATGCCCGCCGCGCAGGCCCGGACTCCCGCCTCGGCGGCGGCCACCCGCTCGGGCCCCGCGGGCACCACCGGCAGCGCGCCTAGCACGGCGCGCCCCGCGTCGGTGCGGGCGTCCACGAGGAAGCCGTCGTCCGCCTCGGTGAGCACCAGGTCCGCGCCCCCCTCCACCCGGGGCCCGGTGCCGGTGGAGGCGCAGAAGCATAGGTCCCCGGCCTCGGTGCACTGGACCGCCACCACCAGGGCGGCGGCGCGCCGGGTGGCGTAGCGGGGATCGGCACGTCCCCCCAGGAAGACCCGGTCCTGGACGTCCATCGCGGCGATCTCGCAGGCCCGGACTCCCAGGAAGGCCCTGGGGGAGGCGTCCGGGGAGGCGGCCTCGATGCGGGGCACCCCCCCGTCCGCGCTCTCGGAGCGCCACAGGGCCTCCCGGGCGGGGAAGAGGAACCGCTTCCAGGAGTGGGGGCCCACGGCGTAGCCGAAGGCCCGCTCGTCGCCGCGGCGCCGCAGGCGGTATCGCCCCGGCGCCTGCTCGTCGCCCCAGCCCACCGGCAGGTCCCGGGGGGACTCGACCTCGTCGTACACGACGGCCCCGTCCCGCACCGTGGGGCCGATCACCGCCCGGCCCGAGGCCCTGAGGGCCCCCAGCAGCTCCCCCAGGGCCTCCCGGGGCAGGAACACTTCAGCCATCCCGCCGCCCGAAGAGGTCCAGCACCTGGACCCGGGTGTCCTCGAGGCGCCGCGCGACCTCCAGGAAGGCGAGGCGCATCACCGCGTAGCCGACGTGGTGGTCCCGCTCGCACAGGTCCGCCAGGGCGTCCGACGCCCACGACAGCAGCTCCACCGCCTCCACCACCCGCCCCGACGCCACCCGCCTCCCCCCAGCGCGCAGCCCCGACCAGCCCAGGACCTCCCCCGGCCCCACGCTGAGCACGGCGGCCTCGGGCCGGCCCCCGATCCCGAGGGTGAGGGTGACCCGCCCCGAGGCGACCCAGTAGACCCGGTCCGACGGCTCCCCCTCCCGGAAGAGCCACGTCCCCACGGGCGCCACCTCCACCGAGGCGAGCGCCGCCAGGGCCTCCCGGTGTTCCCCGGCCAGGCACGCCCACCCCTGCATCCCGTCCAGGAGCGCCGCCGCCCGCGCCCGATCCTTCGATGAGCCCGACCCTGCCATGCCGACCTCCGCGCCCCGCGGCGGAGACGATATCGCGGACGTCCCCGCCGCGTCATCCGGTGGGCCGCAGGACCTCGCCCCCCCACTCCGTGGCCAGCACCTCCGCCGCCGCGCGCTCGCCGGACTCCAGGGCGCCCTCCATGAAGCCCGAGGACTCCAGGGCGGTCTCGGTGCCCGCCCAGTGGATCCGCCCCACGGGCGCCCGCAGCGCGGGACCCATGGCGGACAGGGACCCCGGGGGGAAGGTGGCGATGGGGGCCCCGCCGGAGTAGGGCTCCCGGGCCCAGTCGGCCTCGGCGTAGTCGGTGGGGTGGGTGGCCTCCGGGCCGAACCACCGCGCCAGGGTCGCCAGCACCTCCTCCCGCCGCTCCGCCACCGGTCGCTCCGCCCACCCCCGGGCGGCCCGGCCGGTGACGAAGGCCACCAGGCCCGGCTGGCCGGCGGGGCCCTCGTCATCGAAGGCGACGTTCACGGTCCCCCGGGTGCCGACTCCCTCTCCGGACAGCCCCCCCTCCCGCCAGAAGGCCCGGTCGTAGCGGGCGAAGACCTTCACCGTGCCGCCCATGCCGACCCGCTGCACGAGCTGGTCCCGCAGCGTGGGGAGCGCGGGGGAGTAGCGGATCCGGCCGGCGAGGGCGATGGGGACGGCCACCACCACCCGCCGGGCCCGGAACGAGCGGTCGTCCGCGTGTACGTCCACCCCCTGGGGGTCCTGGTCGATGCGGCGGACCGGCGCCCCCAGGACCACCTCCCCGGCGAGGCCCGCCAGCCCCTCGGCGATCCGCTGCGCCCCACCCACCACCCGGGCGTCCTGGTTCCCCCCGTGGGAGTCCACGAGCTTCTGGAGCCCGCCCCCGCTGTGGAGGTAGTGGAGGAAGTGCAGGGCCGAGAGCTCCCCCAGCTCCGAGCCGAAGATCACCCGCGTCGCCGCGTTCACCAGGTCCACGACGTCCTCCGACCACACCCGGCTCCCCACCCAGGTGAGGGCGGTCTGCCCGTCCAGGGACTCGGCGCCCGCCGCCCGCCAGGGGGCCTCCTTCGGGACGCGGCGGCAGGCCGCCTCCACCCGCCACATGGAGAGCTGCGCCTCCACGAGCTTCCAGGGGGCGATCCGGGGGATCGTGCCCCGGTAGGTGCTCACCCTCCCGCGCCGGTCCAGGACCTTCCGCCCCTCCGTGAACGTCGGGCGGGTCTCGAGGTCCAGACCCGTGATCCGCGCCGCCATGCGCGGCTGGCCCGGCCCGGTCCACTGGGCGCCGAAGTCCACCGTCGCCCCTCCCACCGGGACGCTCCAGGTCCTCCCCCCCACCCTCTCTCGGGCCTCCAGCACCAGGACGTCCCGGCCGGCGGCCCGGAGCCGCGCCGCCGCCTCCAGGCCGGCGAGCCCGGCCCCCACCACGATGACCTCGGCGTGACGGCTCAACCCCGTGCCCTCCTGCTCCGTTCGTCGGCCGCGGATCCGCGGAACGGCACGCCAGCGTACCAGAGGAGTGGGGCCCGCGCGGGGACCTGGGGCAACCCAGGGGGGTGGTGCCGCCAGGCTAACGGTCGCGCTCTCCCATGCGCCATGTGGTGGTGGCGGCGAGCACGAGCGCGGACTCGAGGAGTCCGGCCAGGACCGTCCACCCGCCCGGCTCCACCTCCGTGACGAGCCACAGGAGCAGGCCGCCGTGGACGAGGGCCGCGACCGCCAGGGGCACCGCGCGGCGCTCGGCCTTCATGTTCCACGCGCACAGGATGCCGAGCCCCGTCACCACCGCGGTGGTGGCGGCCTCGGCGCGCATCAGGGGCCAGATCAGCGCGAACGGCAGCCAGAACGTACCCAGGATGCCCAGGGTCTGCAGCCCGTCCCGGAGCTGGGCGAGCGGATCGTGTTCCCGGGCGCGCATGGGCGGATCGTACACGCCACCGGCGTCTCTCGCGACGCGAAGGCGCTCCGGGGAGGACCGTGGGCCGCGGAAGTCGGGCGGGTGCGGATCGGCCCGCCGGCGTAACGGGGGGAGGGCCCCCACGGGGAGCGGAGGCGTCGCCGCCCCCCGCCGGCCTATCCCGGCGCCAGGAGTCCGAACAGCCTCTCCAGGCTCCCCGTGTACCACGCCAGGGCCAGCGCTCCCGCAAGCAGCGACGCCAGCACCACCAGCCGGCGCCCGGAGCCGGGGGGCGCGTAGGGGTCGTCCAGGTCCACGCGGGCCCCCGGGGGGAGGGCTGCGAGCTGGGTCAGGGAGCCGCCGAAGGGGATGTTCACCATCGCCCGGGCGTTGAGCGCCCAACCGTTCGCGTCCAGCAGGGGCCCCAGGTTCCGCCCCCGGAGCTTGAGGGCGGCGAGGAGCATCGAGGGCCCCGAGATCGCCAGGACGATCCCCGCCAGCGCCAGGGGCATCTGCCAGAACGCCAGGGAGGTGAAGGCGACCAGCATCGCCGAGATGGCCCCTCCGATGGCCCCGAGGGCGAGGCCGATGGCGGCGAAGATCCCGGCGAACCGGGCGATGTCGAAGGACTCCGACTTGGGGGCTTCCTTGCCCTCCACCCGGGTCGACGCATCCGCGACCCGCTTCGACGCGCCGGCCTCCACATCGCTGGCCCGGGCGGCGGCGAACTTCTCGATCTGCTGGGAGATCATCTGCCCCACCTTGCGGTAGGGGGCCCAGAACGCCGCGCCGATGGAGGTGGGGTTGTCCACGATGCGGACCAGGACGGCGTCCCAGTCGCGGCCCTCGCGGTCGTAGAACACGCCGTTGCGCCCCACCACCAGGTCCTCGGCGCCTCCCGCGGTGACCGCGGCGACGATCTGCTTCTTCTCGCCCGTGGCCTTGCGGGTGAGGTCGCAGTAGGCGAGCCACGTGCGGGCGTGGGAGGCCAGCGCGGCGTGGCGCGCGGGGTCCACCACCTCGATGCATAGCTCGCAGGCCCGCCGGTCGATGAACAGGGTGCCCGCCTGGAAGATCGCCTTCTCGCGCCGCCCGTAGAAGTCCTGGAACGATACGAAGTTCTTGAGGAGGCGAAAGAGGTCGCGGTGGAGGCGCACCAGCCGCTCCACCGACGCCATGGCCTGCGCCTCCGGGGCCAGGGCCAGGTCGGCGTCGATGAGGGCCAGGACGGCGTCCCTCCAGGGTCCGTCCCGGAGAGCCCTGGCCCGCTCCCGTCCCAGGGACGCCACCGGGCTCGCATCCGCCTCCGCGGCCCAGGCGGCGTAGGGGGCCAGGCGCGCCGAGAGGTCCCGCCAGTCGGAGGCGTCCAGCTCCTTCCGCTCGCCGAGAATGGGGCGGACGCAGTCCCGCGCCAGGGCCTCCACCCGGTCCGCCCAGGCCGGGTTGATGCCCTCCGAGAGGGGCAGGCGCGCACCCGCCCGGACGTGGGCGATGGGGAAGGCGGCGATGGCGGGCGCCCCGGGCCGGAGCTCCCCCTGAGCCATGGCGGCGTACTCCGCCTCGGCGCCGTTCAGGATCCCCGCGGCGCGGGGATCGAACTCGGCGAGGCGGCAACGGGTGAAGAAGTCGTCCACCTTCGGGGCGACGGCCCTCCAGGCGGCGTGGGCGGCGGAGGTCCCGTCGCCCAGGGGGAGGACCGACGGATCGGCCTCGGCCCGGTCCCAGAGGGCGGCGTAGCCCGCCGCCGCCTCGTACAGGGCAGCGACGTCCTCGCGGCTGGCCCCCGCTCTCCCGCTCCGATCGGTGTTACCGCCGCGGCAGGCGACGGCGTCGGCAATGACCGCGCGGACGTCCGGATCGTCGGCGGACTCGGGGGGGACGATCCCGTCGCCGTTGAGGGGACCGGCGTCGAATGCCTCGCGCATGGCCACCACGTCCTCCACGCTGATGGCGTCCGCGCCGGGCCTGCCCAGCAGCGCCAGCGAGCGGCGCATCGCCCCCAGGAGCGCCCTCCCCTCCCCGTGGGAGTCGTCGATGGCGTCCAGGCGGACCTGCGCCGACCCCGCCAGCAGCCCCGATGGGTCCCGGAGCATCCTCCGCGCCCAGCGCGTGGCCTCGATCACCTCGGGGGGGCGGATCCTGCCGTCCCCGTCCGCGTCGATGACCTCCAGGGTGCGGCGGTCCATCTCGAGCCCGGACACCGGGCAGGCCAGGGCCACCCAAAGCTTCTGGTCCAGACCGTCGAGGGCCGCGATGTCGTCGCCGGTCTCCAGCCGGACCTGCTGGAAGCCGCCGGCCCGGAAGAACCGCCATGGATGGTCGGGCACGCGGGACTCCACCGCCGGAGTGTCGGACCGACGGTCACGGGTGGATCGGTCCCCCGAGCGTAGCACCGGGTCCCGTAGCCCGCCACGGCGTGCCTGGTCCCGGCACGAGACGCCGGCCCCCCACCGGGGCTATGCTGGCGGCGGAGGCGCGGGTGGACGAGATCGCCCGGGACGCATGGTCGCAGCTCCGAGCCCGGGTCCGGGCCTTCGTCGCCCGTCGGATCTCCCAGCCCGCGGACGTCGACGACGTGGTCCAGGACGTGTTCCTGCGCGTCCACGGGCACGTCCGGGACCTGCGGGACGACGAGGCATTCGAGGGTTGGATGGCGCGGATCGCCCGGAACGCCGTCATCGACCACTACCGGAGGCGCCGCCCCGCCGTGCCCCTCGACGAGGCGGGGGGCGGGCCGGACCCGGAGGACGAGCCCCCCGAAGCGGAGGGGTGCTGCGAGCTCGCGGGGAGCCTGCGTCCGTTCATCGACCAGCTCCCCGCCCCCTACCGGGACGCGCTCCGGGCGACGGAGCTGGACGGCCTCCCCCAGGCGGCCGCCGCCGAGCGGGCCGGGATCTCCCTGTCGGGGATGAAGTCCCGGGTGCAGCGGGGCAGGGCTCGCCTCCGCGACATGCTTCAGACGTGCTGCATGATCGAGGTGGACCGGTACGGGTGCGTCATCAACGCGGAGCCCCGCTGCTGCCCCGGCGGCCGCCCCTGAGGTCCCCCCCGAGGGGTGTCTCGGAAGGAGCGGAACGCCAGCAGGGGGATGGGCAGGAACAGGAGGCACCAGGCGAGCATCGCCACGCCCCCCGCGTCCAGGCCCGGTCCGTCCCCGGGGGGCGGGAACGGCAGGGCGGGGGTGATCCACGTCGGGAGGAAGAGGGCGCCGTGGACGAGGTTCGCTGCCCGAAGTCCCCGGAGATCCCGGCTTCCGAGGGCGAGGCCGAGGAAGAGGCTGGACAGCGCCATGAACCCGTAGCCCACCATGTCCAGTGCGAACGCCGCCGATCCCGGGGCGAAGGCGAGGGCCCGCAGCAGGTCCGGGCCGAGAGACAGCGGGTCGCCGCGGACGACGAAGATCTGGAGGGCGTAACAGGTCGTGCAGGGCACCACGTACACCGTGGCGAAGGCGACGGCGAGACCTCCCCAGATCCGGCGGTCGCCCTCCACCCGCATGGCGAGGGCGGCGGTCATGGCGACGAAGGCGGGGGGAAGGAGCGCGCCGCACACGACGAACGACGCGGTCAGGGTGTCGGCCACCGAGCCGAGGCCGATCAAGGCCCCGAACAGCACGACCGCGAGGGCGACGAGTCCCGAGGCGATCCGCCCGGTGACGAGGACCGGGACGGGACCCGGGAGGTTGGGGGCGCGGGCGCCGGGGACGACGGCGGGCGCTGGCGCGGAAAGAACTCGGGACACGCATGCCTCCTGGGGGTTTGCGGCGCAGGCGAGGCGGTGGGCCGGCCCGCGGCGGCGTTCGAGTCTTGGAGACGCACGAGGATGCGGAAGGACGCAGGCGGCGTGCGGCGCGGGGACGCCGCGCGGGCCCGCACATCGGTCCATAGCCGGATGTAGACTGTCGCTGTCGGCGCGCCGGACAGTCCCGGAGGCGATGCTCCTCCCGATCCCGCTGGCGCCCGACCTCTGCTCCCGGAGGACGGCCTTTGCTCGGGCTTGCGGTGGGGTTCGCGGGGATCGCGGCCATGGGGTTCCTGTACGAGAGCGCTTCGCGGCGGCGGGATGGGCTCCTGCCCATCCCAGGACGCAAGGTCGACGTCGGCGGCTACCGGCTGCATGCCACTGACGATGGCGCGGGCACGCCAGTGGTGGTGGTGATCACCGGCGCCGGGGACTGCTCCTACTCCTGGACCTACGTCCGCCGGCAGGTCGCCGCCTTCGCCCGCATCGTCACCTACGACCGCCCCGGCCTGGGTTCCAGCGATAGGGGCCCGCCCCCCCATCCGCGCCGATCCGTGGACGAACTGCGGACGCTTCTGGGGGAGTTGGGGGCTTCGGGGCCCTACGTCCTGGTGGGCCACTCCCTCGGTGGACTGATGGCCCGCCTCTACGCGGCGTCGTACCCGGGCGAGGTCGCGGGGATGGTCCTCGTGGACTCGACCCACGAGGGGCTGTGGGACGACAGGGCGTTCAGGCGGGGCATGGGCGCCGTCGGGCTGCTGCTGAGGGGGATGGGTCTCGCTTCATCCTTGGGTCTTCCGCGGATCCTGGCGGACACGCTGGGCCTGATGCCGATGTACCCGGAGCTTCCGCATTACCGCCGGCAGCTCTCCGCGATGGAGTATCGCCAGTTCGCGGCGGCGGTCCATCGCGCCCTGGCGGAGCCGGGTGGCCGGGGCGAGATCGCGGCCATCTGGCCGCTCCTGGAGGCATCCCGCGGGGGGACCGAGCCCGCCGCAGGGCGCCCCCCTCTCGGCGACATGCCCCTGGTCGTGCTGACGAACCCCGGCTTCGGCGATGCGTGGGTCGCCATGCACCGGGAGTTGGCGTCCCGCTCCTCTCTGGGCATCCAGCGGGTCAGCGACCGCAGCGGGCACAACCTCCACATGCCGCGCCCCGACTTGGTGGTGGAGGCGGTCCGTGATGTGGTGGAAGCGGTCCGGGGGCGAACTCCCGGCGCGTGAGCACGGGAGGCCCACGAGGGCGTCACCCGCCTCCCAGGGGCAGGGGCGAGGTGCCTACCCCCCACTGATGGGCGGCGAGGAGCAGCAGGTAAACGGCGAGACCGGCCCCGATCCGCGCGGCGCCGATCTCGGCGAGGCTCAGCCGCGCCCGCCCCTCCAAGATCGCCGCGAAGGGGATGAGGGAGGTGCGGGCGGCGTAGGCCTCCCAGTCCTGCCCGAGGGCGGTGGCGCGGCGGCGGTCGATGTGGACGCTCCCGGCGACGCCCAGAACGGCGATGCTGCCGAAGAGCAGGACGCTCGCGAGATCCCCGTTGGGGAAGAGGTGGACGACACCCCACAGCGCCGTGGCGACGTTGACCGGGTGACGGGTGATCGCCTGGATCCCCCGCGCCGCCCGCGGATCCCGGACCCGCCCCTCGGAACCCGCCAGGGTCGGGCTCGGCGTCGCCATCCCCGCCACCCACAGCACCACGATGGGTGGCATTGCCAGCAGGGGCACCCAGCGGGTCCAAGGGGCCGGGGCCCACAGGGGGACGTAGGGGGCGGCGCTCCAGGCCCACGCCAGCCAGACCAGGGCCGCCCCGACCGCGACCGAGTAGAGCCCCTGGAACCCTGCCACCCCCAGGCGCGCCACCAGGCGCGGGCGCACCCGCGCGCGGGACAGGAGCAGGTGCAGCACGACGAAGGCGAGCGCCGCAGCCGCCACCTGGAGGATGGAGGCGCGGGGCGGTTCCGGTGGCCGCCCCGCCATGTCCCGGAGCGACGCGGTGATGGCGGCGACCTCGGCGTCCGGGAGGTCGAACGCGGGCATCAGCCCGGCGGGGTACCCCTCCGCGACCTCTTCACCGGGCCTCTCCAGGGCCCGCCGGACGACCTCCTCGGACACGTCGGGGGAGAAGCGCCCCAGGAGGGTCGGACCCACCGAGTCGCGGCCGTCGGTGGTGTGGCAGGCCAGGCAGCCGCGGTCCCGCAGGACGCCGGCCCCCTCGGCGACCGGGTCCGCCGCCGCGGACGCTGCCATGAAGATGAGCGGGAGGGCGAACAGGGTCGGGACGAGGCGCATGAGACCTCCCTGGCGGCTCGCCGGCCCATCGTACACGCGGGACGGACCGTCCGTCCGGTGTCGCGCCCCCCGCCCCGCGAGCCATCACCGCGCCATCCGTGCCAGAATGCCCGGGGAGGCAGGCGACGTGTTTGGATGCGGGCAGCGAAGGCGGGAGCACCGGGACTCCGGGTCCTTCCCCAGGGCTTCTCTCTGCGGTCTGGCGTCCTTGCTTGTCGCCGCCCTCGGGTCGGCATGCGACGGCGAGCGCGGCGATGGAGAGGACCGGCGGGACGACGACGCGGAGCGCGACGACGATACGACCCACCCGGTCGAAGACGACACGACGCCGGGCGGTGACGACGACTCCGCCGCAGCGGGCGACGACGACACCACGCCCGGCGTGGACGACGACACCACTCCAGGTGGAGACGACGATTCGTCTCCCTCCGGCGAGCTGGACCCGCCACTCCACGGGTCCTCGGGGGGGAGCGGGGGCGGCACGTGCCCTTCGGGTTGCGTCGAGCACGCGGCGACGGTGACCTACCGCCTCATCGTCCCGTCCAGCTACGCCAGCGGCACCCCGGCCGCGCTGCTCCTCGTGTACAGCGGCACCGAGGGCGGTGAGGCGATGATGGCGAACATGCGGTCGGTCCAGGCGTACGCGGGGCTCTCGCAAGCCCTCATCGCGGTCCTGGACGGCGTGGACCACTACGGCGACGGGCCGGCGGGCGGGGCGGTCCTGGACGACGTCCGGGCCCGGTGGAACGTGGACAACGACCGGACCTGGCTCCTCAGCGAGTCGGCGGGGACCTCGGCGGGGCTGGAGCTGGGGCTGGACCTGCGGCAGTCGTGGTTCGCCGCGTACTGGGCCAACGACGTCAACGCCGCCGCGACCCCCGCCCGGACCGCGGCGGATCTGGGATTCGCACCCTGGGGGAACGCGGGCCCCGGCGGGGACTTCGCCGACGCCGGCGCCATCGTCGCGGGGATGGCCGCCGCCGGCTACCGCCTCCCCGCCGACGCCCCCTACAGCGGCGCGGGAGCGGGTACCCACGGCTCGACGGAGCAGTTCCTGGAGGCGGTCTCCTTCTTCGCGGACAAGCGTAGGGAGTGACGGGCGCAGGGGCCCGCGACTCGCCGCGGCCCTGGACCTCGCCCCGCAGACGTGCTACCTGGAGCCTCGCGCGCTCGCGGAGGCCCCGCTCCCCATGAGACTGCCCCGGCTCCTCCCCCTCCTCGTGGCCCTCGGCCTCACCGTTCCCGCGGCCTGCGGACCCACGCGTCCGGACTCCTCCCGGGGCGACGACGACGGCGGCGACGACGACGGCGATGACGACTCCTGGTCGCCGGACGACGACGCCACCTCGGGGGACGACGACGATGCCACGTCGGGGGACGACGACTCCACGCCCGCGGCGGGCGCCCCGGTGGTCCTCGACTTCAGCACCGACGCCACCTCCATCGTCGAGGGGCAGTCCGTGGTGTTCACGGCGGTGGTGACCGATCCCGACGGCATCGACGACCTGATCGGGGGCACCCTCCTGGCGCCATCGGGGGGCACGTACGGCGCGTTCGTGACGGCGGCCCAGGAGGGCGCGTACTCCCTCGCGGTGGCGTGGAGCCAGATGGACACGGTGGCGTCCATCGAGTTCGCCACCGAGGAGGACCGCGAGTTCGTCGCTCGGTTCTACGACCAGGGGGGCCACACGGCGGAGGCGTCGGTCTTCGTCCGCCTCCACTGCGCCGGCGACGCCGCCTGCGCGGGGGAGTGCACGGACCTGGACGAGGACGACCGGAACTGCGGAGCCTGCGGCCGCGTCTGCGCGGGCTGCTCCGCCGGGCGGTGCTATGACTTCGAGTGCGCCAACCCCTCGCCGGCGATCCGAACCTGCGACGACGCGTGCTTCGACCTGGGGAAGGTTTGCGGCGAGCGGGAGTGCGCGGACTACACTGGCCTCGCCTACTGGGAGAGCCTGAGCTGCATGGGCTCAGGCGAGTGGATCGACCACTGCGAGCAAGACCTCCACTGGGACAAGGCCAGTCTCGCCGACAGCGCGTCCTGTTGCTGCGGTGGCTGAAACGCCGGAGGAGGGCGGCCCTGGCCCGAACTCGTCCGGACCGCTGCCGGTCCTGGCTGGATTCCGATCGGTCGATCCGTGGACCACCGCGCCCTCATCCAGAACATGCCGCCGGCCATGACCCCGGCTCCCATGGGCCTGACCCCCGGGGAAGGGCGGTCCTCCAGTCCCCGATCGCCGGTCGGTGGGGTGGCGCCCTACGGTGGTCCCGGTTCCGGACCGCGCCCGGACCACGGTTCGAGGAGCACCTGCGTGATGTGGGGGGTGCAGTGCCCCTCGAGGATGTTCCGGACCTCGTAGACGTAGACCTTCCCCACCGCCACGCCCGCGATCCGCGCCTCCGAGGCGGTCGCGTCGCGGCCATTCACCATGCTGAAGGTGGTCGCCTCCGGTTCGCCGCCACCCTCGATCACCACGTCGATCGCGACGAACCCGTTGCGGAGGTCGGTGACCTCGGTCACGCGGGCCGGGAACCTGTCCGTCGCGTAGCGGCAGTCTCCTCCGTCCGGGACGCGGGGCTCAACCCGGCCGCGGTCGGAGGTACACGCCGGCGCCAGGAGGCAGCCCGCCCACGCCGCCGCGAGCGCCAGGGCCGCGACCGGGGGGAGTCCCCGCGAGCGGGCTCGGGGCCTTCCGTCGATCGGCGCCAGCTGCCCCCAGGGGGAGGGCCGGGGTGTCAGGGTGAACCTTCCCGGACCGCCAGCGGCAGCGCCCACCAGGACTTGCCGTCCCACCCGTACACCGCGCTCGCCGAGGCGGCGTACAGGGCGGTCTCCGTGCGGGCGACCTGGTAGGCCGGACCGCCCTCCACCGCCTCGTGGGGCGGAGGGGGGGCGACGCGGTTCCAGGCGCCAGCGCTCCACTCGTACACGCCGTCCTCCAGCGCCGCGAGGGCACCGCCGCCGGGCAGCAGCTCCAACTCGGCGGCGGCGAGGGCGGGGGTGTCGGCGGGCAGGGGCTCGGCGACGAGGCGGGGGCCGTCGACGCGGATGCGCCGCAGCTCGGTCACAAGGTCGTCGCCCTCCCGCCGCTGACAGACGGCCCGGACGCTCCCCCCGGGAAGGGCCCGCAGCTCGGGCTCGTAGGTGGCCGAGAGGGTCGTCGACGCCGTGCGGCGCGCCGCCGGGTCGTAGCGCCACACGACGTACTCCCTGCCGTGGGAGCCCGTGCCCGCGGGGTCGAGGGACGCGCGGGTCACGGTCCACACCGCGCCTCCGTCGTCGATGACCGGCGGACCGGCGTCTTCCAGCGAGGGCCCGCCACCCGCCACCGCCGGCTCCGGAAAGATCGTGTGCCGCTCGGTGGCACCCCCCTTCGCATGCACCAGGGCGAACCCGGAGGTCGGCCCCGCGCTGGTCTCATCGGCCCGGCCGACGAACCACGCGCCGCCATCGGGGGCGACGGCGCAGGCGTTGACCTCGGCCAGCCCGACGTCGGCGCGGGCGCTCCACCGGGTCCCGTCCCAGTTCACGAGGTGGGATCGCGGGGGAGCGTCGGCCGTGGGGAGGCCACAGCCGACGAGGGAAGCGCCCACCATCCGGACATCTTCCAGGAGGACCCCCGCCGCCGACCCGTCGAGGCGTGACCACCCGGCCGCCACGGTGGCGAAGAGGCCGGCGCCCGTCATCGCCACCACCCGCCCCCCCGGGCCGGCGGCGAGGTCGGTGACGACATCCGGCCCGCTCCAGCGCGTCGTCAACGTGTCGGGGGTCAGGCGGAACGCGTCCAGGAACGGCGTCAGGTCCTGGAGGGTGCACGGTGCCGCGCGGCACGCTGCCGCGACGTGGTAGACTCGGATGGCGACCCCACCGGTGCGCCGGATGGTGCGCACGACCGCCGGCAGGCCGCCCTCCAGGGTGAGCACGGTGTCCCGCGCCGGTGACCCGCCCACGGCACCGGCGGACTTCGTGCTCCCGCCGCCGCCGACGCTCCATCCCCGAGCGAAGACCCCGCGTTCCGCGGACAGGATCTGATCGGGCTGCAGGCGCCGCCATGCCGTAGGCTCGGTGTAGTACTCGACGAAGTACTCCCGAGTCCCGTCCGCGAACGCGGTCCTCTGCACCCCCGCGGTGCCCCGGGGTGGCGCGACGACGACGCTCGCGCTGGACCCCACCGGCTTGCCCGGAAACCGGGCCGTGTACCTCCCCTCCTCGTCGCGGTGCTCGACTCCCCCGGGCGCGGCCCCCGCGAGCAGGAACGTCACGGCGGCGAGGAGGGGCAGGGAGCGAAACGGGTCAGGGAGGATGGGCATGGGCGACTCCCGCGGGCACGGCGGAGCATACCACCGCGCTCGGCAGGAAGGGGACGCGATGGCGGCGTGGGACCGCGCCGTTCAGAGTCGGATACGAAATAGGTTGGCGCGGCCGTTGCCTTCGCAACGGCCGTGACGACC
>JAKLKC010000075.1 GCA_023150875.1 Myxococcota bacterium | reverse complement strand
CCGGGAGGGAGAGCAGCACGGCGGCCGCCGCGGCCCCCAGGGGGAGGAGGGGATGGGCGAGGAGCTTGCGGAGTCTCAGGGGTCCCTCCGGCGAGCTCAGGGCGCGAAGCCGGTCAGCGAGACCGCTACATCGGGAAAGGCATGCAGGACCCGCGCATCCGAGGTCACGAGGGGCAGAGCCATTGCCCGGGCGAGGTAGACGAACTCGCAGTCGTAGGCGGAGCAGCCGGACGTCCGCGCGAGGTCGAGCACCGGTACGGACGGAACGTGGTGCTCGTTTCCTCTCAGGAGCGCTTCGGCTTGCTCCAGGTACTGGATGGCGTCGGAGAACCCGAGCTGACCACGGCGCAGGTACAGCGCGAGCACGCTGCGGAACTCGCTCCTCCACAGCACGGGTGCCGCCCAGTCCGAGTCCCTCCGCAGCACCGCTTCCGCCGCCGGCGTGTGGTCGGACCGGATCATGAGGTAGGCGACGAGGTTCGTGTCGGCGACGATCACGGCCGCCCTGTGTCGATCGCCCGGTCGAGGATCTCTTCCGTGAGCGGGGGCAGCTCCGTCCGCTCCTGCAGGCGGTGGATCCGGGCGAGCACGACCTCCGGGTCGAATCGGGCCGGGCCGACGGCGCACTCCAGGAGGTGCAGGACCTCGCTGTTCAGGCTCCTGCGGTGGCGCTCGGCGCTCCTGCGAAGCTCGTCGAGCAGGTCTTCCGGGATGCCCTTGATGCTGAGGCTCGGCATGGTTCCTCTACGGTATCGTCATGGAACCATCCGACGTTAGTGTTCCGGTCAGCGCGGGTCAAGCTCCCCGCGAGCCCACCCCGACCTGGACCCGATGCCACGGGTGCGCGGGGAGCGTCCCCGGGGCGGCTCAGGCCGGCGCGCCGCCCCGGGAATCGCCGCGAGACGGGGGCTATCGCTCGGGCTTGAACCCCTGGATCAGGTCGCCGAGGGTGCCGAAGCCGCCGCCCCCGGGTTCGGAGCCGCCCTTGGTGGGGGTGGAGCGCTGCTGTAGATCCTCGCGACGCCGGCGGGACAGCGCCCCCCTCCGCCGCCCGATGGGCCTCCCGATGGGCGTCGACGCGTTCGACGCCGCCGTCGCGCCCACCGAGCGCGGCCTGCCCGAGGGCCAGCAGCTCGCCTTCCTCTTCGACGGGCAGCGGGGGACCGGACGCCGGGAGTCGGGTCGGCGCCCGCTCTCGGGATGCCCGACCTGTCCGGCCCGGTCCGGATCTTCGCGCGAAGGCCCGCGGCGCCGCCCGGCCTCCGTCCCGCCGGGCTGCCCCGGCCCCCGAGAGGGACCGGACGCCCCCCTTTCTCACGCGCGCGCGACGGGCGCGCCTTGACTTCGCCACTCCACCCGCCCCACCCTCCCGTTCGTGTCGGCCCACACGCGCGGGCGCGTCGGGAGGAGGCGGATCCATGCTCGCGGCCCTGCTGCTCGGGGCGGTGACCATCGCCGCCGGTCCGTGCGACCTGCGCAAGGCGGACGCCGTCCGGGACCTGCTCTGGGAGATGGAGACCCACCGGCGCCCCGCCCTGGCCGCCGCGTGGCTCGCCGAGGCCTGCGTGCTCCCCGAGGCGCTCGAATCCGCCCTCGGCGCCGTGGCGGGCGTAGACCCGGGCCGGGTGGGCCTGCTGGCGGCGGAGGCCGCGACGCGGGCTCCGGAGCTGCTCCTGGCCGCCTGCACGGGGGGGCCTCGGGTGATCGCCGAGGCCGTCCCCGGCGCGCCGGCCGCGCGGCGGGCCGCGCTCTTCGACGGATGCGGCCTGGAGCGCCACTCCGCCGCCGACCGGGCGGCGTTCGTCGCCGCGACCGAGGGCGACCCTCTCCTCTACCTCCTGACCGCCCAGGCCTTGACGTCCCAGGCCTCGGACCCCTCGGTCCGGGAGGCGTTGCGCGCCCTCGCCGGGCTCCCCTCCCCACGGGCCCCCAGGCCGCCCATCGTCCCCCGGACGCTCTGACCGTGCGTCTCCTCGTGCTCGGGACCGTGCTGCTCGCCGGGGCCGGCGGCGGCGGTGGAGGAGGCACCGCGGTCGGCCTGGGTGGACTGGGGGGCGGCGGCAAGCCGCCTCCACCCCTCCCCGTGCTGCCCGGCGGCCCCGAGGCCCCGGAGGACGGGGTGGCCCGCCTGGGCTCCCCCGCGTTCCGCAGCCCCGGGCGCACCGACGTGCTCGCCTGGGCTCCGGACGGATCCCTCCTGGCCGGGGGGGCCGAGGGGGTGGTGCGCTTCGACGCGTCCGGCCGCGCGATCCCGCTGGCGCCTCACGACCGGGTGGACCGCGTCGTGGTCGGCCCCGACGGCCGGGCGTGGTGGCAGGACTCCCTCTACGGGACGTGGGAGGGGGAGTCGGGGCGCCGCGTCACTCCACCCTGCGACGTGGAGGCCGGCGGCGCCTACCCGGTGAACGGCGTGCTCGCCGCCGCGTGCCCCGACGGGCTCCGCGTCGGGGACGACCTGAAGGCGACCGGAGACCTTGCCGGCATGCTGGCCGTCGACCCCGAGGGGCGCCTGGCGGTGGTGCGCTCCGGCGATCGGTACACGCCGGAGAGGGTCCGCGTGGTGGACCTGGAGGCGGGCGCCGTGCTGGCCGACGAGGACCTCGCGGGCACCTTCGCCGCGACCTGCACCGGTGGTCGCTGCCTGGTGGCGGGGAGGGACGGAGCCTGGGCGTTCGACGGGCGCCGGGGCCTCGTCCGCACGTCCTACAGGCCCGATCGGCCGGTGGTCCGGGTGGCCCTGGGCCCCCGCGACCTGTGGGCGGCCGGCAAGGTCGACGAGGTCGTCGTATTCCGGGGCAGGCGCCAGGAGTGCCGGGTGGAGGCCTCGGGGGCGGGCGGCCTCGCCTACTCGCCCGACGGAGGTCGCCTCGCCGTCGGTGGGGCGCGGGTGCAGGTCCTGGACGTCGCGCGCTGCGCCTGGGAGGCGGAGCCGGACCCCCTGCCCGAGCCGGCGCGCCTGGTGGCCACGCCCGCCGGCTGGGTCCTGGTCGGGGACGCGGGGGTCCTCTCCCTCGACGAGGCTCTGGGGGTGGTCCGCCGGGGCGACCCGGGCCTGGCCGATCCGGACGCGCTGGTCGCCGCCGGCGACTCCCTCTGGTGGGGCATCGCGCGGCTCCCCGGCCCTCCGGTGCGGGTGGGTCTCTCCACGCTCTCCACCGATCGCGCTGTCGGGCCCCTCGAGTACAGGCTGGAGCCCTTGGGCGACGTGATGTCGGGCCGCCTGCCGCCCCGGGAGCCGGTGGCGGTCTCGCCCGACGGGGGGACCTACGCCCGCGGGGTGACGGAGCTGGTCGTCGGGCCGACGGACGGCTCGGCGCCCCAGCCCTACGACCTGCGGCCGTTCTTCGACCCCGATCTCCAGGGTCCGGAGCGTTGGGAGGAGCCGCCCCCGGCGGTCGTGGCGCCGCCCGCGCCCGTGCCGGACGAGACGTCGTCCACCGAGCGATCCCGCACCGCCGGCCGCATCGGGGATCTGGGCAGCTTGGACGACCTCCTCGCCTCGTCCACCCGGAGCCCCTTCGCGGACACGTTCGGAGACCTGGACGTCACTTCGGTCATGGACGAGGCCGCGGCGTCCATGGGGAGGCTGGGCGGCCGCGAGCCCCGGGGCCGCAAGCGCCTGAAGGAGTGGCGCCTGCGCGCGGTCGCCGTGGGCGAAGGAGGGCGCTACGTGGCGTTCTCGTTCGACCTCGAGTTCGCCCATGACGACGGCGACACCACCTCGGACACCTTCTGCGGGATCCTGGACACGGCGAAGGCGGCGGTGCGGGAATTCCGAGGCCTCGGTCGCGCCACGACGTTGCGGATGATCCCAGGGGACCGGGGGCTGGTCGCCATCGACGGGCGCGTCGTCGTCTTCGGCCTGGACGGGGACGAGCGGGGCCACGCCTGGGCGCCCCGGGGCCGGTTCCGGGCCGCCGCGCTCTCGGGGGACGGGCGCCTGCTGGCGGTGGGGACCGACCGCGCCCTCGGTCTCTATGCCTTGGACGGAGACGGCGTGGTGCTGCGCGCCCACGTCGACACGGGCCAGGGCGGCGTCGAGGACGTGGCCTTCCGCGGGGACCGCCTGGCCCTGCTGGGGCGCGACGGGACGGTGCTGGTCCTCGACGCGCCGAGGCTGGCGGCGCGGGGTTTGCTGCCCGAGCGGTGAGCGGGAGCAGGACGGCGCGACCCCGCCGGGCGTGATACAAGCGAGACATGTTCGTCGGTCACCTCGCCGCCGCCTTCGCGCTGGGATCCCGGTCGCGAGCCGCACCCCTCGGGGCGCTGCTCGCGGGCACCGCCTCCTCGGCACCGGCCGCCACCCTCCTCCGCCACCAGATCCACACGCCGCTGGCGCTCGGCCCCGCCAGCGCCATACCCAGCAGAGCGACGAGCACGCGGTACGGCCAGCATGTCCGGCGGGGTGTACCAGGGGAGGATCCCCGCCTCCACCATGGCCCGGGTGCGCCCGGGATCGGCGTCCACGAAAGCGAACAACCCGTAGCGCGTGCGGGCGACGGCGGCGGGCCCGGCGACGCCCGGGATCTGGGCCCGCTGGAAGAGGTCGTCCAGCACGAAGCCCGCCCCCAGCGCCGGGAGGGAGAGCAGCACGGCGGCCGCCGCGGCCCCCAGGGGGAGGAGGGGATGGGCGAGGAGCTTGCGGAGTCTCGGGGGGCCCTCCGGCGCGGGGGCCGGTCAGCGGCCGCCTGGCCGTCCGCGACGGCGTGCCGGGCCAGGATACACCGCGGGAGGGGCCGCCCATCGCTCGGATGGTGTCCCGCCTCGTCCTGGAGGAGCACGGCGCAGAAACGGCACTTCCGCACCCCCGGTTGGATCTCCAGGGGATGCAGACGGCGCGCGAGTTCCACCAGGTCGTCCGCCACGCGGGGGTGGTCCGGGGCTCCCGGAGGCCATGGCCAGGTTGCCCGCCATCGCCTGACCCGGGAGAGGGATCCGAGCGACCCGCTGGCAGGGTTCTCCGGCTTCCGGCGATGACCTCCTTCCTCAGGGCACTGGCGCCCGCTCGCGGACGCCGCGCGAGGCGCACAAGCCGCTCCACCGGCCCGGTCGCCCCGGTCCTGGCCACCCCCACCGGATCGGGGCATTCAACCACTGGCGCCGGCCTCTCCGGGGAGCCCGGCGACCGGAGGCTCCGTGACGGCTGCTCCCATCCTCGTGTTCGGCGGTACCGGTGGCATCGGCTCGGCCCTCGTCCGCCGCCTCGCGGCCCGGAGGAGGCCCCTGCACCTCGCCGCCCGGGGCGCGGATCGCCTGCGCGCCCTCGCGGAGGCCCTGGGGTGCGGCTACACCGTGGCCGATGCCTTGGACGAGGCTGCCATCGGCCGGGCGGTGGAGGAGGCGTGTGGCGGAGGAGCCCTGGGGGGGGCCGCCTACGCGGTGGGCTCCATCGCGGTCAAGTCGTTGGAGTCCGCGACCGCCCGGGACTTCGAGGAAGCCTTCCGGCTGAACGCGCTCGGTGCGGCGCTGCTGCTGCGGCGGGCCAAGGACGCCCTGACGGCGGGCCGGGGCGCCGTGGTGCTGTTCTCGACCGTGGCCGCGTCCGTGGGCTTCCCCAACCACACGGTCATCGCGTCGGCGAAGGCGGCCGTGGAGGGGCTGGCCCGGGCCGCGGCCGCCGAGCTGGCGCCCCACGTCCGGATCAACTGCGTGGCCCCCTCGCTGACCGCCACCCCGCTGGCGGCCCCGCTGCTGGCCAGCGATGCCATGGCATCGGCCCTGGCCCGCGCCCATCCCCTTGGCCGACTGGGCACACCCGAAGACACCGCCGCCCTGGCCGACTTCCTGCTCTCGGAGGACGCCGGTTGGATCACCGGCGAGGTGGTGGGTGTGGACGGTGGGCGCGGCTCCCTGCGGCACAAGGGCTGACATGGGACGGGTGGGGCGGGAGATCGGGGATTGGCGCCCTCGTCGTCCAGCTCAGGCCGGCCCGGGGGAGGTGCCCCCATGAGCCTTCGGGTGGGGGACCGCCGGACCCTGAGCCGGGCGCTCCTGGTGGTGGTCTCGGCGTCGGCGTGCCTGCTCGGCGGTGCCGCGTGGACGGCGCTGTGGGGGGAGGGGAGCGCGGCGCGGCTCGGGCCGGCGGGGGCCGTCCAGGGAGCGCGGCGCCCGGGGAGGACGCGGGCCGGCCCCTCCCCCCTCGCCCGCGGGGGCGGGATCGCCGCCGAGGTCCCCGGAGGTGACCGGGACTTCGGGAAGAGCGTCCTCCAATCCCTGGACGCCCACATCGCGGTGCTGGACCGCCGGGGCGTGATCGTCGCGGTGAACACGGCGTGGAACCAGTTCGCCCTGAGAAACGGCGGGAACCTGGCCCGCTGCGGCGTCGGCGTGGACTACCTGGACGGTGAGCGTTCAGGGGGTCTGTCACGCGGTCCGCGAATCGGGCTGGGTTTGACGGAGACGATGGACCGGCCAGAGTTGCGGTCCCATGCCGCCGACCCTGGGCCCATCTCGTCGTCGAGGCCGGCCTCAAGGTCCGCCGCCGGGGCCTGGCGGGGTACTTCTTGCGTTGCTACGCGCCGGAGGGGGCCACGACGCACAGAGGCTGGCCGAGGAGGCGCTCCGCACCTGGGACTCCTGCCCTTCGCTGTTCCGGACCCTCCGCGAACGCTGTGACTCGACCTCGTGCGGCGACGGGCTCACGGCCAGAGGCGGCCCTGTTCCAACTCCGCGAGGAAGGCCGCCACGGGGAGCACGTCGATACCGTCCTCGGTGCGCCGGGGCCGGTCGGCCCGGCAGACCAGGACCCGGCGGACCAGACCGGGCAGCCCCTGGATGGCGCGGAGCCCGGCGAAGTCGGACGGAGAGGTGGCGCGACCCGCCTTGGCTTCCACGGCACACACCTCCCCCCCCCGCCGGAGCACGAAGTCCACCTCGGTGCCACGCGCGTCTGCGGGCGCCCAGTACCCCCAGTCGTCGTAGAGATCCCGGTGGTGGGCATACGCGCGCAACACCGCGGCGACCCAGCCCTCGAACAGGGCGCCGACCTCCTCCGGCGCAATGAAGGGCGAGGGCCGCCCCTTGAGCGCGCGGACGACCCCGGAGTCGAACAGGAAGAGCTTGGGGTGCTTCCGCTCACGGACCCGGAGGCGGGCCTCGAACGCCGGGAGCCGGAAGGCGATCAGGGTGTCTTCGAGCACCTCCAGGAAGCCCAGGACCGTGGTCCGCGCCACTCCGGCGTCCCGCGCCAGCCCGGCGGCGTTGACCACCTGCCCGTGCATGAGCGCCGCGATGGGGAGGAAGCGCGCGAACCCGGGGAGGTTCCGTACGGCCGCCTCGGCCTGGACCTCCTCGCGAAGGTACATGCGGACGTACGCCGTCAGCGCCTCCAGGGGAGAGGGGGCCATCCACACCACGGGCACGCTGCCGAGGGCGAGGACCCGGTCCAGCGAGAAGTCCGCCCCCAGCTCCTCGGGGAGGAACGGGTGCATCTCGCGGTGAAGGGCCCGGCCGGCGAGCAGGTTGGTCCCTTCCTTCTTCAGCTTCCGGGCGCTCGATCCGCACAGGGCGAACCGCAGGTCCCGCTCCTCGATGAAGCGGTGGACCTGGTGGAGGAGCACGGGCAGGCGGGAGACCTCGTCCAGGACCACCCAGCTACCTCGGGGCAGGAGGCGAAGCTCGTCCGACAGGTGCGCCGGGCTGGCCAGGTATTCCTGGTACCGAGCCTCGTCCAGCAGGTCGACGCGGAAGGCTCCGGGGAGCGCTCCCCGGACCCACGTGCTCTTGCCCGTCCCCCGGGGACCCAGGAGGAAGAACGATTGGCCCGGGAGGCTCACGACGCGGTTGTAGAGCATGCCGTCATTTTACGGCGTGTTCCGACGTCTCGCCATCAGCCCGGACACATCCCGCGCCGCGGCGGCCTCCGCGCCGTGATCCATCGCGGGTCGCGAGACGACGGTCCCGGTCCTGTCGGGCTGCGCGTCCTGGGTGGCAGCGGAGTAGGCACGGAACCATCCGACACGCGGGTTCAGGTCAGCGCGGGCCAGGCTCCCCGCGAGCCCAAGCCGACTTGGACCCGATGCCGTGGGCGCACGGGGAGCGTCCCCGGGGCGGCTCAGGCCGGTACGCCGTCCCAGGGATCGCCGTGGGAGGGGGGCTACCCCTTGGGCTTGAACCCCTTGAGCAGGTCGCCGAGGGTGCCGAAGCCGCCGCCCCCCTGGGGGGAACCGCCCTTGGTGGGGGCGGAGCGCTGCTGGCCGCGGTAGTCCTTCATGGCCTCCCGCTCCCCGGCCTTGTCGCCGGTGGCGAGGGCCAGGCGGATCCGGCGCTCGGCCCGGTCGATGGAGAGGATCTCCACCTGGATGGGCTTGTCCGGGGTGAGGGCGCGGCGGGCCTGGGCCGGGTCCATGCCCAGCTCCTCGTTGGGGACGAGGCCGGTGATCGCCTCGGCCAGGCGGACGAAGACGCCGAAGGGGGCGAACTTCTCGACGGTGCCCTCCAGGAGGGTGCCCGGCTCCCAGCCGGCGGAGTGGTCCTCCCACGGATCCCCGGCGACGTCCTTCATGCTCAGGCCGAGGCGCCGGCGGAGGGTGTCCACCTCCACCAGCTTCACCGTCACCGCCTGGCCCGGCTCCACCACGTTGTCCGGGTGGCGGACCCGCTGCCAGGACATGCGGCTGACGTGGACCAGCCCCTCGAGGCCGGGGGTGAGCTCCACGAAGGAGCCGAAGGTCTCGTTGCGGGTGACCCTCCCCTCGTACACCCCGCCGACCTGGAAGCGGGTGCCCACCTCCTCCCAGGGATCCCCCGCGGCCTGCTTCATCGACAGGGCGATCCGGTTCTTCTCGGGCTCCAGGCGCACGACCTTCACCCGCACCGACTGGCCGACCCGGAGGACGTCCTCGGGCTTCTCGACCCGGCTCCAGGCGATCTCCGAGGCGTGGACCAGGCCGTCCACGCCGCCGAGGTCCACGAAGGCGCCGAAGTCGGTCAGGCGCCGCACCACCCCGGTGCGGACGTCGCCCACCCTCAGGGTGGCCCGGGTCTCGTCGGCCTGGGCCTCCCGCTCCTCCTTCTGCAGGGCGGCGCGGGACACCACGATGTCGCGGCCGTCGCCGTCGTACTTGGTGATCCGGAGGCGGAAGCTGCGGCCGACGTAGTCGTCCAGAAGGTCGTCGGCGACGTGGCCCAGCTCCACCTGGGAGACGGGCATGAAGGCCTTCTGGCCGCTCTGGAAGCGGACCTCGTAGCCGCCCTTGTTGCGGGAGACGATCCGCCCCTCCAGGGGGAGGCGGGAGGCGTAGGCCTCCCGCACCGCCTCGCGGCTCCGGGCCTCCACCGCCATGCGGCGGCTGAGCTGGATCCCCTCGGAGGTCACCGCCACGACGTGGGCGTCGATGCGGTCGCCGATCCCGACGGCGGGCTCACCGCCCTCGCCCGCGAGCTCGGCGGTGGGGATGGTCGCCTCGGCCTTGGCGCCGATGTCCACGAAGGCGAAGTCCCCCGAGAACTGGACCACCTTGCCCCGGACCCGATCCCCCTCCTCGTACTCGCCGTGCCGGCCGGACGAGCCACCCTTCATCAGGCGGTCCATCTCCTGGCGGAAGGCGTCCTCGTCGGAGATCGCCCAGGGCGCGTCCTCGGGCTCGGGCTCGTGCTCGGCCTCGGGCAGGGGCCCGCCGTCGGCCTCGTCCTCCGCCAGCGCGTCCTCGATGGACCGGGCGCTCGCCCGGGGAGGGGGCGGCGGCGCGGGTGGAGGGGGGGGCGCGGGGCGGGCCGCGGGGGCGGCGGGGGGAGGGGCGACGGCGCGGGGGGGCTCCCGGACCTCGGGGGGACTCGGCTCCGCCGCCTCGGGTCGTCGCCACACCGGGCGGGCGGTACCCGACCCTTCGGGCGCGGCCTCGGCCTCGGGGGAGGGTCCGCGGCGGCGGTGCTTGGCGAACACCTCGGGCTGGGGGGGGCGGCTCTGATCGGAAGGCATCGCGGAGAGATCCTCTGAGGGGAAGGGCGGGAGGCCACGCCGCCGCGGCGGCGCGGTTTCTCTATCGACTCTCGGCCGGCGTAGGGAAAGGGTGCGGGGACTTGGCGCCGCTCGCGCCCGGGCTCCGGGGACGGGACGGGCGAGCGGGGGAGCCTCGCCGCGACGGCGCCGCTCCGGCGCCGGGGCTCCTCGGAATGCCAGGGACGCGGACGCCGGTGGTGGACATGGACGGCCCCGGAGCGGAGCCCGCAACCTACCGCCGGGGAGGCGGCGGGGCAAGGGGGAAGGGGCCGTTCGTTGCGCCCCGGGGGGGCGGGCGGAATACTCTCTGCCGTGGCCGGGGGGACCGGCCGTCCAGGAGATCCGCCGTGGGGAACGCCCGTGTCTTCGCCCTGCTGCCTTGGGTAGCCGCCCTCGCCGGCTGCCCGGCCGACCCGCCCTTCGAGTACGCCTTCCCGCCGACCTGCGGCGATCCCGAGGAGGCCATCGCGGTCCACGGGGCGCCCACCTACAGCGAGGACGTCGCCCCCATCCTCGCCCAGCACTGCCTCGGCTGCCACGGACCCGACGGGATCGCCGGGATCCCGCTGCACGACGGCGCCAACGCCGCCCAGAGGGCCTGGAACGTGAAGGCGGCGGTCACGGCGCGGGAGATGCCGCCCTTTCCGCCGGACAACTGTGGCGACTGCAACACCTTCGCGCCGGCCCGCTGGCTCGACGACGAGGAGATCGCGGTGCTGGCGGCGTGGGCCGAGGCGGGGGCTCCCCTCGGGGACGAGGGGGCGAGTCCACCCGAGCCCGCGCCCCTGCCGACCCTGGGCGAGGTGGACGTCAGCCTGGACCCAGGGGCGGACTACCAGCCCAGCAACCCCTACGGGGAAGACGATTTCCGCTGCTTCCTGGTGGACCCCGCCCTGGACGGGGACGCCTTCCTGGTGGGGTACGACGTGCGGCCGGGGGACGCCCGGATCGTCCACCACGCCTCCCTGTACGCCCTGGACGACGCGTCGGCGGAGGGGGCGGCCGAGGAGCTGGACCTGCTGGACGCCGCCCCGGGCTGGCCCTGCCTCCACGGCCCGGTCTTCCCCGCCCGCCTGGTCGCCGGCTGGACCCCGGGCACGGGGGCGACGACCCTCCCGGACGGCACGGGGGTGCGCCTCCCCGGCGGTCGCCGGGCCGTCCTCCAGGTCCACTACAGCATGGCCAACGGCTCCTTCCCGGACCGCACGACGGTGGACCTGGACCTGGAGGACGCCGTGCCCGCCGAGGGCCTGATGGTGGCGGTGGAGGCGGCGGGCGAGGCGGCGCTGCCCCCCGGAGAGGTCGAGGTCGCGGTCACCCACGAGCAGGAGATCCCCGCCGGGGTGTCGGGCCTCCTCTGGGGCCTGTCCCCCCGGATGCACCAGCTCGGGTCGTCGGTGAGGGTGGAGGTGGTGCGGGGGGGCGAGGTCGCGTGCGCCGTGGACGTGCCCCACTGGGACCTCCACTGGGAGGACCTGTACCTGTACGAGGAGCCCCTGACCGTGGCGGCCGGGGACGTGATCCGCCTCACCTGCGCCTACGACACCACGTCCCGGACCGCTCCGGTGGAGTGGGGCACGGACGAGGCGGCCGAGAGGTGCATGGCGTGGCTGTACGTGGAGGAGGGGTGAGCCCCCGCCCTCCCCGCGGCCCGGCGCCCCGCGCCCGCTCCCCTCAGGCCCGTCGCGCCACGCCGTAGAGGCCGCCGTGGCGGGTCCACAGGTGGTCCACCAGGTCGGCCACGGGGTCCCGCTCGCCGACGATCGCCTTGACCCGCTCGCCCGTGTCCAGGAGGCGGCCGTGGCGGTGGACCTGTCCGCGCAGCCAGGCGAGCACGGCGCGGAGTTCGCCCCGGCCCACCAGGTCGTCCAGGTCTCCCAGGTCCTCCTCCATCTTCCGGGTGAACGAGGCGGCGTAGAGGTTGCCCAGGGTGTAGGAGGGGAAGTAGCCGAAGGCGCCGTGGGACCAGTGGACGTCCTGGAGGACGCCCCTCTTGTCGTCCGGCGGCGTGACGCCCAGCAGGTCGCGGTAGCGGGAGTTCCAGGCCTCGGGCAGATCGTCCACGGGGAGGTCCCCGGCGAACAGGGCCAGCTCGATCTCGAAGCGCACGATGATGTGGAGGTTGTAGGTCGCCTCGTCGGCGTCCACCCGGATCAGGCTCCGCTCCACCCGGTTGGCCTCGCGGTAGAGGTCCTCGGCCCCCGCGCCGTCCATCCCGCCCGGGAAGGCCGCCCGCAGGGCGGGGAGGTAGTGGCGGAAGAAGGGCAGGGAGCGGCCCACCTGGTTCTCCCAGAAGCGGCTCTGGCTCTCGTGGAGGCCGAAGCTGGGGGACTCCGCCGCGGCGGTTCCCCACAGGGAGGGGTCGAAGCCCTGCTCGAAGAGGCCGTGGCCCCCCTCGTGGATGGTGCTGGAGAGGCCCGCCAGCAGGTCCCCCTCGTACAGGTGGGTGGTCAGGCGCACGTCCTCGGGGGAGGTGCCGGTGCTGAAGGGGTGCTCGGCGTGGTCCAGGCGGCCCCGCTCGAAGTCGAAGCCCATGTCCCGCAGGACCCGCTCGGAGAACGCCTTCTGGGCGGCGAGGTCGAAGGTGCGGCCCCCGAAGGGGGACGCGGGGAGGGGGGCGGCGCCGGCGATGGCGTCCAGGAGCGCCTGGAGCTCTCCCCGTAGCCGGGCGAAGAGGGGGGCGAGGTCCGCGACCCGGGCGCCGGGCTCGAACTCGTCCAGCAGGACGTCGTAGGCCAGCTTGCCCTCGTCGATGCACCGGGCCGACTCCCGGGTGAGGTCCACGAGGCGGCCGAGGGCCGGGGCGAAGGCGGCGAAGCCGGGGCCGCCGGCCTCCCGGGAACGCATCCACGCCTCGAAGCCCAGGGTGCGGGCCTGGGCCAGCTCCCGCACCAGCCGCTCCGGCACCCGCACCCCGCGCCGGTAGGCCCGGCCCACGTGGTGGACCGTGGCCCGCTGCACGGGGTCCAGGTCCTCCCGGGCCTCGTCCAGGGCGGCCAGCCAGTCCCCCACCGCGGGATCGGTGAGGCGCCGGTGGCGGTGGGCCGCCATCAGGGCCGACTGCCGGCCCCGGGTGGCGGCCCCCCGGGGGGGCATCATCGTCTCCTGGTCCCAATCGAGGATCGCCGTCACCCCGTCGAGGTCCCGGAGCTCTTGCACCCTCTCGGAGAGGGCGCTCCAGGCTGGGACGAGGCGGGCGGGGAGGTCCCGGGGGGACCGGTCGGACGTCGGCAAGGATGACATGGGGACTCCGGGGCGTCGCCCGGGAGGCGGCGGCCCCATCGAGAGGGGAAGGGGCAAGATAGGGCGCCGCGCGCCCCGCGCAAAGGGATCTCCCCGGGCGGCGGGATCAGGGGGGTGGAGGGGACGGCCCGCGTTCGGCCTCGGCGCCACCCTCGCCCTCCGGCGCCTCGTCCCCCGCCGCCTCGTCCTCGGCCCGCACCTTCGCGTCCGCGGCCTTCATCAGCTCCTGGAGGCTGAGCTTGCGCCCGGGGGCGGGGCCGCCGTCCGCCGCCCCGGGCCCGGGAGGCGCGACGTCACCGGGGCCCTCGGCCTGAACCGGGCGCCCCTCCCAGGGGAAGGTCTCGTACAGCGCCACGTCGCGGCGGAGGTTCACGGCGGCCTTGGAGATCGTGGGGACGTAGATCACCGCGACGAGGGCCGCGCAGATGATCCCGAGCGTGGGCAGGACCGCCTTCATCACCCGCCCGAAGGGCATGCGGAAGACGGCGCTGGCGACGAAGAGGTTGGTGGCGACGGGGGGCGCCAGGTAGCCGATCTCCATGTTCACCACGAACACCACGCCGAAGTGGAGGGGGTCGATCCCGTAGTGCTGGATGGCCACGGGGGCGAGGATGGGGGCGAAGACCAGGGTCGCCGAGATGCTGTCCATCAGCGCGCCGATCACGATGAGCAGCACGTTCACCAGGAGCATGAACGAGAAGGTGGAGAGCTGGGAGTCCGACGCCCAGGACGCGATCCTCCCGGCGGCGTCCACCTCGGCGAGGAAGTCGTTGAGCCCGAAGGCGAGCACCACGATGAGGATCAGGCTGCCCAGCAGGGTGGCGGACTCGACGAAGATCGCCGGCAGGTCCCCGAGGCGGATGTCGCGGTGGACGAAGACCGTCAGGACCACGGCGGTGACCAGGGCCACGGCGCCGGCCTCGGTGGGGGTGAAGAAGCCGCCGTAGATCCCCCCGAGGACCAGCAGGGGCAGCGTGAGGGACCAGCCCGCGCGGCGCAGCGCCGTCCACAGCCGCTCCCACGAGAAGGGATCCCGGGCGCCGGGGACGCGGTACCCGACCCACACCGAGTATGCCGCCAGGAGCCCCGCGATGAGCAGCGCCGGGACCAGGCCCGCCAGGAACAGCTCGCTCGGGTCCACCGCCGCGTCGCCGCTCACCACGATGGCGTAGATGAGCATCGAGATCGCCGGGGGCACCATGCAGCCCAGGGAGCCCGCGCTGGCCAGCAGCCCGCACGCGAAGCCCTCGGGGTAGCCCCGCTTGACCAGGGCGGGGAACATGATCGACCCCACCGCCACCAGGGTCGTGGGGGAGGACCCGCTGATGGCGGCGAAGATCACGCAGGCCACCACCGACGCCACGGCCAGTCCCCCCGGCAGCCAGCCCACCATCGCCTCGGCGAGGGCGATGAGGCGCTGGGCGATCCCGGCCCGGGTCATCACCGCGCCCGCGGCCATGAAGAAGGGGATGGACAGGAAGACGTTCTTGGTGGTCAGCCCCTCCACCTTGGTGACGATCCGGTCCAGGGAGGAGATCTGGGCGGGGTCGTCGGTGAGCAGCAGGAAGCACAGGGCCGTGCCCACGCCCACGATCACGAAGAGGCGGGCCCCCAGCAGCACCAGGGCCAGGACCGCCGCCACCACCAGCAGGAGGGAGGTGCTCATCGGACCCCTCCCGGGGCGGGTCCGGGCCCCGGGTCCATCCCGAGCTGGCGCCTGGCGGTGTCGAGCTCCGACTCCTCCTCGGCCACCTGGCCCCGGGCGGCGTCCCAGGCCGACAGGCCGAACCGGAAGGCGAGGGCGGAGAAGCCGTAGGGGAGGGCCAGGAAGGCGAACCACTTGGGGATGGGGAGCCCCACCAGGGTGCCCCCGGCGTGTTGGGTCGCCTGCCAGTCGCCGTAGTGGGCCACCACCGAGCGCAGGGAGAGCCACAGCAGCACGGTGCAGACGACGGTGGTCACGCCGCTGCCGAGGGCCGCGGCGACGTGGCGCTTGTGCTCGGGCCAGAGCTTCGTCCCGACGTCGAGGCCCAGGTGGCGGTTGCCCCGGGCCGCCAGGCTGGCGCCCCCCATGCCCACCCAGAGCATCAGGGCCAGGGCGAGGGTCTGGGACCAGACGAGGCCGTTGGGGAGGGCCACGACGAAGGCCCACAGGGCGGCGCCCAACGCCGCGGCCCCCGCGAGCCCCGCCGCGGCGGACCGCGCCGGCGCGGCCCCGCGGGTGGCGGCGGCGAGGCCCACCACCAGCCCCATGAGGGCCAGAGCCAGGAAGGTCCCGTGGGCCTCGTAGGCGCCCCCGCCGGCCGCTCCGCCCCCGAGGATCCGCGCCGCGATCCGCACCAGGGGCCCCTCGGGTCGGGTGGCGACCCGGTGGACCACGTCCAGGAACACGAGGATCCCCATGGCCGCCGTCAGGGCGACGATGCCGGCCTTCTCGACGGCGAACAGGCCGTCGTCCAGCCTCCTGAGCCGTGCCCTCGCCCCCACCGCTACTTCTTGCCGGCGCGGTAGCCGTTCAGGGCGGCGACGATGGCGTCGTACACCGCCTTCTCCCCGGCGGAGGCGGAGGCGACGTAGTCCTTGCGGGCCTGCGCCCCCGCCTTCTCGAAGGCGGCCTTCTCGGCGGCGGTGGGGTTGTACACCTGGATCCCCGACGCCTGCAGGTTCTCCAGCAGCAGGGGCTCCAGGGCGCGGATCTGGCGGCGCAGGTCCGTCACGATCCCCGCGGCGGCGTCGGCCATGACCTTCTTGAGGTCGGCGGGCAGGGTGTTGAAGTAGTCGCGGTTGTAGACGATGACCGCCGGCTGGTAGATGTGGGTCGACACCGTGTAGTGCTTGATGGCGGTGTCCCACGAGGCCGCCTGGGTGTAGAGGGGGGTCTGGTCGAAGCCGTCGACGGTGCCGTTCTGGAGGGAGGTCAGGGCCTCGGTGGTGGGGATCTGGACCGGCGACGCCCCCATCGCCCGGTACATCGCCAGGTGGACGGGGCTCTCCTGGGAGCGCATCTTCAGCCCCTTCAGGTCGGTGGGGCTCCGCACCGCCCGGTTCCGGGTGCCGAAGTTGCGGAAGCCGTTCTCGCTCCAGAAGCCGAGCACCAGGCCGCGGTCCGTGAACAGGTTTGCGTACTTGGGACCGATCACCCGGTCCAGCACGTAGTCGGCCTCGGCCCCGCTCCGGAACAGGTAGGGGAGCTCCAGGATGGCCAGCTCGGGCACCAGGGAGGCGATGGCGCCCGCGGAGGCCCCCACCGCCTGGATCTGGCCCCGGCGGCACTGCTGGACGGTCTCGTTCTCGTCCCCCAGGGCGCCGCCGAGGAAGGTCCGCACCTTCACCCTGCCGCCGCTGTTCTTCTCGACGGCGGCCTTGAAGTCGGCGAGGCCCGCCGCCCACGGGGAGCCGTCGGGGGCGACGGTGGCGAGCTTGAAGGTGAACGTCCCCTCGGAGCGGGCCCCGGGCGCCAGCAGCAGGAACGCGGCGAGCAGGGCCGCGCAGGAGGCGGCGAGACGGGCGATGCTACGCGGCATGGTTCCCCTCGTTCCGCGGGCCCGGGCCCCGGGCGGGGGCGCGGCACGGAAGTCCTCTCTTCTACACGGATCCGAGTCGGACCGGAAGGTCCCGCGGTCCCCCACGTTCGTCGCCGGGGGAGCGGTGCTGGCCGCGCCCCCGGCGACGGGCTGGATTTCCTATCTCCCGGAGGACGAGATCGGTCGTGACGGCCGTCGATGCACAGTCGCCGAGGAGTTGACTTTCCTGATCTGGATAGTTAGCCTGTGCATGAAACGAATCCTGATCAAGACTTGGCGCCCTCCATCCGGTACTCGCGAGGTAGACCTCATGAACGAAAGGGAAGCCGTTGCTGAGCTTGCACGCGTGCTCTCGCTGGGTTCCTACAGGGTGCAGGTGGAGTGGACCGGGGAGGGATCGAGCGACTTGGGCATCGATGCCCGTTTGGTGGAGGAGGACGGGAGCCGGATCCTCGCGGTCGAGCTGAAGCGACTACCGACGGTGCGCCTCACGGACATCCTCGGCTTTCAGGCCCGCAATGCCCTCGAGGCTCGCCGGCTTTTTCCGGGTCGAACGGGGCTCGCCCTCCTCGCCATCAGCCTGCCCCGGGTGACCGATGCCACGAGGGACGCGGTCGCCCGCTTCATGGGGACCTACGCCCCAGAGATGGGGTGGGCTCTCGTGGGAGACGAGGGGCGGACCGTACTCGTGGTTCCGGAGATCGGTGTCGAGCTCGACACCACGAGTCCTCGCAGGAGGGGGCGTGCGGTGCCATCGCCGCGCGCCCACCCGCTCTTCACCGACCGGAACTGCTGGCTCCTCAAGATCCTGCTGCTGCAGGACGCCCCCACGGGACTCTGGGGTGGGCCCCGGGGAGCGATCCGGAACCCGGGCGATCTGCGGCGGATCGGCGCGTGCTCCCCCGCCACCGTCAGCCGCTTCCTCGCTGCCATGAAGGAGGCACGGTTCCTGTCTGGCGATTCGAGCCACCTCGCAGTCGTCCGGCGCGAAGAGTTGATTCGTCAGTGGATCACCCATCGCGCGACCGGGCCGGCCGCACGGATCCCCACCCGGTGGCTGTATGGGCGGATCGCGTCCGTCGCCGACCTCGCGAGGTCGATGGCGGCGAAGGCGGGTATCCAGTACGCCGTCGGTGGCTACGCCGCGTGCGAACTCCTCGGAGTGCTCCACACGACGAGCCGCGGAATCGAGGTCTACTTCGACGGCGCCGTCGACCAGTTGGTCGACGAATGGAGGATGGAGCCCTGCGACGCCCGCGACGCAGACGTCGTCCTGGTCGCGGCCGGCAAGACGCGCTCCATCCTGGCAGGAGCCGTGGAGCGTCACGGCCTCAGGTGCACAGACGTGTTGCAGGCGGCCGTTGATGTCGGCGGGGATCCCGCTGGCGGCCGGGATCAGGCCGACTACATCCTCCATCACGTGCTGAAGTGGAGAAGGCCGTGAGCTCCCGCGGACATGGACCCGCGGTTGCCGACGCGCTCGCCCTCCTCGGTCACGCGCTCGGCGCGATGGGCCCCTATCGGGACGAAGTCCTGGTGGTCGGGACGTTCGCTCCGTACCTGTACCGGTACTCGGCCCTGCTGAACATTCCCCGCCATCCCGCCCTACCGACCACCGACGTGGACCTCGCCCTCCCACCCCACCTCCGGCTGCACGAAGGCCCGCCCCTGCGGACCCGGCTCCTCGCGGCCGGGCTCGTCGAGTACGACGTGCTCGACTTCGGGCACCGGGTGGCCGCCCGCAAGTACCAGCGGGCCGGCGTCGACGACTCGAAGCTCGCCCCGGTCCACCTGGAGTTCCTGGTTCCGCTTTTCGGCAAGGACGACGGGAGCCCGGCCCGACCCGAACCGGAGGTCGTCGCCGAGCGGCTGAAGTACCTCGACCTCCTGGCCTTCGAACCGTTGAGCATCGATGCGGCGACCGTGGGCGGCCTGGGCCTGTCCGGGGTGACCCCCGTGCGGATCCCGACGCCCCTCTCCTACGTCCTGCACAAGGTCCTCATCCGTCCCGAGCGCCTGCGTCGCAAGG
The DNA here is from genome assembly GCA_023150875.1 of Myxococcota bacterium. Taxonomy (GTDB): domain Bacteria; phylum Myxococcota_A; class UBA796; order UBA9615; family JAKLKC01; genus JAKLKC01. The sequence continues at coordinate 8,175 of JAKLKC010000075.1, read as the reverse complement.
ATGGCAAGGCGGAAAAGGACCTGGCGTCGGTGTACGACGCCATCGTCGCCTCGCAGCCGCTGTGGGGCAGGCTGCCCGGTCAGCTCGAACGCATGCGAGGCGAGGCGCAGGCGTGGAACCGGTGGATCGACCGCGCCCTGCCGGCGCTCGCGGACCTCTTCTCCGACCTCGACGCGCCCGGTCCGCTGGCTGTCGCCGCGGTACTCCGGGCCCTCGGCCCTGAGTCCGCGCCCAGCCAGGGCTCCACTGTCCTCGTGGTCCAGGACTTCCTCGATGCTGTGGGCTACCAGCCCCGCTAACCCGCCTCAGGCAATGAGCTGGAGGGGAACGGCCTCGGAGCGGATCCGTACCGCGTTCCCTCGTGCCCGAGCCCAGGCCGAAGGCCGGTGCCCGCGCCCGTGCCCGGCTGGGACATCCGATCACGGTGCCGTTGCCCACCACGGATCGGGCAGGGGCCCGGGCACGGGCACGCAACAAACGTTCGGTGGATTGCCTGATGATGGTTAGCCGTGCCCGGAACCCCCTCGGCACGGCGGGGTCTCCATCGCCTTCCGTCCGCGGGCCTCCCACTCATCCGGCGTGTGGGCGCCGATGGTGAGGGCGTGGAGCCCCGCGGCGAACTCCTCCGAGAGGGCGTCGTTCACCTTGCGGTGGCGCTGGACGAGGGGCACCCCGGCGAACGTCGAGGCCACCACCAGCACCCTCAGGTGCGACCCCGCGCCACGGGAGGCGCCGTGCATGCTGCTCTCGTCCACCACCTGGACGACCTCGGGCTCCAGGGCCGCCCTCAGCTTCTCCGCGATGCGGGCCTCGAAGGGGCCCGGGGCCGCGGACCCCATCCCGGTTCCTTGGACCATGTCTGCTCCGGAGCGCCCGCCCGGTCCCCCCGCGGGGACACCGGCGCCGACGGAACGATAGGCTCGACTCGGCGGACGCGAAAGGGCCCCGATCCGCTATGCTCCTCTCCGACCACCCCCTGAGGCCGCCCGATGCGGACGCTGACCAAGAGCGAGACCCAGCCCACCCCCATCCGCCGTGGGGCCTTCCCCCGCATCGACCCCACCGAGCTCCGGGGCTTCGAGCGCGTCGCCGTGCCCATCTGCGACCTCATCAACACCAGCGGGCTGGTCAAGACGGTGGTCCTGTTCTTCGCCCGCCACTTCAACACCACCTGGATCAACGCCGCCACGGGGCGCCTCCAGGACCTGCACGGCCTGGAGATCCCGAAGGGGCTCGCCCCCACCCGGGGGGTGATCCTGATCTCCAACCACCGCTCCTTCTTCGACATGTACGTGGCGAGCGCGGTCCTCTACCGCCACGCGCGCTTCATGCGCCGGATCTACTTCCCCGTCCGCGCCAACACCTGGTTCACGCACCCCTTGGGGTTGCTGGTGAACCTCGTCCTCAGCGGAGGGGCGATGTGGCCCCCGGTCTTCCGGGACGACCGCCGGTTCCGCCTGAACCCGGTGGGCATCGCCCAGATGACCCACGCCCTGGACCAGCCGGGGGCGGTCCTGGGCATCCACCCGGAGGGGACCCGGGGAAAGGGCCCGGACCCCTACGAGATCCAGCCCGCCCGGCCCGGAGTGGGGCACCTGGTGAAGGCCGCGGACCCCGAGACTCTGATCCTGCCCTTCTTCGTGATCGGGCTCTCCAACGACGTCGTGCACGAGGTGCGGCGGAACTTCAGGCCCCCGGGGAGGCGGGGGTCGCCCGTGCGGATCACCTTCGGCGAGGCGGTGCGGGCCGGCTCCCTGGACCGGGAGGCCGGCGCCCAGGAGATCGCCGAGGCGCTCCTGGACCGGGTGCGCGACCTGGCTCGGATCGACCGGGAGCGCTACGGGGGAATGGGGAACTGCTGACGGGCCCGGGCGCCGGTCAATCGGTCCGGGCCGGACGGTCGAAGGTGAGGGGGATCTGGAAGACCACCTCGTCCCGGCCGTGGGCCTCGAAGGGAGCGTAGCGGAACACGTCGGCGATACAGGCGGCGAAGGCGGCGTCGTACACGGTGTCGTCGACGACCGCCGCCTCCCGTACCCGACCGTCGCAGCCGACGGAGACCTCCAGGACGAGCTGCCCATACACGCCCTCGTGGCCCCGGAAGCAGCGGCGGGCCTGGGGCTGGAACGCCGCGACGGCGCCCCGGGCGGCCTCGGCGGTCAAGCCCGCCGAGCGCTCGACGGCGAGCCCACTCCCCTCGTCTCCATCGACAACCCCCGCCTCCGCCGCGTCGAGGCACGGCCTCGCTGGCGGGAGGGTGAGGGGAGCCAGGGGGGCCTCCCCGGACGGAGGGGCCAGGCTCAGGGGAGAGGCCCTGGACACCTTGCCCCGGGCGCGGGGGCGGCCGCGCCCCTCCCGGGTGCGCCCTCCCGAGGGGCCCCCCTCCCCCGCCGGGTCCTCACCCGAGCCGGGAAGCAGCGCCAGGAGCCGCGCGCCGAGAGACGCTGGCGGGGCCACGAAGAGGCGCTGACCGGGCTCGATCCGGTCCCCCCGGATGCCGTTCCACTCCCTCAGGTCCGCGACCCCGACCCGCCGGGTCCGGGCGATGGCGGACAGGGTGTCCCCGCGGGCGACGACGTGGACCGGCCGGGGGTCCCGCGCCAACAGGGCCCCCACGGCGGCGGCCGAGAAGGAGAGGAGCAGCAGGGTGGTGAGAGCGCGTCTCAGCGGGGCGATCCTCGGGCCGGGACCCGGTGATTGTGCTCCAGCGGGGCGTCCCGGGAAAGGCGTCCCGGATCGGATAGACTCCGTCCGGCCCCGCGCCGCGCCGGTGGGGCGGGCCTCGCCGCTTCTCCGGGACGGAACGGTTGCCCCGACTCCTTCGTGTCCTGCCGACCCTGCTCCTGGGCCTGGCTTGCCTCTCCCTCGCGTTCCGGGGCACCCGGCCCCGGGACCTGGGCGCCGCCCTGGCGGGGGCGGATCCCGGCCTCGTGGCGGCCTCCGTCTTCCTGTACGCGGGCTCGATGGTCGCCGCCCGGGCGCTGCGCTTCGGGGTGCTGGTGGGCCGCACCGCCCCCGTCCGCCCCCGAGACGTCGCCACCGCCAGCGGGATCGGCTTCCTGGCGATGGACGCGCTGCCCATGCGGCTGGGGGAGCTGGTGCGTCCGTGGCTCCTGGCCAGGCGGGGCGTGCCCTTCGCCGCGACCCTGGGGGTGGTCGCCGCCGAGCGCCTGCTGGACCTGGCCTTCGTGGTGCCCGCGGTGCTGGCGGTGGCGGCCTTCGCCTCCATCCCCCCGACCGCCGTCGACATCGGCGAGCACGCCTTCGACGCCGTCGACCTGAGCCGGGGCCTGCTGGCGGGAGTCGCGGTCCCGGGGGCCCTGGTGCTGGGGGCCGTCCTGGCCTCGGGGCCGTCCCTCCCGGGGCGCGTCCGCCCCCTCCTGGCGCCCCTCCCTCCCCCCCTCGCAGGCCGCGCCCTCGCCACCCTCCAGTCCCTCGCGGCCGGCCTCGGCACCCTGCGCCACATGCCTACCCTGGCCCTCGCCGCGTCCCTCACTGCCCTCGTCTGGGCGGGCAACGCCGCGTCTCTCCACCTGCTGGTCGCCGCCGTGGACGGGCCGGCGTCCCCCTGGGCCGGGCCGGTGATGCTCTCGGCGTGCTTCCTCTTCATGCTGATACCTCCCCCACCCCTCCAGCTCGGGCTCCTGGAGGCGGCGGTGGTCGCCGGCGCCACGCTCCTGGGCCTGGAGAGGGCCCCGGCGGTGGCCGCGGCGGCGATCCTCCGGGCCTCCCACCTCGGGGTCCTGTGTGCGGCGGCGGCCGCGGCCATGGCGTGGGAGGGCGTCCCCCCGCGGGAGGTGCTGCGGGCGGCGGGTCTGGGAGCCCCGACGCCCGGAGCGCGGCGGACGGATGGGGACCCTTGACCCTCCGCCCCCCGGGTCCTACCATCGCGCGCCCCCAGCCGCGGTCCGTCCATGAGCAGCGCCCCCCGTCCCGGACTTCGCGCGCCCCGCTCCCCGGCGGGCCGCTCCCCCGGATCGCCCGGAGTGCAGGTGCGTCTCCTCGGCCGGGTGGGCTACCGAGAAGCCTTCCGTCTCCAGAAGGCCCTGGTGGCGGCCCGGACCCGGGGGGAGGTCCCGGATCAGCTCCTGCTCCTGGAGCACGATCCCGTCGTCACCTTCCACGAGACCGGCCGGGGACGGGAGCACCTGCTGGCGGACCCCGACACCCTCGCCGCCCGGGGGGTCGCCGTGGAGCTCACCGACCGGGGCGGCGACATCACCTTCCACGGCCCGGGACAGCTCGTGGGCTACCCGATCCTCCAGCTCCGGGAGGACGAGCGGGACCTCCACCGCTACCTCCGGGACCTGGAGGAGGTCCTCATCCGCACCGCCGCCTCCTTCGGCATCGCCGCCGCCCGGGTCCCCGGGCTGACGGGGATCTGGGTGGGGGACGCCAAGCTGGCGGCCATCGGCGTGAAGGCGAGCCGCTGGGTGACCCACCACGGCTTCGCCCTGAACGTCGCCAACGACCTCTCCCACTTCGACCTCATCGTGCCCTGCGGGATCCGGGACCGCGGGATCGCCAGCCTCTCGGGGATCCTGGGGCGCGAGGTGACGGTGGACGAGGCCGCCTCCCGCCTCGTCCCCGAGTTCCTGGCCGTCTTCGGCCGCGAGTGGATCCCCCCGGGACCGCTGCCCCCCATCCCCCAGGAGCCCACCCCATGACGCCCCCGCCCGAGGACCGGATCGGCCTATACCGGTTCATGCTGATCACCCGCGACGTCGAGGAGCGGCTCGGGATCCTCGCCAAGCAGGGCAAGCTCAAGGGGGGCCTGTACCGCTGCCTCGGCCAGGAGGCCATCGGCGTGGGATCGGCCTACGCCATGGGCGAGAACGACGTCTTCGGGCCGGGGATCCGCGAGCTGGGGGCGTTCTTCGTCCGCGGGTACGCGCCTCGCCTGGTGATCATGCAGTACATGGCCAAGGGGGGCGGGCCGACGGCGGGACGGGAGACCAACGTGCACTTCGGCGAGCTCCACCCGGACGGCCGGGGGCTGATCTCGCCCATCTCCATGCTGGGCTCGATGGTCTCGGTCTGCACGGGGGTCGCGCTGGCCCAGAGGTACCGGGGCCTCGACGCCGTCACCGTGGCCCACACCGGAGACGGGGCGATGAGCACGGGGCAGTTCTACGAGGGCTTCAACCTCGCCTGCGTCCAGCGCCTGCCCCTGGTGGTGATCGGTTCCAACAACGGGTGGGCCTACGGGACCCCCACCAACCGCCAGTTCCGGGCCCGGGACCTCGCCGCCCGCGCCGCGGGCTACGGCTGCCCGGTGATGCAGGTGGACGGGAACGACGTGGAGGCCGTCTGGGCGGCGACCCGCGAGGCCCGGGAGATCTGCCTCCGGGGGCAGGGGCCGGTCTTCGTGGAGGCGCTCACCATGCGGATGGTGGGCCACGCCGCCCACGACGACGCGAAGTACGTCTCGAGGGAGATGCTGGAGGCCTGGCGCGCCCGGGACCCCCTGGCCCTCCAGCGCCAGCGCCTGCTGGACGAGGGGGTGGCGACCCAGGCGGACCTGGCGGCGATGGAGGACGAGGTCCAGGCGATGGTGCTCGCCGAGGCCGAGGCCGCCCTCGCCGCCCCCGAGCCGGATCCCGCCACCGTGATCGGTGGCGTGTACCACGGCGAGCCCTCCCCGCTGGCGGTGGCGGGCTACCCCTGGACCCACGGGGAGGCCGCCCCCGACGGCTGGTTCCGCCAGGACGCCGCCACGGTGGAGTCCCGGGTGCGCGCACCCTTCGACGACACCGGGCTCTGGAACCCCGAGGTCGTACCCTACGCCCCGGTGCGGGCCGCCGTGGAGGACGAGCGATGAGCGGTCTCACCTACCTGGAGGCGGTCCGCGAGGCCCTGCGCGAGGAGCTCGAGAGGGACCGCCGGGTCTTCCTCATCGGAGAGGACCTGGGCGCCTACGGAGGGGCGTTCAAGATCACCCAGGGCTTCCAGGAGCGCTACGGGATGCACCGGGTCGTGGACACGCCCATCTCCGAGCTGGGGATCGTGGGCGCCGCGGTGGGCGCGGCCCTCATGGGCCTGCGTCCGGTGGCGGAGATGCAGTTCATGGACTTCGTCTCCTGCGCCTTCGACCCCCTGGTGAACTGGGCGGCGAAGTGCCGCTACCGCTGGGGCAAGGGCGTCCCCCTGGTGGTGCGGGGTCCCGCCGGGGGGGGCACCACCGGGGGACCCTTCCACGGGCAGAACGTGGAGTCCTACTTCGCCAACGTCGCGGGCCTGAAGCTGGTCTCGGCGGCGACGGCCCGGGACGCCAAGGGGCTGCTGAAGGCGGCGATCCGGGACGAGGACCCGGTGCTCTTCTTCGAGTACAAGGCCCTCTACCGGCGCCCCGACCTGCGGGAAGAGATGCCCCCCGGGGACCACGTCGTCCCCCTCGGCCTCGCCGACGTCAAGAGGGAGGGCCGGGACCTCACGGTGGTCACCTGGGGCACCACCCTCCACCCCTGCCTGGAGGCGGCGCGCCGGCTGGAGCGCGACGGCGTGTCGGTGGAAGTGGTGGACCTCCGCACCCTGGTGCCCTGGGACCGGGAGACGGTGGTGACCTCGGCCCGCAAGACCGCGAAGGTGCTGGTGGCCCACGAGGCCCCCACCCTGGGGGGTTTCGGCGGCGAGGTGGCCGCCGCCATCCAGGAGGAGGCGTTCGAGTGGCTCGACGCCCCCGTCCGCCGCCTGGGCGCTCCCTCCACGCCCATCCCCTTCGCCCCCTCCCTCGAGCAGGCGTTCCTGCCCGACGCCGCGCGGATCGAGGCGGCGCTCCGGGACCTCCACGCCTACTGATCCCCGGAGCCAAGCGATGCCCTTCCAGGTCCCCATGCCCCAGGTGGGCGAGAGCATCTTCGAGGCGACGGTGGTGCGTTGGAACCGCCGCCCCGGCGAGAGGATCGAGCGGGACGAGCCCCTCTGCATCCTTAGCACCGACAAGGCGGAGATGGACCTGCCCTCGCCGGTCTCCGGGGTGGTGGAGGAGGTCCTCGTGGAGGAGGGCCGGACGGTGCGGGTGGGCACGGTCATCGCCACCGTCCAGGAAGGCGAAGCCGCCTCCCCCGGAGTCCCGCCGGCCGCCGAGCCGGTCCGCCCGGAGGTCCCGACCCTCATTCCCTCCCCCGCCGGAGTGGCGGGGCCGCGGGGGGCGGGCAGGGTGTTCTCGTCCCCGGTCGTGAGGCGTCTCGCCAGGGAGAATGCCCTTGATCTGCTTGCGATCCGTGGCACGGGCAGGCAGGGGAGGATCAGCCGGCGCGACGTGCTGGCCCACATGGAGGCCCGGGCCGCCGCACCTCCCCGCGGGGTGGGACCTTCCCCCGCCGCGCTCATGGCCGCGGGGCCGCCGTTGCCGGGCTTCCCCACCGAGCTCCTCGCCCGCTTCGCGCCGGTCGTGGAGCCCGGGGACGTCGTCGAGCCCATGGGGCCGGTGCGCCGGGCGATCTTCGACCACATGGCGCTGACCTGGCACGTCGCTCCCCACGTCCACGCCCTCGCCGAGGTCGACTTCAGCCGGATCCAGGCCCTCCGGCGGGGGCGGGGCCCGGCCTTCGAAGCGAGGGAGGGTTTCCGGCTGACCTACACCCCCTTCCTGGCCCGAGCCCTGGTGAGCACGCTCCAGCGCCACCCCAGGCTCAACGCCTCGGTGACGGCGGCGCGGGAGTCGGTGCTGCACCGGGGGATCCACCTCGGGATCGCCGTGGCGCTCCCCGACGGCGGCCTGGTGGTGCCGGTGCTGCGGGACGCCCAGGACTACACGCTGACGGGGCTCGCCCGCCGCGTGGACGAGCTGGCCCGCCGGGCCCGGGAGCGGCGCCTCCAGCCCGACGAGCTCCGGGGAGGCACCTTCACGCTGAGCAACCTCGGGGTGTTCGGGAACCTCGCGGGCATGCCCCTGATCAACCAGCCCCAGGTGGGGATCGTGGGGATCGGGGCCGTGAAGAAGCGTGTGGTCGTCCTGGAGGACCAGGGGGACGCCATCGCGGTGCGCCCGATGGCCTACGTCACCCTGGGCTACGACCACCGTGCCGTGGACGGGAGCGCGTCGGGGGCCTTCCTGAGGGACTTCCGCGCCGCCGTCGACGGCTTCGACGAGGAGCCCTGACTCGGGTTTCGCACTTTCGGGCCGTCGCGAGGTCCAGGACTGGCCGAGCCCCGGCAAGGAGCAGGGTCGGA
>JAKLKC010000074.1 GCA_023150875.1 Myxococcota bacterium | reverse complement strand
CTCCCGCGAAATCCGGCCCTGCTCCTTGCCGGGGCTCGGCCAGTCCTGGACCTCGCGACGGCCCGAAAGTGCGAAACACGAGTCTGGTACACTCTCCCCGCCGCCCGGCCGGCGCTCCCCGCCCCGCCCGCGGCCCCCATCCCCGGAGTCGGCGCCGATGACCCAGGGGTCTCAGGCCGCGCCCCGCGCGGCGCGGGGGAACGACGGCGATCCGTTCCGGGGACAGGTGGTGGCGCTCACCTGCGCCGGCCGGGATCCCGCCGCGGTCGCCCTCTGCCAGGCCCTGGCGCGGGTCTTCGGCGAGAAGGGGGCGCGGATCGCCGTCGTCGGCGTCGAGGATCCCCGCCTGCGCGCAGCGGTGGACGAGGTCCGGGACCTGGGGTCCGAGGGGCTGCTGGTCCCCGGCGACGTGGCGGATCCCGAGGTCCAGGCGGCGATGCTCGCCGAGGTCGAGGGGCGCTGGGGCCGCCTCGACGTCGTCGTCCTGGGCGTCGGGGATCCCGGGGACGTGCGGGCCCTCTGCCGGGTCCCCACGGCTCGGTGGCGGGCGACCTACGACCGCCACATCCACCCCCTCGGCCTGGTGCGCCGGGCGGCGCCGCTGATGAGGCGCTCCGGCCGGGGGACCTTCGTGGTGCTGGTGGAGGACGCGGCCCCTCCCCACCGGCAGCTCGTCCATCCCTACCCCTACCGCACCGCCCTCACGGCCGGCCAAGCCTTCCGGCTGGAGTTCGCCCGCCTGGCCGCCGCGGAGCTGGCGGAGTCGGGCCTCGCGGTGCTCGCCGTCAACCCCGGCGCGGCCCAGGGCGTCCGGGGCGAACAGGCCGTCCACCCCCTGGTGTCGGTGGAGCGGGGCCTGTGGGGCCGGACCATCCGTCCCGAGGACGTGAAGGTCCGGCGCTCCCAGGGCCACCCCGCAGGGCGTTACCCGACGCCCCACGAGATCGCCCGAGCCATCGTCGCCCTCACCGCTCCCGACGTGCGCCTCGCCGCAAGTGGTGGTCTCGTGGAGTTCGGCGGGGGGCGGGACTACCGCGGCACGCCCCGGATCGCCCCCGCCCGCCTCGCCGCCAGCCCCCCGGACCTGCGGGGCCGGCGGGTGCTCCTGACGGGCACCGCCGCGCCGGAGCGGCTGCGCTCCCTGCTGCTGGGCCTGGCGGACGCCGGCGCCCGGGTGGTGCTGGGGGCATCCTACGCCCGGGGCGTGGTGTCGTCCCTGGCCGGTCCCCTCGCCTCCCTGCGGGACGGAGGCGCGGTCGGCCCCGCGGTCCTCCCCGTCGACCTGGACCTCAGGGACGAGGCGGCCGTCCGGGGGCTCTTCGAGCGGGTCCTCGCCGAGCCCGGCCTCGGGGGACTCGACGCCTTCGTCCACGCCACGGGGGAGCTGGGGGTGGACGCGCCCCTCACGGGCCTCTCGGAGCGCGAGGTCCTGTCCCTGAAGGAGCAGTTCGCCTTCGTGCCCGCGCTGGTGGCCCGGTACGCCTGCGTCGCCGTGCTGGTGGAGGCTGCCCGGAGGGAGGGGATCGCCGATCCCCGCTTCCTGGAGCTGTCCTCGCTGGTCTCGCTGCTGGAGCGGGAGCGGGGGACCCTGGGGAGCAACGGCACGCTGGAGCGCCGGCCCGGCGACTGGGCGACCGAGGACGAGCCCCTGCTCCAGCGCGCCGCCCGAGAGGCCCGCTGCGCCCTCGTGTTCGTGGGCCCCGACACGCCCCGCTCCGACGCCGCCTCCCTCCGGCGCCTGGACGTCGTCCGCGCCCACCTCCAGGCCCTGGTGTCCTCCCTGGCGGCGGAGGTGGGGGCGGTGCGGGGCCGGGTGCCCACCAACCTGGTGTTCCCGGGCCGGGAGTACGAGCCCGGCGACCCGGATCACGCGGTCCGGGCCGTCCTGCATCTGCTCTCCGACGCCGCGCGGGAGGTCTCGGGGATGGTCTGGTACGCCGACGCCCGCAACGCCGTGGCGGTGTGAACGCCGGCCGCCTCGCCTAGACCATGTCCAGCAGCCGGTCGGCGAGGGTGTCGGTCGCCCGGGAGATCGCCGCGGCGTCCCCGCCGTCCAGCGCCCGGGCCAGCTCGGCGGCGGCCTCGTTCATCCTCGCCAGGGCGGCCTCGTCCCCTCCCCGGGCCTTGGACGCCTGGAGCAGCATCCGCGCGGCGACCTCGCGGACCTCCTCCAGGCCCTCGGCGGGGGCCGTCGATGCGCGGTCCACGGCCGCGGCGCTCCCCGCCCGGCGCCTCTCGCTGAGGGCATAGGGAGAGTCGGCGATCCGCACCTGGGCGTCCTTGCCCGAGAGGCGCTCGGTGGCGTGGACGGTGAGCACCCCCGAGGCGTCGAGGTGGTAGCGGATGTCGATGGGCTGGATCCCGGCGCGAGGATCCAGGTCGGTCAGGACGACCTCCCCGAGGCGCGTGAGGTCGTCGAACTCCACCCCTTCCCCCTGTCCGATGGGGATCCGCACCTGCGGCTGCCCGGGGAAGTGGGTGTAGCCCACGCGGGAGCGGGTGACCGGGACGACGGTGTTCCGGGCGATGATGACCTCGGCGTAGAGGGTGGGATCCCCGTGGCCGTGGGACATGCCCGCGCACAGGGAGTGGGGGGTGACGTCCACCAGCAGGGCGTCGACCTCCTCCCCGGCCAGCCGGGCGGCCAGCAGGCCCGCCCCCAGGGCGACGGCGGCGTCGGGGTCCACGTCGGCGTGGACCGGCGCGGGGAGGGCCTCCTCCAGGATCTGCCGCACCAGGGGCATCCGGGTGGCCCCGCCCACGAGCAGCACCCGGTCCACGTCCGCCGCGGCCACGCCGGCCTGTTCCAGCGCCGTCGCCAGGTGCTCCAGGGTCGGCAGCAGGAGGGGGCGCACGACCTCCTCCAGCGCCTCCCGGGTCAGCACCACGTCCAGGTGCAGGTCCCCCAGCAGCCACGTCTCCTGGACCTTCACGGTATTCCGTTCGGAGAGGGCGATCTTGGCCCGCTCCGCCGCCTGCACCAGGCGTTCCCAGCCCAGCCGGTCCTGCTCCACCTCGGGGTGTCCCCACTCCGCCGCCAGGGCCCGGGCCAGGGCCACGTCGAGGTCGTCGCCCCCGAGGTGGGTGTCCCCGTGGCTGGCCCTGACCTCGGTGAAGTCCGGGCCCCGCTCCACCACCGACACGTCGAAGGTGCCGCCGCCCAGGTCGAAGACCACCACCATCTCCTCGCGCTCCGCGGCGTAGGTGAGGGCGGCGGCGGTGGGCTCGTTCACCAGGCGGAGCACCTCCAGGCCCGCCAGCTCGCCGGCGTCCCGGGTCGCCTGGCGCTGGGCGTCGGTGAAGAACGCGGGGACGGTGATGACCGCGCGGGCTGGGCGGGCGCCCGTGCTCGCCTCCACCCGGTCCACCAGGCTCCTCAGGATCAGCGCCGACACCTCCACCGGCGTCCAGTCCCGTCCCCCGACGGAGAACGTGGCGTCGGTGCCCATGGCCCGCTTGACGGAGCGCACGGTCCGCTCCGGGGCCACGACGACCTGGTTGCGGGCGGCCCTCCCCACCAGGGTGCGCCCCTCGGCGTCGAAGCCGACCACCGACGGCAGCAGCACGTCGCCGGAGCCGTCGGGCACCAGGCGGGGCTGCCCCTCCAGGACGATCGCCACCGCCGAGTTGGTGGTCCCCAGGTCGATCCCGATCGCGCTCACGGTGCCTCCAGCTCCCGCGAGGTTCCGACGACGACTTCGGCCTCGCGCACCACCCGATCCCCCCTCAGGACCCCCGCCCGGACCACGGACACGACCCGCCCCGCCTGACCGCCGGGTCGGGTGTCCACCGCCCGGTGGCGGGTGGCGTCGAAGGGCTCCCCCCGGGGGCGTTCCAACCGGTATCCCCGGCCCGCCAGCGCCCCCTCCAGCGACTCCCGGACGATCCGCACCCCCTCCGCCAGGACCGCGGCCCGGGGCTCCGCAGGCCGGCGCCACGGCCACCGGCCTCGGGGGTGGGCCAGGTCGGCGGAGAGCTCCCCCGCCTGGACCTCGCAGCGTTCCAGCGCGTCCAGGACCGGCAGCAGCCCCGACACCCAGGCGTCGTCCGCGGGCACCCGGGCCGCCTCCTCGGCGGCGAGCTTCGCGGCGAGGGCTGCCCGCGCGCCCCGCCGCACCTCCTCCCGGAGGGCGTCCAGGGCTTCCTTGACCTCCTCACCGTCCACGCCCGCCCTCCACGTCGATGGCGCCAGAGGCCAGCAGGGTCCGCAGCAGGTCGCGGGCCGCGGCGCCGTAAGGCGGCGGGGGAGGCATGGGCGCGACCCGGGGCGTGGGGAGGTCCGGGACCGGGGCGTCCAGCAGCGCGTAGGCGGCCGCGGCGGGGTCCCGGACCTTCTCGTAGGCGTCCCGCACCCTCTCGAATCCCTCGGGGTCCCGATCGGGGGGGTGCTCCCGCACCGCGCGGCGATAGGCGGAGCGGATCGCCGCTTCGTCGGCGTCGCTGGGGACGCCCAGGACCTGGTACGGATCGGACCCTCCGGCGACGCTCATCGGTTCTTCCTTCGGGCGGCCTTCTCGGCCTTGCGCTTGGCCTTCTTCTTCTTGTCGCCGTCCTTCTTCCCCGCCGGGCGAGGTGCGGGGGCCGGACCGGACGGGGAGGGGCTGCCGAAGAGGACCTGGGTCACGATGCCCTGGTGCAGGTCGGCCGCCTCCTCCACGCAGCGCCCGAACTCGTGGGGAGGCGGGGCGAACACGAACTTGCCCGACCTGAGGGCGGCGGCGAGGGCGGGATCCCGGATGGCGGCCCGGGGCCCCCGGACGCCGAGGAGGTGCTTGACGTAGGTGCCGAGGTCGCCCGCCGGCGTGAGGAGGGGCGAGGGCACGTAGGCCGCCAGCACGTGGTCCTCCTCCGCCCCCAGCGCCCCCTCCACCATCGCCACCACCAGGCGATCCCGCTCGGGGGACGGGGGCATCTTCCGGAGCTGCTCGCCCACCCTGCGGACGGTGGCGGAGCCCGCCGAGAGCAGGGCCGCCGCCAGGGTCCGCGGGTCCCGCATCCAGTAGTCCCGTATGACCGGGTCGCCCGCGTAGAGGACGCCGTCCCCGTCCAGGAGGTTCGTCATGTCGCCGAGGACCGCGTGCATCAGCCCCGCGGCGTGGGGCGTGAGCCTCCGGTGCGCCAGGTCGAACAGGTCCGTCACGCCGGACCCCGCCTCCATGAGGTGGAACGCCAGGCAGGGCCAGAGCGCGCCGGGGACGGGGAGGTCGAGGGCGGCCAAGGCGGCGACGGCCCGGGCCGGGTCCCGCCGCAGGACGGGGACGAGGGCGGCCAGCGCCGTGGCGAGGGGCTCGCGGCACTCGTGGGCCCAGGCCTCGACGCCGATCCGGAGACCCGCCTCCGGGCCGGACCGCGAGATCGCCGCCGCCAGCGCCCGGGACCACCCCTGGGAGTTCCCGGGGGCGGCGCGGGCCGCCATCAGAAGGGCGTCGGTCGCGTCGCCGGCCTGCAACGCCGCGGATTCCTTGGGAAAGCGCCGGGCGACATCCTGGAGATCGGGGAGGAGGCCCTGGGCCTCGGCCGCCTTCCCCTCGGTCCTGAGCGCCAGGGCCGCCCGGAGCCGGGCCAGGGGGGCAGCCGGCGCGCGGGGGCCGGTGGCGTGCCGCGCCACCTCGGCCCACCCCCGGGCCGCCGGCACCAGCCCCAGGCGAGCCTTCCACAGCGCGCGATCGAAGGGATCCGCCAGGGCGTCCAGGTGGCGGTGGGCCGCGCCCCGGTCCACGGAAGCGAGGGCGGCGGCGGCGGCGATCCGCGCGGCCGGCAGGTCGGCCTCCGAGACCGCGCCCGGGACCAGGGCCCGGGCGGCGCCGACCTCGTCACCGTGCTCCAGGGCGTCGGCGTACCGTTCCGCGGGGCCCTCGTGGCGGATGTGTCCGAGGCGGCGGCACGACCACGACCCCAAGGGTTCGGGGAGGTCGTGCAGGTCCTCGGCGGCCTGGATCTCCCTGCCCGCCGCCAGGTGGACCAGCCCCCGCCACGGGATCCGGGCCAGTTCCCGGGGCGGCAGCCGGTTGGCCGCCCTCTTCTCGGCGCTCGCCACGTCCCCCGCCATCAGGTCCCAGGCCAGCTCCACCACCTTGCGGCGGCGGTCGTTGGCCGGCCAGGGCGGCTTGGGACCGGCTCCACGCCCCTCCAGCAGCCGCTCCGCCGCCCGGACGGCCTCCGGCGCGTCCGCCGGGAGGGGACGCCCCAGCCCCAGGCAGGCCCAGGCCCTCTCGCCGGCCAGCCCGGGGAGGCTCCCCGTCGCCGCCAGGCGGAGGGCCGCCGTGAAGTCCTCCTTCCGCCTCAGCCCGCGGCAGCACGCCCGGGCCGTCTCCTCCCACTCGGCGTCCCGCTGGCGCGGGTGGACGCGTTCCAACGCCTTCCCCGCGGACTCGACGTCCCCGAAGGCGACCTGCCGGCGGATTTGAGCGAGGGTGACGAGCATCGGGAAGGCGGCAGCCGGGCCCCGGAAGGGCTCGGCGGGACGAGACGCGGTGCGACAGCATAGGGGGATGAGGGTGGGAGCGCAACGGGGCACACGCCCGCTTCGGCGAGATCCTCCCACCCCCCAGTCCACGTTCCGCTCCCTCGCCCGTCTCGCCTCCGTGGGCCACGGCTACGGGTCGGGGGTGGACGGTCCCCCCACCGCTCCCGCCGGGCTCCGGAACGAAAGGAAGCGCGATGAAGTGGTCCAGGTTCGGGATCCCCCTCACCCTCGGCGCCGGCCTGCTCTACCAGGCGGGGTGCGCCGCGGATGGGGAGGAGGCGGTGGACGGCGCCTGGCAGGAGGCGATGGTGCAGAGCCACGCCGGCGCCATGCTCGGGGAGGGCGGGGAGATGGACGGGGTCCACGGCATGGGCCCCCCCGGTGCCCTGCCCCCCGGGGCGGGCGTGGCGTGGGTGGGGGACGACGTCTCCGCGTTCCTGGAGAGCCAGGCGGACTGTTCCGTGGTCGCCACCGACGGGGACGCCGTCACCGTGGACCTGGGCGGCCTCGACGACGGGTGCGAGTACCAGGGCCGGACGTGGGCGGGGGTGGTGATCGCCCGGACCACCGTGGAAGGGGACGCCACCCGCACCGAGCTGGAGCTGGTGGGGCTGAGCGACGGGCGGGTCACCCTGGACGGCGCCGAGACCCTGGTGGAAGAGGGGGGACTCCGGACCGTGAGCTCGGCGGTGGAGGTCGGAATGGAGTGCGACGGGATCGTCGCGCCCCCCTTCGGGCACGGCGGTCCTCCGGGTGAGGGGGGCCCGCCCGAGGGAGGGGAACCGCCCCCCTTCGGAGAGGGACCGCCCCCCGAGGGGGGCCCCCACCACCCTCCCGGCCCTCCCTTCGGCGGCGAGGGCGGCACCATGGAGACCTGGCTCGTCCAGACGCCCCTGGTCGCCGAGGAGGGCTTCGACAGCGGGCGGATCGTCGACGGCGGGCGCTCCCTGACCAACGAGATGGGGGAGTGGGCGATGGAGGTTGAGGCCGCGGAGATCCGGGCCGGGGACGCCGTCCCCCAGGCGGGACGCTACCTGCTCCGCGCCCCGGTCCACGACGGCGTGACCCTCGCCTTCACCCGCCTGGACGACACCCGCATCGAGGTCCGGGCCGACGGGCCCCACGGGGAGCACGTCTTCGTGGTGGACGCCGCCACCGGAGAGCCCGCCTCCTGATCCGTCCCGTCATCCCCGAGCTCCCCCCCTCCTCCCGCCCCGAAGTCGCGCCCCCCCTGGCGTTCCGGCCCGGGATCCCCTATCCCTGGGGCCCCGCCGCGGCTTCCGCGGCCCCCCGGGACCCCCGTGAGACAGCCCTGGATCACCCTGGACCGCGCCGAGACCCCCGACGGCCTGCTGGAGCTGCGCCGCCGGGGGGAGCGGGACTTCCTGCTGACCCTCTCGGGTCGGATCGTGATGACCAGCGTCGCCCACCGCTCCGAGGACGCCCTGGCCCGCCTCGCCTGCGCCGCCGTCGCCGGCCGCCCTCGGCCCCGGGTCCTGGTGAGCGGGCTGGGCATGGGCTACACGCTGCGGTCGGCCTTGGACGCCCTGCCCGCCGGAGCGTCGGTGCGGGTGGCCGAGTTGAACCCCGCGGTCGTGGAGTGGTGCCGAGGCCCCCTGGCGGACCTGTCGGGGCGCGCGCTGTCCGATCCCCGGGTGGGCGTCCACGTCGGCGACGTCGCCGAGCCCATCGCCGCCGCCGCCGCGGGCGCCGCTCCCCGCTTCGACGCCATCGCCCTGGACCTGTACGAGGGGCCGAGGATCCCCGCCGGCGGGGTGCCGGACCGGGTGTTCGGTACGGCGGCCTTGCGGGTTGCCCGGGCGGCCCTCGGGGAGGGGGGCGTCCTGGCGGTGTGGTCCGAGCAGGAGGACCCCCCCTTCGAGCGCCGCCTCGCCTCTGCCGGCCTGGCCTGGGAGCGCCACAGGGCCGGCCGCGGCGGCCGGATCCACAGCGTGTATCTCGCCCGCTGCGCCCCGACCCGGAGCCTCCCCCCTCCGAGCCGCCGGCGGTAACGGCCCCGCACTCCCCGCCCGCGCCGCCTCAGCCCCCCGTCCCCGCCACGGGAGCCTCGGCTCCCCGCGCCAGCGCCTCGTGGAGGGGGCGGTCCACCCGGTGGCCGTTTGAAGCCGGCGACGGTCGGTATTACGATGGGCGCGGAGAAGTAATGAGATGCCATCCACTCCGGCGCCCAAGCTCACCAGCAAGTCGCAGGTCACCATCCCCAAGGAGGTGCGGCGGCGCCTCGGGATCGGACCCGGCGACCGAGTGTCCTTCGAGGTCAGGGACGGCGAGGCCGTCATCCGTCCCGCGAGGACGAGCCTCGCACGCCGGATGCGTGGGCTGGGCAAGGAGATGTGGGAGCAGGCCGGCGGGTCCGACGCCTTCCTGCGCGCGGAGCGGGCGTCATGGGGCGAATGAACTCCGTCGAGCGCCACTACCTGATGCGGGGTGCCCGCCGACGCCAGAAGCTCGCGCTCGACACGATGTGCTTCATCTACCTCCTCGAGGACCACCCCGTACATGCCCACGAGATGGAGGCCCTCTTCGGCCTGGTGGAGACCGGAAGGTGCTCCGCCGTGACCTCGACTCTGAGCCGTGCGGAGTGCCTCGTGCTCCCGTACCGCCACGGCCGACCCGACCTCGTGAGTGCATACGTGGACCTCTTCGACGGCCTCCCGAACCTGACCGTGGTCCCCATCGATACCGACGTCGCCGACCTGAGCGCGCGGCTCCGAGCGCAGCACCGCATGCGCACACCCGACGCCCTGCAGGTCGCCACCGCGATCTCCAGCGGCGCAGACGCCTTCGTGACGAACGACCAAGGTTTCCTGAAGCTCCAGGAGATCGAGGTCCTGCTCGTGGGGTAGAGAGCACTCCCCGCCCGCGCCGCCTCAGCCCCCCGTCCCCGCCACGGGAGCCTCGGCTCCCCGCGCCAGCGCCTCGTGGAGGGGGCGGGCCAGCAGGTCGGTGAAGCGGGCGCGGGCTTCTTCCCCCAGGTGGAGGCCGTCGGGCACGTCCCCTTCGGGCCAAGGCCCCTCCGGCGCGGGCTCCCAGATCTCCAACCCCAGGGAGGCCGCCAGGACCCGCTCCGCCTCGGGGAGGCGGCCCCCCAGAGCCGCCGTGGGCAGGGGGACGACGGCCACCCCCACGCCGTGCGCCCCCGCCAGGGTCGCCAGACGGCGGATCCAGGTGGGATCGGTCCCGGGCGCGCCGTCCCCCGTGCCGTCCCCCGCTGCGTCCCCCGCCAGAGCCTCCCGCACCTCCGCGTAGCCCGGCACCAGGGTGCCCAGCACCCGCTTCTGGACCCGCCCCCGGAAGCAGTACAGCGCGCTGGCCTTGGAGAAGACCACCGCGGCCCGTCCCTCGAAGTCCCGGATCCCCGAGAGGGCGAAGTACTCCGGCAGGTCGTCCCAGGTGAGCATGGTGAACAGCAGGTCCTCGGTCCCCGCCTCGGTGCGGGTGAGGGGCGAGGCGGTACCGTCGGGCAGCACCAGCCAGTCGGGGGCTGCCCCCCGGGCGACGAACATGTTCTTGAGCTGGTAGTACCAGTCCCGGGCGTTGCTGGAGTCCGAGGGCTGGTGCTCCACCACCGCGGGGGTGCCCAGGCGGGCCAGCGCCTGGGACAGGCGCCCGGGGTCCACGGCGGTGCGGGACGAGGAGTTCCCCAGCACCAGCACCGTCGGAACCTCCCCCGCCGCCCGGATCCGGGCCGCCCTGTCGGAGTGGCCGGCGAGGATGCGGCTGTTGAGGCTCAGGGTGGGCACGCGGGTGCGGAAGGCCAGGTCGAGCACCACCAGGCCCAGCAGGACCGCCAGGAGCCCCGCCAGGGCGTCCGCCACCCGCACCGGCCGGGTGCCCGGGTCGTCAGAACTGGAAGTAGATGAATGCCTGGGCACTGGCCCTCCCGTGGAGGATCCCGTAGGCGGACACCGCCACCAGCGTCAAGGTCCACGCGGCGGTCCCGGCGGGGGCCCACTTCTCGTCGTCCCGGGCGCGGGCGAGGCCGTGGTGGGCAATCACGGGAAGCGCGTAGTACAGCACCACCAGCAGGCCCGCGGGGACGATCCCCCACTCCGCCCAGGAGGAGGCCAGGGCGCCGGTCATGGCCGCCACCTGCGACAGGCTCTCGGCCCGGAACAGCAGCCACCCGTAGAGGGTGAGGGCGAAGAAGACCGGCGTGGCGACGGCGAGCCGCGCGCCCCGGCCGAGGCGTTCCAACCCCTCGTCGACCCCCGCGGCGCGGTACAGGCACAGCAGGCCGCCGTGGAAGAGCCCCCACAGCACGAAGTTCCACGCCGCCCCGTGCCAGAGCCCCCCGAGGAGCATCGTCAGCATCAGGTTCCGGTAGGTCCGCGGGCCTCCGCCCCGGTTGCCCCCGAGGGGGACGTAGAGGTAGTCCCGCAGCCAGCTCGACAGGGACACGTGCCAGCGCCGCCAGAACTCGCTCGGGGTCGCCGAGACATAGGGGCGCTTGAAGTTGGCCATCAGCTCGAAGCCGAACAGGCGGGCGATCCCCCGGGCCACGTCGGAGTAGCCCGAGAAGTCAGCGTAGATCTGGAGGGCGAAGGCGGCGGTGCCCAGCAGGACCAGGGGGCCGGTGAGGCGGTGGTCGGGCAGGCCGAAGGTGTGGTCGGCGAGGACCGCCATGTTGTCGGCGATGGCGACCTTCTTGACCAGCCCGTACACCACCAGGGTCAGGCCGGTGCGCCAGGCCTGCCGGGTGAGGACGCGGGGCAGGGCGAACTGGGGGAGGAGGGCCTGGGCCCTCTCGATGGGCCCGGCGACGAGCTGGGGGAAGAAGGCGACGTAGGCGGCGAAGGCGACGAGGCTCCGGGAGGCCCTGAGGCGACCCCGGTACACGTCGATGGTGTAGGCCATGCTCTGGAACGTGTAGAACGAGATCCCGACGGGGAGGACGAGGCGGAGGGTCCAGGGGTTGGCCTGCAGGCCCAGGCCGCGGAGCAGGTCGGCGGCGGAGGTGGCGAAGAAGTCGAAGTACTTGAACGCCCCGAGCACGCCCAGGTTCACCACCACCGAGGCGGTGACCAGGACACGGGCGCGCCGGGGATCGTCCGCCGCCTCGATGAGGCGGGCCAGGTGGTAGTCGACGGCGGTGGAGAACGCCAGGAGCGCCAGGAAGCGCCCGTCCCACCACCCGTAGAACAGGTAGCTGGCGGCGAGGACGAAGGCGTTCTGGACCCGGCGCGACGGGATCGCCCAGTACAGGGGCAGGACCCCCGCCAGGAAGACCGCGAACACGAACGAGTCGAACTTCACGTCGGCCCCCGCCGGCCCAGCCGCCGCCCCCTCGCCCCCATCCGGCCGTTCCCGGACGAGCCCCCGGGACCATCCCGCGCCTTGGGAGGAGTGAGGATGGCACGACCGGGGGCGCCGGGGAAGCCCGTGGGCGCTCTCGGAGGACGACGACGGCGGGAAGCCCGCCACCGGACGAGGAACAGGACCCTACGGGCCGCGCCCGACCCGCAACGCCACGAAGTAGAACAGCACCGAGGCGGCCAACCAGACGAGCTGCGGCATCAGGGTGATGCGGCCGTCGCCCAGCGTGAACAGCACCGGGTTCCAGGCTTGGCCGGGGGCGTAGGTCCAGGCCCCCGCCAGGGTGCTCGAGACCTCCACGGCCAGCTCCTGTGCCTGGCCCCAGGCGATCACGATCCCCAGTTCGGCGGCGGAGAAGCGGGCGAGGCGCGGCCCGCGGCTGAGCCCGAACACGCAGGCCAGCCCCCCCAGGAACAGCCCGCCGTCCCAGAGGGTGTGCAGGGCGCCGTGGGCGAGGGGCCCCCCCGGGAACGGCGTCAGCATGACCAGCGCCGGCCTCGCCGCGCCGTGGTTGGCCACCAGGGCGAGCTCCCAGGAGGCGCCGATGGCGCAGCCGATCCAGAAGAGCCGCCAGGTGCGCGCGTCCAGGCGACCGGCGCGGTACGCGAGGCCGAGGGCCACCGGCAATGCCACGGCGATCACGATGTCGAGGGCGTAGTAGAGGGTGGTCACCTCGGCCATCACCGCGTGCCCGCGGGCGTTCACGGGCACGGAAGGAACGATGCCCATCCGGATGCCACCCACGGCGGTTCGTGACGACTGCCGGCCCGAGTGGATGGCTCGCCGTCCTTGGCTCGCCCACAGAGGCACGGAGCGGCCCGTCCGGGGCCCACGGAGAACACAGAGGGAAGAGCGGGGAGGCCTGGAGCTTTGGGCGGCAAACGGATAGGCATGGAAGGAACCATGCCTATCCGTTTCGGCCCCAAGTCTCTCCCGTGTGGACGCGAGCCCGAGCCCGTGCCCGTGCCAGGGCCGAAGGCCCGTGCCCGATCTGCGAGCGCTCGGGCGCGGGCTGGGGCACGGGCCCGGGCACGACTTGAGGGACGATGGGTGGCATCCGGATGGGCACGGAAGGAACCTTCAGTGGACTACCCGAGGATGGATGGCGTCGCGGCACCCCGGAGCGGCGCGTGGCGAACGTACCTGACGACGCCCGCCGACACAATGCGGCAGCGCACCCCCTCCGGCCTGGGCGGCCGAGGGCGGGCAGGCCACGTCATTGTCGTTGACTTTCTTGCAAGTCGCCTGCATATAGTCCCCCCCATGATCGACGCGCTGCGCATGGCCCTGCGCTCCGCGGGCCTCCGGTGCACCCCGGCCCGCCTGAGCGTGCTCGGCACCCTCGATGCCCTGGGGCAGCCGGTGACCCACGCCGACCTGTCGGCGCACCCCGACGTCGCCGGCATGGACGACATCACCCTCTACCGCACGCTGGGGACCCTCGTGGACGCGGGGCTGATCCACCGGGTCCAGGGGATCGACGGCGCCTGGCGGTACTGCGTGCAGCCCCGGGACCGGGCGGGGTGCCCGGGGAACCACCCGCACTTCCTGTGCACCGGGTGCCGGCGCATGGAGTGTCTCGTCGACCAGGCGATGCCCCGGGTGCGGGTGCCCGAAGGGGCCGAGGTCCGGGGTCGCCACTTCGTGGTGTACGGGCGCTGCGCCGCGTGCGCCGCCGCGTCGGCGGGATCGGGAGCGCCGGGGTGAAGCGCCGCATCTCCGTGGCCCTCGACGAGGTACGCCCGCCGCTTCCCCCCGAAGGCCGCCGCGGTCCGCGCCCTCGCCGGCCCATCCCGGGTCCCGTCCGGCGTCCCGGCGAGGGGTGGCGATAGCGCATGGCCCTCGCTCCGGATCCCGCGCGCGGGTTGGATCCCGGCGGACCCGTCGCATCCGCCGCGGTGGCCCCACCACCTCGCCTGCGGTTCGACCGCCACGAGCTCTCGGGTGCTTTCGGCGACATCGGCACGGACCTGCCGCTCCTGCTCGCCATGATCCCGGCCGCCGGCCTCGACGCGGGCAGCGTGTTCGTCCTGTTCGGGCTCGCCCAGGTCCTGACGGGAGTGGCCTATGGGCTGCCCATGCCCATGCAGCCCCTCAAGGCCATGGCGGTCATCGTCATCGCCCAGCAGATCTCCGCGGACGTGCTGTTCGGCGCGGGTCTGGCGATCGGCGCGGTGATGCTCGGGCTCACCGTCACCGGGCTCCTCCAGTGGCTCGTCCGCGTCATCCCGAGGTGCGTGGTGCGAGGGGTCCAGCTCGGCCTCGCCCTCTCCCTCGGGCAGCTCGCGCTCAAGCAGTACGTCCCGGCCGCGGGGGCGAGCGGCTTCGTCCTCGCCGCCGTGTGCTTCGTCATCCTGGCGTCTCTCCTCGGGAACCGAAGGGTCCCCGCCGCCCTGCCCGTCATCGGTCTCGGCGTCGTCGTGGCGCTCGCCTCCGGTATCGACACCGCCGCGATCACGGCCGGCGTCGGCCTGCACCTGCCCTCCCCGCGGGTGCCCGAATGGACCGACGTCGTGACCGGCTTCGTGGTCCTCGCCCTCCCCCAGCTCCCCCTCTCGATCTCGAACTCGGTCATCGCCACGCACCGGACCCTGGCGGATCTCTTCCCCGAGCGTTCGGTGACCGTTCGGAAGATCGGCGCCACCTACGGCATCGTGAACCTCGTGCTGCCGTTCTTGGGGGGAGTCCCCCTGTGCCATGGCTGCGGGGGTCTCGCCGGGCACCATGCGTTCGGCGGGCGCACCGGGGGGTCGGTCGCCATCTACGGCGGGCTCTTCCTCCTCATCGGCCTGTTCTTCGGGGGGGCCGCGTCCGAAGTGGTGCGCCTGTTCCCCTTGCCCCTGCTCGGCGTCGTCCTGCTGTTCGAGGCCGTCGCCCTCGGCTCGCTCGTCGGAGACATCGCGGGCTCGCGCCGCGAGCTGACGATCGCGCTCGTCGTGGCGCTCTGTGCCCTGGGGTTGCCCCAGGGGTACGTCGTCGGCCTGATCGTCGGCGTCGCGCTCTACCATGCCGGCGTGGGGCTCGGGGGGATCCCCGGAACGACGGCCCCGGGGGATGGCCCCGGATGCCGCGAGAAGGATCGCCCCTGACCGCACCCTCCCCGCCCCGGTCCCCCTGGGGCCGGCGTCACCGCCCGCAGCCCTCCAGCCAGCGGCGCAGGTCCACCCCGTAGCGCTGGAGCAGGCGTCCCTCGACGCGCAGGAGGTCGATCTGGGCGCGGCGCAGGCCGATCCGGGCGGAGATCTCGTCGCGGCGGGCCTGGTCGCGGTCCACGAGGAAGTCCAGCACGTTCTTGAGGGTGGAGTCGCCCCGCTCCAGGCGCTCCCGCTCGGCGGACAGCTTCCGCTCGGCGTAGTCGATGCGCTCCCGGCTCAGCTCCACCTGCCGCTCCTGGTTGCGGACGGCCCGGTACGCCGCCCGCGCCGCCCTCTCGGCCTCCTGGCGCGCCTGCCGCAGCGCCAGCTCCGCCGCCCGCACTTCGCGCCGGGCCGCCCGGATCCCCTGGGCCGTGCTCCGCAGCGTCAGCGGCACGCTCAGGGAGGCTCCCACCCCCCACTCCCACGTCGGCCGCGTCCCCGTGGGATCCGCCGCGTCGGGGACGAAGGTGGCGGACCCGCTGGCGGAGAGGTCCGGCAGGGACTGGCTGGTGGCGTAGAGGCGGGAGGTCCGCGCCCGGGCCAGGGACCGCTCCGCCTGCCGCACGCCGAAGCCCTCCCGGAGCGCCGCCGCCACCACCTCCTCCATCGTCGGGGCGGGGAACGCCTCGTCGGGGCGGGACACCAGGGCCAGGGGCTCGGCGCCCTCCCCCGACAGGGGAAGCGCCAGCGCCACCCGCAGGCCGTCCTCGGCGTCGGCCTCCCGGGCCCGCGCCTCCGCGACCCTCGCCTCCGCCCCCGACCGCTGCTCCCGCACCTGGAGGACGTCGATGGGCGCCTGGAAGCCCTCGCCGATGCGCTCCAGGGTCACCGCCTCCTGGCGGCGCGAGAACTCCAGGGACTGCTCCGCCGCCGCCCGGTCCTCCCGGGCCTCAACCGCCGCCCAATAGGCGTCCTCCACCTCCGCCGCCAGGTCGGTCAGGGCCTGCTCCAGGCGGATCGACGAGATCTCCAGTGCCCGCCCGGCGTCCCGCACGGCGCCGGCCTCGGAGCCCAGCACGAACCCCCGCAGGAGGGGCTGGGACAGGGACACCGTCACCGTCGGCGCCCCGCCCGCCCGCTGCTCGATCCTCCCGTCCTCCTCGACGTAGGCCGAGAGCCAGTCCAGCTCCACCGACGCGCCTCCGCCCCAGGGCAGCGCCACCCCCACCGAGGCCCCGGGGGGCGAGGCGTAGGTCTCGGTCGCCGAGAACGACGACGACAGCACCGGATCGAAGGCCCCCCACGCCGCGCTCAGGGACTCCCGCGTCGCCTGGTACTCCAGGCACTCCCCCGAGAGGCCCAGGTTCCGGGTCATCGCCAGCGGGATCGCCTCCTCCACCGTCAGGGGCCGATCCCCCTCCGCGGCCCCGAGGGGCGTGGGCAGGAGCATCGGCAGGAGCAGGGCCAGGGCGGGCAAGGTCTCACTCGCGGGGGGCGGAGGGGAAGGCGGCGGGGCGCCCCCCCAGGATCGCCCACACCGTCCGGGCGTCAAGCGGTCGGGGTCGCTCGGGTGCGGGCCGCCTGTGTGCGGCATGTGCTCGCCACCGTCCGGCGTCTACCCGGGCCGGGCCGTTTCCGCCAGAATGGAGTCCCCCTTCCGCTCGCCGGAGCGTCGCCGGCGAGCGACCCGCCGGAGGCTCCATGCCGCTTCCCTTCCCCCGCGCCGGGGCGCTCCGCCCATCCCGCCAGAGCGGGGACCCGTGGTGGCCCGCGATCCTGGTCGCGGCGACGGTCCTCGCCAACGCCCCCGACGCCCGGGCCGGCGGCGACTGCACCGGCGAGCCCACCCGCGTCGCGCTGTTCCAGGACCTGGCGCCTTGGAGTGTGGCGTCGAACGAGGAAGTGTTCGGGGACGCGGGCATCTCCTTCACCGTCTTCACCTCGCTGCAGATGGGGGTGGTGAGCCTGACGACCTACGACAAGGTGGTGATCCCCTCGGACCAGCCCCCGGACTTCTACTCCGAGCTGGAGTCGTACGCCTGGTGGTTCGAAGCCTGGCTCGACGGCGGGTGCTGCCGCGTCCTGGAGGTCCACGGCGCCGACGAAGGCTGGAACGGCGGCGTGTGGGACGCCATGGGACCGGCGGGGCTCAGCACGGGAGGCGAAGACACGAACGACGTGACGGTGGTGACGGCGGGCCACCGCTTCCTGACCACCCCGTACTCCATCACGTCCAGCAGCCTCGACGGCGTGGGGAGCTCCGCCCACGGCACCATCCAGACGACGTTGCCGGGGGAGACCATCGTCGTCAAGGACGCCGCTTCGAACTTCCCGGTTCTCATCGAGTTCCCCTACGGGGACGGCTGGGTCATCGCCTCGACCCTTACCCTGGAGTTTGCCTACGAGAGCGGCGAGCACATGGTCCTCCCGAACCTCGTCTCGGCGATGCGTCCCGCCACCGACGGATGCTCCGCCCCGGACCCCGACGACGACGGCGACGGTTGGACGGTGGGGGAGGGCGACTGCGACGACTCGGATCCCGACGCCTTCCCCGGCGCGTCCCAGGTCTGCGACGGGGTGCTCGACAACAACTGCGACGGCGTGACCGACGCCTTCGAGTCGGACGGGGACTCCGACGGCTGGACGGAGTGCGAGGGAGACTGCGACGACACCCGCGCCAACTCGAACCCCGCCGCCGAAGAGGTCTGCACCGGGGGGAGAGACGAGGACTGCGACGGCTACGTCGACGGGGACGACTGGGACTGCGACGAGCCATCCGACGACGACACTGCGGACGACGACACTGCGGACGACGACGTGTCCGACGACGACACCTCGGACGACGACGTGTCCGACGACGACGCCTCGGACGACGACGTGTCCGACGACGACGCTTCGGACGACGACGTGTCCGACGACGACGCTTCGGACGACGACACCTCGGACGACGACATGTCCGACGACGACGCCTCGGACGACGACTCCTGGCTGTCGGGCGACGATGACGACGACGATGACGACGGCTCCGACCGGACCCGGAGGGGCGCGTGCACGGGGTGCTCCTCCCAGGGGGCGGGCGTCGGTGCCGTCGGGGCCTGGGCCCTCCTCGCCCTCGCCCCGTGGCGGCGCGTCCGGCGGCGCCGAGTCTGACTTCGAGGGCCCGGCCGAACGTCGCCGCGGGGTCGCGGCGGGCCCCGCCCGCGGACCCGGCCCTCGACCCGCTCACTCCTCGTACACCGATCCGGATCCCGACTCGTGGGCCTCGACGTCGGCGCCGCAGTAGGAGTAGATGCTGCCGCTGCCGGTGACGGTCGCCTCCAGCGCTCCGTCCACGCAGACGTGGGCGTCGCCGGAGCCGGTGGTGAGGGCGGAGCCGGAGTGGCCGGCGAAGTCGCGGGCGTCCACCGAACCGGAACCGGTCACCTGCACGTCCACCCGGTCGCCCGCTCCCCACACCCGCAGGTCGCCGCTGGCCGTGTTCGTCAGCTCCAGGCTCCCCGAGAGGACCTCCGCCGCCAGGCTCCCCGATCCGCTCACCTCGCCGTGGAATGTGTCGGCCTCCACTCCGGTCACGCTCAGGTCCCCCGAGCCGGTCACCCTGGCCTCGAACGCGCCGCCGCCGGCGCCGCCGTCCACCTCCATGGTCCCGGAACCGGTGACCACCGCCGAGTCCAGTCGCGGCACGGCGAGGGTCAGGGTCAGGGGCCGCACGGGCACGATGTCGACGAAGGGGCGGACCCTCACCTCCAGGGTGCCGGAGCGGACCTCCGTCTCCACGTACTGGAGCAGGTTCGCGTCCCCCGACAGCTCCAGGGTGACCTCGTCGTTCGCTCCGGACTCGACGCGGACGTCGACGTCACCCTCCCAGGCGGCGCTGATGGAGTCGAAACCGGAGGCGGTCCGCTGCTCGGACGCCAGCTCGTTGTTGCCCTGGACGACGGCGCAGCCGGCGGCGGAGAGGGAGATCAGGGAGACCAGCGTGGCGGGGCGGAAGGGGATCATGGCTCGCGCTCCTCGGGGGGCCGCCGGGATCGTGACGCGGCCTCGGTGGTGACGCAAGGCGGGAGATCGGGTCCGCCCGATGCCTCGCGCCGCGCGCTCTACGGACGACGGGGGTTGGGGCTTCACGATCCGCATCACCATCTCGGGGCCGTCGTCCCCTACCACCCCCTCGCCAGCCGGAACCCGACGTTCGCCCAGCGATCTCCCGGCAGGCTGCCGCTGCGGTCGGCGGCCCGGGCGCTGCGGGCCACGAAGCTCCAGGACCCTCCCCGATACACGCGGGGCGCATCGGGATCGGGGGTTGGGACCTTCCCCGGCGGGGGCGCGGGCCCCTCGGGGCGGAAGACGTCGGCGCACCAGTCCCGCATGTTGCCGGCGAGGCCGCGGACTCCGTAGGGGCTGTCGTCCGCGGGGAAGCTGTCCACCACGGCGGGCTGGGGGCGGTCGCGGTGGCTCTCCCGCACGCAGGCGAAGGCCGGGTCGAAGGCATCCCCCCAGGGGAAGAAGCGGCCGTCCACCCCCCGGGCGGCCTTCTCGCGCTCCAGCTCGAACGCCAGCCGCCACGGGACGCCGTCCCTCTCGGCCTGCCACTCCGCGTAGGCCGCGGCCCCGTGCCAGTCCACCATGCACACGGGCCAGTCCAGGTCCCAGGCGTCTCCCTCGGCGTCCACCGCCAGGCGGAAGCGCCCGGCCCCGACCCGGCCCACGATCAGCGCCCCCAGCTCCCCGGGGCGGCTCGACCTCTCCCGGGGCGCGTGGCGGAGCGCCTCCTCCTCGCGGCCCCGGGCCACCAGGTCGTCCAAGAACTCCAGGTACTCCCGGTTCGTCACCGGGAAGCGCCGGACCACGAACGCGGCGATCTCCGGGTGGGATCGGGGCTGGGGGAAGAGGGCGTCGGGATCGCCGCCGCACTCGAAGGGGCCCCCGGGCACGTAGACCTCCCCCGGACCGAGGGCCCCCTCCCGGGGGAGGAGCACAGGGCTCCCCGAGGCGTCCCAGTGCTCCCCGCGGCGGATCCGCACGGGGTAGAAGACCGGTGCGTGGCCCCGGGCCCGCAGCACAAGGCGGTAGCTCCCCCGGGGCAGGGGAACGGCCCGCAGCGGCGTGGTCCCCAGGTTCCCCGCGGGTACGGGGACCAGGCGGCGCCCCCGCACCTCGTACCGCTCCAGGTCGACCCGGGCCGTGGGCTCGGCCAGGACTGTCAGGGCGCCGTCCCCCTGCAGGAACGCCGCGTGGGTCCCGTCGTCGTAGGTGGCCAGCAGCGAGGCGGCCCGCTCCGCCCCCCGCCGGTCCCGGGCATCCTCCGCCTCCACCAGCCGGCGCCGGTGGAAGGCGGCCAGGGTGGCCCGGGCCTCGGGCAGCGCCGGGCTCAGCTCCAGCGCCGAGTGCAGGACCTCCACCGCCTCGGTCTCGGCCCGGTCCCAGGCGTCCACCGTCGCCGTCGCCGCGTCCTCCAGCGACCACAGCCGCGCCTTGCGCTCCTCGGGCTCCCAGGCTCCCACGGCCTTGGACTCCCGTTCCGCCTCCGCCCGCAGCCGCGTCTCCTCTCCCCGCTCCGCCTCCGCCCGGGCCAGCAGCTCCGCGGCGCGGGCCACCAGGCCCAGGGCCCTGTCCCTGGCCAGGCTCCCGTCCAGGGACTCCTCCACCCCCCGCGCCAGGTCCCGGGCGGAGGCGAGGCGCTCCTCGGGGCGGGCGGCCAGGGCCCGCATGCACAGGAGGGCCAGGTCCTCGGGGATCGGGCCGGAGGCGCGGGCGCGGGGGTCCTCGGGGGGCCCAGCGGCGGTCTCGTGAAGGCGGTCGTACGGGTCGGGGGCCCGGTAAGGCGGAGAGCCGGCCAGCAGCTCGTACAGGATCGCCCCCAGGCCGAACACGTCCGAGGGGGGGCCGACCCGCCCGTGGTCCCCCCACGCCTGCTCGGGGCTGAGGTAACCCGGCGTTCCCACCACCTCGCCCGCCGCCGTCGCCGGCCGGTCGGGCCCGGGCCCGGCGGCGGGTTCCTCGGCGTCGCCCAGGACCCGCGCCACCCCCCAGTCCAGCACCAGCACCTCGCCGTACTCCCCGAGCATCACGTTCTCGGGCTTGAGGTCCCGGTGCACGACCCCCCGGTCGTGGGCGAAGGCGACGGCGTGGCAGACCTGCACGAAGGCGCTGAGCAGGCGGTGGCGGGTGAACGCGGCGGCGGTGGCGGGATCCCCCCGATCCAGGTCCTCCAGCACGCTCCGCAGGGACCGCCCCTCCACCTTCCTCATGGCGTACCAGGCCCGGCCGTCCCCGGCGAGGCCCAGCTCGTGGACGGGGACGATCCCCTGGTGCTGGAGGCGGCCGGTGATCCGGGCCTCGGCGAGGAAGCGGGCCATGGCGGGGCCGTCG
Organism: Myxococcota bacterium; assembly: GCA_023150875.1. GTDB lineage: Bacteria > Myxococcota_A > UBA796 > UBA9615 > JAKLKC01 > JAKLKC01. The sequence goes on along the minus strand of JAKLKC010000074.1, from coordinate 6,191 downwards.
CCGGGGGGCGCGAGGGGCACCTTCACCGCCACTCGCCGCCCCAGGTCCGGGTCCTCCGCCTCGTACACCCGCCCCATCCCCCCCACGCCCAGCTCGCGGATCGGCACGAAGCGCCCCAGGGCCGGGGCGCCCGCTGCCAGGGGACCCGTGGGCCCGGGCCTGCCTCCTGCGCCCCCCGCCACGCCTTACTCCGCCGGGTGGGGCAGCGTCGCCGGCGCCCACCGCAGGTCCTCGGTCCCCAGCCGCTTGGCCATGGCGCGCCAGGAGAATCGGGCGTTGCTGGCCCCCCCCGCGCTCTCCACCACGTCGAAGCCGCCGTCGAGCTTGTTCAGCACCATCAGGGGCCTCGCCTCCCCCTCGAGCTGCACCAGCACCACCAGGGGGTGGGCGTCGTCCCAGTCGGCGCCCACCAGGTCCAGGAAGTAGGGGTCCAGCTCGACGTGGGCGAAGCCGGCCGAGAGCCGCCCCACTCCCGCGTCGAAGGCCCACACGTCCGGCGCGGCCTCGGCGTAGATCTGCGTCGGATAGCCGACGTCCACCACCGATCCCGCCAGGCCGGTCTGGGCGAGGTGGCCCCTGCCGAAGACCGCGAAGCCCTGGGGGGACGGGGCCTCGCCGCACAGGGCGCAGGTGGGGCCCGCGGCGGCGCTGGCGTGGCCGACCACGGCCGCCCCCTCGTCCGAGGACACCTTGCCCTTCACGGCGAGGGTGCGGCCGAAGGAGGCGCTGGCCTCGCCGCTGATGGCCGTGCCGGCGGTGGACGTGGTCAGGAAGTAGCCCGCCATGGCCTCCCCCACCGCGGACGTGTTGTATCCCACCACCCCGGCCCCGGAGTCCGAGGAGGACTGCCCGTAGACCCCCACTCCGGTGTAGGCGCCCTCCGCGGACGAGATCCCCACCACCCCGATCCCGTCCTCGGAGGGGGACTCGGCGTGCACGCCGTAGCTGCCGGTGTCGGCGCAGAGGAACTCCCCGCCGATGTTGAGCCCCTCGCCGTACACCCCGGCCCCGAGGGCGCCGTCGGACACCCCGATCACCCCCATCCCGCTGATGGCGTCGGTGTAGCCGTAGACCCCCGCGCCGCTGCCCTCGGCCTGTCCGTAAACCCCGTGGGCCGCTCCCCCGGACTCCGAGGCGTAGCCGTGCACCCCCGCGCCGAGGGTGGACGCGGTGTTCCCCCGGACCCCGTAGGTGGTGCCGGAAGCGGCCGTCGCCTCGCCGTGGACGCCGGTGCCCGAGGTGGAGGCGGCCTCTCCGTAGACCCCGTAGGTCGTCCCCGTGGCGTGGGTGGCGCTCCCGGACACGCCCCGCCCCACCGACGAGGCCGAGCTGGCGTCGACGCCGTAGGGGGTGCCGGTGCCCCCCGTGTGGGTCGCCTGGACCCTGAGGGCCGGCGCCGTACCCCTGCCGATGAAGGACCCGGCGTTCTTCGCCCCCGCGCCGGAGTACATGGACGAGAGGGGGGTGGCGCTGGCGGACGTGAAGGTGTCGCACGCGCAGGTGGCCGCGTCCGACGGGGTCGCGAGGAGCTGGAGGGCGCAGGCCGCGGCGAGGGTGTGGGTCGCGGCGCGCCGCGCGAAGGACGAGGAGCGGGGCATGGCGGTGTACCTCCGGCCCCCCGAGTATGGCACGCGCTACCCCCGCCTCTCGATGCCCAGGTCCCGGATCATCTCGTACAGGCGGGAGCGCCCGATCCCGAGGCGCCGCGCCGCCTCCTCGACGCCGCCCCCGGTCTCGGCCAGGGCCTCGGCGATCCAGCGGCGCTGGGCGCGGCGGGTCCGCTCGGCGAGGGTCCCTCCGCCCCCCGTGTCCCCCTCCCGGTCCGGGCCCCCCCGGGCGGGGACGGCGGGCTCCCCGGCGGGTTCCCCCTCCAGCAGGTCGGCGGTCACCACGCCCGATCCCTCGAACGCCGCCCGGTCCACCGCCCGGGTCACCCAGGCGTCCAGCTCCCGCAGGTTGCCCGGCCACGCCCTCTCCGCCAGGGCCCGCAACGCGGCGGGGGAGAGATCGATCCGCGCCAGCCCCTCCCTCTCGGCGTACCGGGCGCACAGGTGGCGGGCCAGGGCGGGGACGTCCTCCCGGCGCTCCGCCAGGGCCGGCACCCGCACCTCGTAGCCGGCGAGCCGGTAGTACAGGTCCTGGCGGAAGCCGCCGGGGGACCGCAGGTCCCGGTGGGTGGCGGCGACCACCCGCACGTCCGCCCGAGTGGGCTCGTCGCCCCCCACCGGCAGGAACTCCCCGGTGTCCAGGAACGTGAGCAGGCGGGCCTGGGTCGGGGGAGGCAGGTCCCCCACCTCGTCCAGGAAGAGGGTACCTCCCTGGGCCCTCGCCACCTGCCCCTCCCGCCGGGACACCGCGCCGGTGAACCCCCCCCGCACGTGGCCGAACAGCGTGCTCTCCACCAGGTCCCCCGCGAGGTTGGCGCAGTTGACCGCCACGAAGGGGCCTGAGGCCCGCCGGCCGCTGTCGTGGAGCACCCGCGCCAGCATCGACTTGCCCGTGCCGGTGGGACCGGTGAGCAGGACCCCGAGGGGGCTCCGGGCCGCCAGGGCGAGCTGGCCCAGCACCCGGGCCAGGGCGGGGCTGCTCCCCACCACCCCCTCGGCGGACAGGCGGTGCCGGTAGGGCGAGGTGGGGTCCGGACGCCTCGCCTCCTCCAGCCGCCCCAGCAATCGCGCGGCGTGGGGGGTGACGGCCCGGGCCGTGACCTCCACCAGGGCCACGGCCTCGCCGGGGAAGGGGCCGGGGACGTCCCGCTGGAGGTAGACCACCCCCAGCGGCCTCCCCTCCCCCAGGGGGGCGCAGATCACCGCCCGGATCCCGTGGGCCCGGACGCTCGCCCGGTCCTGGAAGCGGCGGTCGCCCACGGCGGCGGTGGTGTGCACCGTCCTCCCCTCCGCCAGCGCCGCCCCCACGATCCCCGTGGAGATCCGCTCCCGGATCCCCGGGGCCTCCTCGTCGCCGCAGCCCCGCACCCTCCAGAAGCGCGGGGCGAGCACGTCCCCCTCCTCCCCGAACAGGGCCAGGTACCCCCGCTCCGCCCCCGCCGCCCGGATCAGCAGGTCCAGGGCCTCGTCCAGGAACGACACCACATCGTCGTCCCCGAGCCCCAGCAGGCGCAGGTACAGGTCCCGCTCGTCCTGGATCCGGCTCCCGTCCCGTCGCATCGCGTTCCCCGTGACCCGGGGCGATTGTCGCCCGCGTCCCCTCGCCGGGGGAAGCCCGCCCCGTCCGGGTTCCCGGTCCGGGATCCCGGAACGGTGGCAGCGAACGAGGGTCCTCGCCCCGTGATGGGGCGCCGCGCGACTCGACCATGTGTCAGTAAATATGAGTATTTACGGCGTATTACACGCTTCTCTCGATACTGATCGCTCCCCCGCCAACCCCTGGCACGCGCGCTGCTCTGGGGACCTCCCGTGTCGCCGGCGGACGCCGGAGCACCCGGAGGAGATCCCATGCGAACGCCGATCCCGACCCCCGCCCGCCTGACCCTCGCCCTGACCGCCGCCCTCGCCGGGACGGCCTGCGAGATCGAGTACGAGATCCACCCCATCGTCACCCCCGACGACGCCTGCGTGTCGGGCTGCTTCCCCGCCGAGGCCGGCGCGTGGAGCAACGGCGGCGTCGCCTCCCAGGCCGGCAGCGCCGTGGAGATCGTGAGCTTCGGATACCGGGGCGCCGACGAGAAGTCCAAGCGGGTCGCCGCCATCGGCGCCCCCGCCTACGGGACCGGGTCCTTCCACGTGGACGCGGTCTCCTCGTCCACCGGCCTGCCCACCGGCGCCCCCGTCCGGATCGGCGCCCCCCCCGCGAGCCCCGCCCGCTTCGGCGCGAGCCTGCTGGCGGTGGACGTCCGTGAGGGGTCCATGATCCCGGGCTTCCCCCCCCAGTCCCAGCGCTTCGGCGAGGAGCTGCTGGTGGGGGCCCCGGGCTCGTCCCCCGCCGACCGGGGCGCGGTGTTCTGGTACCACCACAAGAGCACCGACGCCGGCGACTCGTGGGTGCTGGGGGGCAGGTTCGACCCGCCGGGGATCCCCGACTCGGCCCAGTTCGGCGCCTCCCTGGCGGCCCCCCACCACCTGGACGCCAACGCCCCCTCCAAGACCGACTCCGGCCCGCCCCCCTGGATCGCCATCGGCGCCCCCGGGGCGGACCGCGTCTACGTGGCCGCCGTCAACCCCGCCGCCGCCAACCCCCTGACGCTGGCGATGACCGTGTTCGGACCCGCGGGGACGGGGTTCGGCACCAGCCTGGCCATCGCCGACCTCGACCAGGACGGCGACCTGGACCTGGCCATCGGTGCCCCCGACGACGACGGCGGACAGGGCGGGGTCCACGTCGTCCCCGGGATCCCGGGGGCGATCCCCCTGGACGCCGCCGGGGTCCGCGCCTTCCCCGCCTCGGTGGTCGGTTCGGGCTACGCCGAGGACTTCGGCGCCTCGATGGACGCGGGGTTCATCTTCACGACGGACCTCGCGTGGCCCGCCCTGGTGGTGGGGGATCCCCTGGCGGACGACTACGCCGACCCCGACGTCGGCGCGGTGAGCCAGATCCAGCTCGATGGCGCCCTCAACCTGGCCTGGCACCGGATGGACCACGGCGGCTACGGCCGGGATGCCCACTTCGGCGCGGCCGTCGCCGTCGGGAACTTCCTCGCCAAGGACGCGGGGGGCAGCGAGTCCAGCGACTGTGCCCTGGCCGAGGAGATCGCCGTGTCCGCCCCGGGGGAGAGCCGCGGCTACACGCGGAACGGCGTGGTGGCGGTGTACGAGGCGTGCGCCGACCCCACCGGCGGCGCCCTGGCCAACGACCCGGCGGTGGAGATCTACGGCGACCAGGACGACGACGGGGCCGGAGCCGCCCTCGCCTCGGACTTCGTGCAGCGCAACGGCCACGAGGACCTGGTGATCGGGCGCCCCACCCGGGGCGGCGACCGGGGCGGCTACCGCCTGACCAAGGCGGGGACCGCCGGGGGCCTGGACGATCCCTTCGGCGGTACCTGGACCGGCGACGACAGCTCCGGTTCCCCCTTCGACCTGGACGTGGTGTGGGACGTGGACCCTGCGGGGGACGACGTCCTGCGCGTGACGATGCTCTCCAACGCCAACGTCCGGGTCGCGGACTCCTACGGGACGGGTTCCACGTGCAGCGTGCTGGGCTACGACGGCGACTTCACCGGCGTCCTCCCCTTCCCGGAGATCGCCTGGAACTACCCGGGATCCGGCGACTGGAGCGCCCCCGCGGACATCGACATCAGCGACCTGGTGCCCGTCGCCGGGACCTGGGTGGTGGAGGCCGACCTGGAGTACGACGAGTCCGCCGGGGAGTTCCGGCTGGACTTCTCGGGCACCTCGGGGGCGATCACGGTGTTCGGTTCCGACTGCCGGGTCGAGGGCGATCCCTGGACCTTCACCCGGACCGCCTCCCGCGGCTGCGAGTGACCCGTCCCGTCCCGCCCGGCCCCCCGCCGGGCGGGGCTACCTCGCCGCCGCCGCCTTCCGCATCTCCTCCACCAGGTCCGCCATCCCCCCCTTCTGGAACGCCCGCACCAGCCACAGGGGCACCTTGCCCCCGGGATCGTAGCGCAGGGTGTAGGTGACCTTGCTGCCGCCCTGGCCGTCGGGGTGGACCTCCCAGGCGCCGTCGTCCAGGGGGCAGTCCACCCTCCCCGAGACCAGGGGCTCCTGGGTCGCCGAGCGGGTCCAACTCACCTTCACCCCCCCGTCGTCGAAGCGCCGGGTGGTGAAGTCCAGGGTGATCTGGCGATCGCCGATCCCCGACGCCTGGTGCACCTGGAGGACCCGGCCGTCCGGCAGCGCCGTGCTCTCCTTGACCGACGACAGGTAGACGTCGTGGTCGGCGGCCCGGGTGACCGCCGCCACCACCTTTCCCGGCGGCACCGGCCACGCGCAGTCCGCGATCACCAGCTCCGTCCCCCGGGCGTCCCGGTCGCCGACGGAGATGGCGCAGCCCGCGCGCTCGGCCACCTTCTTGCGCTCGCCACCCGAGGCGGCCAGGGCCGGGGCGGCGGCCAGCAGGAGCAGGCAGGCGAGGGCGGTAGGACCAAGGCGCATGGGGGATCCCTCCTCCCGGGGGGAGGTGCCCCGGGCCAAGTGGAGGAAGGGTACCGCGGGGAGGCCCGCCGCGCCAAGAAGAGGAGCGGGACGCCGGGAAGGGGCGGAACATTCGCG
>JAKLKC010000073.1 GCA_023150875.1 Myxococcota bacterium | reverse complement strand
TTCAAGCGCGCCACCAGCCACGGCAAGATCTCAAGCCGATCCGCGATCTCCCGCAGGTACAGGGCCCCGGCTTCGGAGGTGAGGCGCTCGGGTCGCGACTCGATTTTGATCGCGCTATTGAACGTCGGACTAGGGAGGGAGTAGGCTTCACCCACGGCGGGCTCCTGCGGTTGGGGTTGGACCAGGTGCAAACGAACCCTACCACATACCGCAAGAGCCCGCCACCATTGAAGAACTATGAATGACCCACCTTGTTCATGGCGCCGCCATCAGGCGGGGCCATGAATAAGGTGGGCTTACGCGTCGGCCATGGAAATGGACAAAGCCGTGACCCGCGGCGAGTTCTACCTGCGCAAACCAGACGTCGGTGCGGCCCGCTGTAGGGTGAGCTACTTGGATGAACGCGAGGGCCAGGTGCTCCAGACCATCTGGAACGACTGTGGACGGATGAAGGGCGGAGTCGACTACCCGACCGAGAAACCCGAGGCCCTTCTAGGGAGGATCGTTCGCGCTGCGTCGAGACCGGGCGACATCGTCCTCGACTGCTTCATCGGCTCGGGCACCACCGCCGCCGTCGCTCAGCGGCTCGGCCGTCGCTGGATCGGGTGCGACATCAACAAGGGGGCCATCCACGCCACCGCCCGCCGGCTGGACATCGTGATCCGACAGCAGATCGCGGACGCAGAGAAGGCGAGGCGCTGGCGGGCTCAGACCACCCTCGTCGCTGACGGTGGGAGCACCGACGGACCCGCTCCGGCCCAGCTCGCCTTCACGTCCTGGCGGGTCAACGACTACGACCTGGCCGTCCAGCACAACGAGGCGGTCCAGCTCGCCTGCGAGCGCGTCGGCGTGCAGCGGACCCTCACCGACTCCTTCTTCGACGGGTCGCTGGGGGGCAAACTGGCGAAGGTGATCCCCTTCAACCACCCCCTCTCGGCCCTGGACCTGGAGGAGCTGAGGCGGACGCTGGAGGCCCGGGAGGAGGAGGACCGCGCCATCGTCCTCGTCTGCCTGGGGATCGAGATCGCGGCCCAGGCGTGGATCGAGGCTTGGAACCGCTACCGGAAGGGGAAGGACGCCGCCAACCGGATCGAGGTGATCGAGCTGCGCTCCGATCCACGGTACGGAGGGATCATCCGCCACGAGCCCGCCCGCGCCCGCGTGGCAGTGGAGCGGAGGGGGGATCGGATCCACGTCGTCCTGGAAGACTTCATCTCCCCCACCATCATCGAGCGACTCCGGCAGCAGGCGGGGCTCCTTCAACCCCGCATCGACGACTTCCGAAGCATGATCGACTGCGTGACGATCGACCCCGCCTTCGACGGCCTGGCCATGAACGTCGTCCTCTCCGACGTCCCCGAGCGCAAGACGGACCTCGTGACGGGCCGATACGAGTTGCCGGCTCCCGAAGGTGAGACCACCGTCGCGGTGAAGGTCGTGGACATGCTGGGCGAAGAGGTGTTGACCATCGCGCGGGTGTGATCCACCTTCGCGCCCCCCTCACCGCACCTCGATCCCGACCGCCTCCTCCGCCAGAGTCGCGCCTCCCCGGCTGGCCCGCATCACCACCCGGTGGGTCCCCCGGCGCAGGGGCCAGCGGGCGTCGAAGGGGGGGCCGGGGCTCGCGATCTCCCGGCCGTCCACGGTCCAGCGCACCGCGTCGGTCCCAGGGGGAGGCGCGGCCCGCAGGTGCAGGACCTGGGCGGAGTCGGGCAGCTCGTCGTCCAGGGCGAAGACCGCGCCCTCGGGAGGGTAGAGGATCCCCCGGGGGGAGAGGCCGGACCGGGCGCGGGCCGGGGGGTCGGACGGGGGATCCGGGGTGGGAGGGCAGCGGGGCGAGGCCCGGTCCGGGCCGTGGGGGAAGCCGGTGCGGGCCGCCCAGGAGCGGTACTCGGGGGGCAGGACCGCCGCCACCTCCCGCCGGATCTCGGACTCGGGGCAGGCGGGGCCGGCGAGGAGGCCGGTGCGGACGTCCACCGCCACCTGCCGGTGCCACCCGCAGGCGGGGGGGGACGCCTCCGCCCCCACCCACTCCCCCACCCGGCCCGGGCACAGGGCGGTGGCCGCGTCCCCCGACAGGACGCACAGGTCGGCACGGCGCAGGCCGGAGGGGCGCTCGAAGGGGCGGCGGGGGCGATCCCGCATCGCCCTCAGCATCGCGTCGCGGAAGAGGGGGCCGGCCCCCGTCACCCCGCTCACCTCCCCCATGGCGCGGGCGTCGAAGTTCCCCGCCCACACCGCCACCACCACCTCCGGGGTGTAGCCCACCGTCCAGTTGTCCCGGTAGCCCCGGCTGGTGCCGGTCTTCACCGCGCAGGGGAAGGGCAGGTCCAGCACCGAGCGCCGGCCGAAGGTGGGGGCCCGGGCCGCGGCGTCGGCGAGCACGTCGGTGACCAGGAAGGCGGCGCGGGGATCGAGGACTCGGCGTTCCCCGGGCAGAGGGGGCAGGGGCAGGGGAGCGCCCCCGGGATCCGCCAGGGAGCGGAGGGTCCGGGGCGAAGACCACAGCCCCCCCCGGGCCAGCGCCCGGTAGGCGGCGGCCAGGTCCACCAGGCGGACCTCCCCCGCGCCGAGGGTCAGGCCCAGGCCGTAGTGCTCGGGGGAGCGGGTGAGGGTGTGGAGGCCCAGGGCCCGGAGCAGGCCCAGGGCCCGGGGGGCGCCCACCCCCTCCAGCAGCCTCACCGCGGGCACGTTGAGGGAGGAGGCCAGCGCCTCCCTCGCCCTCACCGGCCCCCGGTGGGCCCGGTCGTAGTTCTCGGGCTCCCAGTCCCCCTTGAAGGTGGCGTAGTGGACCTCCAGGTCCGGGAGCACCGTCCCCGGGTGGAGGCCGTCCTCGAAGGCCAGGGCGTAGGTGAAGGGCTTGAGGGTGCTGCCGGGCTGGCGCGGCGCCGTCGCCCCGTTCACCTGCCCCGCCTCGGGATCGTCGAAGGAGGCCGAGCCCACCATCCCCAGGACCTCCCCCCGGGGCACGTCCAGCACCACCACCGCCGCCTGGGAGATCCCCTTCTCCTCCACCGCCGAGAGGTGGCGCAGGACCATGAGCTGGAGGTCTTCCTGGAGGGACAGGTCCAGGGTCGTCCCCACCCTCGCGCCCCGGGGCAGGTCCCCCAAGGTGGGGAGCAGGTAGTCCACGAAGTGGGGGGCTTCGAAGGCGGAAACGGGGCGGCGCAGCCGCAGGGGCTCGGCCAGGGCGGCGCGGACCTCCTCTTCGTCCGCCAGGCCCCGTCCCGGCATCGCCCGGAGCAGGGCGTCCCGCCGGGCCAGGGCGGCGTCGGCCCCCAGGTAGGGGTCCTGGGCCGAGGGGGCCCGGGGGAGCACCGCCAGGAAGGCCGCCTCGGCCAGGGAGAGGTGGGAGGCGGGGCGGGCCAGGAAGGCCCCGGCGGCGGCCTCGATCCCGTAGGCCAGCCTGCCGTAGTACACCCGGTTCAGGTAGGCCTCGAGGATCTCCACCTTGGTGGCGGACCGCTCCAGGCGCAGGGCGCGCCACGCCTCCACCCCCTTGCCCCACAGGCCGCCCCCGTGGGGGGAGAGGTTCCGGACGAGCTGCATGGTCAGGGTGGAGGCCCCAGACACCACCCTCCCCGCCCCGATCCCCTGGCGCGCCGCCCGGGCCACGGCGAGGGGATCCACGCCGGGATGCGAGAAGAAGCGGCGATCCTCCCCCGCCAGGGTGGCCCGGATCGCGGTGTCGGCGATCTCCCCGAGGGGCACCCAGCGGGCCCTCCCCGCCCCGGGGTCCCGCACCGCCCGCAGCTCCCGCCCGCTCCGATCGGCCAGCACCGTGGAGTAGAAGGGATCCCCGCCCGGGTCGGGCAGGGGCCAGGGGAGGGCCAGGACCGAGAGGACCAGCAGGGCGAGAGGGGCCAGGGCGATCCCCAGCGCCACCCGGGGACGGGGCACCCCTACTTCCCCGCCACCCGCTGCTCCTGGACCACCAGGGCCCCCCCCTCGCCGCGGCCGAAGGTGGAGGGGGCGTACATCTGCTCGGCCCGGGGGGGCGGCGCGTCGAAGATCCCGGGACTGGTGGCCCGGGCCAGGTAGCGGTAGGTGTGGACCCCCGCGGTCATCCAGTCGGCGAAGAGCACCGCCCGATCATCGTGGAGCTCCACGTGGTTGAAGGTGGGGATCTCCCACCACTCGGTCTCGTCGTCCCCTCCGCCGTACTCGTCGTACCGCCGCGAGGTGGTGGCGAAGGCCGGGTCCACCGCTTCCAGCCCGGCGGGGAGGGGATCCTCCACGGCGACGAAGTGGCGCTCGAAGGGGGTGGCGACGGTGAGGGTCACCCGCACCAGGGCCCCGGGGTCCAGGCTCTGGTCGCTCCCCAGACCCTCCAGCACCTCGTATCTCCGGGTGACGGTGAAGCCCTCGTCCCGGGCGGGGGCGTCCTCGGGGGCGGGGTAGCGCAGGGTGGCGGTGTAGTAGAGGCGGCCCGCCCCCTTCTTCTCGATGGCCAGGTCCGCCTCGCCCGCGGCCCGCAGGCGCTCCAGGTCCACCCGGGCCTCGGCGGTCGCCCCCCGGCCTTTCAGCACCTCCCGCAGCAGCGCGTCGGTCCCCAGGGTCACGGTGGCGAGCAGGTCCGGTACCTCCTTCTCGTTCCGCACCGCCCACTCCCGCAGCGCCATCAGGGCGTAGGCGGTCTCCTGGGTGTTGCCCCACCGGCCGTGGCGACGGCTCTCGGCGATCCAGCGGATCACCCGGGGCAGCAGGGGGTGGGCGGGATCCGCCTCCATCAGGGCCAGGGCGACGATCCCCGTGGTCCGCCCGTCGCTGGACCACAGCCCGGCGAACTCGTCGTCGTCGGCCTCCTCGAAGTGGGCGGTGGTCGGCTCCACCACCACCCGGGCGGAGACCAGCCGCAGGGCCTCCCGGGCGACGGTGGGGGCGTCCTTGCCGCCGGTCGCCAGGATCGCCGTGGCGAGCTGGGCCTGGGCGAACAGGGGCAGCTCCCGCCACTCCTGGTAGAGGCGCCCGTTGTGGCCGGGATCCCCCTTGCCGGTGCGCGCCAGGGCCAGCAGGGCCAGGCCCCGGGCGGCCCTCTCGGTGTCCGGGTCCCACCACCAGGGCGAGGGCTCCTGGCCGTTGAGCCACCTCGCCAGGTAGTCCTGGGCCTCCACCACCAGGTCGTGGGGGACGGGATCGACGCCGTGGGCCTCCCACTCCGGGCCCTGGAGCACCCCCATCGCCAGCAGGGCGTAGGCCGAGGCGTAGGGCTCGGGCTCGCCGCCGGGCCAGTACGACAGCCCCCGGCCGGTGCTGAACTTCCCCAGCCTCTCGACCCCCGCCCGCACCACCGCCACGAGCTGGTCCTTGGGCCGGTCCACCCCCGCCCGGTCCAGCAGGTCCAGCATCAGGGCGACGGGCAGGGTGCGGGACACGGTCTGCTCGATGCAGCCGTAGGGGTACTCCACCAGGTAGTCCATGGGGGCGCCGAGGCCGGTGAGCAGGGTGGTCCCGAGGTCCACCTCCAGCCCCCCCTCGCCCCCCGTCCCCGGGGGCGCCTTCACCCGCTCCACCGCCCGGGGCGCCGCCTCGGCGAAGGTCTGCACCACCTCCATGGGGCGGTCGACGATCACCGGCAGCTTCGCCTCCACGGCGTCGGCGTGGCCCCCCATCGCCACCGAGAAGCGCAGGGTGACCCCGGACTCCACCGGCCGCGAGAAGGCGAAGGGGACCTCGACGGAGCCACCCCGGGGCACGGCGACGGTGCGGGAGCGGGGCCCCGAGAGGTCCACCCCCTCGTGGGCGTCCACGGTGACCACCGCCTCGCCATCCGCCCCGGTGTTGTTGTGCACCACCACCCCGGCGCGCAACTCGTCGCCGGGCCTGAGGAACCTCGGCAGCGCGGGCCGGGCGATCACCGGGCGGGACACCCTCACCTCCTGCTCGCCGGAGCCGAAGCGACTCCCCCGATCCACCGCCACCGCCATGATCCGGAAGGTGGTGAGGTTGTCGGGCAGGGTGAAGCGGGCCTCGGCCACGCCGTCGGGCCCCGTCTCCACCCGGGGCAGCCAGGCGGCCACGGTGCGGAACTCGCTGCGGAGCTCGGCGCCTCCCTCTTCGCCTCCACCTCCCCCGCCCGGGGCCCCGCCCTTGCCGAGGTAGAGGCTCCGGTCGAACAGCTCGGCGGCGCTGGCGAAGGTGAGCACCCCCAGCCCGTGGGGGGCGTAGAAGGCGTGGAAGGGATCGGGGGTGCGGTAGCCCGTCAGGGACAGCACCCCGTGGTCGACGGCGTAGAGGGCGACCTGGGCGTCCACCGGGACCCCGGCGGGATCCGCCACCTTCACCCGCACCTTCACCTCGTCCCGGGGGCCGTACTCCGGGCGATCGGGGGTCACCTCCACCGCCAGGTGGCTCCCCCGGGGGTCCACGTTCAGGCGCGCGTACCCGATCCGGAAGTCGGGCCTCTCCCCCTCGGGCCCCACCCTCCCCTGGCCGCCCCGGACCAGCACCACGCCCACGTAGACGTCGGGGACGTAGGCGGGGGACAGGGGGATCTCCACGGTGTCGGCGGTGCCGGACAGCTCCACCACCCGCCGCTCCAGCACCCCCTCCCGCTCCACGGTGACCAGGGCCCGGGCGGGGGCGAAGGGGGCCTTCACCAGCACCCGCGCGGTGTCCCCCACCTGGTACAGGGGCTTGTCGGGGACCAGCTCGATCTGCTTGGAGTCGTCCCGGGCCCAGGCCACCGAGCCGTCCCCGAAGCCGTAGAAGGAGGAGTCGGTGACGATGGCCCGCCCGTGGGGGTCCTCCGCCTCCGCCCGCACCAGGTAGTAGCCCGGGGTCGGGGCCTGGACCTGCACCGTCCCCCGGCCGGCGGAGAGGTTCACCTTCTGCTCGCCGACCACCTCGTCGTTCACGGTGGTCTGCCAGGTCCAGATCCCGTCCATCCCCTTCTGGCGGACGCTGTCCCAGGTGCGGCGGATCACCTTCACCGTCGCCTTGCTCCGGGGCACCACGGCGCCCCCGGGCTCCACGGCGGCGACCTCGACGGGCAGCTCGTCCCCGGCCCGCACCAGGAAGCCCCGGGCCTTCACCGCGAGGTACCAGGCCGCGGGGTGGACCAGGGCCGAGGCGGTGGCGGAGAGGGTCTGGCGGTCCAGGTCGGTGACCTCGGCGGAGAGCGTCGCCTGGCGCGGGCCGTGGCCCGAGCTCGGGACCACCACCGCCACCGCCACCGTCCCGTCCGAGCCCGCCTCCACCTCCCGGCTCTCCAGGGTGGTGGCGCCCTCGAACCCCTCCCCGTCCCACCACTCGGGCTGCTGGCCGATGGCGTACCCGTCCCACCCCGGGGGGGTGAAGGAGGTGGGGCTGGCCTGGAGGTCGTAGCGGACCTTCGCCCCCTTCATGGGGGCCCCGAAGAGGTAGCGGGCGACCACCGAGGCCCGCAGCTCCTCCCCGGCGACGATCTCCGACCGCTCGGCGTGGGCGTCCACCCGGAACGCCGGGGCCCGGTAGGCGGCGATCAGGGCCGAGGCGTAGGCGGAGGCGTTGGCGTCCGCCTTGCCGGGCTGGGGGAAGCGGGCGGTGAACTGGACGCCCAGGGAGCCGAGGGCGGCCTTCTTGGGGATGGTGAAGGTGGCGTCGAAGGCCCCGAAGGCGTCCAGATGGCCCTTGCCGGTCCCGATCTCGTCGCCGTTCCCGTCGGTGGCGCGCCACTCGAAGGGGATCCCGGGGGCGCCGGTTACCTGTCCGGCGACCAGGGACCGGGCGTAGCCCTTGAGGTTCACCTCGTCCCCCAGGCGGTAGACGCCCCGGTCGGTGAATGCCTGGGCCCGAGGGAAGCGGGTGCTCTCGCCCTGGGCCATGACCCCGAAGGACCAGGGCCGGTAGTCTCCGCTCCACTCCCCATAGGCGATGGCGGCGTCGTCCCCCGCCCGGGCGATGGCCTTGACCTCTCCAGCCTTCCACAGCTCCTCGGCCCCCACCAGGGCGACGGCCCCCGGCGCCTCCGCGGCCCCGTCGGGTCCGGTGGTCCCGCGCCACAAGGGCTTTCCACCGACGAAGAGGGCGACGGCAGCCCCCGGGACGGGCTGCCCGGTCTGGAGGGAGGTCACCCAGATCGCCGAGGCGTCCAGGCCCACCTTCAGGGTGATCCCGAGGTCGGTCACTTGGAAGAGGGCCCGGGTGGCGCCCACGGTGCCTCCCGAGGAGCGGTGCGTGGTCTGGGACGCCGCCTCCACCAGCACCAGGCCGTGGCGGCGGCCCTTCAGGGCGGTGTCCAGGTCGATCTCGTGGTGGTGGGGGACGTTGTCGGCGGGGGCGAGGGGGGCCGACTCGGCGAAGTCCCAGGACACCGGCAGCCCGTCCCGGGCGGGGGTGGAGCGGTCCAGGTCGGCCCCCGACCAGAGACGCCACTCGTGCTTCGACACCAGGGCCAGGGCGGTCTCGGGATCGAGGCGGGCGGTGGACACCGAGAGGTCGTCCAGGTTCCGATACAGCACCGGCACCGTCACCCGCTGGTAGGCGGGGATCACCTGGAAGCTCCCGGCCATCTCCATCAGGGGATCCCGGTCCCCGGTGGTGAAGCGCAGGACGGCGTCCTTGCCGAGCTTCTGGCCGTGGACGTCCTGGATCGCCCCCGAGAGGGTGAGGGTGTAGGCGGTGCGGGGTTGGAGGTAGAGCCACACCCAGTGGCGGGTGTCGATGTTCCCCTCCCCCTGCTCGGGGGGCTTCGGGAGCTCCACGGCGGGCTCGATCCGGGCGTTGCCCCAGAGCTGGGCCTCGCTCACGGGGGTGGAGAACTCCAGGCGGAAGGAGTCGGTGGGCTCCACGCCCGCACCTCCGTCGGGGCTCTCCACCAGGGCCAGGGGCGGGTAGGTGGAGAAGCGCAGCTCGAAGGGGGCTTCCATGCCCAGGGGGCCCTCCGCCCCCCGAAGGCCGGCCTCGGCGCGGACGACGTAGCGGGTGTGGGGGGCCAGGAGCCTCCCCGGCACCAGCTCCACCCGGCGGGCCAGCAGCCCCTCGGGGAGGGGGTGCTCCGAGGGGGGGAAGACGGGGCGGCGCACGTCGAAGGGGACCCGGGGGCCCCCCTCCATGGCCCAGGTCAGGGAGGAGCCGACCGCCTGGGGATCGACCTTCTGGTTGAAGGTGAGGACCACCTTCTGGTCCAGGGGCGCCTGGTCCGAGCCCTCGCCGGGCCCGGCGTCCTCCACCTCGGGGCGGGGGGTCTGGAAGGCGAAGCGCACCGGCACCGCCAGGGTGGCGCCGTCGATGGCCTTCACCCCCGCGGGCACGCTGACGGTGAAGTCGGTCGCCGCCGGGAAGCGGCCCTCGGGGGTGAAGGTCGCCGTGCCGGTGCCCGCCCACCGCCAGCGGCCGGGGACGGCGGGGGAGAGGCTGACCGGGGGCACCGACGAGGGATCGTCCAGGGCGGCCAGGGGGGTCATGGGCCGGTCGAAGGCCACCACCACCTGGTTGGGCAGGTCCACGGGCCCCGAGGGGCCGGCGTAGCCGATCCGCACCGAGCCCTCGGGGAAGTCCACGTCGGGGGTCCAGGCGGCGGCGGGGTCGAAGGGCCGGCCGGAGCGGCCTCCCCCGTCGGCCTCGGCGGCGGCGCCGGGCTCCACCAGGGGCACCCGCCGCCGGCTCGTCTCCAGGCGGCCGGCGGCGGGGCCGTCGATCTCGATGGTGGTGGCCCGGGTGATGGCGCCGTCCTTCCCGCCCCCGGCGGAGCCCGCCACGCGCCCGTCCCCCCGGGCGTCGACGTGGCATCCCGCGGCGGCGAGGACGGCGAGGAGGGCCAGGGGGAGGAGGAGCCGGGAGGGGCGGGCGGGGCGAGGGGGCATGGGGCACCTCGGGGGCGGGGAGCGCAGCGATCCTAGCACCGGGCGGAGGCGAGGGGAGGCCGCGGGGGAAGACCGCCTTGACAGCCCTCCGCCCCGCCCGGGACCATGGCCCCGCCCGCCGCGCCCGCCCTTCCGGGACGCGGCGGCGCGGGAGGGTCTGCCGTGCTGATCTCGGGGATGTCCGGCAACGAGATCTTCTGCCTCGCCCAGAAGGGCTACGCGCCGGGGGAGATCGCCGTCGGCAACAGCGTGTGCTCCCTGGGGCTCTCGGGGGCGCTGGCCTCGTGGGGCCGGGCCATCGCGGGGGGCGAGATCGCCCAGATCACCGAGATGGTCTCCAGCGGTCGGCACGCCGCCATCCAGCGCATGGAGGACGAGGCGCGGCGCCAGGGCGCCTCGGGGGTGACCAGCGTGGTCTCGGAGCTGCGGACCCTGGCGGGCTACACCGAGTTCCTCTCCCAGGGGACGGGGATCCACCGGCCGGCGGCGGACGGGGGGGAGTTCTTCTCGACCGCGGCGTCGGGCATGGAGCTTTACTGCCACCTCGACGCCGGCTATCGGCCCATCCGCTTCGCCATGGGCAACGTCGCCTACGCCCTGGGCGTGGGGCGGGGCCTGACGGGCACGCTGCGGACCATCGCCAAGGGGGAGGTTAGGGAGTACTCCCAGCTCTACAACCGGATCCGCCACCTCGCCCTGCGGCGCCTTCGGGCGGAGGCGGCGAAGCTGGGGGCCAACGCGGTGGTGGACGTGGCGGTGAGGATGCTGCCCTACGGCCCGGGCACCGTGGAGCTGCTGATGACCGGCACCGCCTCCCACCACGGGCGGATCTCGTCCGGGCCAGTCCCCGAGGAGCGGGTGGTGACCTCGGAGCTCCGGGGGGAGGAGCTTTGGAACCTCGCCCGCCTGGGGTGGGTCCCGGTCCAACTGGTGATGGCGACGTCGGTGTACTCCATCGGCCTGGCCGCGGGCGTGGGCACCCTGTTCCAAGCCATGCAGCGGGGCGAGCTGCCCGAGGTCACCCGCCTGGTGTACCACGCCCGGGAGAACTGCCTGGAGCTGCTCCGCAAGGAGGCGATCCAGGTGGGCGCCGAGCAGGTGATCGGCAACAAGCTGATGATCCAGGAGGTGGGCCCGGGGCTCATCGAGGTGGTCGCCATCGGCACGGCGGTGCGCCGCGCCCCGGGCTTCGCCCCCGAGACCCCCCAGCTCATGCCCCAGGCGATCATCGTCGACCGGGACCGCCACGAGGCCGAGGGCCCCCTGACCCGCCCCTCGGACCTCACCCGCCTCGTGGCCACCACCTCCCGCCAGCAGTTCAGTCCCGCCGCCATGCTCCTCGGCCTCCTGGCCTTCGGCGCCGTCATCCTGATGGCCCTGGTGGTGGTGGTGGTGGCGATGCTCCTGCGCTGATCCCCCGAGGCGGGCCCCGGCGGTGGCGAGGTCCGGAGCGGGCGGCGCTGTCCCCTCACGGGAAGGGTTCCGTCGGCGGACGTGGACACCCCTAGGAATCAAGGGGGGCGAATCCAGGATGGCCCACCACCGACATTCCGCAGCAGCGGCGAGCAGTTGCGCGGCGGACCATCCCGAATGCTCGAACCTGGCTGTCTTGAAGGGGCCGGGGCACCCCCTGGCGAGGTTCGAGCACAGGGCGGGGACATCGGCGGTCCTACTGGTAGTGGGTCCACATCCTTAGGACCTTCACCACCCGCTCGTCGCCCAGCACCTGGTACACCAGTCGGTGCTGCAGGTTGATCCGACGCGAGTACGCCCCGGCCAGGTCACCCACCAGCTTCTCGAAGCGTGGCGGGTTCCGGTACGGGTCCTCGCGTAGGACAGCGAGCGGGGCCTCGGCCTTGGGTCTGAGCCCGGCCGATGCCAGGAGGGCGGCATCCTTCTGGGCCTGCTTCGCGAAGACTATCTTCCAGGTCACCAGCCCGGCTCTTCCGACATCTCGTCCGCGGGAGTGGCCATGCCTTCCCGGATGGACTCGCGCATCCCTGGCACCGCGAGGAGATGGAGGGTCTCCTGGATCCCGCGCCAGTCCTCTTCGCTGAGGAGGACCGCGTTGTGCCGAGGGCCGGTGATGGTCACTGGCTCGTGGCCCTCGGCCACCTCGTCGAGAAGGCGAAAGAGGCGGCGGCGGGCATCGCTGGCATGCACAGTGCTCATGGGCATCTCCTGGCAAGAAAGTACGTCATTACGTACGCCTGTGCAAGGGTGTCATGGGGTCCTTCTGTGCCTCCTCGTCCCACCCCCCGTCCCGAACCCACCCCAGAGTTCGATCATCATCCAGGATGGCCCACCACCGACATTCCGCAGCAGCGGCGAGCAGTTGCGCGGCGGACCAACCCGAATGCTCGAACTCGGGGCCGGCTGCACGCCGCGGGGGTGGTGGTCCTCCGGTCGGGCACTCATCCCCGCACCCAGCGCCCTGCCCGGCCTACCCCGATCTTCAGGCTGAGGGGTACTCCTTGGGCGCGCCGGCTTTGCCTCAGGTCCCGGTCCTGGTGCGGAGCTCCGTCAGGAAGGGCCTGAGCACCGAGGTCGCCTCGTCGAGGGACAGCCTCGGGCCCCAGTACATCGGCCCGATCTCCCCCCAGGCAGCGGCGAGATCCTGCCACCGCGGCCCGGCATCGGGATTGAAGGCGGGATGTGTGGGCGCCGGCATGGGCTTGTGGTCCTCGACGGCGAGGCGGGCCGCCAGATCGTACGGGAGCATCCCCAGGTCTGGCAGCGAGCCTCGTCGCTCGACGATCCGGGCCGCGTCCTCGTAGTGGCGGACGAAGTCAGGGGCTGCCTTGCCATGCTCAAACCTTCGGGCGATCGCCTCCAGCTTCTCCAGGCACGTCAACATGGGATGGACGCACCGAACGGCGGTCGGGCGGTTGTCCACGAACTCGGCGACCTGTCCACGCTCTGCCAGGTCGTCGTGCAACCAGGACGAGAGATCGCGTTCGACGGACGGGACCACCCGGGCCCGCCCTACTTCGAGCAGGATGAACGGCCGCAGTCCCACCGGAGGGTCGCCCGTCGACTTGGGGTAGACCACCTCGATCCAGGCGGACCGGACGTATTCGTCGGATCCCAGCCTGTTGCGCCGCACGGTGCAGTCCGGGACGTCAAGCGCCCCCGCGAGGGCATCGAACCAGCGGTCTCGCTCCAGGGCCCCCCGCCTTCTTCTCGCCTTGTTGTTCGGGTCCTCCCACGGCAGGACAGGGTCGGCCACGCCGGTGGCGCGCCCAGTGTCGATGCGAAGGTCCAGATCCTCCGAGAAGCGATCGATCAAGCCGAAGCCCTTGAACAAGGACGTCCCGCCTTTGAATCAGAGGGCGAAGCCCTGCGCCTGCAGCGCCCAGAGCGTGTGGGTGACCCAGTAGTCCTTCTCGACGAAGGCGACCTGCTTGCCGGTCGCTTCGGCCACGATCCCGAGCAGATCCCCCCACGCCGGCTCACGGTGGATCAGGTTCACGCACCCCCTCCGCGGACCATACGGTGAATGAGCTTCGCGGTCGCCCGCGAGCCGAACCGATCGGCCATCTGCAGCAGCCGTTCGGGATCGAATCGACCGAGGCCCAATGCGCCCGAGAGATTGCGAGCGAGGTCGTCCCGATCCAGCCCGACAGAGGCGGAGTGCTCCAGCAGGTCCACCACGAACCACTCCGCGGTGACGTCCTTGGGAAAAGCCACTCTCCTGAGCACGAAGGTGCGCCCGCCCAGGTGGACCTCGCCGCTGCGCCTCGTGTTGTAGACCAGGGGATGGACGTGCAGGGCGGTGCTGCCCAGGCCGAGCGCGTTCCACCGCACCGGGCCGGTCACGACGTACGGCGTCCCATCGAGAAGGGCGTGGAGCAGCGCATCGTCAGTGGGCGGTGCGTCGCCGAACCGAGTCTTCTTCGGCACGTAAACGAAGCCATGGCC
Source organism: Myxococcota bacterium (assembly GCA_023150875.1). Taxonomy (GTDB): domain Bacteria; phylum Myxococcota_A; class UBA796; order UBA9615; family JAKLKC01; genus JAKLKC01. Next base: position 13,882 of record JAKLKC010000073.1, on the reverse strand, counting down.
CAGGCGGCGGATGAGCCCCTGCCGCTCCAGCCGCTGGGCGAGCCGCGTCGGGTTCTCTCCCCAACGGCGCAGCGCGGCCGTGCGGAGGACGACGCCCGGGAGCAGAAATGGGGCCGCGACCATGGCCACTGTATGAAATCTCCGTGAACTTCGTACAGAATAGTCTGCCCTTCGGCATGGCGCAACCCCGCAACACCGGGACAGCCGCTCCAGTGGGCAAGGTGTCAGGCACCAACACATTTACATTTCCGCCCCCCGCGCGGGCCTCCCTCCTCCCGCCGGCTCCCCTCAGGTCCGGTCCTCGACGGCGTCGCCGGGCAAGGTGTCAGGCACCAACACATTTACATTTCCGCCCCCCGCGCGGGCCTCCCTCCTCCCGCCGGCTCCCCTCAGGTCCGGTCCTCGACGGCGTCGCCGGGGAGGAGCACCAGCTCCACCTGGCCCGAGCGGCTGGAGCGCACGAGGTCCGGGCGCACGCCTGCGTCGCGCAGGCGGTGGCGGAGGCGGACGAGCACCACGTCCCACTTGCGGCGCAGCTCGTCGCGGTCGTCCTCCCCCGGCCAGATCTCCCCCGCCACCACGCTCCACGGCGCCGGACCGCCCAGGGCCACCAGCTCGCTGACGACGCGGGCGGCGTGGCCGGACAGCACCGCCACCGGCGCGCCCTCGCGGTGGAGGTGCACGGTGTCGAAGCGGGCCTCGACCCGGACCGGGGCGTCCACGCCGCCGTGGACCCGGGTCTGCTCCTGGGCAGCCGCCGCGAGGGCGACGGCCACCGCCCGGAAGGGTCGGCCGGAGACGGTGAAGGCGTCCCCGGCGGCGAGCTCCCGGGGAGGGGTTGCTCCGATCCTCAGCCGCCAGCCCTCCCCCGTGCTCCACAGGACCGCCTCGGCGCCGGGATCGTGCCCCGGGAGGAGGCGGGGGTGCGGCACGGTGCGGAGGGAGCACACCCCCGCGAGGACCTGGCGGGGGAGCCCGTCGCCCTCCAGGGCCAGGACCTCCCGCGGGAGCGTCACCGCCTCGACCACCAGCTCCGTCTCCTGGGAGAGGCGGATCCGCTGCCCGGCCACCAGGGCGGCCTGCCCCGCGGGCTGGCCGTCCACCAGGAAGCGCCCCCGCAGCGCCAGGAGCTGGAGCGACTCCCCCCGCAGGCTCACCAGGGCGTGGGCTTCCGAGACCCCGGGGTCGTCCAGGCGCAGGGCGGCCGTCCAGGTCCTGCCGACCATGTCCCCGGGGCCCAGGGCGGCGAGGGACCCGTCGGGGAGGCGCAGGTGGACGTGGGCGCGCACCGGGGAACGGTAGCAGCATCGGTCCCGGACCGCGCGGGGAGGGGTGAAGGGTCGGCGAAGGATGCGGGCAGGGGGCGCCGGGGTCCACACTCCGGGCGTCCACCCGACCCGACCGCAGGAGGTTCCCATGCTCCGTAAGATCGCCGCCCTCGTCCCCGCCCTCGTGCTCGCCGCGGGCGCCGCCCACGCGGCCGATGGCTTCCCCAAGCTCATCGTCAAGGCCAAGGACAAGATCGCGGCGGGCGATGTGCCCAAGGTCCAGGTGATCGCCACCGGCAACTCGGCCACCGACGTCGCGTGGGTCGAAGTCCAGGTGAACGGCGCCTCGGCGTGGCGGATCTTCCCCACGGCCACCGACGCCACCGGTGTGACGAGCGTGGCCCTGGCGGCGCCTCCGGGAGCGTCGATCTACCATACGGACCTCTCCCTCGAGGACGCCGAGGGCACACCCCTCTGGAGCGGCGAGGGGACGTTCTCCCTGGACGGAACGCTGGGGAGCTTCTCCGGCATGCCCCTGGCCGAGGGGGTCGACCTCGCGGCGACGGCCATCCGCGCCTACCCCACCCCGGACCGGGCGGTGTTCGACCTGGCGGTCACGCTGGTGGGCAGGGACGTGCCCGACGTGGCGGGGGGCGTCCTGACCCTGAACCCGGGGGAGGGCGCTCCCCTCCCCCTGGAGGGCGAGATGGCGATCGCGCTCCGGGACCCCCGGGTGCAGTTCACGGCTCCCCTCACCGTGGACGGCTTCCCCGAGGACAGCCTGGTGATGCTCGAGGCGTGGTCCTACAGCGCCGAGGGCCGGCTGATCGTCCGCGCCAAGGGCTCCTACGTGCTCACCCAGCTCACCGGGCCCGACGGGCTGCCCCAGGGGCTGGAGCTCCTCCCCGCTTCCCCGAAGGGAACGGCGGTGCGCCGGGGCGACATCCTCATCGGCGGCGAGCCCATCGACATCGAGTAGCCGCCGCGGCTCCCCGGGACCTCACCCGCCCCCCGGGACCTCTCCGTCCTCCCCTCCCCAGTCCCGGCGCACCTCCTCCACGACGGTGGCGACGGGGCGGGAGAGGCCGGAGAGGTCCCACCGGCGCGCCGAGCGGTCCCAGCTCCCCGTCGCCAGCCAGCTCCCGTCCGGTCCGAACTCCACCCGGGCGATCCGGTCCCCGTGGCCGTGAAGCTCGGCGAGGAGCGCTCCCCCCTCCACGGACCAGATCCGCGCCACGCCGTCCAGGCCCCCCGCCGCCAGGATCCGCCCGTCGGGGGAAAGGGCGACGTCCCGGATCCCCGCGCCCGGGGCGGGGATCCGCAGGACCACCTCGCCCGCCGCGTCCATCACCCGGACCTCCTTCCCCGTCGCCACCGCCAGGAGCTGCCCGCCCCGGGACACGTCCGCCGCGAGGGCGTCCGGCACCGTCGCCAGGCGCTCCACCGCCTTGCCCGGCGCGATCCCGTACAGGCCGCCCCCCAGGTCCAGGGCCACCGCGTAGCCACCGTCCGGGGAGGTGGCGAGGTCCATCCCGTCCCGGTCGAGGTTGAACCTCTCCCCCGGATCCCCGGCCACCGACGGTCGGACCCGGTGCAGGCCACCGCCGTACACGAGGCCCAGGACCTCCCCGCCCGCCAGGAAGGCGAGGCGTCGCATGGACAGCGGAGGGAGCACCGGGCCGGGCCGGAAGGTCCGGGCATCGACCGCCACCAGGCGGCGGCCCTGGGTCCCGGTGGTGGCGAGGAGGGCGCCGTCCCGGGAGTAGCCCACCGCCTTGGCCACCCCGCGCCCGAGCGGCAGGAACCCATCGCTCTGGCCGGTGGCCAGGTCGACCACCTGGACGTGGCCGTCCCCGAGGGCCAGCGCCAGCCGGCTCCCGTCGGGGGAGGGCGCGAGGTCGGACACGCCCGCGGAGGTCGGGAAGAGGTGCCGCGGGGGGCCGTCCGGCAACGACCAGCGGGAGACGTCCCGGCCGGCGACGACCAGGGTGTCCGCGGTGGGGAAGGCCACGGCGGAGCCCGGCGCCGCGGGCAGCGACGCCACCCACCGCCCGGACCCCACGTCCAGGACCCGGACGTCCCCGCGGGTGCCCGAGACCGCGGCCCGCCCGCCGTCGGGGCTCAACCGCAGCCTCTTCACCGTGCCGAGGGGGGTGTCGGAGTGGTGGACCTCCCGCCGCCCCACGAGGTCGAAGACCGCCACCCGCCCCCGGTGGGTGCCCACCACCAGGGTCCCGCCGTCGGGGGCGAGGGCGATCCGGGTGGCCTCGTCGTCCTGGGAGTAGGGGGTGGGGATCCGCCGGGTCCGCCCCCCGGTGAGGCCCAGCCACAGGACGCCGTCACCGCAGAGGGCCGCGAGATCGCCCCCCCCGGGGCCGAGGGCGAAGGCGGTCAGCGCCCCGGGGCACGGGCGCTCGGAGAGGCGCGCGCCGGTGGCGAGGTCGACGACGTCGAGGTGGAAGGGGTTGCCGAAGGCGGCCCGGCCCTCCCGGGCGTCGGTGGTCCACTGGCCGACGATGCCCGGGGTCACGCCCAACGCCTCGCCCGTGCCCCGGTCGAGGCGGTGGACGGCGAGGTCGCCGGTCCGGACCGTCACGGCGCCCTCCCCCGGCGCCAGTGCGCCCCCCTCGGAGGCGGCCAGGGGCGCGGACCACCGGGTCCCCGCCGGCGAGGTGGCGTGGAGGGACACGGCGCCGGGCTGGCCGCAGAGCAGCTCGCTGCCGTCGTCCGAGAGCTCCGTCCAGGCGCAGGCGGGGGCCGGATCCCGGGCCAGGAGGCGGGGCCTGGGGGTGAGGCCGAAGGCGGCGATCACTCCGCGGGCCCCGGGGGAGTCCTCCAGCTCCAGCGCCGCCGCGGCGAGGCCCTCCGCCTCCGCCCGGTCGTCGGCCGCCGTCGCGGCGCGGGCCCGCTCCACCAGGATCCGGGCGAGGTTCCGGTCGGAGCGCTCCCCGGCCGACCGGGCCTCGGCCTCGGCGGCGACGGCCCGATCCCTCTGGACGCCGGTACGATGCCAGCCCACCGCCACCGCCACCGCCACCGCCACCGCCGCGGCGAGGCCGAGGCCCAGGGGGACGCGCCAGGCCCGGACCAGCCGCCTCAGCAGGTCGAGGGCGGTGTAGGAGTAAGCCTCCACCCGCCGGCCCTCGAACCACCGGGCGACGTCGGCGGCGAGGGCGCCGGCGTCGGGGTAGCGGTCTGCGGCGGACCAGGCGAGGGCCCGGGAGGCGATGGCGGCGAGCTCGGGCGGGGCGTCGGGGGCGAAGGTGGCCACCTTGGGAGGGGGCCCCGAACGGAGCTGGCGGAGGACCTCCCCCGTCTCTCCCCCGGGGTAGGGGGGGCCGCCGGTGAGGATGGCGTAGAGGACGGCTCCCAGGCCCCAGACGTCCCCGGCGAGGGAGGGAGGCTCGCCCCGGGCCTGCTCCGGGCCCATCCACGCGGGGGTGCCCACCACGGCGCCCAGCGCGGTCCGCCCGGCGTCCGCATCTTCGGGCAGGCTGTCGCGCCACGCCGGCTCGGCGGCCTCGGTGGGGCGCGCCAGCCCCCAGTCCACCACCTGCGTCTCCCCGAAGGCCCCGATCAGGATGTTGGCGGGCTTGAGGTCCCGGTGGACGATCCCTGCGTCGTGGGCGTAGGCCACCGCCTCGCAGGCCGCGAGGAAGTGGCGGACCAGGGCGAGGCGCGCCCGCGCGTCCGGCGCCTCGGCGAGGGCCTCGGCGAGGCTCCGGCCCCGCACCAGCCGCATCGCGTAGAACGGCCTCCCGTCGGGCAGCGTCCCGGCGTCGTGCACCGCCACGATCCCGGGGTGGTCGAGCTGGGAGGTGATCCACGCCTCCCGCGCCATCCGGCGGCGGGCGTCGGCGCGCCCCCCGAGGCGCGGGGAGAGCTCCTTGAACGCGACGTCCCGGAGCAGGACGCGGTCGCGGGCGACCCGCACCGTGCCCATGCCCCCCTCGCCCAGGAGCGAGCCGGGCTCGTAGCGCGCGCTGCCCCCCGAGGGCAGCAGGTCCGGGCCGGACGCCTCCCCGGGGTCCGCCTCCGTGGCGGCCCCCGTCCACGCCGGGGCGCTGGGATCGGGGAACACCGCGTCGGCGGGCGTGGGGCGGGGAGGCGGGGGACTCGCGGTCATCGGCCAGGGGCGGCCGCACTACCCCCCCGGGAGCGGTCGCGGCGAACCCGTGCAGTATCCCCCCTCCCCGCGGGGAAGAGGAAGGGGGGTCACGCACCCACCGTCTCACATTCCGCCGCCCACCCCCCCGCGCCCGCCGCTCACGCCCTCGCCGTCGCGCTCGCCGCCGCGGTGCGGCTCAGGTGGCCCCCCGGCCGGCGCTGCACCGTGATGGCGATCTCCCCTTCGGCGTCGAGGTCCACCCGGGCGGAGTCGCCCTCCCGCAGCTCCCCCTTCACCATCCGCAGGGCCAGGGGGTTCTCGAGCTGGCGGGCGATCTCCCGGCGCAGAGGCCGGGCGCCGTAGACGGGGTCGTAGCCGTCCTTGGCGATCCGCGCCCGCACCGCGTCGGCGATGGTCAGGTCGATGTCCCGCTCGGCCAGGCGAGACCTCAGGTCCGCCAGGGCGAGCCCCGCGATCTCCAGCAGGTCGCTCCGCTCCAGGGGGTGGAACACGATGATGTCGTCGATGCGGTTGAGCAGCTCGGGCCGGAAGAAGCGCTTGACCTCGTCGGTGACGAGGCGCCGGGTGCGCTCGTAGGCCCGGGCGTCGTCGTCCTGCCCGAACCCCAGGGTCTTGCGGGCCCCGACGAGCTGGGCGCTGCCGAGGTTGGACGTGCCGATGATCACGCAGTTCTGGAAGTTCACCGACCGCCCCTGGCCGTCGGTGAGCCGGCCCTCGTCCAGGATCTGGAGCAGCAGGTTGAACACGTCGGGGTGCGCCTTCTCCAACTCGTCGAAGAGCACCACGCTGTAGGGGTGGCGCCGGACCCTCTCGGTGAGCTGCCCCCCCTCGCCGTAGCCGACGTAGCCCGGGGGCGCGCCGATGAGCTTGGACGCCTCGTGGCGCTCCTGGAACTCGCTCATGTCCACGCGCACCAGGCGGTTCTCGTCGTCGAACATGAACTCCGCCAGGGCCTTGGCCAGCTCGGTCTTGCCCACGCCCGTGGGACCCAGGAACAGGAAGCTGCCGATGGGCCTCCCCCGCCGGGCGATCCCCGCCCGGTTGCGGCGGATGGCGTCGGCGACGGCGACCACCGCCTCCTTCTGGCCCACGAGGCGGCGGTGGATGTTCTCTTCCATGCGGGCGAGCTTGGCCGACTCGGTCTCGATGAGGCGACTGACCGGGATCCCCGTCCACTCGCCCACCAGGGAGGCGATCAGGTCCTCGTCCACCACCTGCTGCTCCGCCCCCCTCTTCCGCTGCCAGGCCGCCCGGGCCTCGTCCAGGTCGGACTCCGCCTGGGCGAGGGCGACCTGGATCCGGGCGGCCTCCTCGTAGTCGCCCCGGCTGAAGGCCTCCAGGCGCTCCTGGCTGAGGCGCTGGCGACGCACGTCCACGTCCCGCACCTCGGGGGGGACGTGGGTCGCCTGGAGGTGGGTGCGCGCCCCCGCCTCGTCGATGAGGTCGATGGCCTTGTCGGGAAGCCGGCGGTCGGAGACGTATCGGGAGGACAGGGCCGCCGCGGCGTAGAGGGCCTCGGGCCGGTAGCGGACCCGGTGGTGGGCCTCGTAGTGGGTGCGGAGCCCCTCCAGGATCCGGATGGTGTCCGCGACGTTGGGCTCCTCGATCATCACCGGTTGGAAGCGCCGCTCCAGCGCCTTGTCCGCCTCCACATGCCGCTTGTACTCGTCGATGGTGGTGGCCCCGATGCACCGCAGCAGCCCGCGGGAGAGCGCGGGCTTGAGCATGTTGGAAGCGTCCAACGCCCCCTGGGACGCCCCCGCCCCCACCAGCGTGTGCAGCTCGTCCAGGAACAGCAGGATCTGGCCGCCGGCCCGGACCACCTCGTCGATCACCGCCTTCAGCCTCTCCTCGAACTCGCCCCGGAACTTGGCGCCCGCCACCAGGGCCGCCATGTCCAGGGCGAAGATCCTCTTGTCCGTCAGCGTGTCCGGGACGTCCCCGGACGCGATGCGCTGGGCCAGGCCCTCGACGATCACCGTCTTGCCGACGCCGGGCTCCCCGATCAGCACCGGGTTGTTCTTCTTGCGCCGGCTGAGGATCTGGATGGCGCGCTGGATCTCCGTCTCACGGCCGATGACCGGGTCGAGGGCCCCGTGCTTCGCCATCTCCGTGAGGTCGGTGGCGTAGTTCTCGAGGATCTGGATCCGGGTCTCGGCGTCCTTTTCCGTCACCGATCTTCCCCCCCTCACCTTCTTGTATGCCTCCCGAGCGGCACCATACTCGAGGCCGCTCTCCCGGAGCATCCGGGCCACGGACCCACATCCCGGATCGAAGAGGGCAAGGAACAGGGTCCCGGTCCCGACGAAGCGGTCCCCCAGTCCCTTGGCCTCCCTCGCGGCGATGCGGAAGACCGCCTCCACCTCCTGGGTCATCATCATCTGCGGCGGCATCCCCGGCTGGAAGCTCGGCTGCTGCCTCCGAGCCGCCTCGATCCGCTCCAGGAGCTCCCGGCGCACAGGCTCCACCTCCACCTCGGGGATCTCCCGGAGCAGGCCCAGCACCTGCGTGCTCTCCTCCTCGAGGAGCCCCAGCAGGATCATCTCGGGCGAGAACACGTTCTGGCGCCGGTTCATCAGCTCGATCACGGCCCGGTTGACCGCGTCGATGGCCTTCTCGGTGCAGTTCCTCAGGAAGTTCTGGAGCATTGCCGGGGTGCCTGCCTCGCCCTCGAAGTGAGATTAAGCATCGCCACGGCGGACGCTAAGGGATGGCTGCAACGAAAGAGCCACGTCCGCGAGAAACCCGGAGAACGGCGTCAGGGACGGCGCAGGAGGGGGCGCTTACGGCGATGGGGCGAGGGTGGGGAGCGGAGTGGAGGCGGGGGTTTGGCCGACGTGCCCGTCATGGACGAGCGGCGAGGAGTGTCTCCACGGCCCCTTCCAGGTCCCGGAGGGCCACGGGCTTGAGGAGGAAGGCGCGGCAGCCGGCCCGCCTCACCTCCTCCTCGGCGCCCGCCCTCCCGGTCATCACCCCCACGGGGATGTCCCGGGTCCGGGGGTCCGCCCCCAGGCGGAGCACCAGGTCCAGCCCGGCCATCGCCCTCTCCAGGCCGAGGTCCACGACGGCGGCGTCGGGGTGCTCCCGCACCGCCAGCTCGAAGGCCTCCTGGCCCCCGGAGGCGAGGAGCACCCGGTGGCGGTCCTCGAACAGGGCCTCGAAGATCTCCCGGGAGTCCCGGTCGTCGTCCACGAACAGCAGGATCGCCAAGGACGGCTCCTTCCCGGCGGGGTCCGGGCGCCGGCGGGGCGCTCCGCGGGTGGGCATTCTCTAGCCGCAGGTGTACGTTCCGGGTACCTGAACGGGCGTTCTTGCGGCCGGGGCTAGCCCGCGGGCGCGGGGCCCGGGCGGCCCGGGCGGAGGTCCGGGGGGCGCTCCCCCTCCACGACGCGGGCCAGCAGGTCCCGGGCGAAGGCGGCGACGTCCAGCCTCTCGGCGAGCATCGCGGCCCGGCGGGCGGCGAAGCGCTCCCGGGTGGCGCCGGGGTCTCGGGCCCAGCCGGCGCACAGTTCCTCGGCATCGGCCTGCCGGGGCCGGTTGAAGAGGAGCTCGTAACGACGCTCCAGCTCGAGCATGTACCCCAGCCGGGCGGTGTGCACGAAGACGGCAGGGGTGCCCAGGACCGCGGCCTCGGCGGCGGTGGTCGCCCCTTCACCGACGTAGAACGTGGCGGCGGCGAGCACGTGGTGCAGGCGGTCCGGAGGGGTGGGGAGGACGTAGGGGCGCAGGGCGTCGGGGGCGCCCCTCTCGGCGCTGACGAACACGCGGATCCTCCGGGCGAGGGACTGGACGAACCCCACCCGGTCCGTGAAGCCGCGGTCGCCCAGGTCGTGGCTCGCCTCGAAGGACACCAGGCGGACCAGGGCGAAGGGCTCGTCCCCGTCCACGCCCAGCTCGGCGCGCACCCGGGGATCGGGGGTGAAGCGGGCGGGATGGAGGTAGCTCAGCTCGTGGTAGCCCGGGTAGAGCACCTGATTGGAACGGGTTGGACCGCGCCACGCCTCCGGGGTGGCGACCACGGTGGCCATGGGATACACCCAGGTGTTGGTCGCCCGCGCCGTCTCGGTGTCGTAGAAGACCACCGACGGGATCCGCAAGAGCCGGCCGGCGGGGGCGATCACCGGCCCCATGATCCCGGCCAGCACGTCGGGGCGGAACCGCCGGGCCAGGGCCGTGAAGCGGGCCAGGCGCAGCCCCAGCTCCCGCGCCAGGCCGCCGAAGCCACCCCCGATCCCGCTCAGGGTCTCGTGGGGGAGGGAGAAGGCCCGGAGCAGATCGAGGGTGACCTCCTTCTCCCGGGCGGCGAACAGGACCTCTCCGCCGCCCTGGGCGATCATCCCGGCGACGGGCCGGAAGAAGTGGACGTGGGCGGGGTGGAGGGCGTCGATGAGCACGCGCATGGCGGCGGCGAGCATGGGGGTGGGGCGAGGGGACGTCAAGGGCCGGTGGGGCCCGGGAGGCGGGGGGATCAGGGAGGGGAGGGCACCCGGGCCGCCCAGGCCCCGTCCAGCACCCCGCCGGGGCCCCCTCCCGCCCCGTCCTCCAGGGGGAGCCGCAGCGAGCCCAGCCCCAGGGGCGGCGCCAGGGCGAGGGTCCACTGGGGATCGGCGATCCGTAGGGCGCCCGCGGGCCCGCGGTACGTCACCTCCACGGTGCCCGGCAGGGCGGGGACGGGATCGGCGCCGGCCCTCGGCCTCGGGAAGAGGCCCCGGGCCTCCACCCGGTGGCGTCCCAGCGCCAGGGAGCCCCCGTCGCCGCGGGCGTCCTCGATGGCGAAGCCGGTGAGCACCAGGGTGACGGCGACGCCGCCGTCCACCTCGCGGACGGAGAACTCCCCCAGCTCGAAGCGCAGGGCGCGGGGGGCGCGGCCGGGACGGATCCACCGGGCGTCCATGCCGGCCCCCGGCGCTCCTCTGCGCGCCGCGGCCTCCGCCCGCTCCACGCTCCTGCGGGCGGGATCGGGGAGGCCCAGGGTGGAGCAGCCCGACGCCGCCGCCCACAGGAGGGCCCAGGCCGCCCCGGTGCGCAGGGATGCCACGGGAGTCCTCCTCAGGCGCCCGCCGCGTCCCCTTCCCGCGTGCCGTGCAGGAAGGCGCGCACCATGTCCCGCCGGCCGATCACCCCCACCACGCGCCCCTCCTCCACCACCGGGATGGTGTACAGGCGGTGCTCCACCATCAGGCTCGCCACCTTCTCGATGGGCTCGTCCGCCGCGACCCAGACCACCTCCCGGGTCATCACGTCGCCCACGGTGCGGGCGGCGAGCCGCCGCAGCTCCTCCTCGAACCGGTGGCCGCCGCCGAGGGTGATCACGGCGTCCAGGAAGGCGAAGGTGGTGGGGATGTGCACCTGCTTCTGCATGAAGATCAGGTCGGTCTCGGTCACGATCCCCACGAGGCGGCCGTCGCCGTCGACCACGGGGTAGCCACCCACCTCGTCCTCGAAGAGGCGGTGGGCGAGCTGCTGCACCGTCATGTCCGGCGGGACGGTCTTGGGGGAGGAGGTCATCACGTCGCGGGCGAGGGTCATGGCGGGCGCTCCGGGGGGTTCATCCTAAGGCCGGGAGGGGGGACGGGGGCAGGGTGGGGGCGCGCGGCTCACGCGATCCGGAGGGGGGCGCGCCAGGGCACCCCGTCGGCGCTCCACTCCAGCGCCCACTCCCCCGGGCCCTCGGGGAAGGTGATCTCGGCGCGGAACCGGCCGCCTTCGGTCCTCTCCAGGGGCACGGGACGGGGTGTCCCGGAGGGGGGCACGACGGCGAGGCGCAGGTCGGAGAAGGCCCCCTCCCGGGACTCCCCGGTGATGGGCAGCACCCCCGACGCGGCGAGGCTCTCGGGGAGGGGAGCGTCCAGCAGAGCCATGCGGCGTGAGAAGATCAGGGACGCGGTGACCCCCGCCTCGCCGTGGGCGACGCCGATCCCCGCGCGGGTCCAGTGGGGGGCGTCGAGGGGGGCCTCCGGGGCGAGGGCGGCGAAGACCGAGGCGGCGGCCTGATCGGGGTCGGGCCCGGTGCGGGTGGGGCCGGCGGTGACCTCCACCAGGGGCCCCACCAGCCGGGGGACCATGCGCCGGCGCCGGGACTCCAGGGACTCGTCGGCGTCCTCGGCGCCGACGGCGCGGACGTAGGCGGACTGGCGGGCCATGTCCTCCAGCTCCGGATCGATCCCCACGGGAGCGGCCCTGCCCGATCGGGCGCGGCGCCCGTTGAGGGCCCGGAGCAACCGCTGCTCCACCAGGGACACGTCGGGACCGGACTCCACCGGGCCGTGGCGGGGGACCTCCAGGCGGGCCCGGGCCATGATCCCCGAGAGGCTCACCACCAGGAACACGACCACCACCAGGGCCCCGAGGGCCAGAATCCACGTGGGGTCGACCACGCTCACCTCCCGGGGGGGATCGCCTGCGCGTCCACGCCCGCCTCGGCCCGGGCCAGGGGATCCTGGAGCGGCGCGGCGGGGGACGCGGTCATCCCTCCCCCGCCGCGGCGGCGCAGGAGGGCGTCCAGGGCCACGTCGCCCCGGGTCCACGCCCCGCCCCTCCCCTCGATGGCCGCGCGCAGCGGGCTCAGCACCGCGCCGTGGAGCACCAGGGTCCGGCCGCCGAGGCCCTCCCACACGGCGTCGAGCCACGGGAGGAACGCCGTGGGCCCCGGGCGGCGGTCGAAGGCCACCACCATCAGGTCCGCCGCGAGCCCCCGCGCCGCCCCGGCCAGGACGCCGGGGAGCAGGCCGCCCCCCAGTCTTACGACGCCGTACCCGCGGGAGATCGCCACCAGCGCGGCGCGGAGGGCCGCGGCTCCCTCGGGGTCCTCGGGGCCGGGGGCGATCACGGCCCGGGCCGAGGTCGAGGGGACGCCGAGGGCGAGGCAGGTCATGAGTCCCGACACCGCCTGCCGGACCAGGGAGACGGCGGCGGTGGACGCGGGGGCGTGGTCCGCCCCCCCCTCGACGGCGGCGAGGACGGGGAGGAGCAGCTCGGCGGAGACCTGGGCAGGCGTGCTCGCCATCATCGCCCGGGCCAGGCCGCCGTGGAGGGAGGGGGCGTCCAGGGAGCGGGCCGCCTCCACGAGGGCCATCGCCGCCGGCGGCGGTTCGGGTCGGATGGGGGTGAGGGAGGCGGCCGGATCGGCGGCGGGGGGAGGCGCATCCTCGCCCTCCCCGCGGGAGGCGTCGCCGGCGAGGAGGGCGGCGAGGTCGTCGTCGGAGAGCTGGGCGACGGCGGAGATCGCGTGGCCCCCCTCCACCAGGTCCCGGAGGCGGCGGAGCCTCTCGACGTCGGCCTCCTGGTAGGTCCGGTAGCCCCCCGCGGTGCGCTCGGGGCTGACGACCTGGTAGCGGCGCTCCCAGGTGCGCAGCACCGCCTCGCTGAGGCCCGTCAGGCGCGCGACGGTCTTTATCCGGTAGCCCCGCACGGTCAGGGCCGACGCCTGGCCGGCGCCCCGGGGGCGCCCCGCTCCGCCCTCCGGAGGCCCTGGACCCCGCCCGCGCCCTGGGGCACGATCCGGCACCGTCGGCGACCCGCCGCGCCACCGGCGCCGGCCGTGCCGGAAGGAGGAGGGCGGTGGCGGATCTGGACGTCCAAGGGCCCTCCCGCCCCGGGCGGGGGATGGTTCTGGTGGTGGCAGGGCCCCACGGCGCAGGGCGGGTACGAGGTCAGGATGGCATCGCGCGGGCCGGGCGGCAATCGGCGGGGGGAAGACGAGGGCGGCGGAGGCGTCCGGGACGGGCGGGAAACCGGAGTGTGCGCGCTCTGCGGCCGGGACTTCGGCGCCCCGGAGGCCCTCACCGCCCACCACCTGCTCCCGCGGGAGCACGGGGGCGGTCCCGAGCACGTGGCGCGGCTCTGCTCGGCGTGCCACCGCCAGGTCCACGCGACGTGGTCCAACGCGGAGCTCGCCGCCGGGCTCGCGACCGTCCGGGCGCTGCGGGCCGCTCCGGAGCTGGCCCCCTTCCTGGCCTTCGTGCGGCGGCAGCCGCCGGGGCGGCGGATCGCCGTGCGGACGCGGAAGAGCCGGTGACTTCGGGGGGGCCCCTACCGGTTCCCCCAGGGGGAGGGCTCCTCCCCTCCGCCCGTGCCGGAGCCCACCGCGCCCCAGGGGGACTCGGCGGGGGTGGCGGTCCGGGGCGCGTGGGATGGGGAGGGCGCCGCGGCGACCAGCGGCGCCGAGGGAGTGCCGAAGCGCGAGATCACCTTCCCCGCGGCGTCCCGGACCTCGATGGCGTACTCCAGGCGCAGGGCGCCGTCGGGGGCCCACTGGGCGAAGGGCCGCAGCGCGCACACGTATCGGCCCGGGGCGGTGGAGACCAGGTCGGTCTCGGACCACGATCCCCCCGGGGCCGCCCGGTAGGTCACCCGGGCGGCGAGGGGGCTCGTCGGGGCGCCGGTGACCACGATCTTCAGGGGGGCGTCCGGGTCGAAGCCACCGAGGGGGGCGTGCCGGGGGGCGACGGGATCGGCGCGGCGGGTGCCGGTGCCGGGCCGATCC
>JAKLKC010000072.1 GCA_023150875.1 Myxococcota bacterium | reverse complement strand
CTCATCGCCGCCGAGGCGCGGATCCGCCGCCGGTTCGCGCCGGGGTTCGTGCTGGACGACGAGGTGCTGGGGCTGACGGCGAGCACGCCGTCGGGCGGGATCGTGGTCTACATCCACCCCGACCGCCTGGACCAGGTCGTCCGGGCCCACCGGGAGCGCCCCCTGGCCATCGCCGCCTACCTGCACGGCGTCGCCTGCCACGAGCTGACCCACGCCGACGGCAGGATGGGCCAGGGCCACAGCGAAGAGTACGTCGCCGCGAGGGAGGACCTCGGGCACGCGACCGGACACCTGCTGCCCGCCATCGCCGTCCTCGTCCAGGGCGTCCTCCGGCTTCCGGTGAAGGTGTCCGAGGAGCAGAAGCGGATCGCCGCCCTGGAGCGCCAGCTCGCCCGCGCCCGCACCGCCCGGCAGGAGGGACGCCGGGCCGCCGCCGAGGTCGCGCGCCTCCAGGCGGCGGTCAACGAGGCCCGCGCCGGCCTCGCCGCGGCCGAGGCCGAGAGCGCCCGGGTCCGCGCGACCTGCGAGGCCCGCTGCCCGACCTGCACATGTGCCGATCCCGCCGAGCGGGTGCTGAAAGCTGCCGCTGGTGCCGTCGTCGCGAACCCGCCGGCGGGCCTTGACTCCGCCTACGTCGCCGCCTTCGTCGACCGCCACCGCGAGTACCTGGTCGCCCTCGTGCGCGCGGGCCCGACCCGCCACATCCCCGGAGCGTCGCCATGAACAAGCCGATCCGCGCCGCCCTCTACGCCCGCGTCAGCACCGTCAACCACGGTCAGGACGTGGGCCTTCAGCTCGACGAGCTGCGCCAGGTAGGCGCTCAGCGGGGCTGGACGACGACCGACTACGTCGATGACGGGGTGTCGGGTACCCGCGACTCGCGTCCAGCGCTCGACCGGATGCTCGCGGACGCGAAGGCGGGCCGGCTGGACCTGGTCGCCGTGTGGCGCCTGGACAGGCTCGGGCGCGACCTCCGGCATCTCCTCCAGGTCATCGACCAGCTCACCTCCTGGGGCGTCGGCTTCGTCTCGCTCCGCGACGCGGGCCTCGACACGACATCCCCCTCGGGGCGCCTGCTCCTCCAGTTGCTCGGTGCATTCAGCGAGTACGAGAAGGCCGCTATCCGCGAGCGCGTCGTCGCCGGCGTCCGCCGCGCCCAGGCCGCCGGGAAGCACTGCGGGCGGCCGAGGAAGGAGTTCGACCTCCGGCCTGCCGTTGCGCTGCTCCGCGAAGGGCGGGGGCTCAAGGACGTAGCCCGCATCCTGCGGCTTAGCCGCCAGACGCTGCGCCGACGGCTTCGAGAGCAAGGATGCTGGCCGGCTCCGGACGCTCACCCCGGCCTGCCATGCTGAACGCCTGACGAGCTGAAGGCCACCCCGCGTGCTACACTGATCGGCGCCCAAGGGAGGTCACCATGTTCACTCAGGCGCAGAAGGACGTCGCCGCGGCGCTCGTAGAGGTCTACAAGGGGTGGGTAGGTAAGGGGTTCGGCAACGGCCCCATCGGCAAGCTGGTCAAGAGCAATCGCTTCGCATTCCTCGTGGCTGTTATCCTGGACGGCGGTGGGGTATCAGCCGATCAGGCTTGGCAGGGGATGGCGAACTTCGCCGCCCGCCTCAAGCGGAAGAAGATCCCTTTCACGCCCTCGGCCGTGGCCACAACTCACCTAGCCACGCTGAAGGTGCTGGCTGCCGAGAAGCCGTGCATCCACAAGTATCACGCCAACATGGCCCGATTCATCAAGAAGGCGGCCCGGCGGATCGTCGACGACTACGGCGGCGACGCGGACGAACTCTTCGACGCATTCACTGCCAGGGAGGTCTTCTTTAGGCTGATGGAGTTCGAAGGCATCGGCGACAAGCGAGCGAACATGGCGGTCCGCCTGCTCGTTGACGAACTGGGCGAGAAGTACCGCGACGCGCAGCATATGAACGTGCCAGTGGACGTGCAGGTCGAGCGTGTATTCCAGCGGGCAGGGCTCGCGGGTGCGAACGCATCGCGCACGGAAATCCAGCAGACGGCAGCCCGGCTCAACCCCGATGCACCCTGGGCGCTCGATTCGGCGTGGCACGTCGGGTACACGTGGTGCACGGCGAGTGCACGGTACTGCGATGGCGATCCGGCCGCCGACGAGGGTACAGACCAGTCCGAGTTCTGCCCCTTGTCAGCGGTCTGCCCCCGCCTGCCCTGATCCCCCGGGGGGCCAGAAGGCTACCCGGACAGAGG
Source organism: Myxococcota bacterium (assembly GCA_023150875.1). Taxonomy (GTDB): domain Bacteria; phylum Myxococcota_A; class UBA796; order UBA9615; family JAKLKC01; genus JAKLKC01. Next base: position 25,489 of record JAKLKC010000072.1, on the reverse strand, counting down.
CGCCGTGCGAGGGGCGGACGCCAGGGCCACAACCTGGGGGCGCATCACTGGTCAATACCAGGTGGATTCGGCCCCCGGCGCCCACGTTGGAGCCCGTTCAGCGGGCGCGGAGCGCCCGTGCGCCTACGAAGGTGGCGGGGCTACCGGCCAACCGGGCGCTGTCCCATGACTTCTCCGATGGTGCGCTGCCGAAGTGGCTTCATCGCAGCCTGCACGAACCGAGGGCTTTGGTCGAACCCGATGGCTCGTCGCCCGTGCTTCAGGGCGACGGCCAGCGTCGTCCCGATGCCGCAGAACGGATCCAGCACGAGCCCTCCTGGCGGGCAGCAGCTCAGGATTCTCGGAGCGATCAGCTTCTCGGGGAAGGTCGCGCTGTGGCCGTCGCGCCCCGGCGCCACGTTGACCTCCGTCACGTCGTGAGCTGCGCCGACGACCCCGCCGAGATCATAGTAGTAGGCCGCCCTCCCCTCCTTCGGCCGCTTGACGAAGTGGAAGAAGTGCTCGTGCGTGAGCCCGAGGCGGTCCTTGAACGGGCGGGGCGGGACGTTGGGCTTGTACCAGATCAAGTCGTTCCTCAAGATCCAGCGGTGGCTCTGCATCGCGATGGCGACCCGCGCCGGAATCATCAGCAGCTGCTTCTCCTGCCGATACCCACCCATCGGCGTCCGCCGGCGCAGCCGATCATCCCCCCCCAGGCCCTGCCGCCCGTTCGGCCGAATGCTGGACCAGCGGGCGAAGTACGTGTCGCCCAAGTTGAGCCAGAGGCTCCCACCCTGCTTCAGCGCGCGCTTCGCCTTCTCCAGGATCGCCACCAGGTTCCCCACATACCAGTCCGGGATCGGCTCAAGCCCGAGCTGCCCTCCGTGCTCGCGGTACCACTCGTATGGAGGGACGTCCTCGGCGGTGCGGCCGGTCGCCAGCCATTCGGCGAGTACGTCCCAGTTGTGGTCGGCCTCGTAGTCCCGGAGGCCCCAGTACGGCGGACTGGTAAGCAGGAGATCAACGCAGTCGGGTTCTAGCTGCTGGAGCAGATCGTAGGCATCGCCGCACCGGACGCTCCAGGCGGCGGTCTCTTCCCCAGGGGGCGGGAGGGTTTTCGCGGTCGTTTCGGGCACAATCTCACCTGAGTCGAGCGTTGCAGACAATCGTCTGTAGACGCAGAGTCTCGCTCCGATAAGGTGGCGCGTCAAGTGGCACGCGACGCGCTCAAGCATAGCCTCGGGCAGGTGGTCCGAGAAGCTCGCCTCCGGGCGGGCCTGTCCCAGGAAGCCCTCGCAGAGCTGGCGGGCCTACACCGGACGTACATCAGCCTCCTCGAACGCGGGCAGCGCAGCCCGTCGGTTGAGGTTGTCTCTGTGCTCGCTGCCGCCCTGGGGACCTCCGCCAGCGCCCTGATCTCCCAGGCGGAGGAGCGGCTCCGAGGGCCGCAGTAGATGCCTGCCCGCAGCACGCCCGCCGCAGGCGTCACGACCGGCAACTTCGTCGCGGAGTGGTTCGGCCATAGGGTCTGGCCGACGGTCGATGGGTCGGAGGAGGCCGTTCGCCATCAGAGCGGCAGCCTCTGCCCCTTCCTGGGCGCGGCTCAGCGCGCCGAAGTCCCCTGCATCAAGACCGCTCGTGGTATGGACGATCGGACCGGCGTCTGCACCATCAGTAGCGACAGCAACGGCACGCGCCAGGACTGGCTGGCGTGCCCCTACCGGACTCTGGACCAGGAGTTCGGGCTCCTTGTCGAGGCAGTCCGTTCTTGCTTTCGGATTCCGGCGTGCGACACGGTGTTCCTCGCGCCAGTCACCACCTTGCATCTCCCTCAGCAGCGGGAACTACTCAAGGACGCAGTCCGGGGGCGCCATTCGCACGCGTTCGTCTTCTCCGGTGACAAGCTCGGGGGTGAGGTCGACCTGCCCGAGACGAATGCCTCGCCCGGGTCAAAGGTCGATGTCTCGGTGGTGCAGGTCGCCGACATCGACCCCGTCACCGGGGAGCCGCGTCGGTTCGGCAAGCACATGTTCTTCGAGATCCAGACGGCTGACTTCCACGGCAGTCCCCTGCACGCGGTACGCCTGCTGCGCGAGGCTCTCCCCCGAAAGCCGCGCAAGGACTACCACGCGGACTTGTCGAGGCAGGTCGAGATTGCAGGTCGCGGCGTGGAAGGGCCGAACAAGGCCAACATCTTCAAGCGGACCATCTACCAGATGATCTTGAAGATTCAGCTCTGTCGGCACGAGCTTGCGAGCGGCTTTGTACTGGTCCTTCCCGTTCCCGTGTGGGAGAGCTGGCTGCGGCACCTCGGCCGCCCGGAACTCGTCGTCGATGATGGTGGGCGCGAGGACGTCGTTCATCTGCTCGCGCCGCATGAGGACCTGGCGGCCCTCGTCGAGGCCGTCCCGGCCTGGATCCTGGTGTTCGACATCGATCGCGAGTCGGAACTGTCGCCGCAGCCGCTGAAGGTTGTCCACAGGGTCGCGACGTCGTCGGCTGCACTCGTGCACTTCGCGTTTGAGACCGCGGCTGAGATGGCGCTGGACGCTGGAGTCATCGAGCGTTACCGCGAAGTTCTGGAGTCGCGGGTTCGAGAGGGCTGGCGCGGCGCGCGCCGGTGATGCGGCACGCCCGCCCCCACCCCCGGACGGCGGCCGATTCCGCCGCCGGGGGGCCGGTCGCCCTGCACGGGCTCCGGTCGGGGCCGATCCGCTGCCGAGAACGGAAGCGACTGCGTCGCGGCGGCGGGGTCCGGCACACTCGGAAGGTCGGGAGGGGCGCGGCGGCGACCCGAGGCGAGGGCCTGCCCCACCTGGACCGCGGTCGGCCCCACCGCTGCCCCACCTAGGTGGGGCGCGCTTTTCTTCAATGCTGGTATGCACTTGGATAGGGCTGCCCCACTTGCCCCACCATTTGTCAGAGGGTCCCCCATGTGCGGGGAAAAGTCGGAAGTCGCGCGCGTGGGCAGCTTCCGATTTCCCGGCGTTCCCAGGAGCGCGTACCCCTCCGACGAAAAGGTGGGGCAGGTGGGGCGCGTGCCCGGATTCCGTAGCAAGGACAAGGCATTCCGCTGCCCCACCTTGGTGGGGCACGGTGGGGCGCGGCGCCCCACCATGTGGGGCAGGCGGTGCGCGGGGCTACCCATCGCCGCCCCCGATGACCAGGTCGCAGGCGGCCCGGGCGACCACGACGCACCGTGCCCGGCGCTCGCCGACGCGGAGCTTCTTCGTCAGGTGGTGGCCGTCGGCGTCGCGGACCAGCCAGCCCCGATCGGCCCAGGTCGACTGCACCGCGGCGGCGTCGTAGCCCTGCTCCGTCAGGAAGGCGCCGAGGCTGACCGGGAGGACCGCGAGCCAGGCCCAGGTCTCGGACTTCGGCCAGGTGCCGAACCAGCCCGACGGGGGCGGATCGTCGCTGCCGTTGTCGCCCTCCAGGCGCCCGAAGAAGTTGCCCTGGTGGCGGCTCGCCCAGGAGAGCACGTCCCGGAGGGCATCGGCCGCCCGATCCGCACCCGTAGAGGCGGCCAGCACGGCGTCCCATGCGTCGGCCAGCGGATCGGCGGCGGGGACCGGGATGCCGAGAACCTCGTGGGCGATGGCCTTCCCTACGGCGAGGCCGGCGACATAGTGCGCGGCCCGCCCGGCGACGGGGTTGTCGCCGGCGAGGTCAGCGAAGATGGCAAGCGCTTCGTCCCACCACCCCGCGAGCTTTTCGGCGGCGCCCGCTCCCTCCAGGAGCCAGCGGAGCGTCCGAGGTCCGGCGTGCCCGTGGTGCTTCCACAACCCGGCCGCCAGCTCCTTCACCGCTCGTGCCGTCTCCGCGGTCGGGACGCCGAACGGCGAGCCCCACAGGCTCAGGGTGCGGGCACGGGTCCCGCCGTCTTGCGTGAAGGAGGTCGCGGGGGCCTCGCCCGTCGAGAGGAGGACCGTCCGCCACGTCGCGCTGGCGCGGAGCCCGTCGGCGCTCCCTCGGCCGCGGCCTTGGCCGTTGGCGACCTCGTAGAGCACCTTGCCGACGTCCTCGGGGCGGCGGGCGCGCTTCGTGTCGTCGAGTAGGAGCGGGAGGTGGCCGAGGAAAGCCGCCGCGCGCTCGATCCAGGTCGGGCTCGCGTCCCAGGTGCGGACGACCCCTCGCCCCCGGTCGTCGGGCGAGCCCCACACCGAGGCTGCCACACGGAGCGTCGTCGTCTTGCCCTGGCTCGTCTCCCCGGCGTAGTCGAGCACGAAGTTCGGCAGCGCCGGGAGGAACTCCATCAGGGGCGGCAGGAACGATGCATATACGGCGAGCATCACCCGCGGGTAGGGGGTCACCCCGGTGATCGCCGCGAGCCAGCCCTCGAAGGTCCCCGAACTTCGGAACGCTTCCGCCAGTTCGCGGTGACCCTCGCCGACCTGGAGGTAGACCTGGCGAGGGTCCCAGCGGATCGGCGCGAGGTCTTCGATCACCTCGCCCGCGCGCTCGGGGGCGCCGCGAAGCAAGTGCGCCCGGCCCCACAAGAAGCCCTCGGCGCCGCCCCTGCCCTGCCATCCCATCGTCGAGGACACCCGGGCCTCCGGGAGGCACGAGGTGTTCGCCTCCTGGAAATCGGCGAGGTACTGGACGACCGCTCGGGCGTTCATCGAGTGGACGGGAGCGTCCCAGGCGGCGAGGCCGATCAACGAGCGGGAGTCCGCCAGTTCGGCGCGGGGGGCCATCCGGTTGTGCCAGCACCGCGTCGTGGGCCACTCGGCGCGGAGGCTGACGGCGCCGGTGTCGATGTCGCGGCAGCGGGCGGTGACGATGAGCGGGCGGGACGCGACGTGGACCCACCGCTCTTCCCCGTCGTCGTCCAGCTCGACGCGGTAGATGCCGCCGGGCCCTACGCTCCATCCCGGTGGCGCGCGGAGCCCCTCGGGCAGATCGTCGCGCGCCAGCTCGTCGGCGAGCGCTCCGCCCACGCTTCGCGCCGTCTCGCCGCCTTCCGAACTCGGGGCACGGCGCACCGGGCGCCGCCTGGCCTCACGGCGAAGCGCCACAGCGAGGTCGTCGGCCGTGCCCCGCAAGCCCCGCTTCGCGCCGAGTTCGAGGACGATGGCCTGGACCTTGGCGGGGGCATGGCGGGCGGCGAGGACGGCGGCGCCACAGCTCCCCTCGTCCGCAAGGAAAGCCGCCATCGCGGTGCGGGCCGCGTCCAGGTCGCCGTCCTTGACGCTGTCCGCCAGCCTCCGCAGGGCGGCGAGACCTTCGGCGCCCGCATCGTCGTTGGCGGCCTTCGGATCGATGCCGCAGACCTCCGTCATCCAGTCATCGGACATGGTGCTTCCCGTGGTGGTCGAGGAGGTCGTCGAGGTGGCCCCACCAAGCGCAAGAGTTCCGGTGGTCGCACACCGCTGTCGTCTGGCGGCCGGGGTCCAGGTAGAACCAGACCGAAGGCCGGTCGCAGGACGGGCACGCGATGCGCTCGGCGCGGTTCGAGACGACGTGTGCGCCGAGGTACTCGGCGGCGCGCTCCCGGGTCGAACGGTCCGAGCGGAGCATGGCGCGCGCCTTGCGGCGAGCGGGTTCGATGCGCTCGCTGAGGGGTCGAGGGAACGGCCGGACACGCGACACCGGGGGAAGCGGCCGTGGGGCTACGGTTGGGGTGGGTTCGGGGAGCCGCTCCCAGTCGATGCGGAGCAGCCAGCCGCCGGGGTCATGGACCCGGCACTCCCAGGGGGCGTCGGCCGCGCCGACTGCGGGCAGCAGGTAGAGGCGGGACGGGTCCTTGCAGGCGGCGTCGGCGTGTCCGCCGCTGCGCTCCCATGCCCATGCCCACGCGCGGGGCCACATCGCCGCCGGTACTGGCTCGTCGAGCACGAGGACCAGGCGAAAGCGCGGGTGCCCCCGCCGGTGCGACCAGCTCGTGTGGACCAGCAGCGGCCAGGACGCCCACGGCGCGATGGCGTCGTCGATGCCGGTCCCGTCGTCGAAGTCGAGGACCAGGCCGGTCACGGCCTCGACACTTCCAGCGCCCCGGGTGGTGTTCGGGCGGTAGATCGCTGGCGTCCAGCAGGGCAGCGTCCCCTTTGCACGCTTGCGAAGTTCGTCGCGCAGGCTGGCGGCCTTCTCCCGGATGGCGACCGCGACCTCGGCGTCCCCGCTCCCGTCCCCGCGGGCGCGCACCGCCGCCTTCTCCATCGCGCGGAGCCAGGCGTGGTCCATGTCGCGGCGTCCGGCCAGCGCCGCGCGTTCCAACTCCGCGAGGCGCGCCTCCTGCTGCCAGATCCGCACGGTCACGTCGTCGCGGACCGGCGGGTGCTCGGGGGCGAGGAGCGCCACCATCTCGGGATACGGGAGCCGTGCGGCGCAGGGGATGGTGTCGGTCGTGTCCCGGAAACGGGTGATGTCGACCCGGAGGACGTCGGTGCCCGCGTGGGTCACGGCGAGTCCTCCCGGGCAGGCGCGAGCGATGTTCCGAAGCCCGGCCCAACAGCCACTTCCCGCCGGTCCTCGGCGTCCCACCGCTCTAGGAGGGCGATGAAGTCGAGGAGGTTCCCCAGGCCCTCGCGCGCCTCTTCCCGCGAGAGCGGAGCCGGAGAGAACGGCCGCATCGCGGCCGCGAAGCGGTCCGCGGCGGCGTCGTCCGGGGCGAGGCTGGGGAGCAAGCGGGGCACGACACTAGGATGGGTGCGTCCCGCTGGCTGGGGTCTCTTGATGGGGCCGCTTTACTCACTCAATCGGAGCAGCGGCTCGGTGACGTAACTATCCGGTTTTGCTGTAGCTTCGTGCGGAAGACGCTTTGACTATCCGGCCCACTCGACTGAGTCGAATCCGTTGGCCTCCACGGCGTCGCCGAGGCGGACGCCCCCACCCTCGGGGTCGCGCTCGATCACCCGCTCTGCGAAGCCCGGATCGGCGGAGTACGCCCTCTCCATCCCCTTGCGGTACGAGTGGAGCCAGTTGTTGACGTCCGTGCGGTCGATGCCTGCCTCCTTGACCATCCGCGCGAGTTCGGTTGCGTTCCAGTACCGCCGCTCCTTGCCCGAGCGGCGAGCGCGGGCGCGCGCCCGAAGCAGCACCTTGAACAGTCGCGCCACCCCCGTCGCGGACATTCCGAACACCTTATGCCCCTGGATCAGGATGCCCTCGGCACAGTGGACAACCCGGACCGGGGCACCATCCCGCGGGGCCGCAAGGGGTCCCTTGGGCGTCGTCACGGGGGCACGACGGTCTCCGCCGTCGCCGGCGAGCACGGGCCGACTGGATCTGCCAGCAGCCGGCCGTACGCGGGACCACGCCTTCACAACCGTCTCGGCTCCGTGCAGGAGCACGTCGATCAGCTCGACCGTGGGACCGGCGAACCCCTCGGCGCGCTCGTCTCCGGGCGGGAACATCCAGCAGCACGGGCGGATTAGGGGGTGCAGGGCGAGCGCCGTGTCCAGCCATTCCGAGCCCAGGGCGGGGAGAGCGAACACGAAGTAGGCGAACCCGGTCCCGTGGTCGACGCGGAGCACTCCGGGCTGCTCCTCCACCGCGGTACCGACCGAGGCGAGCTGTTCCCGGAGCCACTGCCACGCGCCTTCGGGGTCGACCTCGATTCGGAGCCGGTAGGTGGACTCGATGCGGAGCCGCGTCGGGCGCCACTTCCGCTGGCAGAGGCTGCACTCCCGCTCGCCGTCGTCCTCCCTCCAGTGGGGGTCGTCGGGGTCGTCGCCGACGGCGTACTCGATGTCCCCATCGCAGTCGAGCGTGTCACCCGGAGCTTGGTGGGCGTGGATGGCGATGTCCCCGCAGCGGAAGAAGCGAGACCGTCCCAACGTCAGCACGCCCGCCTGGGAGAGGCGAACCAGCTCGTCCTCCTCCCACTGCTCAGGATCGTCGAGCACCGGCCCGAGAAGCCGCACCCAGTCCTTCCGGGTCAGCTTGTCGGGTCGCCCCCGCGTGCCGGTCCGGGCGATGTGGGATCGCTGCCCCCGTGCCTTCGGGTACACCGCGAAGCCGAAGCGCTTCTTCACCCACTCGGCGAATCGGCCCGTGGCGTCCTTGTCGCGCTCGCTGTCCGAGTAGGTGACGCGCAGGTCCTCGCCGCTCGGGATGTGAACCTTCAGGCGGTACTGCTCGAAGCCCACCTTGATGGACCGCACGACCCGCGACGACTCGGCGAAGCGCACCCCCCGGCGGACGTGGGAGACGGCGTGTTCGATGCGGTTCTGACCAGAGTTGGTCAGCGCGAGCATCGGCCGACCGCGGACCTCCGCCAACTCGGCGACGACTTCCAAGAGCGCCACCCCCGGCTCCGACCCGGACACCAAGCGGGACACGAAGTCGTCGAGCCGTTCCCGGCTGATGGTCTCCCCACACAGGCGGTAGCGCACCGGCGCTCCAAGCAGGGCCGAGCCCATGTGCGCTGCCAACTCGCGAGCGTAGTCCTCGTGGGCGGAGGTGACCTCGACCCGGTTACCGTCCTCGGCGAACAAGAGGAGAGCCCAGTCGTCGCCCGGCCCCCCGACCCATGAACCGTCCTTCCGGCGGGCGCCACCCCAACCCTTGGCCGACCTGAAGCCGACAATCACCTCGGCCCAGTCGCGGCGGGGAGCGATGCCGCCGAACACCGGCGGCGGTGACTTCCCGCGCGCGGTGGCGCCGAGGGCGTTGTTGGCGAGCGCCTCCCAGTCCGCCTGGTCGAAGGGCGTCCTTGCTCGCCGACGCTGGCCCTCAACCTCGTGCACTGCGCGCCGCCGGGCGTGCCACTCGTCCCACAAGGCCATCTCGACGAGGCACCCCGGCGAGCGCATGAACAGCCGCAGCCCGAGCGGCACCCGGGGCACCAGGACCCGGCGCCCGTGCCCGAAGCTCACGTCGTCGAGGTGGTGGTCGGCGACGTCGCGCACCGCCGGCGACCGGCGACTCCCCGCGAAGGACGCGACCAGCCAGAGGTTTCGCAGGACCTCGCCGGTTCGACCGGCTCTCTCGATGGCGGCATCGAACAGGGCGCCAGCCTGCCGGCCCCTGTACCCCTCCCGGGCCCCCTCGAAGAGCCTGTCCAGGGGCATCTTGGGGTCGACGATGTCATCGAACCGCGGGACCCTCAGCTTGTCGTTCCAGAAGGCGGGATCGGGTTCTGCGCTCAACGCCGTCCAGGCTGCTTCCGGGATCATCGAAGGCCCCCGCCAGGGCCCGGGCGGATCGTACCGGCGGGAAGAGCCGCCGCGTGCGCCGGCCGGGCACGTCGCCAAAGCTCGTGGTGACGCCCCCGCGGACGGCCCGACTCGTTCATCGGGCCCTTCGTCCGCGGAGAGCTGCATGAGGCTGGCATGGGGACCGGGAGCCGGTCAAGGACGAGCATGCACCTGGCCTGGGAACACGCGCCACGTTCGTCATTGCAGCGGTCGCGTGGCGAAGATCGGAGCGGCGAGGCCCTCGAAGCACCTATCGATGACGAAGGCCCACCCCCGTCGGGCGATATGTCAACATGGCCTCGGGCTTCCGGCCCCGCCCTGCCCGGAGCCCCCGCCGGAGACGACGTGCCCCGCACCCCCTCGAAGCGCCGCAAGACCACCACCGCCCGCGTCGGCGAACGTGCCCAGGTCGGCAACGGCCGGTCACCCCGCTCGCCCAGCGCCCACCGCGACGCCGTCGCCTACAGCCGGGTCTCCTCCAAGGACCAGGAGCGAGAGGGGTTCAGCATCCCTGCCCAGCAGGCCGCGCTCCGGGCCTACGCTGCCGAGAAGGGTTTGCGGATCGTCGAGGAGTTCACCGACGTCGAGACCGCGAAGCGGGAGGGGCGTGGCGCGTTCGGCAAGATGATCGCGTACCTCAAGAAGAACGCGCGCACGTGCCGGGTGATCCTTGTCGAGAAGACCGACCGCCTGTACCGGAACCTCAAGGACTACGTGACCCTCTCGGAGATGGACCTGGAGGTCCACCTGGTGAAGGAGGGGGCCGTCCTGTCGGAGGGTTCCAAGTCCGCCGAGCGGTTCATGCACCGGATCCGCGTCCTGATGGCGCAGAACTACATCGACAACCTCTCCGAGGAGGTGCAGAAGGGCATGCGCCAGAAGGCCGAGGAGGGCTACTGGCCGAGCGCCGCGCCCCTGGGCTACCTGAACCGGCGGGAGGCGGGCAAGAGCTTCATCGTCCCCGATCCGGTGCGGGCCCCGATGGTCCTGCGGGTCTTCGAGCAGTACGCGGCCGGCACCCACGCCCTCGCCGACCTCGAAGCCTGGGCCGCCCAGGCGGGGTTCAAGGGCAAGCAGGGGGGGCCCGTCAAGACGAGCGTCATCCACTCGCTCCTGCGGAACCCCCTCTACGCCGGCTGGTTCTCGTGGGGCGGGAAGGTGTACGAGGGCAAGGACCCGACCATCGTCACCCGGGAGCTGTGGGACCGGGTCCAGGAGCGGCTTGACGGTCACCCCTACACGCGGCCGGTCGAGCGGGGATTCGCCTTCACGGGCCTGATCACTTGCGGGCACTGCGGGGCGGCGGTGACGGCCGAGGTCAAGAAGGAGAAGTACGTCTACTACCACTGCGCCCGCCGCTGCGCGAAGGAGCCCTTCGTCCGCGAGGAGCGGCTGGTGGAGATGCTGGGCGACTTCCTGCGCCCCCTCAAGATGCCCCCCGCCCTGGCCGAGGTCGCGGTGAAGGCCCTCAAGGACTCCCGCCGGGACATCCGCAAGGAGACCGAGGCCCGCATGGCCGAGGCGCGGGCGCGCTACGACCGCCTCGGGCGCCTGATCGACGCCGCCTACGAGGACAAGCTGGAGGGACGGATCGACGCCGACTTCTTCGCCCGCAAGAGGGCGGAGTGGGACACCCAGCGGGCCGACGCGCAGCGGGAGATGGCCCGGCTGGAGCGGGCGGACCAGGGAAGCATCGATCTCGGGCTGCGGGTGTTCGAACTCGCTAACCGCGCGTACGACCTATACATTCGGCGCGAGCCGGCCCAGCAGCGGCAGATCGTGGAGATCGTCCTATCGAACTGCTCCCTGGCGGGTGGGAAGCTGACCGGCACCTACCGCAAGCCCTTTGATTTGCTTGCGGAATTGGCCGTGCCCCCCGAGAACGACGAAGGCCCACCAGGGGGCGGGCCCTCGGAGCATTCGGGATGGTGGGCCATCCTGGATTCGAACCCCGTGTCCCTTCCACATGCTGCAATCATCGAAATCCTCGCCCGCGGGATCCCGGCTTGGCCCCGTCCGCCCGCCAACCCGGACGGGGAATCCGAGCAGTGAGCGGGCAGGGCGCGGGTTCGGCTCCTTCCCGGGCGAGCTCGGCTGCTCGACGGGGAACCCTGCCTCCCGGCGAAGGCTCTGGCTCCTCCGTCGGCGCGGTGGTCGTCCACCTCGTTGCCGCTCGTTCGACTTCCACAGGGACCCAGCCTCCCATGACCGGCTCGTTGCGGAGTCCGTCCGGATTGGGGACAATCCCCGTGGGGACGCGGTGGTCGAGGGGGAGGCGGTGCCGGTCCTGGAGGGGCCTTGGGCATGGCGGATCGGAGGGTGCAAAGGGGTGCGGGGGCGTGGGCCATCCTGCTCCTGGGGTTGGTCTTCTCCGTCGGGGTGGGCGGGCGCTGGTCGGTGCCGGTGGCGGCGTGGCTGGCGCCGGTCTTCCTGCTGCGCTTCACCCGGTCCCGGCGCCCCCTGGCGGGCTGGGCGATCCTGACGGCGGGGGGCACGCCCCTGGCCGTGCTGACGATGTGGGGGATCGTGCCCATGCCCCTGGGGGCCCTCGTCGTCCAGTCGGCGTTCGGCGCGGCGTTCGGCGCGCTGGTCTACCTGGCCGACCGGCTGGTCGCCCCCCGCCAGCGAGGGCTCGCGGCGACGCTGGTGTTCCCCGCCGCCTGGACCGCCACCGAGGCGCTGGTGGCGGGGTCGGCGCCCTTCGGGATCTGGGGCCTGACGCCCAACACCCAGGTCGGCGTCCCCGCCGTGCTCCAGGTCGTGGCGCTGGCGGGACCCTTCTCGCTCACGTTCCTCATCGGCTGGGGGGCGTCGGTCGCCAACCACGCCTGGGAGCGGGGCTTCGCGGGTCCCGAGGTCCGTCGCTGCGCCGCCGCCGCGCTCGCCGTCTTCGGCTCCGTCGCCCTCCTGGGGGGCGCGCGGTCGAGCCTTTCCGCCCACGACGCGCCCACGGTGCGGATCGCCGGGATCACTCCCTCCCGGGAGGTCATCGACGCCGCCATGCTGGACCGGCTGTTGGCGGGGGAGTCCCTGGACCTGGGGGCCCTCGCCGGTGCCTACGCCGGGGCGGCGGACATCCACGACGACCTGCTGGGGCGGAGCGCGAGGGAGGCCCGGGCGGGCGCGCGGATCGTGTTCTGGTCCGAGGGCGCGGCGCCGGTGTTGGAGGAGGCCGAGGGAGCCCTGGTGGCACGGGGGCGCGGACTGGCGCGGGAGGAGGGGATCTACCTGGGGCTCTCGCTGATGGTGCTGCGACGCGCCGGTGACGCCTTCCGGTGGACCAACAAGGTCGTGATGGTGACCCCCGCGGGGGAGGTGGCCTACGAGTACCTCAAGGCGATCCCCGTCCCCGGGTTCGAGGCCCGGAGCACCGACGCGGGGGACGGCGAGGCGAGGGTCGTGGACACCCCTTACGGGCGGCTGGCGACCCTGATCTGCTTCGACATGGACTTCCCCGGGCTGGCCCGGAGGGCGGCGAAGGCGGGGGCGGACATCGTGCTGGTCCCCGCCCACGACTGGCGGGAGATCTCGCCCATGCACACCCAGATGGCCTCGATGCGCGCGGTCGAGCAGGGGTTCGCCCTGGTGCGCCAGGTGGGGCTCGGGTGGTCCGCCGCCTTCGACCGCTACGGCCGCACCTTGGCCTCCATGGACCACTTCCAGACGGAGGACCGGGTGCTGGTCGCCCATGTGCCCACCCGGGGCGCCCGCACTCCCTACTCCCGGACGGGAGAGTGGCTGGGGCCCGCGTGTGGCGCGGTCTTCCTGGTCCAGGTCCTCCTCGCCCTGCGGCGGCGGGGGCCCACCTGAACTCCTCACCTCGTCCTGGGCGGGCACTGGAAGGCCCGATCCGCTGGCCCGGGAAACGCTCCGTCCCCCAGCTCCCGGAGGACGTCCCATGCGAGCAGCCGCCACGCTCTGGTCCCTTCCCCTCGCTCTCCTCCTCGCCCCAGGGTGCGCCCCCGGGGTCCTCGCGCTGGACGACGACGACGCCACCGCCGGCGACGACGACGCCACCGGGGACGACGACTCCGGCCCGGCGGACGACGACAGCACGCCCGCCGACGACGACACCGCGCCGCCGGGAGAGCCCTGGTGCGCGCCGGCCGGGGGCGGGGCGGTGCACGCCCTCGTCCCCCCCGAGGGGGAGCCCCCCGGCCCCTCGCAGGCGGGACTCGGGATCGACCTCGCTCTGGACGCCTCCGGCTACCGCACCGACCGGGCGCCGGTCTTCACCCTCGGCCTCCACAACGCCGGTGGCACCCCCCTGGAGGCCACCTGGGACAACTGTGGGTATCCGCGGTTCTCGCTGGTGGACCCGACCACGGGGACGGTGGCGTGGACCGGGTCCGAGGACGACGAGGTCGACTGCGACGGTCCGGGGACGCTGGACCTCGGGCCGGGGGAGTCCCAGGTCTTCACCCTTCCCTCCAGCCCGCTCCCCCCGGGCACCTACGAGGCGCGGGGGACCGCCGCGCTGGCCTTCGCCGGACCGGGGGCCGATCCGGGGGGGCCTTCCGCGCCGCCTCCCTTCCCCTACGAGGTCGCGGTCCCCATCCAGGTGTCGGAGGACGGTGGCGCCTGCCCGGACGTGTACGCCCGATCCACCTTCGCCAACGGGATCTCGGTGAGCGCCGCCGCGGAGGAGCCCGTGGCGCACCCCGGCCAGGACGTGCGCCTGCGGGTGGAGGGGCTCGGTGCCCCCTGGGAGGTCGGGGGCGAGTGGCTGAACTGTGGCCTGCCGGAGTACGCCGTCCTGGACGCCGCCGGCGCCGACCTGTGGCGGTGGTCGGACGCCGAGGCCATGGACTGCTGGTCCGCACAGGGCTGGCCCGCGGGCGAGGTGCGCACCGACGGCGGCCAGATCCCCCCCAGCGAGGTCTGGGAAGCTTTGGGGGGCAGGGGTGTCGAAGGAGTCTTCTACGACCAGGGGGGGGACGGGCCTGCGGTCCCCTACCGGGTCCGGGTGGCGCTCCAGGTGAACGACTGGCCGCCGGACTGAGCCGGGCGGTTGCCGGGGTCCACCGGGCCAACGCGGCGACCCGGGGGGCGGCTCCCGCGCCCCGAGCGAGCGACGATGGAGGGGGAACTGTGATGCGGGACGCCAGGATCGGGTGCTGGGTGGTGCTCGTCGCGGCCGCGGGCTGCACCGACGAGGAGGTCGGAGCCCTGCCGGTGAGCACCGGGGAGGGCGTGGGCCTCGCCGGGTCCGCGGTGTTGGAGCACGACAGCGCGGGAGATCCGGTGGCCTGGCTGAGCTTCCAGGTCGAGGCGGCGGACGGCGTCCTGGTGGATCGGGCGGGGCAGGTGCCCTTCACGGGCTCCCCGCTCCGGGGGAGCGGAGGCTGCTTCAGCGGGGAGTTCGAATTCGCGGGCATCGCCATCCCCCGGGGGTGCATCGGCATGGGAGGCACGGCGGTGCTGGACGGGGACGGGGAGCTGACAGTGCTGGGCACCGCGGCGGCGTGGGGGCATGTCCTGGAGTTGCGGATCGTCAGCACGGTCTCCTCGGAGGCGGAGCCGGGGCACCGATTGGAGGTCGAACTGACCATCGACCTGGACCCACCACTCCCGCTGGAGCCGGCCCAGATCCTCGGCGTGGAACGGGAAGGAGCGAGCTACTTCCTGTTCCTCCCGGACTTCTGGTACTTCATGCTCGGCCCGGAGGAGCTCGCCGCCGACATCCTCAACGGCGAGGTGGAGGTCGATCCGGATGACCCGTACGGTACAGGCGGGTCCCCGGTGATCGGCGTCCACATCTGTACCGCCCTCGGTTGCTCGGTGCCCGGGGCCTTCGACTTCATCGACTCCGGTGGGGACGACGCGGCGACCACCGTCCCGCTGCTCGGGGCGTTCGCCCAGCCGGAGGGTCGCGCCGGGGTGGGTCCCGGGGGAACGGGCCGAGGGGGCGCCCTCGGGTTGCGCCCGGGCCGCGGGCACTTCATCCTCTAGCTTCGCCCCGTCCCGAGCCCGCCCCGACCGGGGCGGTCCCCCGCCATGGACCTCTCGAGACTGCACGCCGAGCTGAAGCGCTGCCTGCCGGAGCAGGCGTGGCCCATGGCCGAGAGGTCGGTGCGGGCGGGGCAGGTGGCCCTCCAGGCCCGGTCCCAGGACGAGTGGGCGCTGACGGTGGTCACGCCCCAGGGCAAGGCGTTCACCGTACTGCTCTGGCCCCGGGACGCGGCCTGGGAGTGCCCTTGTCCGGCCCCTGGGGACGCCTGCGTCCACGTCGCCGCGGCCTGCCTGGCGGCGATGCGGGGGGGCGAGGCGCTGAGGGGGGACGCGGCGCAAGGGTCGCTGCTGTGGCGCGTGTCGAAGGCGGAGGACGGTCGCCTGCGGATCGAGCGGTGGGTCCGCCGGGGCGCGGAGCGGGTGGCTGCCCCCCTGGACCGGCCGCTGCCGGGCGGGACCGCCTCCACCGACGAGGACGCTGCCCTGGCGAGGCTCGCGTCGGGCTGGGCGTCCGGCCTCGTGCCCCGGGCCGCCCACAAGGCGCTGATCAAGGCCCTGGCGGCGGTCCCCGGCGAGGTCGCCTACGGCGACGGGCCGGTCACCGCCCGGACGGAGCCGATCCACCTGGTGGTCCGGGTGGACGAGGTGGCGGACGGCTTCCGCCTGTCCTTCGCCACTCCCCCCGAGGCCGAGGTGTGGGTGGACGGGGACCCCCCCCTGGTGGTCACCTCCACCCCGCGGGAGATCCGGCCGGTGGGCACCGGCACCCTGAGCGAGAACCAGATCTTCCAGCTCAACTCCGGGGTCATGTACACTCGGGACGAGGGGTTCCGCCTGGGGGCGGAGATCATCCCCGCCCTGGAGAAGCGGATCCGGGTGGTGAGGGCCACCGGCGCGGTCCCGGTGGCCCGCCACGCCGACGCCGCCCTGCGGTTGGAGCTCTCCCGGAAGTCGGGGGCCCTGGAGGCGACGCTGCGCCTGGTGTACGGCGATCCGCCCCTGGCCCACGTGGTGGACGGCCTCCTCGCCCCGGTGGCCGGGGCCCTCTCCCAGCCGACCCGGGACAAGGCCCGGGAGGAGCGCCTGATCGCCCTGGCGGCCCGCGCCCTGGAGATGCGCCCGGGCGAGACTCGCCGCATGGCCGGAGCCGACGCCGCCCGCTTCCTCTCCGCCGCAAGGGAGGCGATGCCCGAGGCGATCCAGGGCCTGGAGGGTGTGGAGACCTACGACCTGCGCGCCGGCGTCCTCGAGCCGTTCTGGGACGAGGGGCGAACCGGAGTGGGGTTCCGCCTCGGGGACGGCGTGGCGGACGCCGCCGCGGTGGTGGCGGCGTGGCAGGCGGGGGACGACCTCGCCCCCCTCGTGGGGGGAGGTTGGGCGGAGATCCCCAAGGAGTGGATGGCGCGGCAGGCGGACCTGCTGGCGGACCTGGTGGCGGCCTCGGGTGGGGGCGAGGCGCCCCTGCACGCCCTCCCGGTGGTGGAGAGCCTGAAGCGCTCCCTCGGGGGTGACGGCCCGCCCCCGGACCTGGCCCCCCTGGCGAGGGTCCTCGCCGAGGAGGGGCAGGTGCCCTCCGTGCCCCTGCCCGAGGGGCTCCGGGCGGAGGTGCGGGCGTACCAGAAGAGGGGACACGACTGGCTGCGGTTGCTGGGGGGGAACGGCCTGGGTGGCGTGCTGGCGGACGACATGGGGCTCGGAAAGACCCTCCAGGCCCTCGCGGCCCTGCTGGCCTGGAGGGGAGAGGGACCGGCCCTGGTGGTGGCGCCGACTTCGGTGCTGGCGAACTGGAGGGCCGAGGCGGAGCGCTTCGCGCCGGACCTGGACGTGGTGGTGCTCCACGGCCCCTCCCGGGAGGCGGGGTACGCGCGCCTTCCCGCCGTGGACATCGCGGTCACCTCCTACGCCCTGCTGCGGCTGGACCTGGAGCGGCTGCTGGCGGTGGAGTGGGGGACGGTGGTGCTGGACGAGGCCCAGGCCATCAAGAACCCCCGGAGCCAGACGGCGGCGGCGGCGCGGCGGCTGGGCGCGGCGCGGCGGTTCGCCCTGACCGGGACCCCCATCGAGAACCACCTCTCCGAGGTGTGGAGCCTGATGGAGTTCCTGAACCCGGGCTTCTTCGGTCCCCTGGAGGTCTTCGAGCGCCGGTACGCCTCCCCGGTGGCGGCGGGGGACGCCCGGGCGGCGGCGGCCCTGCGGGGGAGGTTGCGCCCCTTCGTCCTGCGGCGCCTCAAGCGCGAGGTCGCCCCGGAGCTGCCCCCCCGCACCGAGGTCGTGCTGCGGGCCCAGTTCGGTGAGACCCAGCGGGAGCTGTACGAGGCGGTGCGGCGGGTGAACGCCGAGCCCCTGCTCTCGGAGATCGCGTCCCGGGGCCTGCCGGCGAACCGGATCCAGGTGCTCGCCCTGTTGACGCGGCTCCGGCAGGTCTGCTGTCACCCGGGCCTGCTCCCCGGCGGCGCGGCGGAGGCGGAGTCGGCGAAGCTCGACCTGTTCATGGAGACGCTGGAGCAGGTGATCGAGGAGGGGCACCGGTCGCTGGTCTTCTCCCAGTTCACCCGCCTGCTGGACCTGGTGGAGCCCCGCCTCGGGGCCCGGGGGATCGGCTTCCTGCGCCTGGACGGATCGACCCGGGATCGGGCCTCCCTGGTGAGCCGGTTCCAGGCGGAAGACGGGCCGCCGGTCTTCCTGATCTCCCTGAAGGCGGGGGGCTCGGGCCTCAACCTGACGGCGGCGGACCACGTCTTCCACCTGGACCCTTGGTGGAACCCGGCGGTGGAGGACCAGGCGACGGACCGCGCCCATCGGATCGGCCAGGAACGGCCGGTGATCGCGTACAAGCTGGTGGCCGAGGACACCGTGGAGGAACGGATCCTCGCCCTGCAGGAGCGCAAGCGGGCCCTCGCCGAGGCGATGCTCGGGGGAGACGAGGCGGCCTGGGTGGACGGCCTCACGGGAGACGACCTGCAGTTCCTGCTGGGGGGGATCGGGTAGGGAAGGACCGCTCCGCCGTTCGATCCGAGGGGATCCTCCCACGGACGGCCGACCCCAGGTGCGGAGTCCGTGGGCTCAGGCGGGACGGGCGCACGCGGCGCGGAGCGCGGCGAGCATCTCGTCCATGTCGAAGGGCTTCCTGAGGAAGTGACGGATGCCGAGGTTCGCCGCCAGGCTGGCGACGTTGGGCGCGGCGGAGATCAGCACGACCGGGACGAGCGAGCCACCCGCCCTGAGCTTCCTGAAGAGGTCGGACCCCGTCATGCCCGGCATCCTCTGGTCGAGGACCAGGACGTCCGGGGGCACGGACGCGAAGAGCGCCTGACCCTCGCAGCCGTCCCGCGCCTGCACGACCTCCCACCCGTCCCAGCGCATCAGCTCGGCGAGCAGCGGGCGCAGGTCGTCGTCGTCGTCGACGAGCAGCACCCGCCCACGGTGGCCCGGCGACGCCGCGGCCACCCCCCCGCGGCGGGGCGGGGGCTGGGGGTTCGCTGGTGGCCGGCGAGCGGTCACCACCGTTCCAAGGCGTCGCCCGAACCATCGTCCGGGCCCGATCCGTCGGAAGCGACCGTCAGGACCAGGGGCCCGGGCGGGCCGTGGAGGCCGGCGGTGGCCGGTTCGGGGAGGGCGCGCACCTCGGCCGCGCGGCCCAGGAAGGGTGCGCCGACCTGGACGTGGACCACCCCCCCCTCGCCGGCGGCATCGAGGGCCCGCAAGATGACGCGGAGGAGGGCCCGCGCGAGGGAGTTCGGCTCGGCGTGGACCACCGCCGGTTCCAGGGTCCCCGGGACGAGCTCGACTCCGCGCGCCCGCGCCTCGGTCGACAGCAGGTCCAACATCTCGGTCACCAGCGCCGGGAGGGAGATCGCCCGGGGCGCGGCCTTCTCCGTGGATGCGAGGTCCCGCCAGAGGGTGGCTTGCCGATGGAAGCGCCGGGCGGCGGCGTCCGCGACCTCGACCAGCCCCCGGGCGAGGGCGAACTGGCTCTGGCCCATCATCCGGGCGGCCGCCTGGAGTCCCAGGCGGGTCGCCGCGCCGGCCTGGAGGAGGTCCTGGTAGAGGTCGTCCACGGCGCGGTCGAGGGCTTCGCCGGCGGTGGACTCGGCGGCGATGGCGCGCCGCACGTCCTGGTCCAGCTTCCCCCGGAGCAGCTCGCACTCGACGCCGTGGGCGGCGCAGACGAGGACCTCCCGGATCCGCTCGCTGGCGTCCGCCCGCCGTACACCCGTCGCGAGGACCCCCGCGACCTCCCCGTCCGGACCACGGAGCGGGATCCCCTGGCACACGTGCTGGTGGAAGCCGCGCATGAAGTGCTCGGGGCCGACCAGCTCGACGTAGCCCCCCTCGGCGAGGGGCGTCCCCACGCCGTTCGCGCCGCTCACCCCCTCGGACATCAGGGTCCCGGGCGACGGGAGGGGATCGGGACCGTGGAGGCTCAGGGGATCCCCGGTGATCTCGAGGATCACCGCGTCGCGGTCGCTGACCGACACCCCGAACTGCTGCCGCCCCGCCGCCTCCACCAGGGCGGCGAGGTAGGGCCGCGCGGCGTCCAGCAGGACGCCTTCCCGCGCCTGGAGGCGCTCCGTCTCGAGGGTCGACAGCCGCTCCGGCCGCGGCGCGAGGGGATCCGCCCCCAGCTCGTGGGAGCGGGCCCACGCGCGGAGCACCGGCGCCCGCAGCCCCCTTGGGGACAGCGCCCCGGTGGAGACGTAGCGCCTCCACGCTTCCCGAGCATGAACCAACCGTGTCACTGGAAGTCCCCGAGAGAGGATCGGTCCTGGGGGGGGCGAGTCAATGGTCCCGATAATCCACGGCGCCGCAGGCGAGTGGGACCGTTCGCCCGGGCGGCACGGCGGCGGATCCGGCGACACCTTGGCTCCGGCCGCACCCGGACCCGTCGAGGCCGACGTGGAGCTGGCCGGATCGTGGAGCACGAGGTCGTCCGGGTCAATCGCGCACCGCCGGAATCGGACACGATGATCCGGAACCGGGCGCCCGGCCCTCGCCGTGCGGTGGGGCGTCCCCTCGGACCGGGTTCCCCGACTCGACGCGCCCGGAGGAGCGGACTACGCTGGCGGCACCCCCCGAACCCTCGGAGCACGATGGGCTCCCGCGTCGCCGCCCTCCCGGCTCTGGCGGTGGGGGCCGGGGTCGCCGCCCTGGCCGCCTCGAACCTGGACTTCCTCGCCCGCCACACCCTGCCCCCCGTCTTCGACGAGGGGGGCTTCGCGTTCACCGTCGAGAGGGTGGGGTGGAGGCTCCGGGAGGTCGGGTTCCTCGGCACGGTGATGAGCGAGCTCTACGTTCCGTCCACGGCGGAGCTGTACCCCCCCATGGCCCGGATCCACGCGATCCCCTTCGTGGCCGCCCTGGGGGGAGGCCCCGGGGCCGCTCGCCTCTCCCAGCTCCTGCCCGCGGCACTGGCCCTGGCGGCGACGTACTCCATGGCCGCCGCCCGGGCGGGGCGCGCCGCCGGCCTCCTCGCCGCGGGCTTCCTCCTGGCCATGCCGGGCTTCGTGGGGTACTCCCGGGTCCTCAAGGAGGACCTCGCCGCCGCGGCGTGGGTGGCGGCGACGGCCGCCGCGATGATGGCCGCCTGGGCGTCCCCCGGCGCCGGACGGGTGCTGGGGGTCGGGCTCGCCCTCGCCGCCGCCCTCCTCTCGAAGCAGAGCGCCGCCGCCTACCTCGCCCTCCCCGCCCTGCTCCTGGGGATCCGCCTGGTCCGCGTGCCCCGCCGGGGCCCCGCCCTCGCGGCCCTCGCCGCCCTTCCCGCCGCGGTGCTCGTGGTGCCCTGGTACGCCAACCACGCCCCGGAGCAGCGGGCCCTGGTGGCCGCCAACGCCATCCCGCCCTCCTCGGCGGCCCAGGTGGCGGGGGACGTGCTCCGCTGCCTGTCCCACGACCTCCTCCCCCCCGCCGCCGGCCTCGTCGGCGCCGCCTCCCTCGTCCTGCTCTGGGCCCGACCCACCCGGCCGGGCTGGGCCCTCCTCACCGCCGCGACCCTGCCGCCGCTGCTGGCGATCTCCCCCACCTTCGCCTGGGAGAACAGCCGCTACCTGCTTCCCCTGCTCCCGTTCCTGGCGGTGGCCGCCGCCGACGCCCTGACGCCCCGGGCCGAGACCGGCCGTGCCCTCTCCCCCCGCCGCAGGGTTGCCGCGGCCGCCCTCGGCGCCGCCACCCTGGCCGCGGTGGCGGCCAACCTCCGGCCTCGCCCCGTCGAGGAGGGAGCGGTCCCTCCTTGGCGGGTCCACGAGGCCCTCCAACGCACCGGCCACATCCGGCCCCTCGCCGCGCGTCTTCGTTTCCCGGACCTGGCCTACGCCGTCCTCGCGGACCTGCGCCGCGGTGGGGTGGCGCGGGTCGGGGTGCTCTCGCCGACGCTGGGGACCGAGCTGTTCGTCGGGCAGGTCGCCTCTCCCCGGGGCCGTCACTACGGCATGGAGGAGCGGATCTCCTTCGAGTGGGACCACTGGGAGGACCCGGACCCCGTCCTGCGCCTCCGGGTGTCCCGGGGGAGCCTGGACCGCCTGCTGGCGTCGGCGGGGGAGCGGGACGCGCTCCTGGTGGACCTCGCCCCAGCCGCCGGGCCGGAGCCAGCGGAGGGCGGGAGGATCGCCATGGTGCCCGTCCCGGGCTTCTCGGTGAGGGCCGAGATCGGGAACCCCCACACCGGCCTCCCCGTGCTCCTGCTGACCGCCGACCGGCGGGAGGGGGGGACCTCCGCCGCGGGCGGCGGCGCGTTCCACCGCCTGGAGGGGGTGGCCGAGCCCCCTCCCCCGGGGCGGACCCGCTACGTGGCCCTCTTCGACCCCGAGGGCGGCCCTCCCCCGGCCGAGGGAGCCCCGCTGCCGCGGCTGCCCGCGGTCTTCACCACCGCGGGCGAGGACGGGAGCTACCGGCTGGAGCACCTGCGGGCGGGGCGCTACCTGCTGGCGACGTTCACGCTGGGCGAGGGATCCGCCCCCGGGGGCGTGGTCCCGGGTCCCGTTGACGACCTCCACCTGCCCGCGGGAGACCGGCCGCTGGTGGTCCCCCCCGGTCCTCCGGCCCTGCGCGAGCCGTAGCACGGCGCGGGGACGGACCTCGGGGCCTCGGGCGCGCCCCTCGGCGCGCGTCCCATGGCAGGGCCAGGTCGTGATCGGAAAGGCAATGTCTGAACTATCCGGAAACTCCGGGTGGTTGCCTCGGGCGCCAATTCGCCCTCCTCGAACATGTTGCGGAGGTGCTCGTCGATGGTGCGGACGTCCTTGCCGCACAGCGACGCCATCAGCGCCTGGGAGAGCCAGACGCTGCCCTCCACGAGCCGGACGTGCAGCCGCGTGGTGCCGTTGGGGTCGGTGTAGAGGATGAGCTCACCGGCGCTCATGCCTGTGCCCCTTCCTCGGCCGTGTAGCCGTAGCGGTCGCCTACCCACGCGAGCCAGTCCGCCGCCCACGTGGGGGCGTGCCCGGCCCCGGCGACCCACCGGAACCACGCCTGGTGGCTCCACACCGTGAAGCTCGCCCGGCCGGCGAACATCGGCCCCCAGCCCCTCCGCAGGTCGGCGAGGCTGGGCACGGAGGCGAGCAGGCCCCCGTTCCGGGCGTCACAGGCGACGGAGGAGACGGCCGCGGCGAGGTCGGTGGTGCGCGCGATGGCCTCGGCGAGCGCCTGCTGGCGGAAGAGCTGGTAGCCGCCGTTGGCGGCGGGGCAGCGCCGCGTGCGCGCGGCGGGATCCGCGGCCGACAGCGGCCCGGAGAGGTGGTCCCAGTAGCGGCGTCCCCGCGTGGCGGCGTGGGCGCAGCGGGCCATCGGGTCAGCGAGGACGTGGGCCAGGTCCCAGCAGGACACCTGGCGCTCGGCGGCCGGCAGCGCCTTGCAGCCCGAGCAGTCGTAGAAGGAGTGCTCGACGAACTTCACCTCGGTCAGCACCAGGGCCTGGCGGCCGTCGTCGAGGGTGACCTCGAAGGCCACGTCGGGCGAGGTCTGGTTGGCCCCGCGCTTGCCGTCCTGCTCGCCGAGCAGGGTGCCGGGGTCGTGAGGGGCCGGCAGCGCGTACTCCAGCTCCACGGCGCGCACGCGGGCGACCGGAAGGCCCGTCTGGGCCCGCAGGAAGCCGGCCAGGACGGCGCGGGCCCCGGGGCTGGCTCCGAACGGGAAGTAGAGGTTGGCGCAGAGCGTCCAGAAGGAGAGCAGGTTGTCGCGCCCCTTGTGGGGCTGCACGTCGTGGGCGGCGAGCCAGCGCTCCAGCGGGCGCACTCCGCCGTCGCGCAGGCCGGGCCAGAGGTTCTCGGCGGACGCCCGGAGGGGGAGGATGTGGTCGTAGGGCCGGCCCATCCACCAGCCGGCCTCGCGGACGTGGGGCAGGCGGCGCACCTTCCAGGCCATCTGTTCGGCGTACATGGCGTCGCGAAAGGCGGTCATCGGGTGCTCCCATCCCAGGTGGAAGCGTCCAGGCCCCGAACCCTCGGCCTGAACACACGGTCATGGCAGGTGTCGTCGGTGATCTCGTCGAGCCAGTCCAGCGCGGCGCGGTGCTCGTCGGTGAAGCGCTCGGCGACGTAGGGGGAGCCGCCCACGGGGAAGGGGCCCGCCTCCTCCGTCCACTCCATGACGACGGTGGCGGCGGGGGTGAGGCCGAAGGTGGCGTGGTCCCGGACCTGGTCGCCGAGGCCCGGGACGGGGACGGCGCCGCCGGGGACCTCCGGCTCCCCCTCGGGGAGGCTCACCCGCACCAGGAGCTGGCTCCCGCCGGGCCCGTACCCCGGTCCATTCGCCTCCATCGGATACCCGAGCCGGACTGCTGGCGCCAGACTGGAAATTCCTATCCGCAGCGCCCGGGGTGGGAGCGGCCCCCCGCTCCCCCCACCCCCGCTCGCCGCTCACGGCACCCCCGGCAGGTCCGAGGCGTACAGGACGTAGGCCCAGCCGGTGTAGTCCTCCTTGGGGCTGACGATGTGGGGTGTGCCCAGCACGAGGTCGTTGCGGCCGTCCCCGTCGAAGTCGGCGGCGGCCACGGACTCGGCGAGGTCGTCGTAGACGAAGTAGTAGCCGTAGCCCGGGTCTCCCCACTTCGCCCCCCCTCCCGTGACCTTGAAGACGCAGGACAGCTCGCCCACGTCCACCTCGCGGTGGGAGTGCCCCGGTCGCCCGTAGACGAGGAACGCCTGGGCCCCCGTGCCGCCGATGAGGAGGTCGTCGAAGCCATCCCCGTCGACATCCCCGGCGCCGATCACGGACTCGTGGGTCTCCGGGTAGACGTAGAGCGTGAGCCCCTCTCCCGCCACGTCATGTTCGCCCTCGAAGGGGCCGAAGACGACGGTGACGGCACCCGCCCCGCAGGCGGCGATGTCGGGGTGTCCGTCGCCGTCGAAGTCGCCGATCCCCCGCGCGCCACAGTCGTTCAGCAGACCAGGACCGCTCGTGGAGCGGAACACCGCGGCGGCGTCGTTGAAGGACAGGTCGGCGTCGATGGGGCCCCGGAACAGGAATGTTGCGTCCTCTCGGAATCCGTCATTGACGGCCTCGGCTTCCCAATGGTCGGAGTGGGCGCTCACCAGGACGTCCTCCGTCCCGTCGCCATCCACGTCCCCCGCGCTGGCGACCCACTGCCCGGCCATCCGAGTCTGGTACCCTCCAGAGATTGTCACCCCTTCGTCGAGTCGATGGTCCCCCGAGATGGGCCCCAGGGCGACATAGGCGGCGCCGCTATCAACCTCCGACACGTTTGCGCCTACAACCGGAACCAGGAGGTCGTCCACTCCGTCCCCGTTGAAGTCACCCGATGCGATGGCATCGTGGATTTCGTCGGATACCCTCATGCGTGCGTCGGCGTCCGCCAACGAATACACACCGGAGAGGGGCCCATGATAGACATACACGGCGCCGATCCAATCGGCATCCTCCTCCCGCATCGGGTCCATCTGGATGCCGAATGCAACGTCACCAACCCCGTCTCCATTGAAGTCGCCGCCAGCGATTCCGTCACACCCAAACCCTGCGAACGGGGCATAGGTTCGCAGCCCCTCGATTCGCGCGAACGCCTCCTCGATACCGTGGGCGCCCCTGCCGACACTGGAAACCATGTGAACCACTCCGTACGCCGAGTCCTCCTCATCACTTGTCTGATATCCTGCCGCCCCGAGCAACAGCTCCGGGTATCCGTCCCCGTCCATGTCATTCGTCGTCGCCAGCCCGCATCCGACCCCGCCAACCGTCGGCTACCCGTACCAGACGTCAGGAATGTCCCGTGAGAAGACCTCGCCATCCCGCGGGCAGCAACCCGCCTGCACGACTGCCACGCATGCCAGGACGCCTGCTCCACAAGTCGTTCGACGGAGTCGCATTCGTCAGCACTCCCCCCCTTCGACGGCATCCTGGATGGCATCGACGTCGTCGGCGTCCACCTCGACCCACTCGCAGAGGTCGAACCACCGGTACTCCGTCCGCAT
>JAKLKC010000071.1 GCA_023150875.1 Myxococcota bacterium | reverse complement strand
GCCCCCGCCCTACGGGGCCTCCCGTTCGCGGGACCGCGACGCCGATGAACTGGAAGGCGGACTCAGAAACTGGGGAAACACCTCTGGAACGACGTACTAGGCCGGGTCTCCACCGACGGCCACGAATCGCTCCAGCGCGTCGCGGCGGCGGCGGGCGTCCTCGTAGCCCAGCTCCATGAGGGCCTGGATGTAGGTCGGGGAGAAGAGCAGGTAGGAGAGGAGGTCGGCCTCGACCTCCTCGTCGTCCCGGGGGTCGTGGGCGGGGAGGAGGAGCTCGAACAGGCGCATGAGGAGGGGTCGGGCCTCACGGGCGTAGGCGTCGGAGCGGGCGCAGCGCGAGGCCATCATCCCCAGGTCCCGGGAGGGCGAGATGGTCAGCTCGTCGATGCGGCGGTAGGGGGCCCTGCGGGTGCGGGCGGCGGCGGCGTTGATGCGGGCCAGGAAGTCGTCGCCGAAGGCCTCGGTGCCCAGGTCCAGCAGGGAGTTCACCTGCCGGAGGCGGTCGAGGTCGTTGTCCACGTGGTCCAGGAAGACCGCGTTCATCAGCTTTCCCACCAGGTAGGGGACGCCGGTGTAGGCCCGAAGGCGAGCGGGGGAGCGGGCCGCGCCGTCGGGGATGGCGAGGGAGCGCCCGAGCTGGACCACCAGGAGCCGCGTGGCGCCGAGGCGTACCGCCGGAGAGAGGGGGGTGTTCTGCCGGAGGCCCCCGTCGCACATGCGCGTGCCGTCCAGCTCCACAGACTCGAAGAGCAGGGGGACCGCCGCCGACGCCAGGGCGTGCTCGGGCCCGAGCACCGCCGCGCTGGCGCCCACGTTGGTGTTCCGCACCCACGGCGGTAAGGACTGGTCCCGCGCCTGCTGCACGAACACCCGGGTGCGGCCGGTCAGGATCTCGGTCGCGGACACGGCGACGGCGGAGAGGTGGCCCGCCTCCAGGTTGGCGGCGATCCGAGGCCAGGGGATCTCGTCCCGGACCAGGCGCTCGACGGCGTTGCCCTCGGTGAGGAGGCCGTCCAGGACCGTGGGGCCGGTGGGCCGGCGGCAGCCCCTCGCCCCCCGCATCACCCGCTTGACCAGGGACGGGAGGAGGTCCTCGAGGCCGGCGAAGACGTCGCCCGCCGCGAGCCCGCGCCACAGCGACAGCAGGCGCTCCCCCTGGTCCTGGGGGGCGTGGGCGGTGGCCGCGACGAAGCAGGTGTGGATGGCGCCCACGCTGGTCCCCGAGACCACGTCGAACAGGGGCGCCCGCCGCAGGTCGGGGGCGAGGCCCTCCCGCAGGAAGGCGAGCACCCCCGCCTCGTAGGCGCCGCGGGCGCCTCCCCCCGAGAGGACGAGGCCGAGACGGCTGGAAGGGTCCATTGGGCAGTTCCGGGGCAGGTGCGGGGAGGCTCTGGGAGGGCGCAGGTCGGGGCGGACTCCCCCGCGCCCGGGGAGTGTAGCCGTGCGCCGTCGGCCGGGTCCACCGCCGAGGGTCACGCCCGGACGGGCCCGGCCCTCGCCCCGCGGCGGGCGGCCCTCCCCGGAGGGTGTCCGACTCCGGTCGGTCGGAGGAGTGTCGGGGGACGCCCTTCCTCGCTCCGCCGGGTACACTCCCCGGCCCATCCACCGCCGTCCCAACCGGGTGCGCGCCCCGGTGGACGGGAGGAGCGGCCCCCTGAGCGAGTCGCCCACCCGCGTGTTGCCACCTCCCCCCGCGTCCCTCCCCGGGCGAGCCCGGACCATCGCCGCTCTGGCCGTGCCCATCGTCGGGGCGATGCTCTCCCAGAACCTGCTCAACGTCGTCGACACGGCGATGGTGGGCTCCTTGGGGGACGCGGCGCTGGCGGCGACGGGCACCGGGAGCTTCGCCAACTTCATGGCGGGCGCGTTCGTGATGGGGCTCTCGTCTGGCGTGCAGGCGATGGCGGCGCGGAGGGTGGGGGAGGGGAGGGAGTCCGAGGCGGCGGTGCCCCTGAACGGCGCCCTCCTGCTGGCCCTCGCCCTCGGGCTGCCGCTGACGGTGGCGCTGGTGGCGGCGGCACCCACCCTCTTCCCCCTGCTCAACGACGACCCCGCGGTGTCCGCCCAGGGCGTACCCTACCTGCAGGCGCGCCTGCTGGCGCTGGTCGCGGTGGGCATGAACTTCTCGTTCCGCGGCTTCTGGAACGGCGTGAATCAGCCCGGGCTCTACCTCCGCGCCCTGCTGGTGATGCACGGCGTCAACCTCTTCCTCAACTGGGTCCTGATCTTCGGCCACCTCGGCGCCCCCGCCCTGGGCGCGCCGGGATCGGGCCTCGCCAGCGCCGTCGCCACCTATGCGGGGACGGCGGTGTATGCCTGGGAGGGCTTCGCGTACGCCCGGTCCCGCGGCTTCCTGCGCGGGCTCCCCGACGGCAAGGCGGTGCGGACCATGCTGCGCCTCGCCATCCCGAACGGCATCCAGCAGTTCCTGTTCGCGGCGGGCTACACGGCGCTGTTCTGGATCCTCGCTCGGGTGGGCACTCGGGAGACCGCGGCGGCGAACGTGCTCGTCAACGTCATGCTGGTGGCCATCCTGCCGGCTCTGGCCCTGGGCCTGGCCGCCGCGTCCCTCGTGGGCCAGGCCCTCGGACGGGGGGACCCAAAGGACGCTCGAAGGTGGGGCTGGGAGATCTCCTTGCTGGCCGCCGTCCTGATGTCGGGGTTCGGGATCCTGATGGCGTCCTTCCCGGATCCCCTCCTCGGGATCTTCCTCCACGACCCCGAGACCCTTGCCGTCGCCCGGGGCCCCCTGCGCCTGTTCGGCGTGACCATCGGGGCGGACGCCGCCGGGATCGTGCTGCTGAACGCCCTCCTCGGCGCCGGCGCCAGCCGCCTCGTCCTGGCCCTCTCCGCGGGGCTCCAGTGGGGCCTCTTCCTGCCGGCGGCCTACCTCGTCGGCCCCCACCTGGGCTACGGCTTGCTGGGGATCTGGATCTGCAACGTGGCGTGGCGCCTGCTCAACACCGCGGCCGTCGCCGTCGCCTGGGGCCGGGGGAGCTGGTCGCGGATCGTCGTGTGACCCCCCCGGGCCGCGGGGTGGCCGGGCGCGATCGGGCCCTCCCCTCGGGCACGCGAGGTGCTCGTCGTCGCCCTGGCGCGCGATCCCGCGCGCCGGGACACTGGAGGTGGGGCGATGGCACGGGGACGCGGTGGATGGGGTGGCCGGGCGCTGGCGATCGGCGCGGCGAGCGTGTGGGGCTGCTTCGGTGGAGGGGGCGGCTGGAGCGACGAGGGCACCTACGGCCCCGTCGAGGACCCGGACGGGGAGGGGGACGGCGACGACGACACCACCCCCGCAACCGAGGACGAGTTGGAGCCCGAGGAGCAAGAGGAGCCCGAGGATCCCGGCGTGTGCTCGGGTGCGCCCCAGGACGCGACGGAGTTCACCATGAGCGCCGACGACTCCAACTCGCAGGCGGCACTCCCCTTCGTGCGCGAGGCGATCCTCGCGGGCTGGAGCGACCAGATCACCGGGTGGAGCTTCCCGGTCTACGAGTTCTGGAACTACCAGGACTTCGCCTACCCCGCCTCCGAAGACGGCACCCTGCGGATCACCGCGGAGATGCGGCCGGTGGAAGGAGATCCCGGCGCGTACGAGATGCTGATCGGCGTGTCGTCCCCGCCGGTCACCGCCGCCGAGCGCAAGCCGATGAACCTGGCCTTCTCCATCGACGCCTCGGGGTCGATGCAGGGAGCCGCGCTGGACCGGGCCAAGGCGGTGATGCGGGCGGTGGCGTCCAGCCTGAGGGAGGGGGACATCGTCTCCCTGGTCACCTGGGACACCACGACCAACGTCGTCCTGGGGAAGCACACGGTCGCGGGACCGGACGACCCTTCGCTGCTCCAGGCCGTGGCCGGCCTGCAGGCCAACGGCGGCACGGACCTCTACTCCGGCCTCCAGGCCGCGTACACGCTCGCCCAGGAGAACCACTCCCCGGCGCGGATCAGTCGGGTGATGCTGATCAGCGACGGAGGCGCCAACGTCGGCGTGACCGAGGCCGAGCTGATCGGGGACATGGCCCGGGACGTCGATGGAGAAGGGATCTACACCCTCGGGGTGGGTGTGGCGAGCTTCCCGGGAGCGTTCAACGGCCAGCTCATGAACACCGTGACCGACCTCGGGAAGGGGGCCTTCGTGTACGTCGACTCCGATGCCGAGGCGGAGCGTTGGTTCACCGGCGACCGCCTGGTCAACCTCGTCTCCGTGGCGGGCCGGGACGTGGGGCTCAACTTCCGACTGCCCGCACACTGGCTGCTGGAGGAGGCGACGGGGAAGGTCGCGGGGGGGCCGGGCATGGTCTACTCCCAGCACCTCGCCCCCAATGACGCCATGGTCTACCACCACGTGGTACGGGACTGCGTGCTGGACGAGGCGGACGGGACGGAGCCCTTCGGCGTGGCCGTCCACTGGGTGGACCCCCTGGACGGTGTGCTGCGGAGCGCGGAGATCGAGACCACCGCGGCGGAGATGCTGCTGAACGACGGATGGCGGCTCGACAAGGCCCAGGCATCCATCAGCTTCGTCCGGGGCATGGGCGTGCCGCGGCTGCAACTCGGCCGCTGGACCACCGCCCGGGTCATCCAGAGCGACGCGGAGATCGCGGACATCGCCGCTCGCTGGCCCGAAGACGCCGAGATCGCCGAGCTGCACTCCCTGTTCCGCACCTACCGGACAGCCGTCGCCGGGTGGCGCGGGACCGGTGGAGGCGCTGACTGACGGCTCGTCCGGCCGTCGGAGGTGTCCGGCCCGTCCCCACCGCCCGAGGTCAGGGTGGGGCGGGCATCGCCGCGGCCCCGGGGCGGACGGCGTAGCGCCGGCGCATCTCCTCCACCAGCGCCGCGAGGCGGTGGCGGTAGGTGTGGGCGGCGGAGATCCGGGCGCGGGCCGCCTCGGTCACCCGCAGCCTCTCCCCGGGGTGGGCCCGGTACCAGGCCGCCCGGTCCCGGGCCTCGTCGGGGCTGGAGTAGGTGGCGACCTCGCCGGTCCCGGGGAAGAGCTCCCGGAGGTCCGGCTGGTCGTCGGTCAGCAGGAAGCCCCCCGCCGCCGGGACGTCGAAGACCCGCTGGTTGACGGCGGTGGGCATCTGGAGGCTGGTGGCATTGAGGTTCACCGCCGAGGCGGCGTAGATCCGGGGGGTCTGGAGGGCGTAGTCGGCGCTGCCGTGCCAGGGTGCGCCCGGGAGGACCGTGGACCAGCCCGCGTCCCCGAAGAGGTGCAGGTCCTCCCGGGGCAGGGCGGCGAGGACCCGGGAGCGGTACAGGGAGGTGGCGAGCAGGGTCGCGTAGGCCAGGGCGCAGGCGCGGACGCCGGGGCACTCCCCCGCGGCCCCGCAGAGGTCCAGGAGCCGGGCCCTGGGGGTGGAGCGGTCGTCCGCCAGGGCCTTCGCCGCGCGCTCGGACCCGGAGCGCAAGCCCGCGGGTACCCGGTCCCGCCACTCCCGGACCGGACCCGCCATGGAGTCCCCCACGAAGGCGAGGGGGCGCTCCACCGGGGCCGCCCCGGGAGGGGGCCGGAGGGAGTCGGCGGCGAGGGGGAGCCAGACGGGCTCCTGGAAGCCCAGGGCGCACATCTCGCCGGCCAGGCGCCGCTCCCACAGGAAGAGGGCGGCGTGGGGAGTGGCGTTGGCGCCGGTGCCCATGAGGATGAACTCTGGGCTGTCCACGTACCAGGCCGCCGTCGGGACCTCCAGGGAGTCCAGCAGGCCCGCGAGCACCCCCCGGGAGTCGAAGCCCAGGTGGTTGATGCAGAGCACGAAGTCGGGGCGGAGCTTCGCCCCGGCCAGGAGCACCGCCTTCAGCCAGTCGCCGCTGGCGTGCCCATCCGTCGGGACCGGCACCGACGCCACCCGGTGCCCGAGGGCCCACAGCGCCCGCTCGCACTCCGCCGCGACGTGGTAGCGCGGCTCGAGCAGCAGGACGCGGACCTCGGGCTCCGCGAAGCGCCGGTACGCGAAGTGGGCGCGCAGGCCCGGGGCGACCCCCCCCAACGCGGCGTCCATGCTCCCTCCGGGACGGCCCCGCCCACATCGGAGACGCGGGACCGGCCGCGGCTCATCGGACGGGACCGCGCGCCCTTGAGGGGAGGACCGGGCCGCCCCCGGTCAGGGGCAGACGATGGAGCGCATCCCCGTCCTGGCGGCCGCGGCGGCGGCGAGGTGCCGGAGGTCCTCGACGGTCTTGGACCTCTGCTCGGCGTCCCTGGCGACCCGCAGGCCGACCCGCACCAGGGCGACCCTCTCGTCCGATGAGAGCCGGGTCCCCATCGTCTCGGCGTTGCCCGAGAGGGACCAGGCCAGCAGGGCCTGGCCCACGGCGGCGCGGCGGTTCGGGATCCGGCCCTCGGCGGGGTTGCCGCGGAACAGGTACCGGCGGGCGAGCATGATGTCGTCGGTGACCGAGTACGACTGGGCGACCAGGGGGAGGGCCTCTGCGTGGCGCTGAAAGTCGACCACCGCCGAGAGGCTGTCGGGGTCCTTCATGTCCTCCCCCTCCCGGGCCTGGAACATCACCTCGACGTGGTCGGCGGACGGTCCCGACCCCGCGACCTCGGCGTACTCCGTCCGGCCCTCGGGGGAGCCGTCGTCGAGGGCGATGAGCAGGGTCTCCAGTTCCTGCGTGCGGAGGGCCTGGAGCAGGGAGCGGGGATCCTTGCCCTCGAAGGCGACCCGGGGCAGGTGGATGTAGGTGACCGATCCCGGGGGGAGGCTGACGAGGTTGTTCACCACGAGGTCGAAGGAGTAGACGATCCTCGCCAGGGCGTCGGCGGCCGAGCGGGTCTCGGGCAGCTCGTCGGCGATCCGGAAGACCTGGACCCCCCGGGAGGCGGGGCGCAGGAAGGGGGAGGAGGTCAGGGAGAGCACCATCGGGGTGTCGGTGGTCGCCTCCCGCTGGATGGCGTCGGTCAGCCGCGCCACCGCGGCGAGGGTCTCGGGCGTGAACACCGTCCCCCCCCGCAGCGGACGCACCGCCAGAACGGAGGCATCCTGGTTGCCGAAGGAGCCCTCGATGATGTCGCGGCACTCCCCCTCGGAGAGCAGGGGAGGGGGCGCGGGGTGGCGGCGCACGCAGCCCGCCGAGGCCGCGCACGCCAGTATGGCGGCGAGCAGCGCGGCGACGAGGCGGGCGGGGCGCGCGGAGCGCGGGGCGGCCCCGGGGCCGCTGGTGAGGCTCTGGGCAGGCACGGGCGCCCATTCTAGTGCACGACTCGCTCCCCCGCTCCCTTCCCGCGAGCCCCCGCCGGCGTATTGACAACCCATCCCCGGCGGGGCGACCCTCCCCCGGGGGGCGGGCGCGGCGCGGGGATGGGCCCACCTCCTCCTCGCCCCCCACTCCCGCCTCCGTCCCGGGGAGCGCCTCCGCATCCGCCCCTCTCCCCTCCCGGGGTCGGATGACCCGGTGGCGCGTCGGGCAAGGAGTTCGGCCGGATGGAAGGATCGCTTGCGGGGAAGGTCGCCCTGGTCACGGGAGGGGCGCGGGGGATCGGGCGCGCCACCTGCCTGGAGCTCGCCCGGAGGGGCGCGGGCATCGCCGTCAACGACCACCCGGGCTCCCGGGAAGAAGCGGAGGGGCTCGCGGCGGAGCTCGCCGGCCTCGGCGGAGAGGCCATGGCCGTGGTCGCCGACGTGAGGGACGGCGCGGCCGTGGACGAGATGATCGGCCAGGTCCGGCGTCGCTGGGGGCGGCTCGACGTGCTGGTGAACAACGCTGGGATCGCCCGGGACGGCCTGCTCCTGGCGGCCCCCGAGTCGAGCTGGCACGACGTGGTCGACACCAACCTGGGCGGCACCTTCCGGGTCACCCGGGCGGCGCTGCGCCCCATGGTCCTCTCGGGGGGAGGGGCGGTGGTGAACGTCTCCTCGATCTCCGCCCACCTCCCCGCCGCGGGCCACGCCAACTACGCCGCCAGCAAGGGCGGGATCGAGGCCTTCACCCGCGCCCTGGCGGTGGAGGTGGCCCGGAAGAGGATCCGGGTGAACGCGGTCGCGCCGGGGGTTATCGACACCGCCATGAGCGCCGCGCTGAAGGAGCGGGCGTCGGACCGACTCGCCCAGGAGATCGCCCTGGGCCGGATGGGGACCCCCGAGGAGGTGGCGAGGGTCATCGCCTTCCTCGCCTCCGACGATGCCTCCTACGTCACCGGCCAGGTGCTCCTCGTGGACGGAGGGTTCCGCCTGTGAGGCCCGCGGCCGCCGGATCGTGCCCGCTGGGCTGGATCGCTTCTTGCCCAGGGAGAGCCCGATGAAGCCCCTCCGCGCCCTCGCCGCGTCGGCCGCCCTGGCGGCCCTCTGCGCCTCCTGCGGCCCGCCGCCGGCCCCCGACGAGCCCCCCGACGACCGGACCGAGACCGGCGAGGACATCGACACCGGCGACGTCACCTCCATCGAGGTGCGCCCCGGAGACGTGTCCATCGACCTCTACACCGAGCTCGACCTCAAGGCGTCGGCGATCCTGCTGGA
The DNA here is from genome assembly GCA_023150875.1 of Myxococcota bacterium. Classification (GTDB taxonomy): domain Bacteria; phylum Myxococcota_A; class UBA796; order UBA9615; family JAKLKC01; genus JAKLKC01. Next base: position 20,241 of record JAKLKC010000071.1, on the reverse strand, counting down.
CGGGTCCTTCTACGACCTGCGGGGCGTGACCTGGACCTCCGACGCCCCCGACGTGGCGGTGATCAACAGCACCACCGGGCACCTGGTCCCAGTGAGCGAGGGGGAGGCCCGGATCGTCGCGGAGTTCGAGGGGCTGAGGTCCCTGCCCACCCCGGTGACCGTGGTGGCGCCGGGCGCCGTCGAGGTCACCGTCGTGGACTCCGCCACCGGCCAGGGGGTCCCCTTCGCCTTCGTGGCCGTGGGCGACGATCCCGTGCTGGCCCAAGGGATGGCGGACCACCAGGGACGGATCCTGCTGGAGGGGCCCATCACCGGCCCCGTCACCATCACCTGCGCCGCCGACGGCTACGACCGGACCACGGCGGTGGGGGTCGCCCCCCGCACCGCGAAGATCCCCGTCGTGCTCCAGCAGGACCTCGACGACGCCTACGTGGAGGGGAAGGTGCGCTTTTCGGAGGACGACCAGGCCCCAGGGACCATCTCCATGGCCCTGGTGATGCCCACGACCCCCGTGAACCCCATCTTCCTGTGGGCCCTGGAGCTGATCGGCCCCGCCCGCCACCTGTCGGGTTGGGGCCTGGAGTGGGACCTGCCCGAGAACCTCTACGTCGACGGGCTGACCACCGAGTTCAAGAGCACCACCCGGCCGGGGGAGGCCGTGTATTTCGCCGCGGGAGGGGCCTGGGACCTGGGCGTGATGCTGGAGATGGGCAACGCCATCAACGAGTCCGGGGTGGGGCCGGTCATCGAGACCATGACCCGGCACATCGAGGACATGCGGTTCGGGCTGTCCGCGCCCTTCCACCTGCCCCCGGACGGCGAGGTGATCGCCCCCGAGTTCGCCGTGGACGTGCAGCTCACCGTCAAGGTGGACGTCGACACCCCGGCGCCCCCCGAGGGGGCGTGGTTCCCGGACCCCGTGACGGTGATGGCCTGGCGGACCGTGGGTCCCCAGGGCTACGCCGCCATCGGCTTCGGCAGCAACGACCACCCCTACATCGACACCGATCCCCCCGGGGACGACGACGACTCCACCTTCGAGGCCCAAGGGGGGGCAGGGGCCTCGGCGGTGACCCTGGCGGCGCCCATCCAGGCCGAGGAGCGGGTCAACGTCCCCGTCTCCGAGATCCCGAGGGAGGGGGTCCTGGACGACGTCTTCGAGGGGGTGGGATCCCGCTACCTGGCCTTCGTGAACGAGGGGGGGACGTCCAGCGACAAGTACCGGGGCTCCCTGGTGGTCTCGCCGCCGGTCTTCGACAGCGACGTCCGCCTGCCCTCGTTCCTGACCCTCACCGCCCCCATCGTCCCCGACACCCACGAGCGCACCCTCCACTGGGCCTCGGACCCCGAGGTGGACCTGGAGAGGTTCGTGCTGACGGTGGACGAGTCCCGCCGCTGGTGGGTCTTCGCCCCGGGGGGCCTCGGCGAGGCGACCCTGCCCGACGGCCTCTTCGACCCGTTCACGGAACAGACCACCGTGGTGGAGGACATGGACGGAGTCCGGTGGACCGGGGAGTCCATGAGCCTGGAGATCGCCGACTACCAGAGCCTCTTGAACGAGGCGGACGAGGGGATCGAGGACCTGGAGGAGCTGGTCAACCGGCGGGCGACCTACGAGCTGGTGCCCTTCCCCTGGACGGCTCCCTGACGGGGAGGGCGCGGCCCGCGTCCCCCACTCCCCACAGCAGCAGCAGCAGGACGCCCAAGGCCAGGGCGGGCGCCAGCCCGAAGCCCCGCACGGGCTCCACGCCGAAGCCGCCGATCCCGAAGGCCAGCGCCACCCACAGCGCGCACAGGGCCGACGCGGTCCCGGCGCCCCGGGCGCCCGCCGCCCACGCCCACGCGATGGTCCCCGCCGCCAGCACCGCGACGAAGGAGCCCATCTGGGAGAGGCCGGTGAACCGGACGTCGGTCCACAACAGGCCCCCCGCCGATGCCACCAGGGCGACGTGGGGAGCGAACGACCCGAGCACCCCGCGGATGGGGTGGCGGCGGGCCATGCCCACCACCAGGGCCGCGCCCGCCGCCGTCAGGGCCGCCACCACCGCGGCCATCAGGCCCGCCCCCGCCGAGTGGGCGTGGGCGCGGGCGGCGCGCACGAGGTCCCCGCCGGCCTCCACCCTCCAGCCCGCCCCCAGGGGAGCCCGCACCGCCTTCAGGACCTCCACCGCCTGGTCGTGGGCCGTCCCCGCGCCCCGGTCGTCGGTGCGGACCAGCAGGCGCGCCCGATCGAAGCCGGGGCTCACGAAGGGCCGGAGCATGCGGTCGGAGCCGAAGAGCATGAGCTCCTGGGAGAGGGCCTCCCGGGTGGGGGGAAGGCCCGAAGCCCCCGTTGCCGCGGCGTGCACCTGCCGGACGGCCATCGCCGGGCCGATCACGGCCACGACCCCGGGGACCGACGCCGCCGCGGTCTCCGCGGCCTCGAACCGGGCCAGCACCTCGGGGTCCTGGAGGGGGGCTTCCCCCGATCCCGGGGGAGGCGACACCCGCACCTCGAAGGCGAGGGCTCCCGGCAGGGAGGCGGCCGCGGCGTCGTAGCCCGCGCGGACTTCGGCGTCCCGGGGGAGGGGACCCAGGACCGTGGGCCCCTGGGGCGCCGCGGCCCGGGTGCCGAGGAAGAGGACCAGGAAGGTCAGCGCGCCCGCCACCAGGAACCGCCGTCGCATGGGGCTCCACGGGGGGGCCGCGGCCACCGCCCCCGGGAGGACCGCCGCGGGGAGGGCTCCCAGGAGCGCGGCGAGGACCAGTCCCTGCCCGTGGTGCTGGATCCCCGGGCCCTGCTGGAGCAGCAGGTAGATCCCCGCCACCGCGATCCCGAGGGCGCCGCCGAGGGGGGCGCGGGCGCCCAGGGGACCGGCGCCGGTCGCCCGCACCGCCACCGCCGAGGCGCCCAGGGCCGCCGCCACGCCGATGACCCCGACCGCCTCCGGGTCGACGGGGATCTCCGCCCAGCCCAGGGCGCCGGCGGTGGCCAGCGCCGCCCCTCCGCCCGCGGCCGCCGAGGCCAGCGCCGTCCTCCTCCACCGCCCCGCCAGGGCCGCGACGAGCCCGGCCAGGGCGAGGGCCGCCCACGCCGCCCCCCGGAAGGCCCCGCGGTAGGCCGCCACCGTGGCGTCCCGGATGGGCCCGGCGCCGAGGACGTGGCGCCCGTCGAAGGCGGCGGCTAAGGAGGGTTCCGCGGCCCGGGAGCGCAGGAAGGCGAGGGCCTGCTCCTCCTGGGTCTCCACGTCGGCCCGGGCGGCGGTCCGGGCCTCCTCCACCAGCGCGCGCGCCTGGGGATCGGCCTCGGCCTCCCTCTCCAGGGCGCGGGCCACGGCGACCTCGGGCGGGGGGGCGGCGGGGTCCAGGGCCCGGGCGCGGATGCCGTCCAGGCGGGCCTGGACCGTCACCCCGCGGAGCCGCGACGCCACGCCCTCCTCGGCGCCGCCCCGGGCGAGCCTCTCCTCCAGCCGCGGGGGGAGGCGTCCCGGGACGGTCCAGTCGGCGAGGGTGACCAGGACGGCGGTCGCCTTCCCGTCGGGGGAGGCCAGCAGGCCCCGGAAGAAGGGGTCCGCCAGCGCCGCCTCCTTGCCCGCTGCAAGGGCGGCCGGGTCGTCCGGGACGGAGGCGAAGAGGGGGACGGCCCTGAGGCCGCCCTCGTCGTCGGGGCGGATCGCGGGGGTGGTGGCCAGGCTCTCCACCGCCTCCACCCAGGGCTGGGCCTGGAGGTCCTGGGCCAGGGCGGAGAGGGCTCGCAGTGGCCCCGGGGCGAACACCCCCGCCTCCCGGAGGAGGAGGAGGGTCAGCACCCGGTCGGGGCCAAAGACGGCCCGGACCTCGGCGTCCTCGGCGTCGCCGGTGGGATCGGGGGGCAGGACGGCGAAGGGGTCCGTGGCGGCGCGCAGCCGGACCACCCCCGACGCGGCCAGCAGCCAGGCGAGGGCGACGAGGGCGAGGAGGCGGGTGGGCCTCGGGGCGGACACGGGCATCGGTGGGTCCCGGGCCGCGCGGTGGGCGCGGCGGTGATCGGATCCGCGGAGGTCAGAAGAGGTAGGCGACCGAGAGCTCGAGCCGGTCGTTGTCCCGGTACCACCAGAAGTAGCCCGGCCTTCCCCCGGAGATCCCTTCCTCGGAGCCGCCGACGAGCATGGCGGCGGCGGCGATCCGGAGCTTCTCCTGGAAGGTGTAGCGGGCCTCTGCCCGGAACATCCAGTCTTTCTCGATACTTCCGAACCCCCGCAGGTCGAGCTGGAGGGAGGGCGTGAAGGTCCAGAGGACCTGCCCACCGAAGGCGAGGGCGTTCAGGTGCTTGGGGTCGTACAGGAGGATGTCCGGGAACACCTCGTCGTCCAGGCAAAGTCCCCCGGTGTTGCGCCCCCCGCCCTCGGCGGCGGGGAGTTCGTGGTCGCCGGTGGCTTCGACCCGCACCGCCAGGCCCACGCCCCCGCCGATGTCGTTCTTCATGACCTCGGCGCCCGCCGCCCACTTCAGGTAGGGATCGTCGACGGAGCAGTCCTCGGCGCCGGGGTCCTCGGTGCGGGTCCAGGCGGCCTCGCCCTTGACCACCACCGGTCCCAGCACCAGGTCACCGTCGAGCCCCACCACGGTGACCTTCTGGTGCCAGGGGGTCAGGGCGACGTCGGCCTCGCCGGCGGTGACGAGGGTGAAGTCGTCGATGCCGCTGGCGTTGAGGATGTCGTAGCCGAACCAGCTCGGCAGCCGGTCCCGTCCCCGGTAGACGTAGGCGGCCAGGTCGCCGGGGGCTCCCGAGACCTCCAGCCTCAGCCCCACCTGCGCCTCCAGGGGCGTGACCTCGTCGTCGGGATCGGGGTCGTCGGCGGGGGTGAGGGCCGGGGCGGCCATGGCCTCGTAGACCGTGGGGATCTGGAAGTCCCCCCCGGGCTGGTGGACGGCCCGGGGCTGGGGGATCAGGACGTCGTAGCGCGCCGGGGCGAACACGGGGTAGCGCGAGGGGACGAACCCGGGCATCAGGACCCCCTGCACCGACAGGAAGGGCAGGGAGTACTTGAGCTGGATGGCGGGGGCGGCGAGGGGCTCGGCGAGGAAGGGGTCCTCGAAGTCCCGGGGGGTGAGCACGTCCAGGGGGCTGAAGACGTCCATCCGGCCCCAGCGGATCGCCTGGTTGCCCGCGGCGGCGTAGAACCCGCCGATCCTGAGGTCCGCGTAAAGCTCCTTCAGGAGGATCCGGGAGCGGGAGGGATCGCTGAAGTCGTGGCGGAGCTGCACCTCGGCCACGGCGCCCACGTCGTTCCATCGCGCCTTGAGCCGGGGCTGGAACAGGACCTGGTTGCGGCTGGTGGCGTACTCCTGGGTCCCGTCCCTCACCACTTCGTAGGCGCCTTGGGCCTCGTTGGCGAAGAGGGAGACGTCGGTCCCGGGCTGGGCGGGCAGGGAGCGGGGATACCAGAAACCCTGCCAGGAGGCGACGCCGTCCAGGCGGACCTCGGGGGGATCCGCCCGCACGGGTCGGCCCGCGACGGTGGCGGCCGCCAGGACCATCCCCGCTCCGATGGCCCGGGCACGCCGGCTGTTACTGGCTGGCGAGGGCACCGGGCGAGAACTTCCCATCGGACAACGCGATCCCGACCTCCCGACCCTCGGACTGCATCACCGTGATGGAGCCGTCCCGGAGGTCGGTCATGACCCCGCGATCGAGGCTCCAGCGGTCCCCGTACCGCTTGGGATCCTCGCCCACGAGCTGCTTCCAGAGCTGGCCCTTCTTGTCGTAGAAGTCCACGCGCCAGATGAGGTTCCGCCCGGGTTCGAGCCAGAGGAGGACCTCCTTGTAGCCGCTGGCCGCCTTCTCGGCGTCGGTCTTGGGGTAGTCCCGGATCACCTGGCAGGTCACGCCGCCCAGGACCTCCTCGCGCACGAGGTCGTAGCCCCGGTTGACGAAGTCCGAGGACAGCTTGAAGTCCTCCAGGGTGAAGTCGCTCCCCACGAAGGACTCGGTGCGGTCGGCGCTGGCGATCCGACGCGTCCGCCCGGTGGCGGGGACGTAGACCCACTGCTGCCGCCCCTTGGCGTCGTCGGTGGTCAGGATCGCGGTGCCCGAGACGTCGGGGGGATCCCGGAACACGATGAGGCTCTTGGCGGTCTGGGCCGGGGGGGCCTTCACCCACATGTCGAAGCGCCGCACCCGGGGCGAGCCGGAAGCGCCGCGGATCTCCATGCGGACGGCGACCTTCTCGCCGTGGGTCCGCAGGCTGGCGTCGACCTTCCTCATGGCCTCCTCGCCGCCGGGGTCCGCGGCGGCGGCGCGAGCGACGAGCAGGGCCGCCGCGAGGGCCGCGGCGGCTCCCCGGGCGGGCGGGCGGATCGAGGGCACGGTCACCTCCTCGGGATCTCCTCGGGCCCCGGAGGATACTCCCTTCGCTCCCGGTTTTGAAAACCGGACGGACGGTGGCGGTCCCCGGGGGATTCGGCCCCGGGGGGTGGCGTCGCGACGTCGCGCCCGTTGCGCGCCCGTCGCCGGCGGGGTTAGTCTCGGCCCGGGCGGCTGGGGGGCTCCAGCGGCGCCGGCGTCCGGCCCGGGGGCGGGGCCGCGGGTGAGGTGACCGGTGAAGGCAGCGGCCCCGGCTCCCAGCTTCGTCATCCTCGACGACGTCGAGGCGGACCGCACATCCCTCTCTCGGATCCTCCTCTCCCTCCATCCCTCGGCGTCGGTCCGCGCCGCCGCGACGTGGGCCCGAGCCCGGGAGCAGATGGCGGAGTCGGTCCCCGACGTACTGCTCCTGGACTTCTGCCTCTCGGACGGCGAGGGGTTGACGGTCCTCCACGAGGTCCGGGACGAGTGGCCCCGGACGCGGGTCGTGGTGATCACCGGAGCCGGCAGCGAGTCCGTGGCCCGCCAGTTCTTCAGGGCCGGCGCGCAGGACTACCTGAGCAAGGACGACCTGACCCCCCTGCGCCTGGAGCACGTCGTGGACCAGGCTTTGGAGCAGCTCCGCCTCTCCGACGAGCTGCGGCGGGCCCGGGGGGCCGCCCGGGGGATCCGCCGCGAGGCCGCGGCCCTCCTCCGCATCCCCGGGATCCCCCAGGACGCGGTGACCCGCATCCTGGAGGCCGCCCGCTCGGTGGAGTCGCCCGTGGGAGAGTAGGGGAGGGTGGTCAGATCTTCACGTCGAAGACCTTCACGTCCGCTTCGGCCTTGAGAGTGTCGATCCAGGACTGGAAGGACTCGGCCTGCTTGCGGAGCCGGAGCGCCTCGGCGGTCTCCCTCTTCTGCTCCTCGAAGGTGCCGGCGTCGGCCTCGGTGCGGGACTTGAGGCGCGCCAGCACCATGGAGCCGGAGACCTCGAAGACCTGCTGGGGGCCCTTCCCGGGGGACCGCATCTCGAAGGCGGCGTCGGCCAGTTCGGGGGACGTGCCGAGCTTGGGGACGCGGCCCTGGGCGAAGCTGAACTCCCCCGTCTCCTGGAGCTTCAGCTCCTTCTCCGCCAGCTTCGCCGTCACGTCTTCTCCTCGGGAGAACGGGCCGGCGAGCTCGTCGGCGAACGCCCGGGCCAGGCGTGGCGCCTCGTCCGCCCGGATCAGCTTCCTGGCGATCTCCCGCTTCGCCTCGTCGAAGGGGATGACCTTCGGCTCCCGGACCTCGAGGGCCTTCACGATCTCGAAGCCCTGGCTGGTGGGGATGACGTCGCTGACCTGCCCGGGCTGGAGGGAGGCGAGGGCCGACTTGAAGGCGTCCTCGCCGTAAGGGGCGCCGGCGCGGCGCTCGTCCACCCAGCCCAGGTCCCCGCCGCGGCGGGCGGTGTGGTCCTCGCCGAAGCGCCGGGCCAGGGCCTCGAAGTCCTCCGTCGCCGCGCGCTCCCGGACCTCCTTGGCTTTGGCCTCCACCTTCGCCTTCAGGTCCGCGGGATCGTCGGCCTCGACCCGCAGGAGGACGTGGGCCGCCTTCACCTGGCGGGGCTTGTTGTACTCCTTGTCGTAGTCGCGGTCGTACTCCGCCTGGACCTTCTGGACGTTCTCGGCCAGCCAGGCGGCGACCCGGGCGTCGGAGACGTCGATGGCGCCATCGAACTGGGAAGGGGAGATCCGGACGAACTCCAGGTCGACGGACTCGTTGGCCTTCTGCCAGGCCTCCCGCACCTCCGCGGGAGAGACGACCACCGTCCTCTGCAGGACGGCCTGGAGCCTCTCGATGGTGAGCTGCTCCCGGAGGTCCGCCTCGAAGCGGGAGGCGTCGGTCCCGTTGTTCTTCATCACCGTGCGGTACAGGTCGGGCGAGAACTTCCCGCCCTCGCCCTGGAAGGCCTCCATCTCCAGGATGGCCTCCCGGAGCTGGGCGTCGCTCACCCGGATCCCCGAGTCGTGGGCCGTGCGGAGGAGCAGGTGGCGGACCACCAGCCGGTCGATGACCTCCCCCTTGATCCGCTCGTAGTCGGCGTCGGTGAGCTCCCGGGACTGCTGCTGCCGGTAGACCTCGCCTCGGAACGCGAGGGCGAACTGGGAGTCGGTGATGGACTTGCCGTCGATCTCGGCGACGACCTGACGGGAGCCCGTGCCGGTGCCCATGCCCCAGAAGACGAATACAACGACGATGGCGCCGAAGATGAGCTGGACGATGAAGGAGGAGGAGTTCCGCCTGAAGAAGTCGAGCATGTGGACCCTGGATCTCCGGGAGTCGGGGCCCCCCGCCGACGGCCGGTGGGGGGGCTCCCTCCCCCTCCGCCGCCGGATACCGGGGCGGGGCGCTCCGCGGCGCGGAGGCGATGGCGAGGCACTATAGAACCAACCCCCACGCGTGGGAAGGGTCCGCCGTCGGGGGACCGTCGCCCGCCTCCAGGAGGAGACACCGGGACGGCCCCGGCCGCCCTTGACCGGCGCTCCCGGGGCGGGGCAAACTCCGCCGGGCTCGAGGCCCCGAACGTGATCGATCAGCCCCTTCCGCCCCGGACTCCCGGCGGTCGCGAGTGCCGCCGTTGCGCGGACTGATCACCCGTCGTCGGCTGGCCATCGCCCTCGTGCTGGTGGTCGCGGCCTGGGGCCTGCGGCGCGAGGCCCGCTCGGGGGGCGACCTGGGCCCCGTCGGTCGTGTCCTCGTCGCCCTCACCGCGCCCCCGCAGGCGGTCGTGACCGGCGCGGTCGGGTGGGCGCGGGGCCTGGTGGACGGGTACGTGGGCCTGGTGGGGGCCGAGGAGGAGAACCGCGAGCTGCGGGCCCGGGTCTCGTCCCTCGAGGCGCGGGTCGCCCGCCTGCGGGAGATGGAGCTCGAGAACGTCCGCCTGGGGGCGCTCGCCGGGCTCCGAGCCCGGGTCGATCCGACCCCGGTGGGGGCGAGGGTGATCGCCCGGGGCGCCTCGGAACGGTTCCGGAACGTGCGGATCGACCGCGGATCGGGGGACCGACTGGTCCAGGGCATGGCGGTGGTCACCCCCCGGGGCATCGTGGGCCAGGTGGTGCGGGTCGGCGCCTCCCACGCCGACGTGGTGCTGCTCACCGATCCCCTGTCGGCGGTGTCGGTGGTCCTCCAGGAGAGCCGGGTGCGGGGCATCGTCGAGGGCCTGGGCCGGGGGGGAGCCGCCCTGCGGTACGTGGCCCGGAGCGAGGCCCCCCAGGTCCCCCTCGGGTCGGTGGTGGTCACGTCGGGGGACGACGGCACCTTCCCCCCGGGCCTCCCCGTCGGCACGGTGGACGTGGTGGACGCGGGGCCCACCGGGCTGTTCCTGGACGCCCGGGTCCGCCCCGCCGTCGACCTGGACCGCCTGGAGGAGGTGCTGGTCCTCCCCCCCGCGTCCCGAGTGGAGCCTGCTCCAGACCGGGATCCGGGGGGCGCCGTGGTGGGCCCGGTGGCGGGCGTGTCCCCCGCGCCCTCGGCGGTCGGTGGCGGGCCCTTGCCCGAGGCCGGCGCGGGAGCCGAGCCCCCTCCCTCTTCCATCGATGCACCCTCCGACGAGGACGCGGCGGGTGGGGAAGAGCAGGGGAGCGGCGCCGGGAGGGGAAAGGGGCGCGCTCGGGGGCGCGGTCCATGATCGCCCTGGCGTGTGTCGTCTGGGGGCTGGTGCTGAGCCTGGTGGGGAGCGCCCTGCTGCCCTCGCTGGGGTTCGGGGGTCCCGGTCCGGACCTGCTCCTGCCCCTGGTGGTCTTCCTCGGGTTCGCCCGCCCCCTCGCTCCGGGCCTTGCGGCCTGCCTCGCCCTCGGGGTCATCGCCGACTCGTTCGCGGGCGCGGGCGCGGGGGTCCACCTCTTCGCCTATGCTACCGCCTTCACCGCCTGTCGGCTCGCCGCGGCCCGGCTAATCCTGAGGGGGGCGATGCTGGCGGCGGCGCTGACCGCCGGGGCGTCGCTGCTGGGCGAGCAGGCCCTGTCGGCCTGGGCGAGCCTGGGGGCCTTCCCCCTTCCGTCCCCCTCGGGGGGCGTCCTGTGGCGCGCCGCGGTGGACGGCGCCTTCGCCCCCCTGGTGCTCTGGCCCGCCTACGGGATCGCCCGGATCGTCCAGGGGCGCCGGGAGCCCTGGACCCTCTCCAGGACGAGCTGACCCATGGAGGTCCTCCGCTCCCAGCACCACATCGGGGACTTCCGCGGCCGCTTCCGGGCCCTGGGCGCCGCCTTCGCCGCCGCCTTCGCGGTGCTGGGCTTGCGCCTCTGGCAGCTCCAGGTGGTGCAGGGGGAACAGTACTCGTCCCTCTCCGCCCAGAACTCCTTGAAAGAGCGCGAGATCCCCGCGCCCCGGGGCATCGTCTACGACGCCACGGGCAACCACCTGGCGGAGGTGCGCCCCGCGTTCGACGTCGTCCTCACCCCCTCGGAGGCACTCCCCGAGGGCGCGGAGCCCGAGCTCGGACCCACCGGCCTCGCCCGGAAGCTCCCCATCGACGTGCTCGCCCAGCGCCTGGGGGGGCTCCTGTCGCTCCCGGCCGAGGAGATCGTCCAGCGCTGGGGCCTGGCCAGGGGCGGTTCCCGCTATCGGCCGATGGTGGTCCGGGGGGACGTCTCGCCCGAGGAGCTGGCCAGGGTGGAGGCCCGGAGGGCCTTCCTGCCGGGGGTGGAGGTCCGGGTGACCTCCCGCCGCTACTACCCCCACGGCGGCCTCTTCTGCCACCTCATCGGCTACCTGCGGGAGGTCCGATCCGACGAGCTCGAGAAGCTCAGGGCCCGCTTCCAGGGCACCCCCTTCGGCGAGGACCACTACCAGATCGGCGACCTCATCGGGAAGTGGGGGATCGAAGGGGCGTTCGAGAAGGAGCTGAAGGGCCGCGACGGCGCCTACCACGTCCTGGTGGACGCCATGGGACGGGAGGTGGGCCGCTCCCTGGAGGGGACCCCAGGATCGGACTACGTGGAGTCCCTGCGCCACCTCCTGCTGGGCAACAACCGCCACGAGGTGCCCGGCGCGGACCTCCACCTCACCGTGCGGCTGGAGCTCCAGCGGCTGGCCATGGACCTGATGGGGGACGAGTCGGGGGCGGTGGTGGTGCTCGAGGTCCACACCGGCCGGGTGCTCGCCCTGGTGAACGCCCCCACCTTCGACCCCCAGATCTTCGCCGGGCGCCTGCCCCCGGACCTCTGGAAGAAGCTCTCCACGGATCCCGCCCATCCCCTCGCGGACAAGGCCCTCCAAGGGATCTATCCCCCCGGGTCCACCTTCAAGATGGTGGTCGCCGCCGCGGGACTGGCGGACGGGGCGGTCTCCCCCGAGACCACCTTCCACTGCAACGGCTTCTTCAAGCTGGGGAAGCGTCGCTTCCGGTGCTGGAAGTGGAAGACCGGCGGGCACGGGGCCGTGGACCTGCACAGCGCCATCGTCGGGTCCTGCGACGTCTACTTCTATCAGCTCGGGCGGATCCTGGGATTCGACCGGGTGGCCCACTACGCCCGGGGCCTCGGGCTGGGCGGCCCCTCGGGGATCGGCATCAACAGCGAGCGCGGCGGGTTGCTGCCGGACTCGGCGTGGAAGGAGAGGACCGGGCGGGGGCGGTGGCAGGTGGGGGACACGATCTCCGCGGTGATCGGCCAGGGCTACACCACCGCCACCCCCATGCAGATGGCGGTGATGACCGCCGCCATCGCCAACGGCGGGAAGGTCTACCGGCCCTACGTCGTCGAGTACGCGCTGGACGCCCATGGCGAGGAGATCTACCGCGCGCACCCCTTCCCGGTGACCCGGGCCGACGTCTCCGAACGCCACCTCGCCCTCATCCGCGAGGCCATGCTCGGGGTGGTGGAGGAGGCCGGCGGGACGGCGAAGCGCTCGCGGATCCCCGGCTTCCCCTACGCCGGCAAGACCGGTACGGCCCAGGTCGTCGCCCAGGGAAAGGGTGGCCTCTCGTCGTCGGCGCCCAAGAGGCTCCAGGACCACGCCTGGTTCGTCGCCTTCGCCCCTTACGAAGATCCCGAGATCGCCATCTCGGTGCTGGTCGAGAACGGCGCCCACGGGTCCACCGCGGCGGCCCCCATCGCCCGGGCGCTGGTGGAGCACTACTACCGGGACCGCATCGCCGAGGCCCGGACCGCCCGAGCGGGCGCCGCCGCGGCCGAGGACGCCGATGGCCCGTCCGACGGCGTGGGGGACTGAACCGCAGTGAGCGAGCGAAGACGCCTCCTCCAGCACCTCGACTGGCCCCTGCTCCTCTCCACCGCCGCCCTCTCGGCCATCGGGCTCTACACCCTGGCCTCGGCGACCTACCGGCCCGGGGAAACAGGCCTCTCCGACGCGGTGGAGAGCCAGGCGGTGTTCATGGGCCTGGGGTGGGTGGGGCTGCTCCTCGCCCTGGCCCTGGACTACCGGATCCACCTCCGCCTGGCCTGGCTCGTATACGGCGGCGTGTGCGCCCTGCTCGCCGCGGTCCTCGCGACCGGGGAAGCGACCAAGGGGGCCGTGCGCTGGCTGTCCCTCGGTCCCATCCACGTCCAGCCGTCGGAGCTGGCGAAACTGGCCCTCGTGATCGCCCTGGCCCGCTGGTTCCACGAGAGGGAGCGCAAGGACGGATATCCCCTGCGCTCGATGGTGCCGCCCTTCCTCCTCTTCCTCGTCCCCATCTCCGCCCTCACCGCGCTGGAACCCGACCTGGGGACGGTGCTGTTCTATGGCTTCATCTTCGGCACCGTGGCCTTCTTCGTGGGCCTGCGCATCAGAGCGCTGGCGATCCTGCTGGTGGTGGGCGCCCTCTCGGTCCCGGTGGCCTACCGCTACGCGCTGGACGACTACCAGAGGGACAGGGTCGAGACGTTCCTGGACCCCGGGCTGGACCCCCAGGGCAAGGGCTACCAGACCCTACAGAGCCGCTACGCCGTGGGCTCCGGGCGCCTTTTCGGGAAGGGCTGGAGGCGCGGGACCCAGGCCCAGCTCCGCTTCCTGCCGGAGCAGCACACCGACTTCATCTTCAGCGTCTTCGCCGAGGAGCACGGCTTCGTCGGGTCCGTGGGCCTGCTGGGGCTCTACCTGGCGTGGCTCGGCCTGGGCATGAGGGCGCTGGCCCGGGCGCGGGAGCGCTTCGGGGCGATCCTCGCCGCCGGGATCGTCTCCGTGCACTTCTGGCAGATCGTGACCGCCATCGCGGGGGTCCTGGGCTACATGCCGGTCTCGGGCGTCACCCTGCCTCTGATGAGCTACGGGGGATCGTCCCTGGTGACCGTACTCTTCGCCACCGGGATCCTGGCGAGCATCTCGACGCGCCGGTACATGTTCTGACAGGTGAAGACGGAGCGGGATCCGGGGGAGGTCAGGCCTTCAGGGCGTCCTCGACCATCTGCACCAGCTTGGCCTTGGGCACGGCCCCGACGACCTGCCCGGCGATCTTGCCGCCCTTGAAGACCAGGACCGTGGGGATCGAGGAGACCCGGTAGTTCATCGCCGTCTGCTGGTTGTGGTCGACGTCGAGTTTGCCGACCTTCACCCGGCCTTCGTACTCCGACGCGATCTGATCGATGGAGGGGGCGATGGCGCGGCACGGGCCGCACCAGACCGCCCAGAAGTCCACGACGACGGGGACGTCCGACTTCAGCACCTCGTCGTTCCAGGTGCCATCGCTGAACTGCTTGACCAGGAGGCTCGCCATTGCATTCTCCGCGTTCGGTGGGGACGCGCCCGGCCTCGCGGGGCCGTGCGGGGGCATTCTAGGTATCGCCGCGTCCGCCGGGAAGGAGCCCCTCCCGGCCGGCGTGGCGGAACGGGTCATCAGGTCGCGGGATCCCGGGCCTTGAGGGTCCGGGCGATGCCGTCGGGAGTGGCGGGGAACACCCCGTGCTCGGTGATGATGCCGGTGATGTACCGGGCCGGCGTCACGTCGAACGCGGGGTTCCGAGCGGCGCAGCCGCTCGGGGCCACCCTGACCCTGCGGATCTGGCCCTCGTCGTCCCGGCCGACGGTGTACAGGACCTCGTCGGCGTCCCTCTCCTCGATGGGGATGTCGTCGCCGCTCGGGCACTGGGGATCGATGGTGGTGGTCGGGGCGGCGACGTAGAAGGGGATCCCCATCTCGTGGGCGACCACGGCGTGGGTGTAGGTCCCGATCTTGTTGGCCACGTCCCCGTTGCGGGCGATCCGGTCGGAGCCGACGAGGACGATCTGGATCGCCCCCCGCTGCATGAAATGGCCCGCGGCGTTGTCGGCAATGAGGGCGTGGGAGATCCCCTCTCCCCCCAGCTCCCAGGCCGTCAGGTTGGCGCCCTGCCCCCGGGGGCGGGTCTCGTCGACGTACACGAAGGGCCGCTGGCCCCGGCGGTGGGCGGCGTACACCGGAGAGAGGGCGGAGCCCCAGTCGACGAACGCGAGCCACCCGGCGTTGCAGTGGGTGGAGATCCCCCATCCTTCGCCGATCAGGGAGGCCCCGTGCTCTCCGATCCTCCGGCAGGCCCCGGCGTCCTCCTCCGCGACCTCGCCCGCCGCCGCCACCGCGGCCTCCCGGGCCGCGGACACGTCGGGGAGCTCCTTCATCACCGCCTTCGACACCCGGCCGATGCCGTAGAACAGGTTCTGGGCCGTGGGACGGGTGGCGCGGAGGTGCTCCACCGCCGTGGCGAAGTAGATCCGGAAGTCGTGGGGATCGCTCGGGGCCTCCAGGGCCGCCTGGGCCGCGCCGTACGCGCCCGTCGCCCCGATGGCCCCGGCCCCCCGCACCACCATGTCCTTGATCGCCTTGGCGGTCTGCCGGTGGTGATCGGTGGTGGTGATCTCGAAGCGATGGGGGAGCTTGGGCTGGTCGATGAGGAAGACCTTCGAGCCCTCCATCCAGACGGTCCGGTAGTGGTGGTCGCCGACTCTCACGTGAGGGGCTCCGATCCGGAGGTTCCCCGCGGCCCGGGGGGCGAGGCCGCCTCGGCGGCCTGGGGAAGGGGGCGCCACCCTGGGGCGGCGCGGGGGAAGCCGGTCCGCCGGGGGGTGCCGGCTAGCTGATGGGGTTGGGGATGTTGAACATCCGCTTGTACACCTGGCGAACCTTGTAGGCGGCCTGGACGCCGCCGATCAGGCCGTCGGCCAGGTACTTCATGGGGAAGGGATCGTAGTAGACGGGGTCCACGAGGTCGTGCCCCTCGTCCACCGAGCCCTCCTCGAGCATCTGGCGGTGCAGCTCGCTGTGGGGATACACCCGGGTGTTCACGATGAACAGGCCATGCATCAGGAAGTTCTTCCCGAGCTTGCGCTTCGACGTCACGATGAAGTCCATCATGTCGTAGAAGCTCTTGAGCGTCTCCCCCGGGTTCGGGAAGAAGAAGTTGTAGCTGATGGGCATGTCCACCCGCTTGACGATGTCGATGGTGTGATCGAGGTCGGCGCGGGTCAGGTTCTTGCGCAGCGCGCGCAGGACGTCGTCGTTCGCCGAGTCCGGCGTGCACGAGAGGTAGGCGCAGCCGGCGCGCTTGGCGAGGCGGACCTCCTCCTCCAGCAGGCCGCGCTCGTTGAACCACGCGGTCCACTTCACCTTCAGGTCGCGGCGGATGATCTCCTCGCAGATCCCCATGGAGTGCTCCTTGGGGATGTTGAACTGCTGGTCCACGAAGAAGACCGAGGAGGCCCCGAACTTCTTGACCAGGGTCTCGACCTCGTCCACCACGTCCTTCGGCTCGCGCATCCGCAGCTTGCTGCCCACCAGGTAGGTGTCGGAGCAGTGGAGGCACTTGAGGACGCAGCCCCTCTTGGTCTGCACGCCGATGGAGTAGGGGTAGTCGAGGTAGGGCCGGATGTCGACCAGGGTCCGGTCCGGAGCCACGGAGGAGTGGAAGTCGATGGCCCGGTGGGAGTGCCCCGAGAAGAGCACCAGGTCCCCGTCCCGATAGAACACCCCCCGCACCTTTCCGGGGTGGTCGAGGTTCTCCAGGACTTCGTTGAAGACGTGCTCCCCCTCCGCGAAGACGCCGATGTCGATGTCGGGCATCTGCTCCATGAAGACCTTGGCGTACAGCGAGTAGGCGCACCCGCCGGCGACGATCTTGACGTCGCGACGGGCCCGCCGGATGTACCGCAGGGCCTCCTTGAAGGGCTCGAGCTGCGAGAAGCTCCCCTCCTCCCCCGGCAGGGCGACCTTGATGTTCCGCATGGAGTACCCGATGACATCGGGCTGCCACTCCTCGACGGTGCGGACCAGCTCCTTCCACTTACCGGGTACGGTGTTGATGTCGAAGATGCGGACGTCGTGGCTCTTCTGCTTGATCGCGGTGCCGACGTAGCTCAGCCCGATGGGGAAGATGGGCCCCTCGGCGCTCATGGTGCTTGCCTGGACGAGCAGGACCTTCATCCCAGATTCCTTCCGCCGTCGGCTGCCCGGGACCCCCCGGGGCGGCGGTACCCCGGGGCCGTTCCCAGGGCGTAGTTAAGGGGCACGGGCGCGAAACGTCAACCGCTTTCCCGCCGGTCGCCCGCGTTCGCGGCGTCCTGGGATCATCGGACCTGGGTCACTTCCCTAAACGGCCGAAGCGCGGTTGCAACGCCGGCCTGAGTCCCGGATGATCTCCCCCCGTGCGACCGCCCCACTCCCGCCGCCTCAGCGCCCTCGTGCCCGTTGCCGCCCTGATCGCCGCGGCGCCGGCCTGTGCCCGGGTTGCCGGGGAGGGGCCCTACGCCGTCCTGGACGACGACACCTCGCCCGGGGACGACGACACGTCGTCCGACGACGACACCTCGCCCGACGACGACGCCACGCCCCCCGACGACGACACGGGCGGGGACGACGACACCGTCCCGCCCGACGACGACACGACCCCGCCGGAGCTCTTCCCCGATCCCGATGGCAGCCTCTACGGGCCGGTGTCCCTCTTCGCCGACCTCCTGCCCCTCTTCACCGACACCGCGAGCGAGAAGGGCTGCTACTGCCACATGGTGGATCCCGCCCCCGCGGACCTGGTGCTCGCCACCGCGGACGACGCCTGGTACGACCTCGTGGGGGTCGAGTCCCCCAACTTCCCGGGGGTGGTCCGGGTGGAGCCCGGCGATCCCGACGTCAGCCTGCTCTTCGCCAAGCTCTACCAGGAGCCCTCCCTCTTCTACTATGACTGGCAGCCGATGCCTCCCACGGGGACCCGCTGGGGAGGCGAGGAGCTGAACCTCGTCTACAACTGGATCCTCCAGGGGGCGCCGAACAACTGATGGTGGCGCGACCCTCCCGAGCGGTCGTGGCCGCCCTGGCGGTGGGCCTCGCCGGCGTCGCCGCCCCGTCGCCGGTCCGGGCCGCGGAGCCCCTGGCGACCACGGTGACGGGGCAGGAGAGCACCTCGTTCCAGCTCTGGTCCATGCGGACATCGGACGACGAGCTGGTGACGCGGTCCCCCCTGACCCACTCGTTCTCCCTGCACGTCCAGGAGGACGCGCCGCTGCCCCGGCTGGCCTTCCACACCGACTTCCGGGGGACCCTGGACCTCGCCTCCCAGAGGTTCCGGGCCGACGTGCTGACGGCGTACTTCGAGGCGTCGCCGGTGCCGGGGCGGGTCACGATGCGCCTGGGACGCCAGGTGCGCTTCGACGGGGCGGCGGTCGCCGGACCCACCCGCTTCGACGGGGTGGCCCTCGACGTGCGCCTTCCCTTCCGGCTGCGCGTCGAGGCATGGTCCGGCGTGCCCGTGGCGACACCGACGTACTTCACCGACACCACCACCCCCGACGTCACGGAGTGGGGCGCGGGTTGGGTGGGGGGAGCGGCGGCGTCCCTGCACGGCCACGCCCGCACCGCGCTCCGGCTCGGCTGGAGGGGGAAGTCGCGGTCGGGGGACCTCGCCCGCTCGGACCTCTCCCTGGACTTCTCCCAGCGCATGGGGAGGGGGCTGGGGATCCGCTTCGCCGGCTCCTTCAACCTGCTGCTGCGGCGCCCCGACGAGCTGCTGGCCGGGATCGACCTGCGACCGGGCACGCGGGTGACGGCTTCGGTGGAGTACGACCGGTTCCGGCCCTCCTTCGACGCCGACAGCGTGTTCAACGTGTTCCGGCAGGACGCCTACGACGAGGTGAGGGGGAGGGTGACCTTCCTGCCCGGCCTCGGCCTCTCCCCCTGGGTGGCCGCGGGGGTGCAGGTGTGGCCCGAGGCCGTGGACGCCTCCGGGGCGGCGGTGGAGGGCGTGGCGAGCGCCGTGGTGGACGTGGAGGGGGGCCTCGGGTGGCGGCCCCCCGGAGGACACCGGGTGGACCTCCGGGGGCGGTACGCCGGCGGATGGACGGGGCATCGCGCCCGGGTGGCCCTGTCCGGCGAGGGGCGCCCGCTGCCCTGGCTCTCGGCCTTCGGCGGCGTGGACGTGCAGCGCTACGCTTTCGACCTCCAGCCCGGGATGGACGGGACCTACGTGACCGGCACGGTGGGCGCCGCGGTGCGGCCCCGGCCGTGGGTCAGCGTCTCCGGCGACGTCCAGGCGATGAGCACTCGGTGGATCGAGGGGAACCTGTGGGTGAGGGCCGAGGCCCGCTTCCTGCTCGGCTGGCGGAAGGATCGGCCCGGCGCCGCGACCCGGGCGCGGGGCTGGGAGCCGTCTCCGGGGCCCGTCGCCCGGGCGGCGGCGGTGGACCGGGCCCTCGGGCCGGCGTGGGGGGACCGTTGAGGCCGGCGCGGGACGAGGCGGGGCGGTGGCTCGCGGGCTTCGCCCTGGGCCTGCTGGCGGTGCTGGTGGCGACGGCCTTCGCCGCGGCGGCGGCCCGCCGGGACGGCCCCTCCTCGGCCGTGATCTACCCGGAGCAGTCGATCCCCCTGCGCTTCTTCCACGACAAGCATCTGAAGCTGGGGGTGAAGTGCGAGCTCTGCCACGCCTCGGCGCGCCAGAGCGAGACCCCCGCCGACTCCCTGCTCCCGGACCACCGGACGTGCGGGATCTGCCACCAGCTCTCATCGCCCGACGCGGCGGGGCTCTTCCCCAAGGCGTCCTGCGACACGTGCCATCCAGGGTTCCAGGGCACCCCCGGGGACCTGGCCCCCGGGGGACGGGCGCCGCCGCGGGTGGAGATCCCCGCCGCCAACGTACGTTTCTCCCATGCCCGGCACACCGGGGCGGGGGTGGCCTGCGAGGACTGCCACCGGGGCATGGAGGGGGTCCAGCTCGCCACCCGGGACCAGCTCCCCACCATGCCCGAGTGTGTGTCCTGCCACACCCGCCGGGGGATCCCCACCGACTGTGGGACCTGCCATCTGACCGAGGCCGGGGGAACCCTCGCCCGGGACCTCCCCGGCGCCCCGGGCCCCCTCCAGCCGGTGGGGCGCTTCATGCCCGCCGACCACCGGGACGCCCGCTGGATCCAGGAGCACCGGGCGGCGGGGCGTGCCAACCCCTCGTTCTGCGGCGCCTGCCACCAGGAAACCGACTGCGCACGGTGCCACGACGGCGTGCTGAAGCCGGAGGTCCACCCAGGCGACTGGGTCTCCACCCACGGGCGCGAGGCCCTGACCGACGCGATGAAGTGCGCTTCGTGCCACGACCGCGGGTCGTTCTGCCTGTCGTGCCACGAGGCGGCGGGGCTGACCCGGGAGACCTTCCCCGGCGCGGCGTTGGGGGGGGGCAAGCGCTTCCATCCCGAGGGATGGGCGGCCACCGTCCCCGGCGCGGACCACCACGGCGTGGTGGCCCGCAGGGGGATCGGGGAGTGCGTCGCATGCCACGGCGAGGACCAGGCCCTCTGCGTGCAGTGCCACGTGGCCGTCAATCCCCACGGCCCCGGCTTCGGCGCGAGCGCCCGGGCCCGGTCCCTGGCCCGCGCCCAGCCCGAGACCTGCCTCACCTGCCACGCCCCGGGCACCCTGGACGCCCTGCTCGGCCCCTAGTACGTCGTTCCAGAGCGAGTTCCCCAGTTTCTGAGTCCGCCTTCCAGCTCATCGGCGTCGCGGTCCCGCG
>JAKLKC010000070.1 GCA_023150875.1 Myxococcota bacterium | reverse complement strand
GTGTAGATGTACTGGGCGCTCATCTTCGGGGATCCGGCGCGGCGATCCGTCGCGGACCGGACGCGGTCTGGGCTGGGGTGGGCGGGAGGGGGGCATTCTAGACGCGCCGGGGCGCCGGGGGTAGGGGCGCCGGGCGGAGGATCAGGGGAGGGGAGGGAGGACCACCCGCGCCGCTGCCCCGCCCCGGGTCACGTCCGCCCACCGCTCCGGCGGAGGGTCCGGCGTCGCCCGGACCGGCGGGACCCTGCGCTGGACCGAGGCCCGGACCTCCGCGGGCCCCGGGGGAGCGGGGAGGGCCTCCCGGGGCAGGGCCAGGAAGAGGCCGTGGCAGGGGGAGCCCGGGGGGGAGCCCATCCGGGCCGTCCCTCCCCCGTCCAGGGGAGTCGGATCCCCGGCGGGGGAGAGCCACCCCAGGGGGACGGCGGGTCCCGGGCCCGCCTCCCGGACCACCCGCCACCTCCCCGAGCCTCCCGGTCCCGGCGGGTGGGGCTCCAGGCGGTAGCGCAGCGGCGCCGCACCGCCCTCCGGAGCCAGCTCCAGGGAGTAGCGCGCCTCGCGGTCGGCGGGACCGGCGAGGCAGGCGGAGAGGGTCAGGGTGGCCGTCCCACCCCCACCCTCCACCCCGCCCTCCACGGAGAGCACCTCGGCGGCGGGATCGGGCACCCACAGGGGGGCGTCGAGGTGGCCGACCGCGCCCGCCACCCCGGGGACGAGGGCCGCGGCGGCGAGGCAGGCAGAGGCGGTCCGTGGCGCGGGCATCGGTGACGGGCGCGGGCGCATGGGGGAGGGCGCGGGCGCGCCGTCACTATAGCCGACCCCTCGCCCGCCCGCCGGATCCATGTCGCATCGTGGCCCGGGGGCCTCTGAATCGTCAATTGTGCGTCAAGTGTTTGAACAACGCAAGTACACGGAATACCGTTCGATTCACGATTTCGGAGGCGTAACGCATGTATCTTTCGAGCGGGATCCGTGTTTCAGCCCTGTGGCTCGCGGTGGTCACCGGCGCCGCGTGTACCGACGCCCAGGCCACCGACGACGGCCTCGGGCCCGACGACGACGGCGCGGGGGACGCGGGCGACGACGACGCCGCCCCCGGCGACGATGACTCGGGGGAGCCCGGAGACGACGACGCGGCCGACGACGACTCCGGCGATCCGGGACCGGACCCCGGGGAGCAGCCCCCCTTCGACCTGGTCTTCAAGATCCACATCGAGCCGGTGTCGATGAACGACCAGCCCCCCGAGGAGTACCGCGAGGACGCGTACGTGAACTACCTGGACCAGGTGGACTCCGTCCGGGAGATCGCCGAGTCCCACGGGGCGAAGCTGGAGATCCACGCCAACGGCGAGACCTTCGAGTACGTGGTGGACCGGGGGGATGAGGACCGGGTGCGGGCGTGGGTCGAGGACGGCCACCACCTGGGGATGCACTGCCACAGCGTCGACTGGACCGCGCCCCACCGCTGGTGGACCGTGGACGTGGACCACATGGACGCCGACCAGGCCCGGGACCTCTGGGAGGGGCACATGCAGTTCCTGGAGGCGGCGCTGCCGGACTACGACTGGTCCGCCGCCACCCCCTGGGACGCGGACCGGGACTACGCCGACGACCTGATGGCGGAGTTCGGCTTCGAGATGATGGGGGGAGGCCCCAACAACCCCGCGGACGAGCTGCTGGGCCACGAGGTGTGGAACCCCTGGCGCTACGCCACGGGCAGCACCCTGGGAGAGGACCCCGGCGCCTACGCCGTGCTGATCCCCCACCGGGGGCAGATGGGCGAGGCGGCCCCCCACGGTCCCGCCATGACGTACCGGGACAACACCGTGGGACACGTGAAGGTGATGGCCCTCCAGGCTTACCTGGAGCGCCTGGCCGCAGAGCGCCACCGCGATCCCCCGAAGCGCTGGGTCTTCGGGATCCTCCAGCACGACAACGCCGGGGGCCTGGACGGCACCCAGCACCACGACGAGATCGAGGAGGCCCTGGACTTCATGGACCTCCTCTTCGCCGCCCCCGCGCCCGGCGCCCCGGCGGCGGGCCGCTACGCCACCTACCCCGAGGTCCTGGCGGGCTTCGAGGCGTGGGAGGAGGCCAACCCCGGGGCCTCGTCGTTCCACTACGAGGACGGGGATCCCTACCCCTACCACCTGTACGGCCTGGCGTTGGACCTGAAGGCCACCGAGGCGGAGCGGGTGGACCACGTCGCAGCCGTCGCCCACCCCGGCGCCGACGGGACCTTCGTGCACCGGCTGGGGATCGGGGAGCGGGAGGAGGGCAGCGGCGACGGGGGTTACCCCGGCGGCGGCCCCAGCGGCCCGGGTGGGGGTCCCGGCACTCCCAACGGCCCGGGGGGTGGCCCCGGAGGGCCCGGCGGGGGGCGGCACGCCGCGGCGGCGTCCGGGGACCAGCCGGTGTGGCTCCTGTGGCGCGAGGACGGCGCCACCCTCGCCTACGACCTGGGGGACGAGCTGGAGGCCCTGGGCCTGCCGGCGGGCGGCCAGGTGAGGGTGGTGGACGGCGAGACCGGCGAGGAGTGGACCGCCCCGGCGAGCCAGGTGCCCGCGGGGCCGGTGCCGGTGCTGGCCTACCCGGCGGGCTGACGTCCGGGGGGATCACTGCCCTGAGAAGTGGTCCTCCAGCCAGTCCTCGATGTCGCTCATGCTCTTGTCGAGGGAGATGCACGCCACCGCGAACATGGCGTCCTCTCCCTCGACGCCGATGTCCATGTCGCTCCAGCTCCCCACCACCCGCACCGTCCCCCCGTCCACCGGCACGTACAGCTCCAGCTTCATGAGCTGGCTGGCGCTGACGTTGGCGTTGGACGAGGTGGTCTCCTCGGCGGGCAGCCAGCCCCGGAGGAGCATCAGGGGCTCGCCCGTGCCGTCCCAGTCGTCGATGGTGCGGATCTGGTTGTTGCTGACGTAGGCCAGCTCGTTCCCCACCACGTCGATCTTCGCGTCGTACTGCCGGAAGAAGTGGTGTGAGGTGCCCGCCTCGAACGCCGCCGCGTCGCCCTCGTCGACGATGGTGAACTCCTGGATGGTGCTCTTGAACACCTCCTCCCAGTGGGGGTCCACCAGGGCCGAGCGGAACTGGCTGACGGAGTAGGGGAAGAGCTTCGCCTGCGCCGCGCCGGGCAGGACGGCGGCGTCGAAGTCGTACAGCGCCACCGCCGCGGAGTCCCCGCGGTTCAGGGCCGGCCAGGTGAAGCAGTCCTCGCCGCCACCGTCCAGGTACTCCTGGGCGGCCTGGGCGTACTGGCGGATCACCGGCTCGTAGATCTCGGCGTCGAGCTGCAGGCCCCCGTAGAGGGTGGGCTCGCCGGGAGCGGCGCCGCCCGGGGGCTCGGGGGCCTTGCCGCAGGCAGTGGTGGCGAGGATGGGGACGAGGGCGAGCAGGGACCTGGTGGGATTCATGGCGTGGGCCTCCGCCCGGGCCGGCGGGGGTGCGCCCCCCCGGCCCTGCGGGGGGCAGTGTGACGAATTCGGCGCCCGCCCGCAACGCCTCCGTCCCTCCCCGCTCCGGACCCCGCCCCCCACCGGCCTTCCCCCCGCCGCCCGGCTGCTCCATCATCCCCGCCCATGACCGACCGCCTCTTCGATCACGTCGCCCGCCTCCACGGGGACCGCCCCTGGGGGGCCGTCCTGGACGCCGGGACGGGGGAGCACTCCCTGTCGTAGTCAGTGAGCCTCGGCGTCGATGGTGAGGTCCTCCCGGTCCATGTCGGTGATCTTGATGTCCCGGGACCACAGGGACTTGTAGAAGCCGTTCAGCACCTGGGCGCGGTACTTGCGCTCCTCGATGTCGTTCGAGCCGTCCCTCTTGCGCCAGTGGAGGGCGTCCCTCCCCTCGACGTGGAGGCCCCAGTGCTCCCGGGCGCGGTGGACCGGCGTGTTCTCCTGGACGATGAGCAGCGACGAGGTGGGGGGCTCGGTGAAGTAGTCCCGGTGGCTCACCAGGAACTCCACCGTCTCGGCGAAGTGGCGGCGGGTCTCGGCGGGGTGGCCGATGATGAGGTTCGAGAAGAAGCGCATCCCCACCTCCTTCATGTCCACCAGGAGCCGGTGCACGTCGTCCCGGCCGTACTTCTTGCCCATGGCCGCCAGGACTTCGTCCGAGAAGCTCTCGAAGCCGAAGCCCAGGAACCGGCAGCCCGCGGCGACCATCTTCTCCAGCAGGCGGCGGTTCAGGGTCTTGCCGACGATGGCGTTGCCCCCCCACGGCACGGGGGTCCCCCTCTCGATCACCAGGTCGCAGAATCGTTCGAGCTGGACAGGGGAGCCGTTGATCAGCAGGTCGTTGAAGTGGTACTGACGGAACCCGAACCGCTCCCGCATCGCCTCCATCTCGGCGTAGACGTCCTCGCCCCGGCGGAAGCGGAAGGTCTGCCAGATCTCCGCCTGCAGGCAGAAGTCGCACTTGCGGACGCAGCCCCGGCTCATCATCGTGGTGCCGCAGTGGGACGGCTCCCAGGGGGCCTCGACGGAGGCGGTGTACCAGTCCAGGGGCAGGCCGTCGAACATCGGCCAGGGGAGGGAGTTCACGTCCTTGATGGGGACCCGGTCGCCGCAGTCCAGGAACCCGCCGTCCCGGTGGATCAGGCAGCCGGGGATCGCCGGGAGATCTCCGCCCCTCTCCAGGGCCGCCACCAGGTCTCCCATCGGTCCCTCCCCCTCTCCCATGACCACCGCCCCCACCGCCGGGTCCCGGGCCAGGCGGGCGCCGTAGAAGTCCCGCTCGCACACCTGGCCGCCGCACACCACGAAGACGTCGGGGTTCCGCCGCTTGACCTCCCGCACCATCGCCATGGTCGCCTGGAGGCTGTAGACGCCGAAGCCCACCACCTGGGGGTCGTGGGCGAGCACCCGGTCGACGAAGGCCGAGAGGGTGGGGCCGACGATGCGGGGGTGGATCTCGTCCGCGTAGCGGCCGTCCTCCTGCCACTTGTGGAGGTGGGTGCGGTCCCAGTACTCGCGGGTGGCGTCGTCGGCGCCGTGGTGCAGCTCGATGTTCCAGTCCAGCAGGCGGACGTCGTGGCCCAGGCGGCGGAGCCAGGCCCCGACGTAGGTGACGGTCAGGGGAGGGCTCTTGGTGGCCCACACCGGGGTGGCGACGAGGGAGACGCGCATGGTGGGAGCATAGCGCGGGCCGGCGCCGGGCGCGCCACCCCCGTGGGGGAGGGGAGCCGGCGTCAGGGCAGCGGCACGCGGAGCTCGGTGCGCCACTCCTCGGACCGCCGGGAGACCGCCTGCACCACCTCCGGGGAAGCCCCTGGGGCCCGGGCCAGCTTGGCGAGCTCCGTGGGGAGCCCGTACTGGCAGGCCAGGAGGGCGTGCTTGAGCCAGAGCAGGCGGTCGATGAGGGGATCGGAGGCGTCCCACGGGCGCAGGGCCAGGGGCTCGGTGGCGTCCGCGGGCAGGCCGAGGGCCCGGAAGCCCTCGGGGTCCAGGGAGCCGACGTGGGTGACCTCGGCCATCACCGCCGCCGTGCCGGTGGCGAAGACCGCCCGGGAGGCGGGGTCCCGGGTGACGTGGGCCAGGGGCAGGTGGGACTCCTCCCGGACGTCGAAGCCCAGGAGGGGGGCCAGTTCCAGCACGGTGCGGCGGGTCATCCCGTTCAGGAACGTGTTCTCGCGCAGCTCGGCGTCCAGGTCGGCGGCGGGGGCGTCCAGGGTGGGGGCGCGCTCGACGTAGCGGGGGGTGCGGAGGACGGGGCGGCCGTCCTCCACCGAGGCGACGAAGACGTTGGCCCCGCTGAACTCCTCGAGGTTCCCGGCGCCGTCGGTGAACAGGAAGTCGTCGTAGCGCCGGGAGGGGTCCCGGGCCACCGCCTCGTCCCGGTCCCGGTACAGGTTCAGGGTGCGGGCGTAGTTCGCCGCGGCCTTGGCCGCGCCGGTGCCGTGGGGCATCGCCCGGCGCTGTCGCGCCGACAGGGCCACCCGCATGGCCCCGCGGTAGGGGCCGACGGGGGTGACGTGGGTGGTGAAGAGGTAGCGCCCCGCGGGGCGGACCCCCAGCACCGGCGCCCACGCCGCCAGCAGGGGCCGGACGTAGCCCGCCGGGGGCGGGGAGCGGAGGCGCGCGTCGGGATCGCCCCCCTCGAAGAAGCGGGCGGCGGCGGGGTCCCGGGGATCGAAGGCGGCGGTGGCGAGGGATCGGGCGTTCGCCGCCAGCAGCTCGGGGATCCCCCGCTCGAACAGGTCGGCCAGGGAGGAGGCGGGCACGTCGATGGCGAGGCGGCGGGCCGAGAGGCGCATGCGGCGGGCGGCGTCCCGGATCCGGAAGAGGCGCAGCACCAGGCCCTCCCGGTCCCGCATGACGTACGCCTTGCAGCCCTCGAAGACCGACTGGGCGTAGTTCAGGGCCCCCGCCGCCGTGGGGATCGGGAAGTACCCGTAGGGGGCGATCTCCCGCTGTCCGAGGGGGGATCCCCCTTCGAACCACTGGAGGAGGACCGCCTCGGTCCACAGGGGGCGGAAGTCGTCGCGGCCCCGGGCGAGCCAGGCGTCCACCTGGAAGGCGGGGGGGTAGTCGAGGAAGCGGAGCAGGGCCTCGGTCAGGCCCAGGTCCTCGGGGCGGAAGGTGCGGGCACGGTCGCCGACGCCGACCACCACCCGGGTCTCGCCGCCCTCGCGCACGGTTCGGATCATGGGGCCTCCCGCCGCGGCTCCGCTCCGTCGCCGGGTCCGCGGGGCGGGAAGGATAGCACCGGGGGGGCCGCCGCGCCCGTCCGGAGCGGCGGATCCGCCGTCGGGATACACTGCGCCCGTGTCCGCGCCGCGCCGCCGCCTCGCCCTGCTGGTCTACGTCGGGGACCCGTCGGGGACCGACTACCCCCTGGCCCTCTGGTCGCTGAGGGGGGCCGCCGCCGCCGATCCCCACGTCTCCGCCGCCTGGGACGTGGCGGTGCGGGTCTTCCCCCACGGGGCCTCGCCGGGGGCGGTGGCCCGGGCGGTGGCGGGGGCGTCCCCGGACCTCGTCGGCCTCTCCACCTACGTGTGGAACGCGGCGACGATCCTGGCGGCGGGGGCGGCGGCGGCGCGGCTGCTCCCCGGGGTGCCCATCGTCGCCGGCGGACCCGAGGCGTACCCCGAGGCCGAGGAGCGCCTGGCCCGGAGCCCCTGGCTGGCGGGGGTCTGCCTGGGGGAAGGGGAGGTGGCCTTCGTCGAGCTGCTGCGGGCGAGGGCCGGCGGCGGGGGCTGGCCGGCGAGGGGATGGGCCCGGCGGGGGGAGGACGGGCGGGTGGGGCGGGATCCCGAGCCGGCGCCGGTCCCCATGGACGACCTGCCGGTGCTGCTCCGGCCCGGCAACGAGGAGATGGCGAGGCCGGGGGGGCCGGTGTTGTACGAGACCAGCCGGGGCTGCCCCTTCGCGTGCCGCTTCTGCTACTGGAGCGGGGAGCAGCTCGGCGCCCGGGTGCGTCGCCGCGCCGCCGACGTGGTGGAGGCGGAGCTGGACTTCGCCCTGTCCCGGGCTCCCCGGGAGCTGTTCCTGGTGGACGCCGAGCTCAACAGCACGGTGGAGCACGCGACCCGGGTGCTGGAGGCGGTGGTCCGGGCCCGGGAGCGGCACCCCGCCTCCGCCCGGACGGTGGTGGGCCTGCACCTGCTCCTGGGGGTGGGGCGGGTGGACGCCGGGCTGGCGCGGCTGGCGCGGCGGGCGGGCGCGCGGGTGATCGTGGGGATCCAGAGCCTGAACCCCCGGGCCCTCAAGCGGATGGGCCGGGGGTGGAGCCGCATCGACGTCTTCCACGAGGAGCTGGCCCTCCTCCGGGAGGCGGGCAACGCGATTTACAACTTCGACCTGATCTACGGGCTGCCCGGGGACAGCCTGGCCCACTTCCGGGAGGGGGCGAGGTGGGTGCTGGACCGGGGGCATCGCCTGTGGGTCGGCCCGCTGCTGGTGCTTCCGGGCACGAGGTTCCGCAGCGAGGCGGAGGAGCACGGGCTCGCCTACGCCCCCGAGCCCCCCTACGAGGTCCTGCGCTCGGAGGGGTGGAGCCCCGCCGAGATCGACCGTGCCCGGCGCCTCGGGATCGGGATCGACCTCTACAACCGGGTGGGCGAGGCCCTTCCCATCGCCGCGGCCGCCCTGGGGACGGACCTTCTGGACCTGCTGGAGGCCTACGGGGAGGCGGTGGACGACGGGGGGGACGGCCCCGGCGGGCGCGGGGCCCCGTCCGCCTCGGTGCGGCTGGCGGAGTTCCTGGCGGCCCGGGCGGGGGAGGACGGGGGCCTGGCGGCCTGGACGGGGGAGCTGCTGGACCACTGGGAGCACCTCCGCCGGGCGGATCCGCGCCCTTTCGGGGCCTCGGGTCCGCGGAGCGAGGAGGTCCCGGGGGAGGCCCCCCCCCTGGCGCCGGAGGCGCGCCTGA
Organism: Myxococcota bacterium; assembly: GCA_023150875.1. Classification (GTDB taxonomy): domain Bacteria; phylum Myxococcota_A; class UBA796; order UBA9615; family JAKLKC01; genus JAKLKC01. The sequence goes on along the minus strand of JAKLKC010000070.1, from coordinate 20,427 downwards.
GGGTGGGCGCCCCGGTGCTCTTCCGCACCTACCGCTTCCCCATCGCCTCGTTCCACCGGGGGTGGGAGGGGCCGCGCCGCCCGGGGCGGGCGTCGGTGGTGCTGTTCTCGCCGTCCCTGCCCGGAGGGGCGATGGAGGTCCCCCCGGGCACGCCGGCGGCGCTGCGGGCGCTGGACGGGGGCGCCACCGCCGCCGAGGCGGGCGGGGCCATGCCCCCGGGCTCCAAGGTCCTGGAGGTCCTCGTCGCCCGGGGCGTCCTGCGCCCCGCCTGAGTCGCCGGCCTCAGGCCCGGTCCGCGGGACCCTCCGGGACCGGTTCCGGCCCCGCGTCGCCCATGCGGGCCTTGAGGCGGGCCGCCTCGGCCTCGTCCATCCTGACGAAGCGGCCGAAGTCCGGCTCGAAGGCCCACACCTCGGCGGTGCCGATGTCGAACCACCAGCCGTGCAGGCGCAGGGCGCCCGCCGCGACCCTCTCGGCCACGAAGGGGTAGGAGGCGACGTGCCGGACCTGCTCCAGCACGTTGAGCTGGGAGAGGCGGTCGTGCTCGGGGAGGGAGGCGTCCAGCGCGATGCCGTCGCCGCCGTCCGGGAGTCGGGCCAGGCGCTCCAAGGCTGGGCGCCCGTGCTGGAGCCACGCCGAGAGGCTCTCGGCCCCCCGGGGCAGGTCCCCCGAGAGGAGTCCCCTCATCGCCCCGCAGTTCGAGTGCCCGCAGACGACGACGTCCGCCACGTCCAGGGCGTGGAGGGCGAACTCCAGGGCGGCGCCCACCGAGGGGCTGGACCCCGGGCCCCGTTCGTGGCCGAAGGGGGGCACCAGGTTGCCGAGGTTGCGGACGACGAAGAGGTCCCCGGGATCGGTGGAGGCGAACAGGTTGGGGACCACCCTGCTGTCGGAGCACCCCACGAACAGGCAGTCGGGGTCCTGGGTGCCCGCGAGGCGGGCGAAGGTGGCGCGGTAGGCCGGGTAGACGTGCCGGCGGAACTCGATGATGCCTTCGATCAACTTGCGCACGGTGGGACTTCCGGGATTGTGAAGGTCAGAGGTATCGGCGCAGGACCCGGTGCCAGTTGCCCCGGGCGCCCATCCGGGAGAGCAGGAACCATGCGCCGATGACGGTGCGGTGGAGGAATACCACGTCCCGGGGGGGCTTCACGGCGAACACCGCGCCGGACTTGAGCGCCTCGGCCTTCAGGGCGATCCCCATGCCCACCAGGTCCTCCTCCCCGAAGGTGTAGTCCCGGTCCTCGGCGAAGGGCGCCATGAAGAGGCGCTCGACCCGCACCATGAAGGGCGCCGCCACGTCCCGGCGGGAGGGCCGGTAGAACCCCAGGGACTCGTAGACTTCCAAGGCTTCGGCCCGCCTCCCCTCCAGGGCGCAGCGCAGGAGCTCGCGGTAGCCGGCCACGAACTCCGGCGGGAAGCGCTTGACGCAGCCGAAGTCCAGGAGGACGACGGTCCCGTCCTCCCGGAACAGGTAGTTGCCCCCCTGGGGGTCGGCGTGGAGGGTCTCCCAGGAGAGGAACTGGTCGCAGAGCAGGTCCACGATGGTCCCCCCCGCGCGGTCCAGGACGGCGCGGCCGGGCGCCCGGGCCAGGAGGGCGTCCAGGGGGAGGCCGTCCACCCACTCCATGGTCAGCACCCGCTCGGAGCTGAGATCCGGGTGGGGCTCGGGCACGATCACCCGGGGGTCCTCGGCGTAGCGCTCCCGGAAGGCGCGCATGTTGCCGACCTCCCGCAGGTAGTCCACCTCCGAGAGGAGCATGGTCTCCAGCTCGGCGAAGAGGGCGTCGAAGTCGACCTCGGTGGGGAGCATGCCCCCGGCCTTCATCATCGACTTGACGTTGCCAAGGTCGCTGCGGATGGTGCGGTCGATCCCGGGGTACTGGACCTTCACGGCCACGGGGCGGCCGTCCCGGAGCACGGCCCTGTGCACCTGGCCCAGGGAGGCCGCGGCGGCGGGCTCGGTCTCGAAGGAGGCGAAGAGGGCCTCGGGGGACGCCCCCAGCTCCCTCTCGACCTGCTCCCGGATCCGGGGCCAGGGCAGGTAGGGGGCCTCGGCCTGGAGCACCTTCAGCACCGAGGCCAGCTCCTTGGGGACGACGGCGTCGCCGGCCATGGACACCATCTGCCCCAGCTTCATCACCGCGCCCTTCATGTGGCCCAGGGTCTCGGCCATGCGCACGGCGTTGCGGACGTGGGTGTCGGCCAGGGCCTGGGCGCGGGACGGCTCGTCCTGGAAGAGGCCCCGGACCGAGCGGCCCAGGTAGCTCCCCGACACCTGGGTCCCCAGGGTGGCGAGGCGGACGAAGCGGCCCACCCGGGAGGTGGGGATCTCCCGCTCCTGGCGGCCCAGGGGGGTGCCCCCCTCGCCGGAGGGAGCGGCGGCGGGCTCGTCGGGACCGGCGGGATCGGGCCTGGAGCGGGGCGGCATGGGCTTCCTCGGGCGAGGGGCCGTCGGGGACGGTGGGGGCGCGGGACGCGGCCATTCTCCGAACCCGGCCGGTGCCTGTCGAGGGCCCGGGGATCGGCGGGACCCGGGGCGTCAAGGAATTGTGAAAAATCGGGCCGTCGCCGGGGGGCGGCGGCGGAGGGGGGCGGGGCCCCTGTTACACTCCGGTCGGCGCCGACGTGCGCCCGAACGGAGCCGATCCATGGGGACCGCCGCCCGCCTCGCCCTCCTCCTCGCCGCCGCCGGCCTCGTCCCGCCCGCCGCCGCCTCCGCGGGGGCGCTGGAGGACGGCATCGCCCGCGAGACGGAAGCGGGCCGGATGGGTGCCGACGAGGCGCTGGTGTGGACGGTGGTGGGGGCCCTGAAGCCGGAGCTGCTCCCGGGGCCGCTCCGGGAGGCGGCCCGAGGCGACGAGGGGAGGCGGGGCTGCGCCACCTCGCTGCTGGTGGAGCTGCGCCGGCGGTGGGATCGCCTGTCCCCGGACCTGCGGGGGATCGCCGCCCGGGCCCTGGGGTGGGAGGGCGCTCCGGCGGGGGTCCAGAGCGCCGCCGCGGCCTGGTCCAACTGCCGGTCCGAGGTGCCGAACGCCTTCGAGACCGACCACTTCCGGATCCTGTGGGGATCCCAGACCTCCCTGGTGAACGAGGCGGGAGTCGAGGCCCTGGCGGAGTCCCTGGAGAGCAGCCGCACGACCTTCCTGGACCTGGGCTACCTGGAGCCCGCCGGGATCGGCACCGAGCAGCAGGGGGAGGTGTGGAAGCTGCCCATCTACATGGGCAACACCGGCTCCGAGGTGCCCTCCATCGGCTGGAGCGGGGGCTACACCACCGGCTGCCCCGACAACTGGCAGGCCGCCTACATCGTGCTGTCCCCCGACATGGAGGACTTCGGGGTGCAGGGGTGGGAGGTGGCGGCCCACGAGCTCTACCACGCGGTCCAGTTCGCCTACAACAACTACGGCGTGGCGGGCTGGTGGTGGGAGGCGTCGGCCACCTGGGCCGAGGACGTCGCGTGGCCCGACAGCAACGGGTTCGCCTGGTTCACCGACTACCAGCGGGCGCCGTGGGTGACCATCGAGATGGAGAACGGCTCCCACGAGTACTCGATGTACGTCCTCGCCACCTCCCTGGAGGAGGTCGAGGAGGAGGGCGTGCACCTGATGCGGGAGATCTGGGAGACGCCGGCCAGCAGCGTCCCCGCGGCCTTCGACGCGCTCCTGGAGTCCCGGGGGACGACCTTCGTCGACGCCTTCGCCCGCTTCACCGGGTACGCCGCCCACATGGCCTTCGAGGACCACGACGTGATCTCCCTCCCCACCACGTCGGGCTCGGCGTCGGAGTACCCCGCGGAGCTGGAGCCGGGGCAGGACCCTCCGGAGCGTTGGGGGACCAACTACTTCAAGCTGACGCCGCCCGCGGACGCGGGAGAGGACATGACCAAGGTGGTGGCCGAGCTGGACGGACTCGGGGACCCGAAGTTCGTGCTGGCCCTCACCCGGATCCGCGAGGACGGGACGGCGCTGGTGACCACCGCCGCCGCCGGCGACGACGGCACGGCCACGCTGGAGGGGATCGACTTCGGCACCCTGTACGACCCCGCCTACGTGGCGGTCAGCTACGCCGACGGCCAGGGGGACGGCGTGTACTCCCTGAGGGTCGACGTGGTGGCGCAGGACGAGGACCCCGGCTCCGATGAGCCGCCCCCGCCGGATGGCGACGACGACACCGGCGATCCCCCCGCCGAGGAAGTGGGCGCCGGCTGCGGCGGCGCCTCCCCCTTCGCCTGGAGCGACGGCGGGAGCCCGAACGGGGGCTGCGACACCGCTCCCTCTCCGCCCGCCCTTGGGAGCCTGGTGGCCCTGCTGGCCCTGGCCGCCTCCCGCCGCCGCCGCGCCTGACCCATCAACCCTGCCCGAGCCCGCGTCCCGAGAGGTCGATGTCGCCCCGCTCCACGCCCCTCCGTCCCCTGCTCCCCGCCCTCCTCCTCGCCACGGCGGCGCTTGCCCTGGCGCCCCTCCCGGCGGCGGCCCAGTCGGTGTGGCCGCCCCCCGCCACGGTCTCGCCCCAGGCTCCCCGGCCCGACGAGCTGGCGGAGCTGAAGGCCGGGGGGAAGGCGGGCCTCGGCCTCGCCGTGGGCTCGCGCCCGGGCCTGACCTTTCGGATCTGGCCCAAGAGGTCCTTCGCCTTCAACATCGGCCTCGGCAGCACGTGGCTGCTCAACAGCCTCTCGGCGGACGTCTCGGTCACCTTCGTGGCGAAGCCCAGCCGGAACGCCGCGAACACCGTGGCCGCCCTGTTCTACGCGGGCGGCGGGTTCCGTACCCGGATCTGGTTCGGGGACCCCTCCTTCGTGGAGCTGGGGGCGAGGGTACCCCTGGGGGTCAGCGTGCTGGTCCCGGGGTGGAGGGTGGAGCCCTTCGTCGAGGCCGCCCCCGCCTTCGTCTTCTACCCCAACCTGGGCTTCGACATCGAGGGCCTGGTGGGGGTCCGCTACTACTTCTGACTCGGGTTTCGCATTCCTGGCCTGCTGCGGTCCGTCCTGGCCGGCCGCGGCGGCGTCGCGGTGCCGGATTTCTTGGTCGATGTGGGTCCACCACACCTCCCGCGAAATCCGGCCCTGCTCCTTGCCGGGGCTCGGCCAGTCCTGGACCTCGCGACGGCCCGAAAGTGCGAAACCCGAGTCTGACCAGCGCCCCACCCCCTCTTGCAATCCCCCGCCCCCCTGATTATCCTCCGCCCCGCTCGTCGGACCCGCTGGGGGATTAGCTCAGCTGGGAGAGCGCCGCGTTCGCAATGCGGAGGTCAGGGGTTCGAGCCCCCTATCCTCCACCAGACCCGACGAGTGGTCGAAGCCCCGGTCCCCCACCGGGGCTTCGTCGTTCTGGCGCCGGGGGGCTCGAAGCGAAGCCGCCGCCGCCAGTGGCGGAATAGCGCCCTGGAAGGGCGCGTCAGGCGGCTGAGCCGGCCCTGAAGGGGGCGTCCGTGAGGGACGCCCCCGGAAGGGCGAGCCCCCTATCCTCCACCAGACCCGACGAGTGGTCGAAGCCCCGGTCCCCCACCGGGGCTTCGTCGTTCTGGGGCCGGGGGGCTCGAAGCGAAGCCGCCGCCGCCCGTGGCGCGGCCGATGGGAGGAGTGGGGGCGGGACGGCGAGCGAGGGGCCGGGCCTTCGCTAACGGCGCTCGGGCCCCAGGACGCCTCGGACGAGGTCGTCGAACGCCGTGAGGCGCTCTGGCTCGTCCAGTGCCTCCGCGAACTCCGCGATCGTCGCCCGGACGGCTTCCCGGTCGAGGTGGCCGCCGTGCAGGCGCAAGAGCCGCTCGATGTCACCACGGTCCCGGTCACGCCAGGCGATGGCCTTGTAGACCACGAGGTCGTCCAGTCGGACCAGCGGGATGCGGACACCCCCGAAGTCGACGGGTTCGGCGCGGGCGATGGCCTCGCGCTCGAATGGCAGCCAGGCGAGGCTCAGGTCGATGGGTGTCCCGGACGGCCGATGCTCCAGGAGCAGCACCTGGTACTGGCGGGCAAAGGGAAGGAGATCGGGGATCCGCCCGACGACCCCGTGCTCCCGGAGCGTGCCGACGAACTCCTCCAGGTCCAGGGACTCCGCCCACGCGGCCGCGTCGATGTCCACCGTCTGGCGCGGCACACCGTGGGCGATCACGGCGAGCCCGCCGATCAGCATCGAGGGAACCCCGGCCTCCTCCAGCGCGGCGGCGAGGGAGGAAAGGGCCGAGAGGAGGAGGTCGTCGGCGCCGACGCTCACCGGCCTGCCGCCGAGCGCAGGCGCGCCCAGCGACGCCACGCATCGAGGTCCTGCTCGCGGTCGTGCGGGTCCTCGGGTGCCGGCCAGCCGCGCCTCCCCGCAAGCGCGACGAGGGCGAGCCCCCCCCGGATCGAGCGCTCTCGCGCGTCGGGCCGGGCCCGCGCTTCCGCCGCCGCCCGCTCCGCGGCCCTTCGATGCGCCTCCAGCCAGCGGCGAACGTCACCGGGTCCCATGGTGGGATTGTAGCGACGACCAGGGTGTCAGGCACCAACACTTTTACATTTCGCCCCCCCGGTCCCGAGCAGGGTGTCAGTCCCGAGCAGGGTGTCAGGCACCAACACTTTTACATTTCGCCCCCCGGTTCCGGGCGAACGCGGAAGGGGACGTACTCGGCCGGAACGCTCGCTCTCGCAGCGGATCGGGGGCGGACTTCCCTGCCTCGGATTGACGCGGGGCCGGCATGGCGCCAGACTGCGGCCGTGTCGGACTCCACTCCCAAGGACGTGCTGGTCGTCGGTGGCGGCCTCGTCGGAGCCTGCGCCGCCCTGGCGCTGGCCGAGCGTGGGGCCAGGGTGAGCGTCCTGGACCGAGGTGTCCCGGGGCACGAGGCCTCCCAGGTGGCGGCGGGGATGCTGGCCGCCCAGGCGGAGGTCCCCGAGCCCGGGCCGGGGTTCGACCTCGCCCTCTCCTGCCTCTCCCGCTATCCCGCGGTCCTGGAGCGCCTTGCCGCCCACGTTGAAGGAGGGCCCGCGGACCTGGGCTTCGTTCGCTCGGGCTCGGTGCTGGTCGCGCGGGACGAGGCCGGGGCCGAGGCGCTGGGGCGGCGCGGGGCGTGGCACCGGGCCCTGGGCATCGAGGCGCGGGAGCTGACCCCCGCCGACCTGCGGCAGATCGCCCCCGAGGCCGCCCCGGAGGCCCTGTCCGGGCTGCACTTCCCCGCCGACGCCCGGGTCTCGGCGCCGGTGCTGACCGCCGCCGCCCTCGCCGCCGCCCGGTCCGCCGGCGTCGAGGTCACTTCCATGGCACCCGTTGCCGGCCTCTCCACCCGGGAGGGGCGCGTCGTGGGGGTCCGCCTGGCGGACGGGGAGCGGATCGCGGCCGAGCGGGTGCTCCTCGCCGCCGGCGCCTGGTCGGCGGGGATCGGCTCCCTCCCCCTGGCCAAGGACTCCGTCGTCCCCTGCCGGGGGTTGGTGGCGGTGCTCCAGTGGAGGCTGCCTCCGTCCTCCCCGGTCCTCTACTCCGCCCACGGGCCCGTCCGGTACCTCTGCCCCCAGCCCGACGGCACCGTGGTCGCCGGCGGCACCGCCGACTTCGTCGGCTTCCGCCGGGAGGCGCCCGCGGGCCAGGTCGCCGAGGTGCTTGCCGGGGCCACGGCCCTCACCGCCACCGGTGCCGGGCGCCCCTTCCACGGGGTGCGGGTCGGCTTCCGCCCCTTCAGCCGGGACGACCTGCCCCTCCTCGGCCCCTCGTCGGTCCTGGAGGGGCTCTTCTACGCCACCGGCCATGGGCGCACCGGGATCCTGTGCGGGCCTCCTACGGCGTGGGACCTCGCTCCGGTGGTGCTGGGGGAGGCCCCGCTCCCCGAGGCCCTCCGCCCCTTCGACCCCGCGCGGCTGGAGCGATCCCCCCGGGGCGGAGATGCCGCCGGGGCATGAGTGCCCGCCCCGCCGGGCGCGACGGGCGCTCACCCCGGGGCCGTGACTCCCTGCCGGGTCGGGACCTCGCCGCCGCCGGGGCCGTGCTCGCCGTCGCCCTCGCGTACCGCCTCTGGCTCTCCACCGTCTATGCCGGCTGGGAGGAGTCGGACTACGGCAACCTCACCATGGCGTGGGAGGCCTGGCGGACGGGGCTCCGCAGCGTGCGCATGGAATTCATGCCGCTGTACTACGTCGCCTCGGGGGTGGCGGCGGGGGCGTTCGGGGACGCCCGGCCCGGGGCCCTCCTCGTCTCCATGGCGGGGGGAATGGCTGCCCTGGCGGCCTCCATGGTCGTCGCCGCCCGCCTCTTCGACCGCCGCGTCGCCCTGGTCGCCGGCCTCTTCCTCGCCTTCCAGCCCGAGTTCGCCCTCTACTCCAGCACGACGCTCCGGGAACCCTTCTTCGCCGGCCTCCTCTGGTGCGGGATCGCCGCCCTGGTCCACGGGCGCGCCCTGCTGGCCGCGGGCCTGATCTCGGGAAGCTTCCTGGTCCGCTTCGACAGCCTCTTCTCGAACATGCCGGCGGTGGCGGTCCACCTGCTCCGCCAGGGGAGGGGTCGCCTCCGCGGCGCGTGGCGCCCCGCGGCGCTGATGGCGGGCACCGTGCTCGCCTGGAGCGCCTACTGCCGCATCCGTTTCGGGACCTTCCTCTTCTTCTCCTCGCCGGTGTCGGCGAACCTGGGGAACGGGGGGATCGCCGGCATCGAGGAGCCCCTGGACGCCGTGCGCAACGGGGCGGCGGTGGCCTTCGCGCTGCTCACCTACACCGTGCCGAAACGGGTGGGATGGGTCTTCGTCGTCGCCGCCGTCGCCGGCTTCGTCCTGACGCTGCGGGAGCGGCGGGCGCGCTGGCCGGCCTCGTCCCTGCTGGTCTTCTTCGTCCTGGACCTGGGCTTCTGGCTGGGCCTAGGCCTGATCGGGCAGCACGACCCGGACCACAACCTCTACTGGAAGTGGTTCATGCCGGTGGTTCCCCACTTCGCCATCCTGGGAGCCTTCGGGCTGGTGGCCGCGGCCGACCGATGGCTCCCGGAGCGGCCGCCGGGGCGGGTGGCGGCGTGGGGGGCGGTCGCCGTCGCCACCGCCCTGGTCTTCGCGCGGGAGACCGAGTTCCAGGTCCAGCGCAGCCTGGACTGGTACCGGCCCCAGCGGGACCTGGCGCGGTGGGTCGAGGACCACGCCCCTCCGGGGAGCGTGCTGCTCATGGACGGGATCCCCTGGGGGTGGATCGGGCGCCGCGACCACACCTTCCGGTTCATCTCGTGGGCGGACACGGACCTCCCCACCTGGGACCGGGAGGCGCTGGGCAGCTACGTCGACCACCGCTCGGTGGACTACATCCTGTGGTTCCGCGAGGACTGGGCGCGGCCGACCAACGCCTGCGCCTTCCTCGAGAAGGCGGTGCCCCACCGGGTCGGAGACCACGCGCTGATCCCCCTCCGGGACGAGTCGGACTACGGGTTCGTCTTCTATCGCGTCGATCCCCTGTCCCGCCATCCCACCCTCGCCGACCTCCCGCCGGGGTGGCCCTACGAGCCGGTCCCCGACGTCCAGGCGGACCCCGATCCTCCCCAACCCGACGGCTCCCGCGGGCCTCCGTCCGCGCGTTGACCGGGTCCCGGGCCGACCCTATCCTCCGGGGACCCGCCCCTGCCGACCTCCCTCCGCCCGCCATGAGCACTCCCCCCGGCACTCCCCCCGTCGCCGCCCCCAAGGGGGCCCACCCCGGGGCGTGGCGCGCCGCCCTGGCCCTCCTCGCCCCCGGATCCGCCGGGCCGGACGAGGTCGCCGCCGCCCTGCTGCGATTGGCGGAAGGGGAGGGGAGCCGCCTCCGGGCGGTGGCCGCCGCCCTCGAGGTGGCCCCTCCACCGGTGCGGGAGGCGCTGGCCCGCCGGAGCGGCTGGGAGGGGCCCTGGGAGGCGATCCCCTCCGCCCGCACCCTCCTGCGCCGCGCCCGGGGACAGGAGGAGGGCGCCCACGCCCGGAGCAACCCCATCGCCCGCAACGATCCCTTCACCTGCGTCGCGTGCGGACTCGGCGTCGAGCCCACCCGAAGGGGCTCCCCCCGGAGCCACTGCCCCCGCTGCCTGGCCTCCCTCCACGTCGACGTCGTGCCCGGGGATCGGGCCGCGGACTGCGGCGGCGTGATGGACGTCGTGTCCTTCGAGGTCCGGGGGGGAGGAGAGATCTCGCTGGTCCATCGCTGTCGCCTCTGCGCCTTCGAGCGTCGGGCAAGGGCCCTCGTGGACGCCGATCCCCAGCCGGACGACATCGCTCCCCTGCTGCGGTGGGCCGGCGGCGGAGGCGCGGGTCCGTGAGTCCCGCCCGCTCCCTCCTCTCCCGCCTCCGCCGCGGGCTCCGCCGGGGCGGGAGGGCGGCCGCCGGCGCGGTGCTCCGGCGCCTGGGTCCGGTCCCCGATCCATCGGAGCTGGCCGAGCTCCAGGCGCGGGTGGAGTCCCTGGAGGCGACCCTGGAGTCCCTGCGGGGCTCCGCCGACGAGGTCGCGTCCGTCGCCCGGGAGCTGGCCGCGCTGGCGGAGGCCTCCACCGGAGGTCCGCGAGGCCAGGGGCGGGGCGGCGGTGGAGACGGCCGGCCATGACCGGAGCCCCGGAGCGCCCCCGGCCGCACTCCTCCCTGCCCCGGGCCGCGGAGGGGCTGAGAGCGAGGGTGGTCGCGGCGATCCGCCGTGAGCCCCTGATCGCCGACGGGGCGGTGGTGGTGGTGGGGGTCTCGGGGGGGCTGGACTCCACGGTGCTGTTGGACCTGCTGTGGGACCTGGCGCCCCGCCACGGGTGGCGCCTCGTGGTGGCCCACGCCGACCACGGCCTGCGCGCCCGCTCGGGGGAGGACGCCCTGGCGGTGGGGTGGCTGGCCGCGGAGCGCCGCCTCCCCTTCGTCACCCGACGACTGGCCCTGGACCCCTCGGCCCTCGCCGCCCGGGGGGTCGAGGCCGCAGCCCGGGAGGCCCGCTACGCCTTCCTGGAGAGGGTCCGGCGCAGGACCGGGGCGAGACGCGTGGCCGTCGGCCACCACATGGCGGACCAGGCGGAGACGGCGATCATGGGGCTGCTGCGGGGTGGGATCGCCGCCATGCCGCCCCGGCGCGGGCGCCTGGTGCGTCCCCTCCTGGGGGAGGCCCGGGGGGCGCTGAGGGCCTGGGCGGCGGCCCGGGGGCTCCGGTGGCGCGAGGACCCGACCAACGCCGATCCCCGCCATCTCAGGAACCGGGTTCGGGCGGAGGTGCTTCCCCTCCTCGCCACCATCGATCCCGGGGCCGTCCGGGGGGTGGCGGCGGCGGCGACACGGTGGGGAGAGGACGCCGCCGCCCTGGACGCCGTGGCGGCCTCGCTGGTCGGGGAGCCCGGCGCCCCCGTCGCGTTGGCCGCCTACGCCTCCTGGCCGCGGGCGGTGCGCGCCAGGGTGCTGGTGCGCCTCGCCCGGGGGGCCGGTGCCCCCCTGGGGATGCGCGCCGCGGGCGACCTCGATCTGCGGATCCTCGCCGGCGGGGCCGGCCCGCGGGTCTTCCACCTGGCCAGTGGGGCCCGCCTGGAACTCTTGGGCCAGGACCTCGTCTGCGAGGCGCCGGCGGGGGTGGGGAGGGGCGCCCGGGAAAGGCGCGGGATCGCCCCGCGGGTGGTTGACAACTCTTCCGATTGACCCCAGCTTGAGCGCTGCGTCGGTTCGATTCCCCAGGGAGGCGGCCGCCGCTCGAACACCCGTCAGGACCTCGGGCGGAAGGTCCGGTCGCCTCGGGGAAGGACCCGAACGCGATGTCGCCGCACGGTGGGGTCCCCGAACCCGGCCGCCGCGGTCCCTCCCCGTGCCACGATCCCGGGGGGCCTGGCGCCCCGGGGATGGGGTCCAAGCGGGGCCTCCCGTCAGGCTCCCGCGCGTCACCGGCGATGAAGCAGGCCCAAAAGACCTTCGGCTTCTGGATCTTCCTGATCCTCCTCGCGCTGATCTTCTTCACGTTCGTCCAGGCGCGTCGAAGCACCCCCCCCGAGAGCCTCGAGTTCTCGCGCTTCTGGTCCCTGGTCGAGAGCGACCGGGTCAAGGAGGTGACCATCCGCGGGGCGGAGATCGAGGGCGTCTACGTCGACGAGAAGTCGGGCCAGGACGTCCCGTTCGTCTCCTACGGCAAGCTCGAGAGCGAGTACTACCTGAACGAGCTGCGGGAGCGGAACCTGACCCCGAACTACGAGAAGGTCCGCGACAACCCGGTCTGGCAGCAGATCCTCGTCAGCATCCTCCCCCTCGCCCTCATCGTCTTCCTCTTCTTCATCCTGCTCCGCCAGATCCAGGTGGGCGGCGGCAAGGCGATGAGCTTCGGCAAGAGCCGGGCGCGCCTGCTGAGCGACTCCTCGCGCAAGGTCACCTTCGAGGACGTCGCCGGGGTGGAGGAGTGCAAGGAGGAGCTCGAGGAGATCGTCTCCTTCCTCAAGGACCCCAAGAAGTTCACCCGCCTGGGCGGCCGGATCCCCAAGGGGGTGCTCCTGATGGGCACGCCGGGCACGGGCAAGACCCTCCTCGCCCGGGCGGTGGCCGGTGAGGCGGGGGTGCCCTTCTTCAGCATCAGCGGCTCGGACTTCGTCGAGATGTTCGTGGGGGTGGGCGCGAGCCGGGTGCGCGACCTGTTCGAGCAGGGCAAGAAGAACGCGCCCTGCATCATCTTCATCGACGAGATCGACGCCGTGGGACGCCACCGCGGCGCCGGCCTCGGCGGCGGGCACGACGAGCGCGAGCAGACCCTCAACCAGCTCCTCGTGGAGATGGACGGGTTCGAGTCCAACGACGGGGTGATCCTCATCGCCGCCACCAACCGGCCCGACGTGCTGGACCCCGCACTCCTGCGCCCCGGTCGCTTCGACCGCCGGGTGGTGGTCCCCCGCCCGGACGTGAAGGGACGCGAGGGGATCCTGAAGGTCCACACCCGGCGGGTGCCCCTGGGCTCCGACGTCGACCTGGACGTGATCGCCCGCTCCACCCCCGGCTTCTCCGGCGCCGACCTGGAGAGCCTGGTCAACGAGGCCGCCCTGCTGGCCGCCCGCGCCGACAAGAAGTCCGTCGAGATGGTCGACTTCGACTCCGCCAAGGACAAGGTGATGATGGGATCGGAGCGTCGCTCCATGGTCATCACCGACGGCGAGAAGCGCACGACCGCGTACCACGAGGCGGGCCACGCCATCGTCGCCGAGGTCCTCCCGGGGGCCGATCCCATCCACAAGGTGACGATCATCCCCCGGGGGCAGGCCCTGGGCCTGACCCAGCAGCTCCCGGTGGACGAGCGGCACACCTACGACCGCGACTACCTGCTGAACAACATCACCATCCTGATGGGGGGGCGCGCCGCCGAGGAACTGGCCCTGGAGGTCGTCACCACCGGGGCGGGAAACGACATCGAGCGCGCCACGGACATCGCCCGCAAGATGGTCTGCGAGTGGGGCATGAGCGAGACCCTCGGCCCCCTGACCTTCGGCAAGAAGCAGGAGTCGATCTTCCTGGGCCGCGAGATCGCCCAGCACCAGGACTACAGCGAGAGCACGGCGGTGGAGATCGACTCCGAGGTCAAGCGCCTCGTGACCGACTGTTACGGGAGGGCGCGCCAGATCCTCCAGGACAACGTCCACGCCCTCCACCAGCTCGCCACCCTCCTTCTGGAGAAGGAGTCGGTGGACGGCAAGACGGTGGCGGAGGTGGTTCGGGCCTACGTGCGGGGCCACCAGCAGAACTACGCCTGATCCGCCGTGTCCGTCCGCGGGGCCCACCGCCCGCGCGTGCCGCACCTCTTCACAGCCGGAGCCGCCCGGCGCATCATCGCGCTTCCCTCTCCCCGCGTTCGGCACGGCGCGGGACCGGACGAGGCGGCCCCGTGTCCGACGCTCCCTTCTCGCACCCGGTGCTCCTGCCCCCCGAGCCCCGGACCATCCGCTGGCGGGGGGGCTCCCTGGTGGCGGGTCCCCGGGCGCTGGTGGTGGGGATCGTCAACGTGACCCCCGACTCGTTCCAGCCCGTGGGCCGGCGGCCGGACCCGGCGGCTGCGGTGGAGCACGCCCTCGCCCTGGTGGCCGAGGGGGCCGATGTCATCGACGTCGGGGGCGAATCCACCCGCCCTGGGGCCGAGGAGGTCCCCGCGGCCGAGGAGATCGCCCGGGTCGTTCCGGTGATCCGGGCCCTGGCGGGGCGGATCCCGGTTCCCCTGTCGGTGGACACCACCAAGGCCGAGGTGGCCCGGGCCGCGTTCGCCGCGGGGGCGTGCTGGCTGAACGACGTCTCGGCGATGAGCCGGGACGAGGAGATCCCCGGAGTGGTCGCCGGAGCGGGGGCGGCGGTGGTGCTGATGCACTCCCGGGGCACCCCCCGGGACATGCAGGGACGCACCGAGTACCGGGACGTGGTGGCGGAGGTGGCCGAGCACCTGGCGGCCCGGCGGGACGCGGCCCTCGCCGCCGGGATCCCCCGGGAGTCCATCCTGCTGGACCCCGGGATCGGCTTCGCCAAGTCGGCCCAGGGCAGCGTCGAGCTGCTGGCGGGGATCCCCGCCCTGGCGGCGCTGGGGCACCCGGTCTACGTCGGCGCCTCCCGGAAGTCCTTCCTGGGGCACCGGTTCGGGATCCCACCGGAGGAGCGGCTGGCGGGCTCCCTGGGGGCGGTGGCGGCGGCGGTGGCCGGGGGAGCCCACCTGGTGCGGGTCCACGACGTGAAGGAGACGCGGCGCCTCGTGGACGTGATCTCGGCGGTGGCGGTGGCCTCCCGGGCGCGGGGGATGGGCCAGTGATGGACCTCGTCCGCGAGTTCAGGGTGTCGGACGCCATCGACATCGCCCTGGTCTACTACTTCGTCTACCGGGCCCTGTTGGTCCTGCGGGGGACCCGGGCCTTCCAGATGCTGATCGGCCTCGTGGCCTTCATCATCCTCTACCTGCTCAGCGAGACCTTCGACCTCCACACCATCCACTGGATCCTGGACAAGTTCTTCGTGTACCTGGTGCTGGCGGTGATCATCATCTTCCAGAACGACATCCGCCGGGCCCTGGCCCGGGTGGGCTACCCCGTCTTCGCCGCCATGACCCGCCAGGAGGAGGTCCAGGTCTTCGAGGAGATCTCCCGCGCCGCGTTCCGGCTCGCCGCCCAGGGCAAGGGGGCCCTCATCGCCGTGGAGCGGGACGCGTCCCTGGTGGAGGTCGCGAGGGAGGGGACGCCCATCGACGGTCGGGTCACGGCGGAGCTGCTGGTGTCGATCTTCCAGACGTCCTCCCCCATCCACGACGGCGCGGTGGTGGTGCGGAAGGCGCGCCTGGCCGCCGCCGGTTGCTTCCTGCCCCTGAGCTCCAATCCCTCGTTGCACCGCTACCTCGGCACGCGGCACCGGGCCGCCATCGGCCTCACCGAGGAGGCCGACGCCCTGGTCTTCCTGGTGAGCGAGGAGCAGCGGCGGGTGGCCCTGGTGGCCGACGGCCGGGTCATGCCCGCGAGTTCCCCCGACGAGCTCCGCCTGCTGCTCCAGCAGGTCACCAGCGGGAGGGGGCGGGAGCCGGCCGAGGCCGATCCGCGTCCCGACCGCAGCACGGGGAGCGTCGCTTGAACGGACCCATCTCCAGCCCGACGGGGGGATGGCCCGCGCGAAGAAGCGTCAGGACCCGCCTGCGGGACGCTTTCCTGCGGAACGCGAGCCTGAAGGTCTTCTCCCTCGCCCTGGCCCTGGTGGCCTGGGTCCTGGTGCAGGAGGAGCAGACCGAGGACCAGGAGGCGACGGCGCGCATCACCTACCAGTGGCCCGAAGAGCTGGTCCTGACGAGCCCTTCGGTGGACTCTGCGCGGATCCGGGTGACGGGCTCCCGGACCTCCCTCAAGAACCTCGGGAGCCGCAAGCTGGCCATCCAGCTCGACCTCCGGGACGCCACCCCCGGGGTGACCAGCTTCAGCCTGGTCGGCCAGCCGGTGCGGGACCTGCCCCAGGACCTCCGGGTGGTCAGCGTGTCGCCGCCGAGCCTCCAGCTCACCTTCGACGAGAAGGCGTCCCGGCGGCTACCCGTTCGCCCCGTGGCGCGGGGGGCCCCCAAGGGGGGCTACGAGATCCGCGGCGTCCGCGCGGACCCCCCCGACGTCGCCTTGGAGGGAGCGCGGGAGGTACTGGAGGCGATGACCGAGGTGGCGACCCTCGCCATCGACGTCAAGAACCGGGACGCTCCATTCCATGTCGACGTGGGCCTGGACCTGCGGGGGAAGAGGGCGTGGCCCCAGGCCGAGAGCCAGGTGAAGGTCAGCGTGGACATCGGGCCCTCCATCTCCGAGCACACCTACGTCGGTGTCCCGGTGAGCGCCGAGGGCGGGGAGTCGATGAGGGTGGAGCCCGAGCGCGTCGACGTGGTCCTCCGTGGCCCCGCGGACGTGCTTGCCGCGGCCCGGGCCGAGGGCCTCCGGGCGGAGGTCCGTCTCCCCGACGCCGTCCCCTCCGGGATGGACTCCGGGCCGGTGGAGGCCCCTTGGGGGGCGCCCGAGGGGCAGCCCCGCCTGGTGATCGTGCCCCCCGAGGGCGCCGAGGTGGTGAGAGTGGAGCCTGACCGGGTGTCGGTGTCCCGGACCCGCGGTTGACGGCGACCCCGGGCCGCTTCCGGCCGGGGCGGACAGGGACGGGAGGCCATCCTTGAGCTCGACGAGACTCTTCGGGACCGACGGCGTGCGGGGACCCGCCAACCGTCCTCCCCTCCATCCCGAGGGGGCCGTCGCCCTCGGTCGGGCCTTCGGGCTCCGATTGGGCGGGTCGGACGCTGCGGTGGTGGTGGGGCGGGACACCCGCCTCTCCTCGCCCATGCTGGCGGACGCCTTCCGCGCCGGCCTCTGCTCCTCGGGGGCGGCGGCGGTGGACGTGGGGGTTCTCCCCACGCCGGCCGTCGCCGGCGAGGTCATCCGCCTGGGCGCGGCGGGGGGGGCGATGGTGACGGCGTCCCACAACCCCGCGTCCGACAACGGGATCAAGCTGTTCGGCCCCGACGGCGCCAAGGCGCCCGACGACGTGGAGGAGGCCGTCGAGGCCGGCGCCCTCGCCCCGCGCCTCGCGGGGGCGCCCCTGGGGATCGGGCGGTGCGTCGATGGCTGGGCCGAGGCCGGCCGGTGTTACGTGCGCGGCCTCGCCCCGTGGCGGGTCGACGCGTCGCGCCTGGTGCTGGCCGTGGACGCGGCCCATGGCGCCGCCGCCCACCTCGCCGTGCCGGTGCTGGAGGCGACGGGGGCCCGGGTGTTCGCCTCGGGGATCGATCCGGACGGGCTCAACGTCAACGCCGGGGTCGGCGCCACCCACCCCGGCGCGATCTCGGAGCGGGTCCGGGAGCACCGTGCCGACGTCGGGATCGCCCTGGACGGGGACGGCGACCGCCTGCTCCTGGCGGACCGCCTGGGGGAGGCCGTGGACGGGGACCGGGTGCTGGGGATCCTGGCGCTGCACCGGCTCCGGTCCGGGCGCGGCCTGCCCGGGGACGTGGTGGTGGGGACGGTGATGAGCAACGCCGGGCTGGAGGCGGTCCTCCGGGAGAGGGGGATCGGCCTCGTCCGCGCTCCGGTGGGGGACCGGCACGTCGCCGCGGCGCTCCGGGAGCGGGGGGCGGTCCTGGGCGGCGAGCCGTCCGGGCACGTGATCCTGGCGGACGAGGCGCCCACCGGGGACGGTCTTCGGGCGGCGCTCTCGGTGCTGGCGGTCATGGTCCAGACCGGACGCACCCTGGCGGACCTCGCCGCCGAGATCCCCCTCTTCCCCCAGGTGAACCGCACCGTCCCGGCCTCCTCCCGGCCCCGGGTCGCGGACCTGCCGCGGCTGGCGGCGGAGATCGTCGAGGTGGGGCGCGCCCTGGAGGGCCGGGGGAGGGTGCTGGTGCGGTGGAGCGGCACCGAGCCCAAGCTGAGGGTGATGGTGGAGGGACGCGAGGGAGCCGAAGCGGCGGAGCTGGCGGATCGCCTGTGCCGTGTGGCCTTCGAGGAACTGGCGGAGCGCGGGGCGTCGCCCGCGGGGAGTCCGGAATGAAGCCTCGTCTCGGGGTGAACATCGACCACGTCGCCACCGTGCGGCAGGCGCGCCGGGCGGCCTACCCGGATCCGGTGCTGGCGGCCCTGGTCGCCGAGCAGGCGGGCGCCCGGCAGATCACCGCCCACCTCCGGGTCGACCGGCGCCACGTCCAGCTCCGGGACCTGGAGGTGCTGCGCCGCACGGTCCAGACGGTGCTGAACGTGGAGATCTCCGCCACCGACGAGATGCTCTCCGTCGCCGAGGCGGTGCGGCCCGACACCGTGACCCTGGTGCCCGAGCGGGCCGAGGAGGTCACCACCGAGGGGGGACTGGACGTGCTCCGGAACCGCGGCGCGGTGGGGGAGGCCCTGGCGCGCCTCGGCGCCGCGGGGATCAGGCCCGCGGTGTTCATCGACCCCGAGCCGGATCAGGTGGAGGCCTGCCTCGCCCTCGGCACGCGGGTGGTGGAGCTGAACAGCTCCGCCTACGCGGAGGCCAGGGAGCCCGAAGTGGCGTCCCGGGAGCTGGAGCGGCTCGGGGCGGCCGCCCGCCGGGGCCGGGCGCTGGGGCTGGAGGTCGCCGCAGGCCACGGGCTGCACTACCACAACGTCCAGGCCCTGGTGGGGCTCGGGCTGGTGGCGGAGTACAACATCGGCCACGCCATCGTCGCCCGGGCCCTTTTCAGCGGCTTCGAGGCGGCGGTGCGGGACATGGTGGCCCTGGTCGAGGCGGGGCCCGAAGCAGCGATCACCGGGGGGCGTCGGGACTGATGCGGCGGGCCGGCGGGGGAGGGGAGGGGCGGGAGGTCCCGCGGGGGGCGCTGCCCCCCTCCTGGCCGGGGCCGCCGCCGCGGGAGGCCGAGGAGCCCCGGGGCTTCCCCCTGCTGACCGCCGCCGAGATGGGGGAGGCCGACCGTCACGCCATCACCACCCGCGGGATCCCCGGCCGGGTGCTGATGGAGCTGGCCGGGGCCGGATGCGCGCGATCGGCCCTGGAGCGGTGGCCGGAGCGCCTCGGCCGGGCGGGGGTCCTGGTGCTCGCCGGGCGGGGGAACAACGGCGGCGACGGCTTCGTGGTGGCGCGCCACCTGGCCGCGCGGGGGGTCGCGGCGCGGGTCCTGTTGGTGGGGGATCCCGGGACCGTCGCCGGGGACGCCCGGGCCAACCTGGACCTGCTGGCGGCGGTGGGGGTCCCGGTGGACGCCCTGACCTCCGCTTCGGACCTCGCCCGGGTAGAGATCGCCCTGGCCTCGGTGGGGGTGGTGGTGGACGCCCTCTTCGGCACCGGGCTCGCCCGCGGGGTGGAGGGGCTGGCCGCGGACGTCATCGGTCTCCTGGCGCGATCCCGGGCTCCGGTGCTCTCCGTCGACCTCCCCAGCGGCGTGGACGCCACCACCGGTGCCGCGCCGGGGGCGGCGGTGAGGGCGGACGTCACCGTCACCTTCGCGGCGCCCAAGTGGGGGCACTTCCTCTTCCCCGGGGCCTCCCTGCGGGGTGAACTGGAGGTGGTGGACATCGGGATCCCATACGGGGACATGGTGGATCGGGCCGGCGGGCGGGTGCTGGGACCCGAACTGCACCGCTGGCTGCCCCCGGGACGCCCCGACGCCCACAAGGGCAGCTACGGCCACCTGCTGGTGGTCGCCGGGTCCGCGGGGAAGCCCGGGGCGGCGGTGCTCGCCGCCCTCGGCGCCCTTCGGGCGGGGGCGGGCCTGGTGACCCTGGCGGTCCCCGAGGGAGTCGCTCCGCGCCTGCCGGGCCTCCCGCCGGAGGTCATGGTGGAGGAGGTCCCCGGGGAGGGTGGCGCCTTCTCGGCGGGCTCGTCGGCGGCCCTGGCGGCGCTGCGGGCTGGAAAGGACGCCTTCGCCATCGGTCCCGGGCTGGGCCGGGGGCCGGGGACGGTGGCCCTGGCGCGGGAGGCGGTGGCCTCGTGGGAGCTTCCCGGGGTGGTGGACGCCGACGGCCTGTACGCCCTCTCCGGGGACCCGTCTCCCCTGTCGGCGGCCCCCCGGGCCCGGTTGATCACGCCCCACTCCGCCGAGGCCGGGCGCCTGCTGGGGCGGAGCGCCGCCGAGGTGGACTCCGACCGCCCCGGATCGGTCCGCGCCCTGGCGGCCCTCGGACCGGAGGTGGTGGCGCTGCTCAAGGGGGCCGGGACCCTGGTGGCCGCCGGGGACCGCCCCGTGGCCCTGGTGGCGGCTGGGAACCCCGGGATGGCCACGGGCGGCACCGGGGACGTGCTGACGGGGATCGCCGCCGCCCTGCTGGCCTCGGACCTCCCGGCCCTCTCCGCCGCCCGGATCGCCGCCGCCTGGCACGCGGCCGCGGGGGACCGGGCCCGCATCGCCCGGGGGGAGCGGTCCCTCGCCGCCACCGACCTCGCCGCCTCCCTGGGGGAGGCCGTCGAGGCCAGCCGGGCGGGCACCCTGGCGGAGCCCTTCGCATGGCGCTGACCGTCCAGCGCACGGTCCTCCTGCGCTCCGCCCGGGAGACCCGCGCCCTGGGGCGGGCCCTGGGCCGG